>CADCHG010000014.1 GCA_902801155.1 uncultured Prevotellaceae bacterium | reverse complement strand
TAGCGGCTTGACCTCTCTTACGATTCCAAACAGTGTATCGAGTATTGGAGATTGTGCTTTCCAGGGCTGTAGCGGCTTGACCTCTCTTACGATTCCAAATAGCGTAAAGAGCATTGGAACGTATGCTTTTAGGTTTTGCGATGGCCTAACCTCTGTCACAATTGGCAGCGGCGTGACGAGCATGGATAAAGGTGTTTTCGAGAGATGCATGGGGCTAACCTCCGCCACTTTTCTCAAAGGTGCGACGACCATAGGAGAAGACACTTTTTGGAAATGCAGTGCTCTGACTACTGTCACTATTCCCAATAGTGTGACAAGTATTGGAGCCTATGCCTTCTATGATTGCGGTTTGACTTCTATCATGATTCCAAACGGTGTGACATCCATAGGGAACCATGCTTTCAATTGGTGCAGCAGTCTTACCTCTGTCACGATTCCAAACAGTGTAACAACAATCGGAGACTATGCTTTCGAAGAATGCGACGCTTTGACATCCATAAAAATCCCAAATAGTGTGACGACTATAGGAGAAAGAGCGTTCTATGATTGCAGTGGTCTAACCTCTGTCACGATTCCAAACAGTGTAACAACAATCGGAGACTGTGCTTTTAGACTTTGCAGTTATATATCAAAGATTATTTCTAAAATTGAAAATCCCTTTGCTATAGATTGGTATACTTTCTCTGATTATGCATATTCCGATGCCATATTATATGTACCTAAAGGAACTATTGACAAGTATAAATCTACAGAAGGATGGAAGGAATTTGTTAATATCAAAGAAGAAACATCAACTGGTATTAACCAAGTTGCAATTGATGAACCTCAGATCTTAAGGCGTTATACAATAAATGGAAATAAGGCAACAACTCTTAAGAATGGTATTAATATTATTCAGATGGATAATGGTGAAGTTAAAAAAGTTATAGTTAAATAAACACAGTAAAGCCCTCTAAGATAGAGGGCTTTACTGTGTTTATCTGCATAGCTTGCAGCCTTCGCATTTATTCAGTTCACCCCTGAAACGCTTCTCTACAAGATGACGAAGACGATCACGGAGCGGTTCTACCTGTATCCTGTCTATCACCTCACCTATAAAGGCGTTCTGAAGCAATGTTCGAGCTTCTTCAAGAGAGATGCCTCGCTGCTGCATATAGAACAATGCCTTATCGTTCAACTGACCTACGGTTGAACCATGAGCACATTTCACATCATCTGCATATATCTCAAGCATCGGCTGGGTGTACATACGACATTCCTTAGTAGCACAAAGGTTCTGGTTGGTCTCCTGAGAAGTGGTCTTCTGGGCATCCTTGCGCACAAGAACTTTACCTGCAAATGCACCTACTGCCTTGTCGTCAAGCACATATTTATACAGCTCGTGAGAATCACAATGTGGCACCTTATGGTCAATAAGGGTGTTGTTGTCCACATGCTGCTCCTTATCGGCTATCACACAACCATTCATATAACATTCTGCGCCTTCTCCAGAGAATACAAGGTCTGTACGATTGCGTGTCACGCCATTATGAAGGGTAATGACATTATGGTCAACACGTGAATTTGCCTTCTGGTCGATATACACGTTGCTCACGCGCACATTCTTGTAATGAGTCTCTTCAAGACAGGTCATGTCAAGATGGGCATTCTCACCCACAAAGACCTCTACAACCTGAGTGGCAAGGAACTTACGGTCATCAGCAGCATGGTCACAGAACAGCACCTTGGCATCTGCCCCTTGTTCCAGAACCACGAGCACACGACGATTCACCATTAGCTCAACATCAGAACGAAGGATGTTAATAACCTGAATAGCACGATCTACCTTTACGTTCTTCGATACATAAATGAGAAGGGCATCCTGGGCAAGCATAGTGTTAAGAGCCGTGATACCATCGGTTGAGATATCGGCAAGTGAACCATACAAATCTGCTACCTTATCCTGAGCATCAGCCAATCTGCCTACAAACACGCCCTCTGGCAGTTCTGCCTTTGGAAGAGCCTTGTCGTAGAAGGCATCATTAACCACGAAATACAGCGATGTACTCATATTAGGCACATCACACTTGAAGGCATCGTAAGGGTTTACGGGAATTTCAAGACGAGATAGGTTAAGTCCATAGTCAGGTGCAAAGAGTTCCGCCATATTGGTGTACTTATATCTCTCCACCTTCCTCGTAGGGAATCCCAGACGCTTGAAATCCTCAAATGCCTTTTCGCGCACAGAGTTCATCACCTCATTGCTATAACCGTTGATCATATCACGGCATTGCGCATAGAGGTCTACATATTGCTTTTCGCTTTCCAAATTTTCAATTATCAATTTTCAATTATCAATCAAGAGAAGCTTCCGCCTTTATCCAGTCATAGCCGCGCACCTCAATCTCCTTGGCAAGTTCAGGACCGGCAGTCTTCACTATCCTACCATTCCAAAGCACATGGATGACACTTGGCTTAATCATGTCGAGCAAGCGCTCATAGTGAGTTATCACGATAGTGCTTGTCTTGTCTGTATGAAGCATGTTTACGCCATCTGCCACAATGCGCATAGCATCAACGTCAAGACCAGAGTCGGTCTCGTCGAGTATGGAGAGAGTAGGCTCAAGCATAGCCATCTGGAATATCTCGTTGCGCTTCTTCTCACCACCAGAGAAACCCTCGTTTACAGAGCGGTTGGCAAGCTTTGCGTCGAGCTGAACAATCTCACGCTTTGCTTTCATCAGTTTGATGAACTCGGAAGCAGAGAGAGGGGCAAGTCCCTGATACTTTCGCTTTTCATTGATAGCCGCCTTCATGAAGTTTGTCATAGAGACACCCGGTATCTCCACAGGATACTGGAAAGAAAGGAAGAGTCCCTCATGAGCACGATCCTCAGGCTTCATCTCAAGCAGGTTCTTGCCATTATACCATGCCTCGCCTTCAGTAACCTCATAGAGAGGATTTCCAACGAGAACGGCACTAAGAGTTGATTTTCCGGAACCGTTAGGTCCCATAATAGCATGAACCTCACCATCACCGATGGTAAGGTTTATGCCTTTAAGAATTTCCTTATCGCCTATACGGGCGTGAAGGTTTTTGACTTCTAACACTTAATTAATTACAAATTACTAATTACTAATTACCTATTTACTCCTCACCAATAGCCTTCCATACACATGCAGAGAGAGCTGCACCGATGAATGGGCCTATGATGAATACCCAGAGATCTTCGAGAGCCACACCTCCTTCGAAAAGAGCTGGACCGATAGAACGGGCTGGGTTTACGGATGTACCTGTATAGTGAATACCTACAAGGTGTATGAGAATCAAAGAAAGACCAATAGCGAGACCTGCAAAGTTACCTGCACCCTTCTTTGCGTCTGTTGTTCCAAGCACAACGAGAACAAAGATGAAGGTAAGAACAATCTCAACGATCAGACCGCCTATCTGACTGTCATTACAGCCGTCACAGGTATTAGCTCCGGTGAGAGTGCCCCCGAAACTTGCACCTGAGAAATGCGTGAACACATAGAGAACAGCAGCAGCGATTATTGCGCCACACACCTGTCCAATCATGTATCCGGTAGCATCCTTACAGCTTATACGCTTCGTCAAGAGGCAACCGAGAGTGATTGCCGGATTGATATGGCAACCGCTAATGCCACCTATGGTATATGCCATAGCGATAACAGAAAGGCCGAAAGCCATTGCTGTGCCAACTACTGATGCGGTATCAGAACCACATGCGAGAGATACGGCTGTGCCGCAACCAAGAAGTGTGAGAACGAATGTTCCAAATGCTTCTGCAAGATACTTTTTCATTTTCTAAGAGGTTTTAGTTATTGATAATGGTTAATTTATGATAGCTGGCCGAAGCCTGCTATTTTATTGTTTAGAGTTTAGTGATTAGTGTTTAGAGTTTTTGTGTGTTGAGACATCTGTTCACTAATCCCTAAACACTAAACTCTAAACGCAAATCTCGAAACATCAGTATTATCCTACAGTTCCTTCAAGGCTCACGCTAAGCAGTTTCTGCGCCTCAACCGCAAACTCCATAGGGAGCTTCTGTATCACCTCCTTGGCATAGCCATTGACAATGAGACCTACAGCCTGCTCCATCGGAATGCCACGCTGCTGACAGTAGAAGAGCTGATCCTCAGATATCTTTGAAGTGGTAGCCTCATGCTCAAAGATTGCGGTGTCATTATGCACATCCATATAAGGGAACGTATGCGCACCACACTCAGAACCGAGCAACAGCGAGTCACATGAAGAATAGTTGCGGGCATTATCTGCCTTAGAACCAGCCCTCACAAGACCTCTATATGAGTTCTGCGAATGACCTGCCGAGATACCCTTAGAGATAATCGTTGACTTGGTATTCTTGCCAAGATGTATCATCTTCGTTCCTGTATCTGCCTGCTGATAGTTGTTGGTGACAGCCACGGAATAGAACTCCGCAACAGAGTCATCGCCTCTCAGCACGCATGACGGATACTTCCAAGTGATTGCCGAACCTGTCTCTACCTGTGTCCAAGAGAGTTTTGAACGCTCACCGCGAAGCTCACCACGCTTTGTCACGAGGTTTAGCACACCTCCCTTGCCGTTCTCATCGCCCGGATACCAGTTCTGTACGGTTGAGTACTTCACCTCTGCCCTATCATTTACGATAATCTCCACAATAGCGGCATGAAGCTGGTTCTCATCACGCATAGGAGCTGTACAACCCTCAAGATATGAAACGTATGAATCATCGTCTGCCACGATAAGGGTACGTTCAAACTGTCCTGTATTAGCCGCATTGATACGGAAATATGAGCTAAGCTCCATAGGACAGCGTACTCCCTTCGGGATATAGACGAATGAGCCGTCAGAGAAAACGGCAGAGTTGAGAGCCGCAAAGTAATTGTCACGGTAAGGAACCACAGTACCCAGATACTTCTTTATCAAGTCCGGATGCTCCTTGATAGCCTCACCTATTGACATGAAGATGATGCCCTTCTCCTTCAGTTTATCCTTAAAGGTAGTCTTCACAGATACAGAGTCCATGATGGCATCAACAGCAGTACCACTCAATGCCAGACGTTCCTCAAGCGGAATACCGAGCTTGTCGAAGGTCTTCTCCAGTTCCGGATCAATCTCCTTGTTCTTCGGTTTCTTTGCCAAAGGGTCGGCATAGTATGATATTGCCTGATAGTCTATCGGGGGTATGTCAAGATGCCCCCAGGTAGGCTGCTCAAGAGTCTCCCAGTAATGGAAGGCCTTGAGTCGGAACTCCAACATCCAATCCGGCTCGCCCTTCTTTGCAGAAATAAGACGCACCACATCTTCTGTCAGTCCTACAGGTATTATCTCTGTATGTACGTCAGTAGTGAAGCCGAACTCATATTTCTGTTCGGCAACCTGCTTAACGAATTCATTCTTTTCTGACATTTACAATCCCTATATGATTACAGAGTCTGATTAACCTCAATCTCCATGAAGGTCTCGAGGATATCACCCTGCTGTATATCATTGAAGTTAACGAGTGAGATACCGCACTCGAAGTTGGTAGCAACCTCCTTGACATCATCCTTGAAACGCTTAAGGGCGTTGATCTCGGCTGTGTGAACCACAATACCGTCACGGATGACGCGAGCCTTGTCTGTGCGGTGAACCTTACCTTCGACAACCATAGCACCGGCAACTGTGCCGACCTTGGATATCTTGTAAACCTCACGTACCTCAACCTGACCGGTAACAACTTCCTTCTTCACCTTATCGAGCATACCCTCCATCACAGAAGTGATATCGTCGATAGCATCGTAGATGACAGAGTAAGTGTTGATTTCCACTCCGTGCTGCTCTGCAACCTTCTTTGCGGCAGCAGAAGGACGGACGTTGAAGCCGATGATGATAGAGTTCTCAGCAGCAGATGCAAGCATCACGTCGTTCTCCGAGATCTGACCTACGGCACCCTGAATCACATTCACCTGAATCTTCTCTGTAGAGAGCTTGATGAAAGAGTCAGAGAGAGCCTCGACAGAACCCTGAGTATCAGCCTTGACGATAAGGTTGAGCACGTGGAACTCACCAAGAGCGATACGGTGAGCGATTTCCTCAAGACCGACAACCTTAGTCGTTCTGAGACTCTGCTCACGCTGCAACTGCAAACGCTTGTTGGCAATATCCCTTGCCTCCTGCTCTGTCTCCATGATATGGAAAGAGTCACCGGCACTTGGAGCACCGTTAAGACCGAGAATGATAGCCGGTTCAGCTGGACGAACATTATCGATACGCTGGTTACGCTCGTTGAAAATAGCCTTCACACGACCATAGTATGTACCTGCGATAACGATATCACCCATCTTCAAGGTACCATTGCTTACGAGCATTGTTGCCACATAGCCACGGCCCTTGTCAAGAGAAGCCTCAATAACAGAACCTGTTGCCTTACGGTTAGGATTAGCCTTCAGGTCGAGCATCTCAGCCTCAAGAAGCACCTTCTCAAGAAGCTCAGCTACGCCAGTACCCTTCTTTGCACTTATCTCCTGACACTGGTACTTACCGCCCCACTCCTCTACAAGGAGATTCATGGCAGCAAGGTCCTGACGAATCTTGTCAGGATTAGCTCCCGGCTTATCAATCTTATTGATTGCGAACACCATAGGAACATTAGCAGCTTGAGCATGTGCGATAGCCTCCTTGGTGGTAGGCATGATAGAGTCGTCGGCAGCGATGATGATAATCGCGATATCGGTAACCTGAGTACCACGGGCACGCATAGCGGTAAACGCCTCGTGACCTGGGGTATCAAGGAATGTAATCCTACGGCCGTCCTCAAGCTTAACATTATAAGCACCGATATGCTGGGTAATACCACCAGCCTCACCAGCGATAACATTTGTCTGACGGATATAGTCGAGGAGAGAAGTCTTACCGTGGTCAACGTGACCCATGACAGTAACGATAGGAGCACGGCTTACGAGATCATTCTCGTCATCCTCAGCCTCCTGAACAGCCTCCTGAACCTCAGCACTTACATACTCGGTAGTGAATCCGAACTCCTCAGCCACGATGTTGATTGTCTCAGCGTCAAGACGCTGATTGATACTTACCATCACACCGATAGACATCAGAGTACCGATAAGCTTCGTTACAGGAACATCCATCATGGTGGCAAGCTCTGAAACAGTAACGAACTCGGTGAGCTTCAGAGTCTTCTCGCCCAACTCCTGCTCAAGAAGTTCCTCATCACGCTTCTCGGCAGCAGCATCACGCTTTTCCTTACGGTACTTGGCACCCTTCTTGTTCTGGCTTGACTTAGAAGTCAGACGTGCGAGGGTTTCCTTTACCTGACGTGCTACATCCTCTTCGTTTACCTCCTGAGGTTTATTGTTCTTGTTCTTATTCTTGTTCTTATTCTTCTTGCCTCCCTGGCCATTCTGGTTATTACCATTCTTGCCATTGCCCTGAGGCTGGTTAGCTGCGGCATTGATATCGACGCGCTCCTTGTTCATGCGGTTGCGCTTCTTCCTCTCGCCGTTAGCTGCCTTCTGAGCATCACGAGCCTGCTGAGCCTTCTCCTCACGCTCCTTACGGCGTTCCTCCTTGGTCTTCTTCTTCGGACGAGTGCTCTGGTTCAATGAGTCAAGGTCTATCTTACCTACCACATTCATCTTCTGACCGAGCATCTTACGCTCGTTCTTTGTGGTGAAGACCTCAACTTCCTGCTCCAAATACTCATCTCCCTTAACCTTTACAGGTTCCGGTTTCTTAGGCTCAGGCTTTGGAGCCTCAGCCTTTGCAACTTCCTTCTTCTCAGGTTCAGCCTTGGCAGGCTCCGGTTTCTCAACCTTTACAGGCTCAGCCTTCTTCTCCGCCTTTTCCTCTACCTTAGGCTCCGGCTTCTTCTTACCGTTAAGGGAGTCAAGGTCTATCTTGCCAAGAGGTTTGAACTCCTGACGTGTTTCCTTCTTCTCCTCAGCTTTCGGAGAAGCCTCAACAGCCTTCTTTTCCTCGACCTTCTTGGACTCTTTATGCTCTTTCGGTTTCTTCTGGAATAGCTTCTCTGCCTGAGTGCGGACTTCCTTATCCTTGGCAAAAGCAGCAGAAAGAGCATTATACTGCTCATCGCTAATCTTGCATGAAGGATCGGACTTCACCTCACCCAGATCAGGTCTTTTCTCCAGAAACTCAACAGCAGTACCTAAGCCGATGTTAAGTTCACGTATTGCTTTATTTAATCTTATACTCATCTAATGATATTACTATTTTCAAAATCACTAATTACTTAGTTACATTTCTTTTCTTTATGTATTGTCGTATTACGAATTACAGTATTACTTCATCTATCTTTATTCTTCCAAAGACTATTGTCTAAAGGAGAAGGGCGTAACTAAGTAATTAGCAATTTGTAACCCGTAACTTGCAGAGCCTTGGCTTACTTCTCAAACTCTGCCCTCAGGACCTCAAGCACCTGATCAACAGTTTCCTCTTCAAGGTCTGCCTTGGTGATGAGCATTTCGCGTGGAGCATTGAGAACTGCCTTTGCAGTATCAAGACCGATACCCTTGATAGCATCGAGAACCCACTGGTCAATCTCATCGTTGAACTCGTCGAGATAGATATCATCACTATCCACGTTTTCGTCCTCACCGAGGTCACGATATACATCGATTGTATATTCTGTAAGCATTGAAGCGAGCTTGATGTTCTGACCGCCACGACCGATAGCAAGACTTACCTCCTCTGGTGAGAGGTAAACCTCTGCCTTGTGGTTCTCGTCGTCGAGCACGATGCTGTTGATACGTGCAGGAGCAAGGGCACGCTGTATGAAGAGCTTTGTGTTAGCTGTATAGCTGATAACGTCAAGGTTCTCGTTGCAGAGCTCACGAACGATACCATGCACACGACTACCCTTAACACCTACGCAGGCTCCTACCGGATCAATACGGTCGTCGAAGCTCTCTACGGCAATCTTTGCACGCTCTCCCGGGAGACGGGCAATACGGCGGATAGCAATCTGGCCTTCAGCAATCTCAGGAACCTCAGCCTCAAGAAGACGCTGGAGGAAGAGTGAGCTTGTACGTGAAAGGATGATCTTTGGATTGTTATTCTCATTATCTACACGAAGGATGACAGCCTTAACGGTCTCACCCTTACGGTACTGGTCTTGTGGAATCTGCTCTGCCTTTGGAAGGATAAGCTCGTTGTTCTCATCATCCACAATGAGGACCTCACGCTTCCAAGTCTGGTAAACCTCACCTGAGATAATCTCGCCCACACGATCCTTATACTTGTTGTAAAGGCTGTCGTGCTCAAGTTCAAGAATCTTACTTGCAAGTGTCTGACGAAGGTTAAGGATAGCACGACGGCCGAACTTAGCGAAATCAACACGCTCTGAAACGTCCTCGCCCACCTCATAGTCAGCTTCGATCTTCTGAGCCTCAGTAAGAGCTATTTCCTTGTTCTCGTCTGCCACCTCACCGTCAGCAACGACAACGCGGTTACGGTAGATCTCGAAGTCACCCTTGTCTGGGTTCACGATTACGTCAAAGTTCTCGTCACTACCGAAGATCTTCGCAATGACATTACGGAAACTTTCTTCCAACACACTAACCAAAGTAGTACGATCGATGTTCTTGGTGTCCTTGAACTCCTTGAACGTCTCAATCATATTTGGCTGTAAAATTGCATCTTTCTTTGCCATTATATATTTTATTTAAAATTTATCAAGTATTTGCAGTATTTCACCTCGTCCATGGAGTATTCCTTCTCCACCTCAACGAGCTGCGGGCGCTTCTTGCCCTCTACAGTCTGCTTCTCGCTGACAGTAACGACGAACTTCCTGCCATCAACCGATTTCAGCACGCCTGTAACCTTCATACCGTCGGCAGCAAGCACCTCCACATCCTTACCGATGCAGTTTATATACTGCTGCTCCACCTTGAATGGCTGACCAATACCGGCACTACCCACCTCAAGTTCATAGTCTTCCTCATCACGGTTAAGGTGTTCTTCGATGAAACGGCTCAAGGACACGCAGTCCTCAATCCACACACCATCAGCATGGTCAATCTCCACTACGATACGGTCATCTGTGCTGACCTCGATGTCAACCAGGAAATACTCCTTGTCCTGGAGCCATTCCTCAACTACTGTCTTAACGACGTTCTTGTCTATCATTCTCTCAATTTAAGTAATAAAACAAGAATGAGAAGCTCATCTCGGTGAGCCTCTCATTCCACTGAACAGGTGCAAAGTTACACATTTTTTATGGATTTTCCAAATATTTCCATGAAAAAGTTGAAATTTTTGCTCTTTTTTGTGCAAAGTCAGGTTCCTGCACACAAGTTTCTATACATTCATCAACAAAAACCATCCTACAAGCACACCAAGAACACAAATTCAAGCACCTAAACTCTTCCTCCGATGTAATTACCATTAAAATACCATATAAATACCATTAAGATACCATTAAAATACCATAGTTAATGGTAATATTATGGTATTATTATGGTAATATAATGGTATTATAATGGTATTATCATCGAGTTTGGTTCGGAGGAAGAGCGGAATTACAACGGAATCACTTGCAAGGGATAAGTGCCGTTGTTCGAGAAAAAGAACGGGAAAAGGGAGATGGACTTAGTACACAATAAAAGAACAAAGTCAACATCAGCATTTGCTGACATTGACCTTGCGCCTTGCGTTAATCCCGTCAATACAATTCTTTAATACCGTCTAAGCTAAACACTCATTGTATTTCTTTGTCTTACAATTCAGTTTCACAATGATTGTAACCATCTTTACGATCCGTCATGATATAAACTAACTTAATGCTTACCTTTTCTGAGTGCAAAAGTACGAACTTATCCTGACATTCGCCAAAATTATTGTTTCATAAAGTTCGCGATTTATAACATGCTACATTTTTTACATTTGCGCAATAGTGCATTGCTACATTCCGAGAACATAGCAATTCATGTTGCAAATCTGCAAAAGCATTTATTTACAACCAGTTATAAAAGGGACAAGAAACACAAGAAAAAAGAGAACGGTCCGATGATACCGATGTATCACGAACCGTTCATATCGTCTTCAATGTATGTGAAGAGGAGGAGACTCGAACTCCCACGTCACAATTGACACTACCCCCTCAAAGTAGCGCGTCTACCAATTCCGCCACCTCTCCAGTAAGACTTTTCTTTACCACTCTTGTGGGCAGGGACGGATTCGAACCGCCGAAGCCGCAAAGCAACAGATTTACAGTCTGCCCGTTTTAACCACTTACCTACCTACCCTTAAGATGTGATATTGCATTTTTTCTGTCACGAGAATACCTCGTTCTTCAAATGCGGGTGCAAAGGTACAACTTTTTTTGTAATCTGCAAACTTTTTGAGAGATTTATTACAATCAGAGATGATTGTTTGTGATATTGCCTGATTATTATAGGATTATTTCCTTACTTTTTGCCAGTACTCACAGAAATTCTTGATGATGTCCTCAACGTTCTTATCCAAATGCAAGAAAGTATCATAATAGAACTCATTAAGCTTCATGCCCTTTTCCGTGTTGCTTTCCAACTCCACGAATGGTGGTCGTGAGCAGACAGGTTCCTCAACATTCATCTTCGCACCATCAGATAAGCTATAGCCATCAGTCCGTATGCTGATTCGAGCCTTACCGTCCTTAGCGTCAAGCTTCATCTTGAAATTGCTAATGACATTGATATTTCCTGTATTTATGACCTTACGAGTGAGTGAGCACTTGACTGACTTGCCCAGCGCATCGCGTGACTCGATTTCATCGTCGTGAATATTGAACTGCTTATCAAGCAAAGCGGGAAAGACAGAATAAATCTCCTGCCTTGACATCGGGATGTTTTCCTCAACAAATGATATTGTCAGTTCGTTATCCACCCTTTCATATTTCTCTGCATAAGTTTTTGCCTTAGTTTCCAGCTTCTTGATTCTCTGAGCAGAGATCGGCATTGCGCACAAGAGGACCAAGATACATGTCAGTATATTCTTCATTTTCAATACGTTATTACTATCATAAGTTTTATGTTGGCAACGATTTGCTACCCCCACCCTGAATAAACTGGTGCAAAATTACAATTTTTTTCGCAATCCACCAAATATAGCAACGTTAAAAAATACATATTTCTTTGTCAATTATTGTATATCAGAATAGCAAAAAGTCGCTCAAATCATAGAAGATGCAGAATGTTTGGTAGTTTCCACGTAAAAATTTGAAGATTCTGAAAGAAAATAAGTATCTTTGCACACAAAATCACATATATAATAATTATGAAAAAATCTATTATTTTAATTTTTTGACAACATTGACGGCTGTCGGCGTAAGTGCACAGAATCTTCAACTGCATTATGACTTTGGTCGTCACATCTATTCAACAGAAGAAAAAGGCAGACAGGATGTTACTGCTACATTCGAACATTTCTCTGCCGATGACCTCGGCTCCTGGTTCTATTTCGTTGACCTCGACCTTGACAAGGACGGTGTGATGGGAGCATATACCGAGGTAAGTCGAGAATTCAACATTGCCAAGGCAACAGAATCCTCTTCGTTTGCTGCACACGTGGAGTTCAATGGAGGAATGGGAAGAGCAGGCTCTTATCAGTCGGCAGCCCTCTTCGGTGGTGCATGGAACGGTCATAATGCAGATTTCTCCACTACCTATTCCGTTCAGGCTATGTACAAGCAGTTCTTCAAGCAATCAGGTGGCTATGACGCATACGCTTCATTCCAGTTGACAGGTGTCTGGAGCACCACATTTGCTAATAAAGCCTGCACTTTCTCCGGTTTCATCGACCTCTGGAGAGGTGAGAATGCAATAAATCATCATGGTCAGCTCATTATTCTTACCGAGCCTCAGCTCTGGTGGAACATCACTCCAAAGGTTTCCGTTGGCTCTGAGGTCGAGATAAGCAATAACTTCGTGTATAATTTCGCAAACGACAAGAGCTTCTTCATCAACCCTACACTTGCCGTGAAGTTTAACCTATAACGCAACATTCGTATGCTTCAAAAGATTTTCGGATTTGATCCAAAGACCATGACGGTGAAAAAAGAGATTATCGCCGGCATCACCACGTTCCTGACTATGGCATATATCCTTGCCGTAAACCCAAGCATCCTTGGAGATGCGGGTATGGACAAGGGTGCTGTATTTACAACCACTATACTGTCTGCCATCGTGGGCACAGCAGTTATGGCTATCTATGCCAAACTGCCTTTCGTATTGGCTCCGGGTATGGGATTGAATGCCTTCTTTGCATACACAATAGTACTGACTATGGGCTATACATGGCAGTTTGCCTTGACTGCCGTATTCCTTGAGGGTATCATATTCATCCTCCTCACCATTACAGGACTAAGACAGAAAATCGTTGATTCCATGCCGCTTATCCTCCGTCGAGCAATATCGCCGGGCATAGGACTTTTCATAGCATTCATCGGTTTGAAGAATGCAGGAATCGTAAGTGCAAGTGATGCTACGCTCGTAACTTTGGGCAATCTGCATTCTCCTGCCGTACTCCTTGCCTGTTTCGGTATTCTGCTGACCTCTGTGCTGTTGGTAAGAAACGTTGTAGGTGCATTGTTGATAGGAATCCTCGCAACTACTATCATCGGTATTCCTCTTGGTGTGACTAATTTCACAGGATTTCTTGACACCCCACCTTCTATATCACCTATCCTTATGAAGTTTGAGTGGAGCAGCATATTGTCTGTGGATATGGCAATCTGCGTAATCACCTTCCTTTTCATTGATATGTTCGATACAATTGGAACATTGATTGGTGTAAGCAACCGTGCAGGAATGGTTGATGAGAATGGCAACATCCCACGTCTTGGCAAGGCCTTCATGGCCGATGCCGTTGGTACAACCGTTGGCGCTATGCTCGGAACTTCTACTGTTACTACATACGTAGAGAGTGCTTCCGGCGTGAATGTAGGTGGCAGATCTGGCTTGACCTCAATCTCCTCTGCCGTATGCTTTGCCCTTGCCCTATTCTTTGCACCCATATTCCTTGCCATTCCTTCAGAGGCAACTGCTCCTGCCCTATTCCTCGTGGGCGTGATGATGATGCACGACATACGTAAGGTGAACTTTACCGACTATGCCAATGCGATTCCATGCTTTGTGTGCATTTCAGTAATGCCTCTCACATACAGCATCTCCGACGGCATACTACTGAGCCTCATCACCTATGTTGCGATAAGGATTCTTGCAGGTCGCTGGAAGGAACTGAATATCGGAATGTGCATACTTGCTGTTCTCTTCGTGCTGAAATACGCATTCTTATAAGTGAATAGTGAATAGTGAAAAATGAAAAATGAATAATACAGGTAGCCACCAGAACGAGATTAAGAGTAATATCCCGTTGGGCGTTAGCCAGTATAAGTATTCAAGTTTCGCTTGTCCGAAACTGTCTGGAAGACAGTACTATGCGTAACCCCGTACATACGAGTGAAACGAGGATGTGCGGGGATGAAAACCTCTACACCTTTAACTGCCTGGATGGCAGTACATCGCCAATTAGGTACAGCCTTCCAGGCTGATTAGTTGATGGAGATTCTATATCCGAGGGCATCCTCTCCTTCGTCGAGTATGCACCTCGGTTACTCATGGTGTTGCCTTCCAGGCAATAACGAACAAGCGAAACTTGAATTAAGTATTATTATCTATTCGTTATTCACTATTCACTCTATTTTATAGACAAAAAATATAAGCGGTACTCCATTTCGCAATGGGATACCGCTTCCTTCTTTTCCTTGATTTTTTTCAAGAGTGTTGTTTCATAGAAATTAGTAAGGTTATTAACCAATACTACTACTAACAAATTCTGTATTACTAACTAAATCTTACTTACTTTTAATCTAAACCTTTATCAGAAAACCTTTTGTTTGGTTTTCATGTTGCAAAGGTACGAAAAAAAGCACAACGCACAAAATTTTTTTTTGAAAAAAATACATATTTTCGCCCAAAAAAATATTGAAGTGTACAATTCACACACCGCTTTTGCTATTTCAATGTTGCAATTTACGGCATTTTTTATTAATTTTGCACCCAAATATGGAAAAACAAATTACTGACCTCCTAAACGCAATCAACGAACCCCTGGGCGGATTGATGGTCGCAATTCTCTCAATAACCGGAATTTGGTTCACATTCCGTACACGCGGCGTGCAGTTTCGCATGTTCGGCGAAATGTTCCGTCTTCTTTTCAACAGCGGTGATAATACGGAAGTAAAAGACAAAAAGACAAAGCGAGTAAGCAGTTTCGAGGCTTTCACCGTATCGCTGGCATCGCGAGTAGGTACAGGAAACCTTGCTGGCGTTGCTACGGCTATAGTAATAGGTGGCCCCGGTGCTATTTTCTGGATGTGGGTAATGGCACTCATAGGTAGTGTGAATACATTCGTGGAATGTACTCTTGCTCAGTTATTCAAGACTCACGGAGAGGACTCGTTCATAGGAGGTCCGGCATATTATATAATGAAGGGATTGCACAAGCATTGGTTTGCGTGTATCTTCGCTATTGCAAGCATAGGACAGTTTGGTCTTACTAATAATATGGTACAGGCAAATACCATCTCCTCTGCTTTTACTCAGGCCTTTGGCTTTTCACCCCAGATAATGGCTATTGCCTTGACATCTATAACCATAGCAGTAGTATTCGGCGGCATCCAGCGTATAGCAAAGGTATGTTCAGTTATTGTGCCCGTCATGGCGTTAGGGTATCTTGCCATAGCCATTTGGATAATAATCACAAACATCACAATGATTCCGTCGGTATTAAGCCTTATCGTGAAGAGTGCTTTCGGACTTGATCAGGCTGTTGGCGGAACAATTGGTGCAGCCATCACTATGGGCTTCAAACGCGGAATATTCAGTAATGAGGCAGGCGAGGGAAGCGCTCCTAATGCTGCTGCCACAGCTAATGTAAGCCACCCCGTAAAACAGGGACTTATCCAAACCCTGGGCGTTTTTACCGACACCTTGATTGTATGCTCATGTACGGCTTTCATCATCCTCTGTTCTGGTCTTTACAACTGTGGGCAAAACGGAATTGAACTTACTCAGGTTGCTCTCTCTTCGCATATCGGCGAAATAGGAAAGACGATTATCGCTATTGCCATATTATTCTTCGCATTCTCAAGTGTGATAGGCAACTACTATTATGGAGAGTGCAATGTTGCCTTTCTATGTAATGGCAAGAGCTATACCAAGGCAGCTATTCAAGGCTACAGAGTTTTCCTTGGCATAATAGTATTCTTCGGTTCTCTGATGACTATCGACATCGTATGGGCAATGGTTGATTTCTTCATGGTTATAATGACTTCGTGCAACCTTATCGCCATCACATTCCTTGGCAAATACGCCATCATTCTTTTGGACGATTACAGACAGCAGCGACGTGTCGGAAAAGATCCGACATACAAGGCAGAAACCTGTCCTGAAATTGCGGATGAGACTGAGTGCTGGTAAGAATATACTTTTTTTCTCGCAAATATTTTGGAGGAATCAGATAATTTGGTTATTTTTGCACACAGATATTAAAACAAATATATATTAACCCATAAAAACAGTTTATAAGAAACAGAAAGAAAATCGTAATTAAACAGACGAGCGGTAACGTTCCCCTTGCTGACAGAAGTCCCAGACTTGTTCAGCAAATAGTTGACTTTATATTATTAACTTGGGTGAGCAACTACCGATTCTCGAAATATAATATAACATAGAGCTTTTAGCTCTTGTTCTCTCTAGCCGAAACCGCCAATTTCAAGCAACGGGAACAAGTAAGCGAAAAGTTCCGTGTCCGTTAAGGGCATGGGCTTTTTCCGTAGACTTGTCAGTTGCGCGGTGCTTGGCGGTACCAGGTTAGAGGACGAGGATTTCGGAAAGTCTGCGCCCTTTTTTATTTTTTTCCCTAACAATGAAGAAAATATTTTTACTAATCTTTCTCTGTGTAATTTCTTGTAATGCGATTCATGCTGAGATTACATGGAAATTATCAGATGATGGTACATTGACAATATCAGGAACTGGTGATATGGACGATTCTCCATGGAATTCTCAACAAGAACAAATTAAGAAAGTAGTAATAAAAAATGGAGTGACGAGCATCGGAGAGTGGGCTTTCTCTGGTTGCTCAAGTCTCACCTCCGTCACCATCCCTAATTCTGTGACGAGTATTGGATATTCTGCTTTCGAAGGTTGCTCAAGTCTCACCTCTGTTACTATCCCTAACTCTGTGACAAGTATTGGATATTATGCGTTCTCTGGTTGCACAGGCCTCACCTCTGTCACTATCGGTAATTCTGTGACGTGGATTGGAGATGATGCTTTCTATGATTGCTCAGGTCTCACCTCTGTACATATAACAGACCTTGTATCGTGGTGTAAAATCGAATTTAATAGTTGGGATTCAAATCCATTAGTCTATGCAAAGCACTTATATATAAATGGGAAAGAAGTTGACAATTTAGTGATACCAAATGGAATAACAAAGATAGAGAATTATGCTTTCTGTAATTGCTCAGGTCTTACCTCCGTCACCTTCCCAAATTCCGTGACGTATATTGGAGAGAGTGCTTTTTATGGAACAAAATGGTGTGACTACCAACCTGATGGATTAATTTATGCAGGTAAAGTTCTATATAAATACAAAGGAACTATGCCTTCAGGGACAAAAATTGAAATAAAGGAAGGAACAACACAAATTGCATATGATGCTTTCCGTGATTGTTCAGGTCTTACCTCCGTCACCATCCCTAATTCTGTGACGAGTATTGGAACTTATGCTTTCCGTGATTGCTCCGGTCTTACCTCCGTCACCATCCCTAATTCTGTGACGAGTATTGGGACTTATGCTTTCTCTGGTTGCTCAGGTCTTACTTCCGTCATTTGCATGGCAAGCACGCCTCCATATATAGAGTGTCCATCAAAGGGACTTCCCCGCCCTTTTCCCGAATCCACCATTTTATATGTTCCGTCCAGTTACGTTGAACAATATAGAAATGCTTATTGGTGGGATAATGGTCCCTACGGAGTAACAGCCATTGAAGTACATGCTATTCCTACAACATATACTCTGACGGATGGAGAAACATTCAATAATGGTTTGCAACTTGATGAATGTGAGATTTCCTATACTCGCACTTTCAACAATACTAAATGGCAGGCTCTATACATTCCTTTCTCTTTGAACTATGAGGATTGGAAGAATGATTTCGAGGTGGCTTATATCAATAATCTTCGTCAGTTGGATACCGATGATGATGGTGTTATTGACAAGACCATAATGGATATTGTGAAGATAAAGGATGGTTCTCTTATTCCTAATACCCCATACCTTATTAAGGCAAAGAGTGTTGGAGAAAAGACATTATCTGTTAGTAATGCAACTATCTATCCAACAGAAGAGAATAGTATAGATTGCAGAACGACTATTGCAGAATATACTTTTACGGGCACTTATAACGCAATTTCTGCATCTACATTGATTGCGAACAACTATTATACTATGGGTGGTGGTGCTCTCATAATGACCGATGGTAATAGTGGCTTGAAACCATACCGTTGGTATATGAAGATAGAGGCCCGTAGTCCTATGTATAACGTAAGTAATGCAGCAAAGGCAATCACTATCAATGTAGTAGGTGAAGAAGAAACGACAACAGACGTTGAGGATTTACGAATGATCAACTATAAATCACCAGTTTACGACTTGAACGGCAGAAAGGTTAATGAGAATAATCTGAAGCCGGGCATATACGTAAAGAACGGAAAGAAGTTTGTTGTAAAATAAGTAAGGATTATGAGAAAGAAATATAACAAGCCGAAACTCACAGTAGAGACAATGAATCTCCCATTGCTTGTAGAAACAAGCGAGGTTCAAGTTGGAGGCACAGGCACGCCAGATGCCAAATGTTTTTCCGCTGTTTCCTTTGAGGATGAGGAATTTGATGAATAATGCAATTAGGCTCTAGATAAAGTTTCCATTATCTAAACCAAAAGGGTATCACGCAATGTGATACCCTTCTTTTTTAGTTGGTGCGATTATTTGGTGTATTGCTTATTTTTATTGTAATTGTAATTATTGTAATTCCTTACATTTTGCTATGTCGAGATTATACCTTGAAAAAATTCGGAAGAATTAAAATAGGGGGGGTGCACTTTTGCTTGTTTTTGCCCTTTTGCCTACTGATTACCAGCAATTTACGTTGCGTGCACCCCCCTTCTAAAAACATTCTTTTCATAGGTGCACTTTAGGGGAGGGGTGCACGCTTCGTTATCTCTTGACTGTCAGGGCATTATACCTAAAAATGGGCAAAAGTGCACCCCCCTATTTAAAAACTCTCGCGAAAAAATATTCTGAACGCGGAAATAACGAAAGAAGGTTAAAAATTTTCACCTCCCTCTCAGGTCCGTTGTAAGTCCGTTCCAGGTCCGTTGTAAGTCCGTTCCCTATAATGGGAGAAAAATGGGACTTACATAGGATTTGCAAGGGACTTGCAAGGGAATTAGTGAAGCTGTTCTTCTAAACAGGTAATTTGCCGAACTCACGTTATATCAAAACGCTAAGACGCAAAGTCGCGAAGTTTTTATAAAGCTCTGCGTCTTTGCGTCTCTGCGTTTAATCTTATCGCAAGGCTCAACAAGCTAATGCAAGTTCTTCGCAGAAACAAGTCGTCGAACTCACGTTAGGGTGAGTAGATAATCAATCAGCGAATGGGATAGTGGTTCTCTTAACGATGCTAACCTTTGTGAGCGTGAGAAGGGCATTCTCCGAGGCTTCAAGAATTGCTTTCTGCTCTTTCTGGAGATAGATAGGGGCATCCTTGCGAAGAGGGAGGATGCGCAGTTCCACTTTCTTGCCCACGAGATCTGAGACACGAACGAGCATCGGCTTACCGTTCCAGAAATTATCCTGCACGAGTTTGCCGTCGGCATAGACACGTGCACAATCGGCAGCATAGTCAATCTTCAAGAAAGCACTATCGGCACAAGAGGCGAGAGCGGAATCTACATCTATAACATAAACAGCGGCTTTGTCAAAGTCGCTATCCTCAGGCATAGCAGCTACCTTCTGCTTTCCCTTGACAACCTCACGAGGCGAATCAGCCTCACGAATCTTGCGAGCCTCTACCCTATCGTCAGTTTCATACCAGTATTCTTCCACTATACTATCGCCATCCTTATACAGAATGCCGCCTTCGTGCTGAGCGAAATGTAGTTCACCGTCAATCTTATAGGCACGGAGAGCCTGTTGAGGAGATAACAGAATAAAAGCCCCCCTCTTATCCCCCGAGGGGGATGCCTTTAAGGCACGCTTCTTTCCGTCAACGGTTATCGTCGGCTTCATACCCTTGATAGGAATGAAATAGATAGTTTCACCTACCTTGCAGAAAGGTTGGGCAGTGGCGGTAATAGTATGCCCAAGAAACTGCATATTGACAGGACGGACATACGCCCTACCCGACTCGTTGTGCATCCTTACATAGTCATTATAGAACTCAAAGCAGCCACGACGGGAATAGTGTTCGGAAAGGGTATCTACCTTCATTTGTGACAGTTCCTCGCCCCAGTCGGCAAGAAACTGATGAAGGAAGCGCGTCTGATGAAAGGCTATATCATTAGGCTGTCCCATTTCGCCAAGAGGGCATTGGAAATCGTATGTCATGTAAGGCATATCGTTATAGTTGGTAACAGCCGTTTTCTGCGTCTCAGCCATAGTATGAGCAGGATTATACGGATTCGTGCCGCCATGATACATATAATAGCCAGGGAGATTGCTTCCGCTACCGAGTTTGCAGATAGCAAGCGGCATAGCCTCATTTCCGCTCATATTAATACGACGGTGATATGAAGGCATCATACCGCCACCAAGTTCACAAGTAAGGTAAGGGTAAGTTAATTTACTATTTTCTGTTTCTTTGAGTTCATCGGCAGAAAAAGTCTCGGTAGCAATAGCTCCGCTCATTCTGTTGTCCTTGAACACAAATGCCTTGGCATATTCGCCCGGCATATCGCTCAATTTACGATCCCAGAAGCCGTCGGCATAATCGCCATAGAGAGGAAGGAGTTTGCCAAACTCTTCCTGTCCGTTAAGTTTCGGCCAACCTGTGCGAGTCATGAAAGGCACATCAAAACCTGCCTTTACGGCAATGTCCTTCAAGGTCATATAATAGCTCCAAGGACCACGACACTCATTCTCAATCTGCACACCAACCACAGGACCGCCATCTTTCCACAGCAATCCATTCACCTGTCCGAAGATATTGTAGTAAAGACGTTCTACCTCCTTAATAAAGCCCTTTGCCAAAGAGCGCACCTTATACTCCTTGGGATTGCCGACATGACGCTCCACTACCCAATCGGGGAAACCGCCTTGATATACCTCTCCATGACAGAATGGTCCTATGCGAAGCACTACAGGCATATTCTCGCTCTTGCATACTTCAAGAAACTCCCGAAGGTTCATATTGCCCGCCCAATTCCAATGTCCTTCTTCTGGCTCATGATGTATCCAAAATACGTATGTAGCGACAATGGTAATGCCTCCAGCCTTCATCTTACGTATCTCCCTACGCCAGTCCTTTGCAGGAACACGGGCATAGTGTATCTCGCCCATAACAGGCAGTACGTGCTTGCCACCAATGACAAATCCCTTGGAATCAACCTCAAACGTAGTGCCCTGTGGGTTAACGTTGGTTCCAAAGGTAAATGTGTTCTGCGCAACAACTGCCTGCGAGAGGAAGAATAATATAAGAAGGGAAAGGAGTTTAGGCATACATATTTATATAACGAATAGTGAATAGTGAAAAGTGAATAATACTTAGTGAAAAATACTGCTGTCGTGATTGGGGACATAGAACAATCCCCATTCTGGTATCCACCAGTATTATGTATTATTCACTATTCTCTATTCACTATTCACTCTATTTACTTAACGAGTTCCATTGTATCAGATGCAATCATAAGCTCCTCATCGGTAGGGATAACGACAACAGTTACCTTTGAATCTGGAGCAGAGATGATAGCCTCTTCACCGTGGATCTGTGCATTCTTTTCCTTGTCGAGCTTAATGCCCATCCATTCCATATCGGCACATACAGCCTCACGGATATCTGACTGGTTCTCACATACACCTGCGGTGAATACGAGTACGTCACAACCACCGAGAGCAGCAGCATAAGAGCCGATGTACTTCTTGATGCGGTATGTGTACATATCAATAGCGAGCTTGCACTTTGCATCACCCTCAGAAGCAGCCTGGAACACCTCACGCATATCACTTGACTTGCAAGAGATACCAGCGAGACCTGACTTCTTGTTGAGATAGTTAGAGATGCCGTCAGCATCAAGACCGAGTTTCTTCTGGATGAATGAAACAGCACCACCGTCGATATCACCAGAACGTGTACCCATCATTACGCCCTCAAGTGGAGTAAGACCCATTGATGTGTCCTGACACTTGCCATCCTTGACAGCAGCAAGAGAGCCACCATTACCGATATGAGCTGTGATTACCTTAGAACCTTCAGCCTTCATTCCGAGGAACTCAAGAGCACGAGCTGATACATAACGGTGAGATGTGCCGTGGAAACCATAGCGACGAACGCCGTAGTTCTCGTACATATCGTAAGGGATAGCATACATGAATGCCTTCTGTGGCATTGTCTGATGGAATGCTGTATCGAATACGCCTACCTGTGGAATCTTTGGGAGAAGAGCAGTAACAGCATCTACGCCTTTGAGGTTTGCAGGATTGTGGAGAGGAGCAAGGTCGTTACAAGCCTTGAATGCCTCGATAACCTCTGGAGTGAGGATAACAGACTTTGCGAACTTCTCACCACCATGCACCATACGATGACCTACTGCATCCAATTCGTCAAGTGACTTGAGAGCACCTTCAACTGGATCTGTAAGGACCTTGAAGATAAGCTCAACGCCTACTGTATGCTCAGGAATCTCCTGCTCAATAACCTTCTTGCTGCCATCCTTCGCATTGAACTTGATGAATGCACCAGGAAGACCTATTTTCTCAATACCGCCCTTTGCAAGAACGGTCTTTGTCTCCATCTCGAAGAGCTGATACTTGATAGAACTGCTACCGCAGTTAAGAACTAAAATTTTCATGCTTCAAATTTTAGAAAGTGAAGAGTGAAAAGTGAAGAGTGAAGAATTTAAGTTACATTATGGAATCATTCACCCTTGACTCTTTCACTATGCACTATCATTTATTTTATAATTATTTGCTGATTCTTTTTCGATGTATTTACCGAAGACACAAGCATAGCAATTAACTCATTACAATCCGAACTCATACTTACATATGCTTTTTCGGTTATACATCCCTTATTCTTAAGAAGTATAAGCCAACCCATTGTCTCATTCGCCTCTTTTAAGGCAATCTGTAATTTGCTGATAAAGTCGGCCTTGCTCTGAGCAAACTGTGACTCTCTAATGTTAGCCATAATAGAAGTGCCAGATCGTAACACCTGATCATAAATAGACTTAAACTTGCCATCTCTATTGGACGACAAATGGTCAACCATATTTATGATTCTTGTTGCGAATGCTTCCGCCTTGACTAAAAGCGGTGATTGTTCACGGCAGTAATCGACCATAGACTAACTTAAATTCTTCACTTTTCACTCTTCACTCAAGAAATAACGCAAAGCGTTATTTCTTCGCATCCATTGCCTGGCATGCTGTGATAGCGACAAGATTTACGATATCCTCTACAGAACAGCCACGGCTGAGATCATTTACTGGGCGAGCGATACCCTGAAGAATTGGTCCGAGAGCAACAGCATTACCAAGACGCTGCACAAGCTTATAGCTGATGTTGCCGACCTCAAGGTTAGGGAATACGAGTACGTTAGCCTTACCTGCGATCTCTGAGCCAGGAGCTTTCTTTGCGCCTACAGATGGAACGAGAGCTGCATCAGCCTGAAGCTCGCCGTCAATCTTAATTGTCGGATCAAGTTTCTTTGCAATCGCTGTAGCCTCTACAACCTTATCTACGACCTCGTGCTTTGCACTACCCTTTGTTGAGAATGAACACATTGCGACACGTGGATCTGCGAATCCTGCAACAGAACGAGCTGTCTGTGCTGTACATACCGCAATCTGACCAAGCTGATCAGCATCAGGCATTGGAGTAACAGCGACATCAGCGAATACCATGACACCATTCTCACCATACTGAGGAGTTTCTGTAATCATAAGCATTGCACCTGAAACGCAAGAGATACCAGGAGCGGTCTTGATGATCTGGAGGGCTGGACGAAGTGTTTCGCCAGTAGTAGAAAGAGCACCAGATATCTGACCGTCAGCACCTTCGGTTTTGATAATCATACAACCGAGATAAAGAGGGTTCTTAACAAGCTCACGAGCCTGTTCGATAGTCATTCCCTTCTTCTTACGGAGCTCAGCAAGAAGTTGTGCATACTCCTCGCTCTTCTCACAGTTCTCAGGGTCAATGAGAGTAGCCTTACCGATATGGGTGAGACCTTTTTCCTTTGCCAATGCAGCTACCTTATCAGGATTACCGATAAGAATAAGGTCTGCAATATCCTGCTCCAGAACCTTGTCTGCAGCAATAAGTGTACGCTCCTCTTCTGCCTCAGGGAGTACGATGCGCTGCTTGTTTGACTTTGCACGCGCAATAATCTGTTCTATTAAATTCATAGTTTTAAATTTATGATTTATGTATTTTTTAGTCGAAAGTCAAAGGTCGAAGGCCGAAATTGGAAGTCAAAGGTCAAAAGCTTCAGACCTTAGTCCTTAGACCATAATTTTGCCATACGGCTAATTCTTTGCAAAGTTAGCAAAAAAAAAGTGAACAGCAAAAGCTATTCACTTTTTTTTCTTAAATATCGCTGATTTTTAGTTTACACTTACTTGACAGAAAGCTTTTTCTGGCCGACAATATAGATGCCAGAAGCAAAGCCACTATACTTGTTGTTACCAGCACGAACATCAAGGATTCGAGCAATCTGACCAGAAGACGTGTAGATCGTCAGCTTCGTGTCGTATGAGCTTTCAACACCAATAGTGTGGTTGCCTGCATCATATACACGGAGGAACTCACCTGCTACATCAGCAGAGTTCTCATCATCATCAAGGTTCTCTATGCTCCTGATATCCGTACTTATGTATATCACATCATCATCAAGGGTTAAGCTATTAGCCTTTGCACCTGAAGTTGATCTTGTCATATAGCCACGGAATGCATAGATTGGCTGATTTTTCTCGAACTTCATGCCCTGATCATCACCAGTCTCACCAATTGTGATAGCATACTTACTTGTAGTAGCATCTTCATTGGCGAATGCCACACGATACTGTTTTCCTGTATTTGCCGTAGCAACAGCATCGTCTGTGACAGCAATACTTGCACCAGAAGTGTTCTCGAACGTGATTGTCTGACCTGTCATATCAAACTCATAGAATCTGCTTCCAGGGAAGCTGACGATATATGGCTTGTATGCAGCGAAGCCACCATTAGTGATAGAATTCTCTGGTCTTTCGAAGGTTGCCTGATTGCCAGATATAGACTTGAACTCACGGAACCAATAGTGATGACGCAGAGTATTATTGTTATCTGCAACAGCAGTTCCTTCTGCAGGCGTACCATAGAAGAATGTGATGTCCTTGACGAATTTATCAGGAGTTCCATCACCCTCCTTGTACATCTGTATGCCCTCAGAGAGAGTTGACTTCTTCACATCAAATGGCAAACAGATACTTCCCCATGCGGTACCGACCTCCTCTACATATCCGGTCTCAGTCTCAGGATTACGTACATACCAAGACCTACCCGTTACAGAGAATGCGAGAGGCGCATTGAATGTCTGCTTATCTACAAGATGAAGCATTGAAGCCTTCCATGCACTTCCATTATAGCTTACATGATGACCTCTGATAGCACCCTCTGGTGTTTCTGCCGTATATGAAAGTGACTTAGAAACAACATCTACCGCCTCATTCTCCGTAGATGTATTGCTCTTTGTATATACCAAAAGGTTTCTTGTCACATCGTCAGCAGTACCGAAACCGTGGAATACAGAAGCATTATCGTCATTGACATTGAAGTTCACCGCTGTGATTCTTGGATTAAGAACGTATGTGTCCTTATAAGTATCATCGTAGATAGCAGCGTTATAATAGAACTTATCAACATTCTTATTACCATAATAGCCATCTGTACGCCATACACGATTCAATGCAGCACTCACCTTGTGAGATGTTATCGTTGATGGATACAACTCAGGGACAGCCTGGAGTTCCTGTCCGAAGAAACGATAGTCATTAATGTCGTTCTGTTCAAACAGAGGCTCACAATGATCACCATTTAAGCGGACATCGGCTGTATGCTCCATATTGTGAGCTGTCCTATCCTTAATATAGTAATAAGGAACAGACTCATTGCCAGCCACATCATTACCCTTACGCAGATATGTGACACCAGATGTGACGCCAAGTGTCTCATCATCAATACGTGCATACTGGAAGTCACCATTACGATAGTAATCCTCCACATAAGTATATGTGTTGTTATTACCAGTAAGTTTGCCAGCCTTCTTCAAATAATATTGGTTAAGGTTGTATGCTACCTTACCATACTTGAAGTCATCAGCAGTATAGCCTACCACGGCTTTTCCGTCTATGTCATATACCTTCAGACCATTGCTCTCGAAACAGCAGTGATACTTACCGGTGTTATTATCGGCAATCTTGCCGCCTACAACACCAAGGTTATAGATGTGTCCACTGTTTTTCTTGAACAACTGACCTCCAGTAATCACATAGCCATCACCATGCAACGTGCCTGCAAATTCATCAGGAACAACATAGCCCTTAGGAATTGTCAGATTATTGAGCAGTATAAACTGAGCATTAGCACCATGAGATGAGTTAGTGCGAACAAACTCAGAGAATGCCTTTATATCAGCCTCATCACCAATATAGATACGTGGCTGAGCATCAGGCTCATTCTTTGCACGCTCAACAGCCTCTGCCAAACGCAGATCAATACCTTTCTCGTGAGAATCCATCAAGTGGAAGTTATGAACCTCAAGACGATCAAGTATCTTACCTTCTGGTACATCACCAACCCTACGCATACTAATAGGGAAGAACTCATCATTCCTTGACACAAATCCATATTGTACTCCATAACCATTCATATAATAATATGCAGGAATGTAAAGTACACTTTCATCTCCATCTTCACCAATTTCACACTGAGCGAAGATACCTGTTTTATTTTCATCTCCTACTCGCCATGCTTGGTAGTCTGCAGTTGAAGCACCAGGATTTTCTCCATTCCATACAGCATCGTTAACAAAGTTCGT
The DNA here is from genome assembly GCA_902801155.1 of uncultured Prevotellaceae bacterium. GTDB lineage: Bacteria > Bacteroidota > Bacteroidia > Bacteroidales > Bacteroidaceae > Prevotella. Next base: position 16,863 of record CADCHG010000014.1, on the reverse strand, counting down.
ACCTTCCGCATTGAGCTTGCCAATACGCCAATAGAAACTCTGTGGTCTCATAGACTGGTCAGCATCAACTATAATAGAACCTGCATTTACCTTGATGAACTCACCTGGCAAAGCACAATTCTCAACCGTAATATTTCCTTCAGGAGAAGGACCCTGGATATACTGGATATTCAGATAGATGGTATATGTATAACTACGAGGTACATCTATGAAGTAAACATTACTTTGTGTTGGATTAATCTTATCTATTGTCAGAGGCTTTGAATACTGATCATTTGTCTTGGTATATACTTTATATATGAAATTACTACCATTATAGAACATCTCAAAATCACCTGTATCACCATTTCTGAAATAGTATGCCGTACCAGCAGCAAGAGGCACATTTGAAGCAGTTGCGGTATAATTAGTTCCATTCTTGGTGTAGAATACAGAAACAGCCATCTTTGTTACATCAGCAACATAACCATTATCCTTAGAAGACCATCTTAACGCAGGTGCACGAAGCTCAAGAGTTGCCTTTGTTGGCATCTCCAAATGATCCTTGTAATACTTAGAAGAAGTATTATCAGCATTATCCACAAGCTTGAATGAAAGTCGCGAAATATCAGAAGCAATTGTACCTGGGAGTATAGTTCCCTTTTGAATAGATGCATCATATTTCATCGACAGTTCACTATGAACCTCGCTCTCAGAATACTCCTTTTTACTAGATATACCTACATAAAGTTTATACTTATCCTTAAGATTGTATCCAGAGTGATCCTTAGCATTATCATCATAGTTACGTTTCTCAAGATCGCTTATGAACGTACTTGGATGATTGCTTCGCAGGCTCCAACTTTCCACAGTAAGTTTTTGACCAGGTACAAGTCCCTTTAGCACTTCTACGTTCTCTTCTTCTATTTCGTCGTTAGACTCAAACTCCTTAGCCTTACTTGCACTATTATATGTGTATGCAGAGATATTTGCATTCAGATAATAGTGATAACCTGTAAGATACCAGTAGTGAGAACTGTTTTCTTTGCCTGTTGCCTTATTCTGCTCCCAACCATTAGGGAAGCAGTCGTCAACAACGAACATATCAGGATTCTCAACGTATGGGAATACGAAGTTTCCTGTATTCAAGAGAGAACTCTTATAGTTCTTTCCTGAATCATGTACGTCGTCTGCATATACATATCCGCCAGCCTCATCTGCATTGACATTTACAAGACGAACCTCTGCAACACCAGCGATAGGCCCATAGAAAGCCCACTCATCCATCTTCTTGGTTCTTGAGTTGTATCTTTCCCTTACGTTCTGAATCTTCAATGAGTAACCCGATGCGATACCTACGAGGTTACGTGCAGTTCCCTCATTACGCTTCTGATATGTTATCTCATTCTTCTTTTCTTCAGGCCATCCAGAATTATCTGTGATACCTTGTCCATACGTATGATATTTGAGATAGTCAATCTTCACATCCTTATAAGACTTACCAGAGTAATCACCCGTGCCAAGTTTTCCATCCTTGCCATGCCACTTTGCAGTTGCGAAATCATCATTAGTCTTGATAGCACCCACATAACGGATGTTATTTGAAAGACCAAGATAGTTACGTTTCTTATAGCCGAAAAGGAATGGGTCTGTTGGATCATCCTCACCATTAATCTTATCCTTTCTTACTGTCAGAGGCTGATTAGCGTCAAGTGAGCTGACCATCTGAATCTCAGCCACACGTGAAATTGAGTAAGGAGTAACATCCGTTGAACTTGTCGCATAGTCACGGGCACCAAGCAGCTTTATGCAATTATCCGTAAGACGAAGCATATCCATACGCTGGAAAGTATTGAGAATCTTACCTGCGCTCACGCTATGATTAGCATATCCATAGCCTGAAAGCTCACAGTTACGGAAGCCTTCTGTGTATGACAAGTGGCCATCACCGAAGATACCGCCTTCAGTATCAGCCTCATAGAAGTTATGATCAGTACTACTTATATCTGCAGGCCAAGGACCATTCTTGAAATATGTTTTTTCTACAGAGATAAAATGATAGTTTTTATCTATACCCATATAATACTTCTGGAACAAGTCCGCATTATTTGCAAGTCCAGTTGCAACCTTCATTGTCTGCGGAGATATTGTAATATGCTCTTTCTCGTATGCAGGATCATCGGCAATCAGCATAGTAGTATTACCACCATAATTCTTTACAGTTGTCGCATTGATGTCTATTCCATTTGCATAGTTACTATTTCCATCCTTTGAACCACTATAGTTCATATCAACATTGTTGTACTTCTCCGTATATTTCAATACGGTTGTATTGGTCAAAGAAGTACCACTAGCCGCGGTTGAATAGCCACCGCCATATACGGCAACACCAATATGGATGTCAATATCACCCCAATTAAGACCATAATCAGAAGGCTTAGTCGTTATCTTATCAGAAAATGCGCCAACTACTTGCGACTCACTCTTTGCCTTAATAGCATCATACACCTGTTCAGATACAATATCGCCAGCCATTATATAGAGTTCCTGCTTGATTGTAGGAGTCTCATTACCATTTGCATCCAAATTTTTAAAGCCAGTAAGGTTGCTTGAGGCATCTGCACGAAGAATAGAGTATCTTGCACTTTTCGTACATAGATAGTACTTAGGATAACCTACAAGCACCTGAGCTGAACCCCATATGTTACCAGAGTAAGAACCACCAGTAACTGAACCATGGACCTTACCGTTAAGTATTCGGATATCAGTATTACCGATAACATTACCTTTCTGACCACCGCCAAACACGTTGTTTACAGTCGTACCGGTATTATTCCTCCATGGAGTCCGATCAGAATAAAGCACATCTATATCACCATATACATAACTATCCTCACCATAGCCAGCACCATAGATATTGCAGGCTGCGATGTCATTCTCGTTAGATACCGTGAGAAGAGCCTCATCAAGACCATTAAGAGAGTTACTACGATAGTCAATCCTAACGTCACCAACGATAACACCAGACTTGTAACAACCACCATAGACATTACCACCCTCATAGTATCTCTTACCTGACTTCTCAACAATACTTGGAGCGAACTTACACTTCACTGTTAGGTCAATCATTGGAGAAGTTGAACGACTCTCTCCAAGCAGATAGCCACCAACGTGATTAACCGTAACGGTAGTGTTCTTCTCGTAGTTGGCATTATAACATCCACCAACAATCTTGTCCGTAATAGTCAGCCCCGTAGGGAACTCAACCTTCACTGCATTACCATCATCATCTGGAGTCACATCCATATTACCTCTATTACCTCCGCAAACGAATGAACCGATAGTGGTGTTTGTCAGACCAGATGCCCAGTTAATAACTGGACGAATAGACATTGCCACAGGCTGGAAATAGAGGTCAAGGATATGAGGATATGCCTTTGGACGACTCGCTGCATTAGCAGGAACATAAATATGATTGATGTTCCTGTTTGCGGCATCATCCCAATTTATAGATTTATTAACATCAATGCCGTCAATCTCATTGATAGCCCTAATATAATTCTTCGTATTTGTCTGAGTGAACAACTGCTCACCATCACAACCAAGGAAAAGGCCACCAAGCTCAATGTAACTACCAACATTAATGGTTACATGACTATTCGCATCAGTCTCTACAACCGTAGCAGAGTTACCGCCACCATATACATTTCCTCGGATGTCAGGCTTTGAACTTGCATTCTTACCAGCAATATCCACAGTCACCTTGTTGGTAAGCGGTCGCCATGAGTTAAGGTTCACAATCTTCTGGGCATCAGTTGCTGAAGATGCACTAGTTGCGATTGTACTACGCATTGGAACCGTAAATACGAGGTCATATGTATTGTTATTTCCAGACACATAATACTCATTAACCGTTGGAGAAGTATTACCAGCCTTGTCAAGTGCATAGAGATAGTCACCATTGCCGGCTCCATATACATTACCATAGATATGACCGCCACGGATCTTTACCTTTACACCTTCACCACCATTGTCTTGGAATACGGTTGCACCTGTTGCATCCTTATCCTTGAGGTTTACATATCCTGCCACGTCATTACCACCATATACATTACCATGGATATGGATATTCTCATTGGCAGCAGCACCCTCTGTGCCAATATTGACATTAACAGTCTTCTCAATATCGCCCATCATACCGCCACCGAATACATCCTCACAGTCAATAGATGTAATATTGACATTAGATGTATAAACAGAGTTATATTGACCACCGCCAAAGACACGACGGGCAAATGTGCCACCACTAATATTAACATTGGTCTGACCAATAACCCTACCTTCGTAGCCACCGCCGACGATATCCATAACAGACTGGCCAGGAATGAAGTGCAGATACTCCTCACCCTCTACACGGTCTGCAATGTTTTCGATATGAACATTATTATTTTTATCTTCCAGAGCTACATCCATATTAGTATTACCATTGATAACAGCCTGCTTACCATAGCCGCCACCAAATACGCAGAAATATGGAGAACCTGTCTTGTAATAAACCTCTTTCCACTCATTTGTGGCAAAGAAACCACCTTCTGGGTTTGCTGTTGCAGATACAGTCTCCTGATTATTGAGCACACCCTTTGTCATGGTTATATATGAGTTTCCTTCTACAACGCAAGCAAGATTACCACCACCATACATATTATGGTTAACTTTGAACTTACGCCTCTTAGGGTCATACTGAGGAGAATACAAATGGTTTGAATGTGTTGTTGCAGCCTCCCAAGCACGAGTCACTGGATTCCAGAGTGATGTAAGTTTAGCCTCACCACCATTCACAATAAGATTGGTGTTACCTTTAACATCAGCAGATGTGCTATTAGCTGTCTTTGCCTGTGCATCACCCAAGCCACCTGCAAAGATATCATCTGAGAGATAGCCATTATCAATCTTAACAAGAGTATTACCATAGATTATACCCTTATTTCCACCACCGTATGCACGGCTCCAGAGATATGGAATAACATCAGAAGAAGGAGCTGTATTAGAAGTATATGGATATACCTTGTCTGCCTTATTCACAAACAAACCTGCATTTCCATATACCGCACCAAGCTTAGTATAGTCATAATGTGATGATTTATTACGACCATTACCTCCAGCAAATACCGCAGACATAATGCTTGCGCCCTTGATATTTACCTTAGTAGTAAATGATTCTCCACCTTCACCTTTAAGCCTTTGCTTTGTGTTATTAGCAGTTGTACCAACATTGGCTACATCACCACCACCATATACACTTCCAAAGATAAGAGTGCGCTCTAAATCCCTATTTGCAATTTTGTACCAATCTCCATATACATCAACATTGGTCTTACCCTTGACACGTGCCATATCAGGAAATGACTTATACGTGCTACCAACTGCGTATGGCTCAATACCTGCACCACCGCCGAAGACGTTCATTGAGATAATACCGCCATATATCTGTACGTCAGTATTACCGCCAACCTGACCGTATGTCTCATTACCAGAAGGAGTACCCTCTGGCTTTGAACCGATACCACCACCGAATACGCTTCGACATGTAAGCTGACAGTCAGTCACAACCTTTGTATTACCAGTCACATAACCACTGAAGCCACCACCATGAATATCCATAAAGGTAAAGGCAGGAGCACCTACTGACCAAGCCAACTCACTTGCACGATAACGAAGGTATGTACGAGGGTCATTGGTATTCTCACCCATACCATACAGTTTTCTCCTTGTATTATCATCAACTGCCTGATAGTTATCATAGATAGTCTGCTCAAATGCCTTAAACGTCATTTCGTCTTCCGGCTGGTTTACATACTTGTTACCACCCACAACGTCACCATTTGCATCAAGTTTTGCACCTGGCTGAGCATACACCTCCGTACTCTGCACTTTTGTGTTCACTCCATAACCGGCACCAAAGACAGAGAACTGAGGATTTCTTATATTATCCATTGATGTGTACCAGCAACAGCCAGCAGCAGTATTAGGATCAAGAAGGTTGTATGTCTTGCCATCATACTTCACTTCTGTCAGTGGAGAGTGGTTTATTACAACCTTAGCTGTTCCACTTACATTACAAGCAGCATTACCACCACCATATATATTATGGTTAATGACAAATCTGTATCCTCCATCCTTGTTTTCAAAGAAATTAGCATCGACATATCTCCGTATATTGCTCATACGCTCAGCCTCAGTCATTTTTCTCAGTACTTCATAAGAATATCCCAACTTGGTATTTGCTCTATTCCAAGTTGTGATTTTTCCATCAACATCAGCCATTGCATACCATATCCATGAACCGCCATCAATGGTGACATACGTATTGCCCAATACATCGGCAGAAGTAATTCCACCGTTTATATCACCAAAGCCACCACCGAAGATGTTGTATCCAAGATTACCACCTTCGATATGTACCTTTGAGTTTCCATCTACTATACCATAAGAACCTGCACCATATATTCTGTTCCAGATATAAGGCTCAACGGTATTGTCATCAGCATCCTTACTATTGGCAACATGGACAAGGGTATTACCAGTAACGCGACCTATCAGGGTATAGTCCTTGACATCAGCCTTTATTCTACCAAGACCTCCACCAAATACCATACCGTAGATATTACCACCGGTAACATTCACGAAAGTACGAGAATTGCTATGTGTATAAGGTACGATATTGCCATTACTTATAGATGTACTTATCGGCTCACCAGAAGCAGCTGTTCCGTTACCAACATTGGCAACATCACCGCCACCATATACATTTCCATAAACCTCAGCAGTACCTGTCACAGTAACGCTTGTATTTCCACGTACTCGGGCAATATCCTCATATGCGGCAGTCTTGGATTCTATACCCTTACCACCACCAAACACATTGCAATACATCTTACCACCCTCAAGGCTGACAATTGTATTACCATAAACGATAGCAGCATTCTTCTGATCATTCACAGTACCATAGCCACCTCCATATACGTTTCTAAGTATAGGTGTTCCCTTTATCGTAGTAGAGGCATTATTTTTAACTTCACCTGCGTATGAACCACCAACGGAAGCGAGGATTACATTCTCTTCATCAATATCAATATTGATATTAACATCTGTACTTCCCACAGAAGTATCCAAACCATAGCCACCACCATATACGCTGAAGTTACGATCTGGATTTACAATTCCGTCACTATTCGGATTATATGCTTTCTTCCACATCTGACTATTCATAATGTCAGAAGTAGCCCAACCTCTGGTAACATTCACGGCAGCAGTACCCGTTACACTCGCAACCATATAGCCACCACCATATACAGTATGCATGCCTCCGGTAAACTGATTAGTCTCTCTTGAGTCAAGCGCAGCCTTAGCACCACTCATTGTCACAGTTGCATTACCAGTAATAGTTGCTCTTGTATTGGTTGCAAGATCACCCTGACCACCTCCATAAACATTATTATAGAAGTAGCCGCCATCAGCTATAACATTAGTATTACCTTCATTTGAACCGTATGCGCCACCACCATAAATGTCGCCATAGATTCTTGGAGAACCGAAAATAGAAAGATTTGCATTTCCCTTAACAAAACCTACAAGCTCTGGATGACGAGTGTACAATTTCAAATCTGCAACAGAAGTTGGATTCTCCATATATCTGCGTCCATTACCAGAAGCAAAGACATTGCCACCTTCATCATTAACCTGCCTAATTTCGACATGATCCGTAATAGTAAGATTGGTAGCATCAGAAGTGCCGTTATCCACAGCTGCCATATCACCACCACCATACACAGAACCATTGATTATCGTATTGCCACCAATAGTAACAGTAGTCTTACCATAAACACGAGCCATATCACTAAGAGTAGAATAGGTATTTGTATTATACAATTTTGCATCAGCAACACCATAGCCTCCACCAAAGATATCACAGTTGAATGTTCCGCCGTTGATTCTCAACTCAACATCACCATATGTTTGACCCAATGCATTATATTTTTTATGGTCATCATTAGCAATGCCATAGGTATAGGTTTTGCTTTTTATTATATTATTTGAATAGAATTCATCTGTACCTCTACCACCGGCAAAGATACCATTCTTACAATAGAACGTACCACCATTGATAGTCAAAGAAGATACGACCTGACCAACCTTGCCATATACATTACCACCAGCAACACTTGGCTTTACACCATTAGCAAAGAACAGGCTTGGACTCATGAATCCACTACCGCCAGCATAGACACCATCAAAGTCATTATCAGTTCCGGCAGTTCCAAAAACACCACCTTTAATGAGTATCTTTGTGTTGGTATTTCTTGGATCTATAGTTGTTGGAATTTGATAATTATCATCAGCGTTATAACAATTTATAGAAACCAAATTATTCTTCGCTACATCATATTCGCCAAAGAGCACAACCTGCCTATCTGGACTCCAATAGGCGATTAGCTTGTCAACTGTATGATGTGTATCATCACCAATACCATTATAACCACCAGCACCAGAACCATAGATTCCACAGAACAAGGATTCTTTCATTGTATTATTTGCAGGAAGAACTTTGAAAGTTCCACCATTGATTGTAACGGTGCTATATCCATAGAACGGGTTATCTATTACATCATTAGCACTATAACCACGGCCTGTACTTCCACCATAAAGTTCCGTAACAATCACTTTACTGTTGTCTATTTTTCCCTCACCATCTCTTGGGTCAATAAGGATGTTAGCTCTACCCGCATAGGTATTGCTTGGGAAAGTATAGGTCTTACCATCTTTGTTGTATTTGAAATTATAGTTTCTATGCTGACCAAGAGTTCCATTTACAACACGACCCACATAACCACTCTTGAGGATAATATCCACATCGGCATACATTGCACCCTCATGGCAACCAGCCAACACGATACCACAATCATAGTCCGCATTTGCTTCGTTGTGTTTATCATTAAATTCTCTATCAATATCAATGGTAACAGTACACTTGATTGGCATATTAGGTGTACCCATCAATCCATTAAGCTGACTACCGGTTGATTGACGACCACCTACAGTGACAGTAGAATAACGACCTGACTTTAACGTGATGCTAAAGCCTTTCTTACCATGAGGCATTGCTTCCTCCATTGCTTTCATATCAAGCTCACCATTACTTGTACGGAAACGGGCATCATTATTCAATCCACCATAAATCTGCATAGAAGAAATCCTTGCACCATCTACAGTACCATAGCCAGGAGTATGATTTGGGTTAAATCCTGTCATCTGGATACCTTCGCCCATCTCCAGATTATAATACTGACAGAAGATATACTGAGAGTGATTGCCAGTACCACTATTTGTATGATGGAATGTGATATGTTCAAAACGTGTATCGCCAAAAAGAGAAATGTAATTCTTTCCGCTATAACTGGATCCCTCTATAACAGCACCATAATCCTCACCATTATACTTACCTGTAATGGTAGCGTTCTTTGCAAGGTGAGAGTCGTCAACCAGACGTTTCCATTCTGAATATAATTCGGACGGAACATTATCTTTAATATTTTTTGTAATGGCAAATCCGCCGCTGCTTCCAGTAGCAGCTGCATTACTAAGTCCCATCAGGACTATTGTATTCTCATCCCATGAAGCGTCCTCATTAAGCAGACTATAAGCCTTCTGCCATGTCTTTACAGGATTACCTGCTGTCAGGCCATCATTGCTATCATTTCCACCTCTTCCACCATCAGGGTTAAGGAACACAACTGTACCAGAAAACAATGTCTTGTCAAGAATAGTATATTCACCACTCCTTAATATGACATGACAAGCAACCTTCTCGTTTGCGCCAGAAGGGGTATATGTATCACTTGTAGCTTCTGGTATAACAGAGTCGTTTTCTTTCCACTGATAGCTCACTTCAAGATACTGATTATCGTCATTCCAAAGAGAGTTGGTGAGATTGACTCCATAAGTACCATTTGTATTTGTCAAAAATGCGTTAGCCTTGATGAGCGTAGAAATTTTCACAGAACTTGAACGTGAACTTCCATCTGCGACCTCTGCATAAACATATTTTACATTACCTTCATAAGGCAGATTCAATATCTTTGTGGTACTCAGATTCGACTTCTTCCAAGTAATATTATCCTCAGAAATATACCAGTTATACTTCTCACTACCACTCAACCCCGTTGTAGAGGCAGTAACAAGAACCTTATTTCTATAATCAATTGTTAAATCTGTTTTACAAAAGTAGAAATCACTATTTTTAAAATTCCAAGACAGGAAAGCATTAGAATTAAATGTATTAGCCTCATTCTTGAATGTTGAGCCAAAAGATAAATCCTTCTGCTCTCCATAATTGCTACTATTATTTCCAGTCAAGGCTTTTGTATAATACCAATGATCTGCCGTTGTGGTTCCACTATCAATAGCAAATACGTTGCCACGCTTCACTTTATCTGTATTAGAATTTATAGTGACATCAGAAAAGAGATTCTTTGCAAAGATGTTATTTGCAGTAGTTCCTTTTGTTTGACGGAAACGACCGACTATGCCTCCTATATAAGAGGTATTTTTGTCAAATATCATATTAGAATACTCAATCGTTACTTTTTCTGCTGCAAGATTGAATAATCTATAATTTGCATTGTTCTGCTCTGTATTACCGATAATACCACCAACACGAATACCATCAGCATTCATGTGGCATGAGCCGCCAACAGAGTTTACAGAGTTTTTTACGATAATATTGCTTATCTCTGAATATTCTCGCAATTCACCTACTAAGAAGCCAATATTAAAACCATTGCTTGTTATATCACCATTAGCCTTTTCAATAGTAGAATTATCAATTACAAGATTGGTGACACATGCCCAGGTTGAACTTGCTCCTACAATCTTGCCAAAGAGTCCTACTGAAGTCCAATAACTAACAGAAGGAGTCCATTTCAAATGCATATTTTTGATAGTATGACCTTTACCATCAAAATTGCCATAGAAACGATAATTATTATCATTATTACCATGTCCATCACCAATAGGATTCCAATAGTGAGCATCAAGGTCTATATCCGCATTAAGGATATAATACTTACCCTGAGAAATTTTGCTCGAATTGGAAACTTGATATGCCATCCATGCAAGCTGAGCTGGAGTCTCAATGACAAACGGATCATCCTGTGCACCACGACCCGAAGCAGGACCACTCGCTGCAAAATTTTTCCAATCACCACTTTGTGCCCATGCCCCTTGTGCAGAAACCACAAGGAGTATCAGGAGCATGAAGATGTTCCTTACCCTATTCATAAGTCTCATATTACTTATTTTGACAATTGCTGTTGTCTTCATATCTTTGCGAATTACGAATTACAAATTATCTATATACTAAATCCTCTACTTCCCCTTTCGCCTTCCGGCTCCCTCTCTATGGGAGAGGGTGGGAGGAGAGGCTACCTCTATTCCTATTCCATCACAAGATATCCAATATACTGGTCATCATCTGCAAGAATATATAGATGATCCGGTACGATGGCAATCTCAAGAGAGTTAATCTTTCCAGGCGTAAGCCCTTGCTTCTTTAAATTGGCAAAGTTGTCCTTGTTGAAGACTATACTTTTTGTTACGCCCTCACGCGTAATAGTTTTTTTCTCAGAATCTGCAACTCTGACATTATACGTTACCGTTATCGAAGGAGCGAAACTTTCTACTGGAATTGCAAAGAATGGCTTTCCCCATTCGTGGAATTCGTCGTCTGACAAAGTCAGGCTTCCTCCTTCATTTGCAATTTGCAACGCCATATTCTGAGTCGTTACATCACTCCATTTTATGTCATGTTTTTTCTCCAACAATTGTGGATCCAATACCCAATTACCATCATCATCACAGATATAAGTACGTGAGACTTTTCCTTTAGATGGAATCTGTCCTATTACTTGTACCCTTGTTATCTCGAAATCACGAACATTACTCATCCTGGTTCCCAACTTGAACTTCAACTGGAAACCCGTTGTGGTCTGATCCATATCAAAGTTCACAATTTCTCCCGGAGCATCCTTATGATGAGGCTGATTACAAATCAAAGGCAAATTCGTCCCTTCCTTTATATTTTCTACACTCAATGCGGCATTAAAGCTCAAGGTATAACCCTTATCATAATATGTAAGAGTTGCACCCGAAACATAAGGCATATAACCAAAGAAATCAAAGTCATTGGCTGAACTGAATTCCGGCCAATACCTAACTGGGCTATACGTCCATGACCAATCACCTTGTTCTTGGTAATTAACCTGCTTGTTCTTGAAGATTGTATAATTACCTTTTGTAATGGTGTTCTCATCTAAGTCAAAATAGCCGAACACACCCATAGTCGCAGGATGTGGATTATCCAGACTGTAAGTTGCACGAGTTACATTCTCGGTCTTTGGCAAAAAGCCTATCTCATTGGCATTATCAGCACGCTGAGCATATTGTTCAAGATCATCTCCCGAACAAGCCACCATAAACGGCAAAAGCAAAAAGCCTAACCAAGCCTTCCCAAAGGGAAGGATGTTTTTTGATATGCACATATTTGTTTTAATCATTGTCGTTAATCATTAATTGTACATTGTCAAACACAAACAAGTCATTCGTAATTTACAATTACCACGTACCTGTTCCTGTACCACCCTCACCATTACTATATATCACATCTCTTTCCCAATCCTGAACTGATATATGATCAAAGACGATGGCAGGATCTCCATTGTTATCACCAGACGTCCACTGATAGAACATATTCGCAGTCAGGTTAGGCTTTTCCAATTCTCCTTGTGACTTAAAATAATAGGTGCCGCTACCGTCATGTCCCTTGAGATAGATTGATATATCATCAGCATCACTAAGGTCAATAGGAGCAATCATCATATATGACACAATATAGCCTGCATTATTATAATAATAGTCTGCCGCAGCACTTGACACATCTGTTCTCAAATCCAATGTAGGAGAGAACTTTAGAAACATCGCAGTACTCGTTGTCACAGGGCTAATCTCCCTCTTCTGAGCATCGAGCACTCCGCTCAGAACGAACTGTTTACCCTTGGCAACCAACTGTATTCCATCATATATCATTGCCCTTGGGCTCTTCAGATAGAATCTCACCACAGCTCCTATTCGCTTGAATTCGAAAGCGCAATGATGATCTACTGAAGCTACTACAGGAGGAGCAACCATATAGTCTGCATCAGTAAGGTGTGCCGAAGCAGCCGCTTCTGAAGCATTGTATTTATCTGCATTAGCATCTGGATTTACATTTCCTGGAAATGGGAAATACTTCATCTTAGGAAATGCCTTAGCCGTCTGCTCGTCATATTTTACGTTAAGTTTAGCATAGTTACCTATCTTACTATATGGACGGAAGGCAAGATATGACTGGTCCTTTTTTATATCAGCCTGTACATCGGTGTCGTAGGAATCAAAACTTCCTGCCATCGTACCAGCTCCTTTCTTGAGGTCATACTGAATCTGCTGGCGTCTGGCTGCATCATTATTGATAGCAAACACACCTATCTTGTCACCACTATCCCAGGCAAAGTGCATTTTCTTCTCACTATAGTTATAAACAAGGGCTGAACGAGTAACACTACCGTCCAACAGTTCAGGAAGTGTGGCATATACCTCACCCTCATAAACTGCATCTCCCTCTATAACATCCTGCGAACAAGATGCCATCAAAGCTGCAATTGCTAATAATCCTATGTATGATTTATATCTCATAATATTTATTTTCGGCCTCCTTGGGAGAGGCATTTCTTTCTATTCCTTATTATAATACCTTTAGCAGAAGACTGCTTTGTCCTTATTCCTGATATTGTATAGACTACTCCATCATCCTGTACCTGACTGGACATCGTCTGTTGAATACCCGTGACAATAATTTCCGAATCTGTATCTATCGGTATGTCAGAGGTGCTTACGCTCGGTTCCGCCAGACTACTCGCACGATGTTTTGTTGATAATGCCTTCTCTTCAATTCCCGTGGTATTAAGCAGATAAAGCTTTCCCGCTCTCAGTTCGTTTGCCAGTACATCAAAATTTATCTCCTCTCCATCATCAGAAGTGATTGCAAGTTTTACATCCCATCCTGAAAGATCCACAGGAGCAACTACCATATAGGCAACAAGTGTATCTCCTTCATCAACTTCAATATTATCAAGCTGCAAACTCGCATATCTTTCTTTCCCCATCGGATTAATGCTCTGCGTCTCAAGATTCATGTCTGCTGTCCGACAGAACAAATTATCCGTTGTCTTTAAGGCGACATTTGTATATACTGCGGATTTGGGTGACACATATTCTATTCTTATGACCGAACACAGATGATTCAGTTTGAAGTCTGCGGTAGTTTCCTCAGTGTTACCCTCTCCTATCATATAGTCGTAAGCCGCTAAGTGTAACAGACTTTTGTTCTCGCTCTGCACCTGTCCCTCAAATGTGATAGGCAAGTTGGTTATCGGAGTATCGTTTAGGAAATACGAATCATTATACGGATAGTAGAGATAGTATTTGCGGTTCTCGACAAGCGACCAGCCGTATGAGCTAAACGATGCCGCCTTTCCATCATTTGATACCGACAATGCCCAATGCTTTATTCGGGTGCCCTTGGTGGTATATACCCCTATCGCATCATCATACTGCCAAGAGAAGGATATTCCCTTGTTGACGTTGTATGTATAACCCACCGCAGAAGCGTTGAGACTACCAAGCATCCAAAGCAATATGTAAGATAACGTCTTCCTCATGGTTAATTGTCGAATATGTTAGTAACTCCATCCGATCCCCCAGCATAATCGCCTTCTTCCCAGATGCCCCCAACACCTTTCGAGAATACCGGATTATCACCACCTCCTCCTGGATCTTCTCCGAAACCCGAAACAGTGTTTATCATACACTCATCATCGCACACTACCATTTCTGCGTAGGGTGCGACATAACGCTTTCTTATATTTGTGATTTTCAAAGTCATTCACTCACCGTTTTTTAGTTATTAAGTGTCTTCATCTTACAAACACTTGATTTACCTTTCAGACATTTGGAATAAGTTTAAGACTGGATCAGCGTTTTCATATTCAAAAGTCTGCACAAATGTAATATTATTATACCACGCACGCAAAGAAATCAGAAATAAAAACCAGAAAATTTACATTTTTTAACACATAAAGCCTATACAACCTTTAATTTTGTTTAATATACATAGCAAAATCACAGATTGTTTAATTAATAGGAAATTGTGTTTAAGAAATACAAAACCACACAATATTTTGCATTAATTAACAATCAATATAGTATATCAAAATATCATTTCTGATATTTCTCACAAGGCTTACCTTCTGGTTTCCTCTCTCGTAGGAAGTAAGTCCGTTCTACCTCCGTTCCAGGTCCGTTATAAGTCCGTTCCAGCTCCAATCCCATTCTACGTTCTGAAACGAAGCCAGAGCGAAGGCATAGCGAAGGATGAACGAAGGCACATCAACCGACAATTACTTGCTCAGTTCTTCATTCAGCAGACTTTCAAGGTTCTCTGCAGAGAGCCTCAAACGGAACTGCCCATTGATAGCGGCACTTATCCTGCCCGTTTCCTCAGAAACAACGATACAGAGGGCATCACTTGCCTGTGACATTCCCATAGCTGCACGATGACGAAGTCCCAATTCCCTAGGAATATTCAGGTCATGACTTACAGGCAGAATACATCCCGCAGCCTTGATTCTGTGATTACTTATGATCATCGCACCATCATGCAGAGGCGAGTTCTTGAAAAAAATGTTTTCGATAAGTCGCTGATTGATATTTGCATCAATGGTATCACCGGTCTCAACTATCTCTTTCAGACTGGAATGACGTTCTATCACAATTAATGCTCCGACCTTGCCTCTGGCCATACTTTGACACGCCATCACAACAGCCATAACTTTCTCACGATCAACATCTTCCTTCTTCTGTTCATTCGAAGAGAAGAACTTTAGCAAAGTACGTATTCTGTTATGTCCTCCAAGGTTGTTAAGGAACTTTCGGATTTCGTCCTGAAAAAGTATCAGAATTGCAAGTGAACCTACGCCCACCAATTTATCAAGAATAGCTCCGAGAAGACGCATTTCCACAACCCTACTAACCAACAGCCAGACAAGGATAAACACCAGGATACCAATGAACACATTGATAGACCTCGATTCTCTCATGAACCGATAGGTGTAGTATAGCATAATAGCTACAAGGAAGATATCAATTGCGTCTTTTACTTCGAATGAGAACATAGTCTTCTTATTTCTCTGCACATTCCGGGCACAGCCCTTTCAGAACATAGTTTACACTCTGAAGCTGGAAGCCAGAAGGCAACGGCACTTCTGGCACATGTACCTGCTTCAGACAAAACGTTCTTCCACATTTCACACACGCAAAATGCGTATGCTCCTCGTCATCATCTCTTTCAAGATCACCATCTACCGCATATTTCACAGACCCAGAACCATCGTCAATGGCATGAATCAATCCATTAAGAAGGAAGAGGTTGAGAGTACGCGATATTGTTGATTTGTCGATAGTGAGTAGGATACGTTCCAACTGCATGAGCGACACAGCCTCATCACCACGCCACATGGCACGGATAATCATCAGTCGATTGGCTGTCGGCTTTATGTCGTGATGCTGCAATTTTTGCAGGAAGAACTCTTCATCTTTCATATTGTGCACAAAATTACTGAAAATTTCACGTTCTTGCAAATATTTATCAGAAATTAACGCAAGTTTGTAAAACATTTTTTCTACCTTTGCATTTGAAATTCCCACGCACAAAATGAAAACGCACCTTTGGTGCTT
>CADCHG010000013.1 GCA_902801155.1 uncultured Prevotellaceae bacterium | reverse complement strand
CACTTACAGCGCTCCTTTAATCACGCATCTATAGAATAACAGCCCTTACGGACTGCCCTATTAGGTGTCGGGCTTTCAGCCCTCGCAGTCTTGAATTTGGCGAACTGACGTTAAGAAGATAATATATAAATTAGAAATAAAGATATGAGTGAAGAAAGTAAGTATATGTTCCAAACCCGAATGGAGGTGCGCGACTATGAGTGCGACATTCAGGGTATTGTGAATAATGCGAATTACCTGCATTATCTGGAGCATACAAGGCATCGTTTCCTTAGGAGTAGGAATGTGAGTTTTGCAGAGCTCCACGAAAAGGGAGTTGATGTGGTAGTGGCTCGTATGGACCTGCAGTATAAGGTGCCATTGAAGTGTGATGACGAGTTTATCTCTTGTCTGAATGTGACGAAGGAGGGCATCAGGTATGTCTTCAAGCAGGATATCTTCAGGGCTTCGGACAATAAGCTTTGCATCCGTGCAAAGGTGGAACTGGTGGGATTGCGTGACGGAAAGCTCGCAATGACACCGGAGTATGATGTGTTGTTGGCCTAACCAAGCCTTCCCAAAGGGAAGGATGTTTGATAGTAAGCTAAACGGTTAAGGCAGATAGAAATATAAAACGCATCTCCGATGCTGAGCTGACAAAAAAATTCGCAAGGCTTTACCAAGAGAAAGGCTCGCTTACGCGAGGATATTATTTGGAAAGTAAATTAACAGTAAATTTTATCAGCAAATTAATTTGCTGGTTTAATTTTCTTACAATTTACTTTCTACATCAGGGCGCAAGCCCAGTTTCTTATTGTCAGTTAAAAACAGCTTGCTGTTTGTCATATAGGCAGTTCACCGAGCTCACGTTAAAATAGTAGAAATATAAACTTTAAAAATGCCAAGCCTTCTTGAAGGTTTAAAGTGTATAAAACATCAGGTCACATACTCCGATGTTATCAACATCAGACTACCCGTTTGGGAAGGCTTGGTTAGGCATTTATGGTACTGAATTATATTTGGGTAGCATTCTTTGTCATCGCCTTTGTCATCGCGCTGTTCAGGCTATTGGTGATGGGCGACTTTGACGTGTTCCCTGCAATGATGAACTCAACGTTTGAGTCATCAAAAACGGCTTTTGAGATTTCTATTGGTCTCACGGGTGTGCTCTCTCTCTGGCTCGGAATAATGAAGATCGGAGAGAAGGGTGGGGTGGTGAATGTCATCGCCCGAATACTTGCGCCTGTGTTCTCACGTCTCTTCCCTGATATTCCTAAGGGGCATCCTGTTACGGGAAGTATCTTCATGAACATTGCAGCCAATATGCTTGGTCTTGACAATGCTGCAACGCCTTTAGGATTGAAGGCTATGGAGCAGATGAACGAGATTAAGGATGAGGAGATAAGAGTGAAGAGTGAGAGGATGAAGTTGGGTGAAGAGGAAGTGTCTCGCCTTAAGGCAACAGCCTCTAACCCTATGATCATGTTCCTTGTGCTCAACACATCGGGCTTGACGCTCATTCCTGTGAGTATCATGACCTATAGGGCGCAGATGGGAGCAGAGCAGCCGACAGATATCTTCATACCTATACTTCTTGCTACCTTCGTGGCAACTATCGTAGGTATCATCATTACCGCTATATATCAGAAGATAAACCTCTTCAACCGCACTATGATACTTACGCTCGGTGGTGCGTGTGCTGCTGTGGGAGGTATCATCTGGGGATTCTCGCAGATGGATCCTGACACGATGAACAAGGTGAGCACTTCAACGGCTACCATCCTCTTGATGACGATAATTACCGGTTTCATCGTGGCTGGCGTGAGGAAGAAGGTTAATGTGTATGACTCATTTATAGAAGGAGCCAAGGAGGGATTCCAGACGGCCGTGCGCATCATCCCATATCTTGTGGCAATCCTCGTTGCAATCGGCGTTTTCAGAGCTTCGGGTGCTATGGAACTTGTTATTGACGGTTTGAAATGGTGTATCAATATCTGCGGAATAGACACAGCATTTGTAGATGCCCTTCCAACGGCGATAATGAAGCCTCTCTCTGGGTCGGGTGCCCGTGGTATGATGGTTGATACTATGCAGACCTTTGGAGCAGACTCTTTCGTAGGCAGATTGGCTTGTATCTTCCAGGGAAGTACAGATACCACATTCTATATATTGGCTGTGTATTTCGGTGCGGTGAACATAAAATACACCCGTCATGCGGTTACTGCCGGACTGTTGGCTGACCTTGCAGGTGTGATAGCCGCTATCGCGATATGCTATCTGTTCTTTGGGTAAAATGCCCCCTCCCCAGCCCTCCCCGAGGGGAGGGAGACGGTAGGCGAAAGGCAAATCACGAAAAAACGAGAACTCTAATTATCGAATACTCGAATACTCGAATTTCCGAAATTAAGGAAAAAAAGAAAATAAATAATGCGCGTACCCCCATAGCGTACCAACTCCCTCCCCTCGGGGAGGGTTGGAGAGGGGGCTTTTGATAACAAATGGCAAATATAAAATCTTTAGTTAAGGATACTGCGATATATGGAATGAGCAGTATCATTGGCAGGTTTCTGAACTACATGCTTTTCCCGCTGTATACTAATGTATTCCCTGCTTCGGGTGGAGGTTATGGTGTGGTGACAAACCTGTATGCATACGTTGCGTTGATACTCGTGATACTGACATTCGGTATGGAGACAACATTCTTCCGCTTTGCCAATAAAGATGATGAGAATCCGCATTGCGTGTTCTCTACCTCGATATTCATGGTGAGTGCGTTGTCAGCTCTGTTCCTTGTCTTGGTGTTTGGCTTTATAGATCCTATAAGTGAGGCTCTTAACTATACGGAGCATAAGGAATATATCCTGATGCTTGCTGTCGTGGTGGCATTGGATGCTTTTCAGGCAATACCATTCTCTTACCTCAGATACAAGAAGAAGGCGATAAAGTTCGCATCGCTGAAGATGCTGTTCATCATACTGAACATAGGTCTTAACCTTATTTTCTTTGTATTGCTTGGTAAGACAGATGTGTTCTACGTATTCTCGCTCAATCTTGTTTGCACAGGTTTGATAACATTCTTCTTCATACCAGAGTTCGCTCATGAGCATGTGGCTGCACGAGTATATTGCAAGGAGAACGGTGTGCCTTTCAAGATTGTGGATTTCGCCCTTCTTCGCAGAATGTTCAAATATTCTTGGCCTATCCTTGTATTGGGTATTGCAGGAATCCTGAATCAGGCTGCTGATAAGATGATATTCCCGCTTGTTTATCCAGACAAGCAGAGGGGCATGGAATTGCTCGGTATCTATGGCGGTTGCGTGAAGATAGCCATGATTATGGCGATGATAACCCAGGCATTCAGATATGCATACGAGCCTATCGTTTTTGCAAAGTCGAAGGACGCTGACAAGAAGGAATACTATTCAGTAGCTATGAAGTATTTCCTTATCTTCACGCTTCTGGCATTCCTATGTGTGATAGCTTATATGCCGATTTTAGAGACGATTCCTGATAAGGGATATAGAGAAGGAATGGGCGTTGTGCCTATTGTTATGGTAGCTGAGATAATGATGGGCGTGTATTTCAACCTCTCTTTCTGGTATAAGCTTATTGACAAGACAATATGGGGTGCGTGGTTCTCTGCTGCCGGCTGTATTGTATTGCTGGCTGTGAACTATTTCTTCATCCCAGAATATAGCTATATGGCTTGTGCTTGGGGTGGAGTAGCGGGATATGGAACAGCTATGCTGCTATCATATTTCATAGGTCAGAAGAAATATCCTATCGACTATAAGGTTGGCAGACTATTCTTCTATGTGGCAGTTACGGCTGTGCTCTATGCCGTTATGCACTTTGTTACGGAGAGCATGGGCGATATCCCTCGTATGGCTATCAACACCGTGCTCATACTTGTGTATGTGGGAATAGTTTGGAAACTGGAGTTGACCCCTAAGAAAATTAACAATTAACAATTAATAATTAACAAGTAGCAATTAATAATTAACATGCCTTTCGCCCATTCGTCGGCTCTCCTCCCTTACCCTTCACGGGGAAAGGGTTGGGAAAAGGGGTCGTAGGTGAGGGCTGCAATTTTTTATGAAAAAGTTTTTTTATAGCTTAATCCTTATGTTCTCAGCCTTCACGGCTTCTGCTGATGAGGGTATGTGGACTCTTTACAATCTTCCTGAAGGTGCATTCAGACAGATGCAGGCTGAGGGATTTGCCTTGCCACAGAGCAAGCTCTATTCTGACTCTGACGCTATATGCCGCTCGGTAGTCAATTTCGGTGGTTTCTGCTCAGGTGTGGTTGTTTCTCCTAACGGACTTGTATTCACCAACCACCATTGCGGTTTTGAGGCTATAAGAAGTCATTCTACCGTTGAGCACGACTATATGCTTAATGGTTTCTGTGCAAAGTCATACGAAGAGGAACTTCCTAACGAGGACTTGTTCGTAAGCTTCATGGTTTCGCAGAAAGATATCACTCCTATCCTTGACAGTCTCGGTTTCTATGTTCTTTCACTTCAGGAACAGGAAGAGATGATCAACGGACTTGAGGATGTGGAGAACCGAGTTGTGAAGAAGCAGGATGAGACTCTGCGTGCAGAGATAAAGCCTTTCTTCGAAGGTAACAAATACTTCCTTACCGTATATCGCGACTATCAGGATGTGCGCCTTGTGTTCGCTGTTCCAAAGTCAATGGGTAAGTTTGGTGGTGAGACCGACAACTGGATGTGGCCTCGTCAGACTTGCGACTATTCCGTATTCCGTGTATATGTAGATCCAGAGACAGGCGGTCCTGCTCCTTACAGCGAGAAGAACGTGCCTATGCATCCAAAGACATGGGCAAAGGTTTCGCTCGACGGATATAAGGAAGGCGATTTCGCTATGACTATGGGTTATCCGGGAAGTACGGAGCGTTATCTCTCAAGCTATGGTATTCAGGAGATGCGCGATTGTGAGCATGAGCCTCGTATCAAGGTGCGCGGTCTTCGTCAGGAGATAATGCTTCGCCATATGCGTGCCGATGAGGCTGTGCGTATCAAATACGATTCAAAATATGCGCAGTCATCGAATTACTGGAAGAATGCCATTGGTATGAACAAGTGTATCGACAGTATCGGAATTGTTCGTATGAAGGAGGCTATGGAAGAGAAGATACAGCATTATCAGGATTCAACCGGTTATCTCAAGGGTAAGCTTGATTTCATCACTCTCTTAGACCTATATACAAAGCGTGCTGAAATAGCAAAGCCCCTCACTTATTTCATGGAGGCTATGCTTCGTGGATCAGAGGTAACGTCAAGGGCACTAAGTATCAACCGTAGGCATGTGCAAGGTCCGGAGGATAATCCTAAGAAGCGCTATATTGAGTTTGACGACAATACCGAGACTTGGGATGAGGCTACAGAGAAGGAGATTCTCGTGGCTCTGCTTCAGAACTACCGCACATGGGTTGACGAACAGTGGATACCTGATTTCTATAACACTATTGATACTAAGTTCAAGGGCGATTATCAGGCATACGTTGACCATCTCTTCTCAAAATCGCTCATTATGAAGAATAACACAAAGATTTTCTTCAATAAGAAGAGCGTGCAGAAAGATCTTGGTATGCAGATGGGCTATGACCTCATCAGACTTATCAGTAATATTCGTGAGCAATATACCCAGATTTCAGAGAAGATAGAACTTCAGGAGCGTTATCTCTGTGCTGCAAAGTTGCGTATGGAAGAGGAAATGCCTCATTATTCTGATGCTAACTTCACTATGCGCCTTTCTTATGGTCAGATTGGCGGATATAGCATCGGAGGCTATGATTCTGGCTATTACACCACGGCTGAGAGTATGGTGGCTAAGATGAAACTGGGTGACGAGAAGACAGCTCCGGAGGGTAAGTATAACTTTGAGTATTTCGCAGAACCTGTTATGCAGGAACTCCTTTCTGCTAAGGATTTCGG
Source organism: uncultured Prevotellaceae bacterium (assembly GCA_902801155.1). Taxonomy (GTDB): domain Bacteria; phylum Bacteroidota; class Bacteroidia; order Bacteroidales; family Bacteroidaceae; genus Prevotella. The sequence goes on along the minus strand of CADCHG010000013.1, from coordinate 40,313 downwards.
CAGATATGCAGACAAGAATACTGGTAAGCTCCAGTTGTGTTTCCTTACCAATAATGATATTACTGGCGGTAACTCTGGTAGTCCTATGTTCAACGGCAAGGGTGAGCTTATCGGACTTGCCTTTGACGGTAACTGGGATTCACTTTCAGGTGATATCTTCTTCGACACAAAACTTGCCCGTTGCATCGGTGTTGACATACGCTATGTTGTCTATATGATGGATAAGTGGGGTAAGGCTGACAGATTGGTGAAGGAGATAACAAAATAAGACCTCTAACCCCTGCGACCCCTTTCCCCAACCCTTCCCCCGTAATGGGGAAGGGAGGGCAGCCAACGAGAAGCGCTCCTTAGTAACATCCTCCTCGCCCTAAGGGGAGAGGATGCCCACAGGGCAGGTGAGGGGCTTGTAATAGATCATTAATTTAAATAATAACTATGCTTAAAAGACTATTTTTATTAGTATTACTATCAAACATCCTTCCTTTTGGGAAGGCTTGGTTAGGCTGCTATGCTCAGGCTCCTGATCCTGAACTTGAATTTGTAGTGGAGCTCAAGGTGAAGCTTGGGCAGGCGTATGGTGTAGGTGAGACTGCACATGGCAATCGTTTCATCATCCCTATCACAGGTGGTACATTTGAAGGTCCTAACATCAAGGGAGAAGTGCTTCCTGGAGGTGCTGACTATCAGATGAGTGGAAAAACCCATACCGACATCGAGGCTATCTACTGCATCCGCACAGATGATGGTGTGACTATCCACATCCGCAACAAGGGTATCATAGCAGGCAGTTATTTCTATTGCTCTCCTAAGTTCGAGGCTCCAGTTGACAGTAAGTATGCTTGGCTTAACGATGCTATCTTCGTGTGTCGTCCTTCAGGCGCAATGGTTCCTGGTGGTATAGGCCTGAAGGTATGGAAAGTGCGTGATAAGTTCAATTTCGAGAGCACGATTCAGCCTATCCTCCCTATTCCTGATGAGGTTCGCAAGCCTAATGCAAAGCAGGGTAGGATAGAGGAGTTCAAATACATGGCTCATAAGAATGGTCGTACATTCCAGAAACATGCCCGCGTATATACTCCTTACGGCTATAAGGCAAAGGATAAGAAGACTAAGTATGATGTGCTTTATCTCATGCATGGCGGTGGTGACAATACCACATCTTTCCTCACTCCTCCAAAGGATTGGCTGCCTTTGCGCAATATCCTCGATAACCTCATTGCAGAAGGTAAGATGCGCCCAATCATCGTGGTTTGTCCTACTTTCTATGATGATGACGAGAATATAGGAGCTAACAATATGAATGATGCGATAGCCCTTACACGCGACTTCCACACAGAGCTTCAGAATGACCTCATCCCAACTGTTGAGAAGAAGTATAACACATATCTTGAGGGTACAGACAGCGTTTCTATTACAAAGTCACGTGATCATCGTGCATACGGTGGTTTCTCTATGGGAGCCCTCTCCACATGGTATCAGCTTGCCTATGGCGTAAATGCCGTTAAGCATTTCCTCCCACTAAGTGGTGATATCTGGGCATACAACGAGAAGGGCGAGAAGCAGGATGCCAAGTTTGCTGCTCAATGGATGAACTCAATGCTTGAGAAGTCGCCATTCGCCCATGATTTCGAGGTCTATGGCTATACTGGCACAAAGGATATTGCAGGAAATCCGGAGAAGGCAACTGTTGAGGCTCTCCACAACTATGCTCCTCTCTTCCGCTATGCCACACCAAATGCCAACCTCCGCTTCTCAATGAAGAAGGATGGCGAGCATTTCTACGGACATATCAACGAGTATCTCTACTATGCTCTGCCGTTGATTTATAAAAAATAGATTAAAGGGTAAAGTGTAAAGAGTAAAGTAGAAAGAGTAAAGTAGAAAGTGTAAAGAGTAATGTAAAATGAAAAAGCCGCTTAAAGTTGATTTAAGCGGCTTTTTTATGTGAGTTTAAAAACATTGCAGTACCAAAGTTGTGTTCATTATATTTCATTGAATTTATTTTGTTTTATTATATTTCCGTAAAAAAAAGAGATATAGATAGAATTTTCTGTCTCAATAATTGCTCAATCTGTTTTTTTTAACTAACTTTGCGCTCACAAATCAGGAACGTGCGTCAGTCTTATTGGTTGAACTGCGTTATTGATTTCTTACTTCGGAAGATATGCTAATTAAAAAATTTTTAGAAAATAATGATGAAAAATTTTAATGTAAAGTTTTTTTCAATGCTTCTCTTTGCAGCATTGATGAGTGTTTCATTTACTGCATGTGGCAACGATGATGACGACGATCCAATAGAAAATGGTCGTAATGATGACAATGGTACAGGTATTGTTAACAATGGCGGAAATGGGGATGAAAAGTTAACTCCAGATGATGAGAAGAACTTCCTTGACGAAACTGCTCGTCTGTTCCTAAGCTATTTCGACGCTAATGATTTCCAGGAATTGGTAAATGTATCAAAGCAGTTGGAAACTGTAAGTGACGATGACAAAGTGTTTGACAAATGGGCAGAAGGTTTTTTATCCAATACACTTACAGGTATAGAAGAAGCACATGCTAGCTCATATAATTATGATATGTATCTCAAGATTTCATATTATGACAGACTTCTTGTAGCTTCTAATTTTAATGGCAAGTTCTCTGCTTCTTATAATGGAAAGTGGAAGAAAGATGGTGAAAGCAATGATCTTATCTTATCTTTTACAGACAAGGACAATGTAGAGTGGGTTATGACTGTTAAGAAAAGTGGAAACATCAAGGGCAAAATCCACGCTTCTAACTCTTCGTCTGGTTCTTATGTAGATAAATACAAATATTCAGAACAAAGGTATAATAACTATATTGAGATTCCTGAAAATGTGAATGTAATTGTAACACGTCAGGGTAAGGAGCAGATTAATATCAAGCTTAATGTTGCAAGCATGGATATTAAGGATGGCCAGTATGATATTACAAGTTCACTTAATGCAACTGCAACTGGTAATGTTGTGGGTTATAACTTTGAAGTCGCTTTCAATTATGCACCTAATGCAGTCAGCACATTCAATGCTACCCTTAAGAAGAATTCAACATTACTTTATTCACGGAAACTCAGTGCTAGGATTATTGCCGAAGGTAAGGAAGTGACAGACGTAAAGGATGCCAAATGCGATATTGATATTCTTGGAAGGGTTCAGATGAGTATTGCAAGTGACAACGCCTTTGATCTCAACAACGCACTTAATGCCGTATCTGACTATGATGAAGATGGTAACCGTGATTCATGGGATCTGGAGAAGACGAAGGCACATGCCAATGAGGCAAACAAGGCTTTGAACAAGGCATATATTACAAATAATGGTGGAAGAGCAGAGCAGGCAACCATGAATTTTGTAACCGAGGAGTATGATGAATACTGGCAGAACTCTTGGGAGCACAAGGGAAAGTCATATAGAGTTGTTCCTGCCTTGAAGTTTGCTGATGGAACGTCATATCTCTTTGATGAATATTTCACAAAGGCAGCCTTCGGTGGCACAATAGATTCATTCAATGATCTTGTCAATAGATTTAAGAAATTGGATAAGTAAAGAAAACTTACTATTTGACATTTTCTTCTTGTTCATAAACGAACCAACTAAACGGCAATTAACATAGCTATTGCCTCTGCTCTCCCCATATGTGGAGAAGTGAAGCTATGATCAAGGCATGAGGGGTTTATATCTCATCGCATACTTATTTGTTTTATCAGAAGCAAATGCACATACAGAGTCGAGTGATACTTTGAAGGAGGTATCACTCGACTCCGTTGTTGTTAATAGTATTGTCGTAGGAGATTTGAGATACAACAAATCGGGTGCTATTCACTTATCTATGAGCGCAATGAATGAGATGCCAAAGATAATGGGAAATGCAGACCCTATACATTACTCTCAGATGTTGCCAGGAATAAGCACGAATGGTGAATACGATGCAGGAATAAGGGTGTGGGGATGCGAGACAGGGCATAATTATGTGAGTATAAACAATTCGCCTGTCTATGGCGTAGAGCACATGATGGGGCTGTTCTCCGTGATGAATGCTTCCCATTTCAAGAGTATGCATTTACAGAAGTCGCTTGCAAGCGGGAGTTTCCCTGATTGTCTTGGTGCGGTTATTGATATGCAGACCGACAGGGACGTTAAGGATTCGGTGAGCGGATGTTTGGATATCGGACTTATTTCTTCTCAAGGCACTATATGCTTGCCTGTGGGCAAAAAGACTTGCATTACGCTTTCGGGCAGGTATTCCTATCTTAACTTGCTCTATTCTTCGTTTCTTCGCAACAATGAGCAGGAAACGCGCTATTCATTCTATGATACCAATATCAACCTGACCTCGCATCTGGATGATAGGAATACGCTTGTCATTGATACCTATATGGGAGGTGATGATATGAAGCTGATGCTCGACAACAGTTCCATGCGTATGGATATGGAGTGGGGTAGCCAGATGATTGCTGCGCATTGGGAGAATCGTGGAAGGAGTATGACGATGGATAACGGCATATTCTTTAGCCGATATCATAATAATGACGATGTAGTTTATTCATCGTTGCGTATGCAATTGCCTTCGTCAATCGCAGAACTAGGGTATAAGTTCAATGCCCGGATGTCCTCGCTATCCTTTGGGTGTAACGGCTCCTTGCTATGGGTTGAGCCTCAAAGGTCGGTAGTGGCATGGAATTCTGCTTCTGCTTCGGACAAAGGGAACGTAGTGCAGGCAAAGGAGATTTCCATGTATGCCGACTATACGTTTGGTATCTCACGGGATATATCGCTTGTCACAGGTTTCAAAGAATCAGCATATTTCTGCAATGGGAAAGGCTACTATCGTTCCTCTCCGTCGTTGAGCATCATATATGACCCAGGCTACTGGTATGATGCCTCGCTATGCTATTCGCATCGTAATCAGTTCCTTCACCAAACGGGTGTCTCTTCACTAAATACCCCATTGGAATATTGGACTACATGCGGAGTAAGCGGCATAGAGCCACAGTCCTCGGATGCCCTCTCGTTGCAGTTGCGATTGCGTATGCCCGACACCATATACTCGTTGGCTATAGAGGGATATGCCAAATGGCTGGGGCGACAACTGGAATACAACGGCACCATATACTCGTTCCTGTCTTCTGAAACCGACAACGCAGCTCTCTACTCTGTTGGGAGTGGCAGGAACTATGGCGTTAGCGTGACACTGAGCAAGAATACAGGAAGGCTAAGGGGATGGATAGGATATGCATGGAGCAAAGGCTTCAGGACATTCGATACGGAATACCTGTCGGGCACTTTCCCTTCTTCGCATAACAGGGACCATGAGCTGAACGTGGTGGCTACCTGGCGTATATGCAAAAAGTGGGATGTGGGCATTACGGGGGTGTATGCTTCCGGAACGGCTTTTACTGCCCCGAAGAGCTATATGATACTACAGAACACGCTCATTCCGCATTTTGACAGTCATAATGCCAACAGGCTTAGTCCATACTACAGGATAGATGCCTCCGTAAACTACGATATGCCGATAAACAGGCGATTGCATGGCATACTTAATCTTTCTATCTACAACCTTACGGGGCATGCCAATGATCTGTTCTATTACATGAGCATAAAAAAGGACACGTATCAGTATAAATGTATGCGGTTCGTGTTCCGTGTCTTACCTTCTATAAGCTATAGCATTCGTTTCTGATGTCAAGGATATATCTCACACAACTCAGTTTTGGGAGTACAAGAAGACAAAGAGTTACGCTTCTAAGCTTTTTACTCCTTATACCGTTTCTTGTATCATGCGAGAAAGCGGAAATCCTGTCATGCGATACCCAAACGCTTGTTGTTGAAGGCTGGATAGCAAGCAATGAGCATCCAGTGGTGATGCTTACTACCAACGTGGCGGTAAGCACTTCCCATACCGATAATGAAGCACTTCTGCAGCATCTCATGCGATATGCAAGGGTGACTATCAGCGATGGCGACAAGGAGGTGGTGCTTATAGGCAAACATGACAAGAGGTATATGCCTCCGTATATCTATACTACCACCGACATGGTTGGCATGGCTGGCAGGCAATATATGCTGACGGCAAGTGTGGATACTTTCTATGCCACCGCCATCACCACTATACCTGAATCCGTGGAGATTGACTCCATAAGCCAGGGTATGGTGGAGGGAAATGACAGCGTCAGGAAACTGTACGTGAATTTCCTTGATCCAACAGCGGAAAACCATTATTGTCTGTTTTATCGCACAGGCAAGTACTCCCCGCAGTTGAATTTGTGTGGCGTCGGAGTATTTAGTGATGCCAACCTTGCGGGCAATGTGCGCTATCCTGTGTATAGAACCGCCAATCTGTCTGAAAGGTATGACAACAGTTTCGACGTGTTCAATGTGGGCGATACCGTATGCGTGCAGCTCACAACCGTTGACAGGCAGTCGTTTCAGTTCTGGAATGATTTTCAGAACCTATCCTCATTGTCGGGTAATTTCGTAATGCCATATACGAAGAATATCCGTAGCAACATAAATGGAGGAAAAGGATATTGGAGTGGCTTCGGAATAAGTCGGAGAATACTTGTCGTTGGCGAGGAAAAGTAGGTGTAGATGTATGAAAGCCTTACAGCACCAAAGTGCATTTGTTCCTTTTAAATTATTCGCAAAGGCTCATAAACCTACATAAAAGCCGTAGGTTGAAGAACCTAAAGGCAGAGTTACCATCTTCTCTATCACACGACGTGCAACGGTTGAGTAATAGATGCTGTAAATGTTCTTTGAATCCTCGTTGAGGTTATCGTTAAAGTTCACCACCTTTGTCTCTCTTCCGTTATGCCACACCAAATGCTAACCTCCGCTTCTCAATGAAGAAGGATGGCGAGCATTTCTACGGACATATCAACGAGTATCTATACTACGCTCTGCCTTTGATCTATAAGAAATAGATTAAAGGGTAAAGAGTAAAGTGTAAAGAGTAAAGTAGAAAGAGTAAAGTAGAAAGGGTAAAGAGTAATGTAAAATGAAAAAGCCGCTTAAAGTTGATTTAAGCGGCTTTTTTATGTGAGTTCAACAGGTAAGAATTTGTAAGCGTTTCGTTCCATTGTGCTTTTTCCAATTTTGCTTGTCTTCTTCTGTAAGTTAGAAGTGTCTTATAAGTTTGTTGTTCATATCAATTCTTACCTACTATTCCAACAAGGATAGTGTTGATAAGGAATTCTTCTTTAGACATAAGGCAGTAACCGTTGTTACCCCACTCTTTTCCCCATGAGTTCTTGCAAATAAAGCGTATGTCGCCTTGCTTTGTCTTGGTCATGCCCACTATAGCCATAGCGTGCTGATCGGTAGTATGGAAACGTTCAAAGGAGCGTTGGCGAAGGGTTGTGACATCACCGTCGATTGATGGTTTTCTCTTGCCTGACATTGCACCTTCCCAATATACAGGATGGTGTTTTTTCAGAGCCTCGACAACCTGAGAATACATATCGTCGAGAGGTACGTTCATAAGAGCATGACGACGGTGGTTATCAGGCACTTCGAGTACGAAAGGTTTGCCGTATGGATGATGTATGTAGGATGTTAGCCAAGTGAATTTTATTCCGTAAAGAAGACTTTCCCCAAACTGCTTCGGCGTGTAGTGCGCGCTATACAGATAGAAGCCTTTTCTAAGATTATGCGGAATAAATGGCAGAGCCTTATCCACTTCCTCGTTGAGAGTATTTAATCCCTTACGGTGTTTTATGGCAATACTAACCTTCTGCCTTACAAGTCTTGCCAAAGCTCTGCTGTTGAGGTTGTCAGGACAGTATGTGCTCCATTGCACCATACCGTATTCTTTCAACAATCTCTCCGCATCTGGTCCGATACCCCTTACGCTTACTGGCATAGTGCCTTGTGACAGATAGCTTTCCGATGCCTGTTCCTGAAGCAGATTACGCACAAGCCATATAGGTGACAGGTTCATTGAGTCCCTATAATTCTCTATTCGTTCTGTCTCTATACAGGCAAGATAGGCATAAATCCAGCATGCTTCTACCTTTCCCTGATCTTTTACCGGAGTAGTTCTAAGGGCATATTTCAGGGCAGAGAGAGAAGCGTCCTTGCTCCTTTCGCGTTGTGTACAGGAAAAAAGAAAGAGGAAGAAAAAGAAGAGAAGAAAGGCCTCTCCCCCCGCCCTGACACATACTCCGATGTTATCAACATCAGACTTCCCCCGTAGGGAGGGAGCCGGAAGTCTAAACATCTTTGTTATTTTACCTAATGCTTTTTTCATTATTATCGCGATAAAAGGTATATATAAGATTCTCCCCCTCGGGGGAAGTCCGATGTTGATAACATCGGAGTATGTGTCAGACGGAGGGGGCCTTACTTAATCATCTCAAGCAGTTCCTTACCAGTAATCTTACCACTCATGTCAGTACCTTCGAGGATGTTCTCTGCAAGGTCACGCTTCTGCTCGTGTAGTCGCTTGATCTTTTCCTCAATAGTGCCAGAAGACAGAAAATGATATACTGTAACAGCATTATGCTGTCCAATACGATGGGCACGGTCGGTTGCTTGCTGTTCGATGGCAGGATTCCACCAAGGATCTAGATGGAAGACATAGTTTGCACGAGTAAGGTTGAGTCCTAAACCTCCTGCCTTGAGAGAGATGACGAATACTGGGCATTCTCCTGCCTGGAACTGTTCCACGAGTTTCTGACGCTCTTTAACAGGTATCGAACCGTCGATATAGAGATATGGGATATTGGCTTTTTCGAGTTCTTTCAGCACAATGGCAAGGAACGAGGTGAACTGACTGAATACGAGTGCAGAGTCACCGCTCTCTATTATTGGTTCGAGAGCCTCGATAAGAGCCTCAATCTTTGAAGACTTTCCCTTCCAGTTCTTCTCCACAAGTTGGGCAGAACAGGAGGCCTGACGCAGACGTGTGATTTCGGCAAGGGCATTGACCGATACCTTATCCGGATCTTCAGATTCAAGCATCTTCTGGGCACGCTCACGGATAATCTCATATACCGCCATTTCCTCAGGTGAGAGGTTCACGGTCTGATAGATTTCCGTCTTCTCAGGAAGTTCATCGAGAACCTTCTCCTTCGTTCTGCGAAGCATGAACGGATGCACTATACGGTCGAGCTGCTGCTGTCGGTCCTTGTCCTTAGCAACCTCAATAGGAGCGATGAAACGGCGTGAGAAGTCCTCATAGCTGCCGAGAAGTCCAGGATTGACAAACTGGAAGAGATTCCACAGTTCGCCAAGATGGTTCTGCACAGGGGTACCAGTCAGCATGACACGGTATTTGCTCTTTAGCTGCATGGCAACACCAGATGTCTTGGCACCACGGTTCTTTATCACATGTGCCTCGTCAAGCACGACTGTAATCCATTCCTTCTGCGTTATCTCTGTCTTGACAGATAGAAGCAAGCCGTATGTACAGATGATTACATCCCCAGCCTTTGCATCGGAAATGCAAGTAGAACGGTTAGTGGTGAAGTTGAGTATAGAGACATTGAGTGAAGGTGCGAACTTCTCGATTTCCGTTTTCCAGTTGGGTGCCACAGAGGCAGGTGCAACGACGAGAGCCGGTCCTTCGTTTGCTTTAAAAAGCATGTAGGTAATAGTCTGTATTGTCTTACCAAGTCCCATGTCATCGGCAAGCAACGCTCCTGCGCCCCACGAGTTGAGACGTGCAATCCATTGATATCCCTCTACCTGATAACCACGAAGGGTGGCGTTGAGGGTCTTTGGTATCTCTGGCTTGTATTCGCTTGAGTCAAGGATTCTCTTTCTTATCTCGATAAGTTCAGGGTCAACTTCAAGATGGAGTTCGCCGTCAACCATACTCGTATCGAGCAAAGCAGCAGAGAAAGCCGACATCTGTAAGTGACCACGCTGACGTGAAGCAAGGGCGTCCAATGACATGAGCTGCCGATGCAGGCGTTCACTCAATGCGATATATTCGTTCTCACCAAGACGGATGAAGCGGTTACGACTTTGGCCAATAAGGTCGAGAAGATCGGCAACAGATATTTTTGTATTCTCATCCAGTTGCACAGAACCTTCCATCTCAAACCAACCGTTCTTGTTCTTCTTAAGTGACGCGTTCCATTGTGAGGCTGTATAGCGGTGGTTGAGTCTGAGTTTATGTCCTTCCGGCCATTCAAGCACATAAGGAGAGTCTTCGCCCTTTTCACGGATGAAATCAAGGATTGGTAGTAGTCCGAAGGCATCTACCTGAAAAGTTTTCTCAGGTGGCAGAGTATCTTCTACGCCATTTACCAGATTATAATAGTTGATACGCTCTTTCTCCAGATCACGCTCTACACAGACACGTGTAGCACCCGTAATATCGAATATCACCGAACTTCCCTCACCCGGTATGCATTGAGCACGACCGTCGGGAAGTGGTCGGCAGAAAATGCTGACAATATATGCCTCCTTACCCTGAGGGCGCATTTGCAGGGTGATTTTTGATGTTCCCTTAACGGTATCAAGCGTTGAACCTCCTCTGATGAGAGAAGAATGTACTTCTACCTTTCCGCGAAGACTTTCAAGAAAGCGTGAAAGTGTTTCCTCAGCATCAAGCGGGAACTTACCCAAGTCGAGTAACTGACTGAAATAAGGGCGCAGTTCCGGTGTCATACGAAGATAATTGATACTTGAAGCACCACGGGAAACAATCACGTAATCCCTATCCACCTGTTCTTCCGGCACATTACTCTTGATGGTAAATTCGGTATCTGAACGTTCTATAACGAGATATGGCATCTCTTCTGATACAGTAACGAGAGAGTAAGGAGCCCATTTTCCAACATATAGACGGGAACGGGAAGTCATCTCAGGAAGCACACTGGCAAGGCTCAGATAATACGTAGATTTCTTGTTGCCATAGCGTTCGCGATTACGAATACGCACATCCTCAGGATCCATGTTCTCGTCAGCCATTTCCATAAAACTGAAATAGCTAATGCTCTTGCCTGCGCTCCATGCACCTGATTTCAGTATCTGCTGCTGTCGCACCTCACATATATCGTCATTAATGCTTTGCATGAAATATGCCAGACGCTCAGATTGCTCTGCATCCTTTATCTGCTCCATCTTATTGGCAGACAGAGATTCAAGCACATATTCCCATTGTTGCTTGACATATATGGATGTGAGCAGATGGTTCTCGTAGTATGATTTCTCAGCAAGTTTATGTTCTTTCTCGCTCAAAGGCTTGAATTTCTCATTGTCATATTTTATGCAGAGCCACTGAGGAGAGTTATTCTCGATACCATCTTCTGTGAGAATATTCGTCCTGCCGAGATAGTTGACAAGAAGTACGAAAAGCTGTTTTGAGAGATTGTCAACGGTTGGGAAGAGAAGGCGTATCTCATTAACATACCCCTTCCTGTTGGTAAATGCGCAAGCCAATGCCCAGGCAGCCTTTATTGCATCCTCCTTCATTTTCTTCTCATTGCGTCGGATGAAGTTGGCAATCATACTTTCACCATTGGCCGTACCCTCGCGCTTGCAGCAGATGATGTAGATGAAGTTTGCTATGCTTGTAGGCAGACTTGTGCTTGCTATTGTCTTTGATGTCTTTGTGTTGTAGATAACCTGTGCCTTCCGGAATTCCTTCAGGGCATCAGAATACTGTCCTTTGAAGGTGAGAACCACTGCAGAAAGCAGATGGGCATCGCATATAGGCTTGTCTGTGATAGACTTTGGTTTCTTTCCCTCTGCAAGATAGGCATACAGATAGATAGAATAGAGCAGTTCATCTCTTCGTAGGTCTGTGGAATAGTTTCGTGCCTCTGCAAGTGTTATTATGCGTTTGCTCTCAATCAGCATCTCACCCTTGTAGCATAGCTGAAGCACATTATTTATGAGTTCTACGAAACTTGTCTCTGTGATATGCGACAACAGAGCCATATACTTGTCATCATTGATGATGGGCTGAAGATATACAACGTCGTTGCCGAATATGATAGAAGCCTCTGATGTATTGCTATAGTGACTGCGGATATACTCGCATAATGCTATCTGAACGGGCTTCTGATTCATCTGGAAGTATTGGAAAACCTTACACAATACCTCCAATACGTTGTTTCCCTCATCTGTATCATAGAGCCACTCCAATATCTTAACCATCACGCTCGGTGAGATGCGATACATCAGCTCACGATACGTGAAGTTATACGTGCCACGCACAAGATATCCATCATTGGCAAGTTTAAGGTGAAGACTACCCCCCACAAAACCCTTGTCAACCTTCATTATGCGTGCCACTATATCAGTTGGCAGGATGCTGTCCGTATCCTGAGTGGCAAAATAACCGAGTAAAAGTTTTTCTGAATAAGAAAGTCCCTCTAACATTTATTTCATTGTATAGGCAAGGGCGTATGCCTTGACCTGTTTTACCATAGCAAGAAGTCCGTTTGAGCGTGTTGGTGACAGATGATCTTTCAGACCTATAGCCTCTATGAAATAGAGATCGGCATCAAGAATCTCCTGTGGCTTGTGTCCGCTTATGACACGTATTAAAAGAGCAATGATACCCTTCACGATTAGCGCGTCGCTCTCTGCAGAGAATACGAGATTCCCCTCGTCATCACGGTCACATTGAAGCCACACGCGAGACTGACAGCCATCAATAAGATTCTGTTCTGTCTTGTATTTTTCATCAAGAGGCTCCTGCTCATTGCCTAAATCAATAAGGAGCTGATACTTGTCCATCCAGTCGTCAAATGCGCTGAACTCTTCTATTACCTCGTCTTGTATTTCGTTTATAGTCATAAATTTATAAATTATTAGACCCTCTAAATCCCCCTTAAAGTGGGACTTGTAGCACTCTGGCTCCCTCCCTACGGGGGAGGGCGGGGGGAGAGGCCTTATTTTACACTTTCTAAGATAAACAGTTTATCACTTGGCCTTACCTTATCAGGAACGGCGATGCTGATTCTCCAACCTTTCTTTGCCGTCTGAACAGGCTTCAGGTCATAGCGTATCTCATTACAGTCAAGATACATTGCACCAGTCGTAGGTCCTGTGATTAGCAGTTTGTCGCCAACCTTTATCTCATGAGCCTCAACTTGAAACTCTGCAACGCCTATCTTTGAGAAGTATTTTATTGTCTTTGCGCAATACACCTTCTTCTCAGTTGCCTTTGAGCCGTATGAGTCGTTCCATTCGCCAAGTGTCTGTCCCTGATAGTAGCCATCCCAGAAACCACGGTTGAAGACACGTGCAAGACGCTCGTCCCAAGCATCCTTGGCAGCCTCGGTAAAGAGTTTCTCTTCGTCTGACGAATCAGCATCATGAAGAACGGCATTGATAGCCTCACGATAGCAACGAACAACAGTATCTACATACTCAGGACCACGTGCACGACCTTCAATCTTGAACACACGCACACCAGCATCCATCATCTTGTCTATAAAGCGAATTGTCTTCAGATCCTTTGGCGACATGATATACTTGTTATCAACAAGCAATTCGTTGCCTGTCTCGGCATCTGTGACATCATATTTCCTTCGGCATATCTGAACACATTCTCCACGATTAGCCGAACGACCGGCATTGTGAAGTGAGAGATAGCACTTGCCTGAGATAGCCATACACAAAGCTCCGTGGCAGAACATCTCTATGCGTATAGGCTCGCCAGAAGGACCGCATATATTCTCCTTTACTGCCTGCTCATGAATAGCCTTCACCTGATCCATGCGAAGCTCTCGTGCAAGAACCACCACATCAGCAAACTGAGCATAGAAACGCAAAGCCTCTATATTTGATATATTGAGCTGGGTAGAGAGATGTACCTCCTGCCCTACTTTTTGGCAATAGGTCATAACTGCCACATCAGATGCAATAACGGCACTAATACCTGCCTCCTTGGCTGCATCTATTATCTCGTGCATCTGCTCTATATCCTCACCATAAATGATAGTATTCACGGTGAGATATGTCTTTATGCCCTTTGCATCACACGTAGCAGCTATCTCACGAAGGTCTTCTATCGTGAATGTTGATGCGGAATGAGCACGCATATTTAGCTTCTCAATGCCGAAGTAGATAGAATCTGCTCCGGCATTGATTGCAGCAGCAAGTGACTCGCGAGAGCCAACAGGCGCCATAATTTCGTATTGTTCTTTAATCATAAAAGCCTAACAAAAGCCTAACCAAGCCTTCCCAAAGGGAAGGATGTTTTATAGTATTTATCCTTTATAGGATTGTAGCTATCATTATTTTATTGATTAGAAATACTAACTACTCCCCCTGGAGGGGGGGAGGGGGGTGGAACCCTCCCTTTGGGAGGGACTGGGTGGGCTTTTTGGCTTTACAGCGACCACACCTGCCCGTCCGCAGTATCCTTTACTATAAATCCTGCCTCGTTAAGGGCATCACGGATAGCATCACTCTTAGCCCAATCCTTGTCTGCCTTTGCCTGAGCACGCATATCAAGAACCATGTCCATCACCTTGCCGAATGCCTGTTCACGACTTGGATCTCCTGCCTCTGCCGTTGTCTTCAAGCCAAGAATATCCTCTATCCATGTGCGGAGAATCTTCTCAAGTGTCTCAAGATCAGCAGCGCTTATCTTTGCCTTACGGTCAACGAGTGTATTGATAACCTTTGAAGCCTCAAAGAGCTGAGAGATCACGTTTGGAGTCTGGAGATCATCATTCATAGCATCATAGAGCTTGCCCTCAAGTTCTGCAACGAACTTACCAACCTCCGGCTGTGAGCCCTTTGCTGGCTGTATGCGCTTGATGTCCTTGAGAGATGTAACCAACTTGTTATATCCCTTCTCTGCTGCCTCAAGTGCCTCTGAAGAGAAATCCACAGTTCCACGATAATGTGCAGAAAGGATGAAGAAGCGGATTGTCATAGGAGAGAATGGCTGTGTAAGCAATTCATGCTCTCCCTTGAAGAACTGATCAAGAGTGATGAAATTGTTATATGACTTACCCATCTTCTGTCCGTTGATGGTTATCATATTATTGTGCATCCAATAGTGAACGGCAGGATGTCCCATAGAAGCCTGAGCCTGAGCAATCTCACACTCATGATGTGGGAACACAAGATCCATACCACCGCCGTGAATATCAAATTCCTCACCAAGGTACTTCCTACCCATAGCTGTACATTCACAATGCCAGCCAGGGAATCCTTCTTCCGGTACTGCCTCCTGCTTGTCATTTGCAGGCATCAGCCAAGGCCAGCGCATGATGTGCTCTGGCTGTGCCTTCTTCCAAAGGGCAAAGTCTGCCTGATTCTTCTTCTCGCCAACACCTGCGAGGGTATCACGAGAGGCATCCTTGATGTTCTCAAGCGTTCTGCCAGAGAGAATGCCGTACTTAAAGTCCTTGTTGTACTTCTCTATATCGAAATATACAGAGCCGTTTGAGATATACGCATAGCCGTTATCAAGAATCTCCTGAACAAGCTGCTGCTGCTCAATGATATGGCCTGTTGCGTGTGGCTCAATAGAAGGTGGCAATACGTTAAGCTTCTCCATAGCAGAGTTGAAGCGACGGGTATAGTACTGTGCTATCTCCATTGGCTCTACCTGCTCTAAGCGTGCCTTCTTTGCTATCTTATCCTCGCCCTCGTCAGCATCATGCTCCAAGTGACCAACATCCGTGATGTTACGTACATAGCGCACCTTATAACCGATATGCTGAAGATAACGGAAAAGGATATCGAAAGTGATAGCTGGACGAGCATGACCAAGATGCGCGTCACCATAAACTGTCGGACCGCAGACATACATGCCTACGTGACCGGGATTAATTGGCTTAAAAGCCTCCTTCTTACGAGTAAGAGTATTGTATATTAATAATGTTTGTTCCATAAGTCTAAAGCCTAACCAAGCCTTCCCAAAGGGAAGGATGTGTTATAGTAATAATCTCTAATGAGAGAAAACCGTATTAATTTTTTGTTATTTTTTTGATTTGAAAAATGTATCTACTCCCCCTTGAGGGGGTAAGGGGGGAGGAGCCCTCCCTTGGGGAGGGACTGGGTGGGCTTCTTAGCTCAACTCCAGCATCCTGTTTATCGGCTTAACAGCATCCTTTGCAATATCAGCATCCACCTCTACTGTTGGCCATTCATACTTTAGCGTGTTATAGAGCTTGCGGAGCGTATTCATCTTCATGAAGTTACACTCATTACAAGAGCAACCCACACTTCCTTCCGTCACCTCTGGCGGAACAGGAATAAACTCCGTCTCAGGGCAACATCGCTGTAATTCGTGCATGATACCAGCCTCAGTAGCTACGATATACTTGCTCTGTGGATTTGCCTTGGCATATTTCAGCATATCAGCCGTACTTCCCTTAACATCTGCAAGAGCAAGAACAGGACCTTTACACTCAAGATGAGCCATAACCACAGCATCTGGGTTCTCTTTCTTCAGACGTGCTATCTCGCCAACAGAGAAACGCTCATGAACATGACAACCGCCATTCCAGAGCTCCATCTGACGACCAGTAACCGAGTTGATGTAAGAGCCGAGGTTATAGTCAGGACCGAAGAGTATCTTTGCATCCTTAGGCAACTGGTCAATCACCTTCTTGGCATTACCAGAAGTTACCACAACATCGGTAAGTGCCTTTGTTGCAGCCGTTGTATTGACATACTGCACAATCATATATCCTGGATGCTCTTCCTTCCATTTCTTCAGATCAGCAGCAGAACAAGAATCTGCAAGCGAACAACCGGCATTCAAGTCTGGAGAAAGCACTTTCTTATCAGGAGACAGAAGCTTACAGGTCTCTGCCATGAAGTGAACGCCACACATGACTATGATCTTGGCATCTGTCTCAGCAGCCTTACGGGCAAGGGCAAGAGAGTCACCTACGAAATCGGCAACCTCCTGAATCTCACCAACGGTATAGTAGTGAGCAAGCACCACGGCTTTCTTCTCCTCGCACATCCTGCGAATCTCAGCTTTCAGGTCAAGCCCTTCTTCTACCGGCTCATCAATATAGCCCTGATCTTTCCATTTGTCTATCATAATTACGAATTCAATAAAAAGCCCCTCACCTGCCCTCTGGGCATCCTCTCCCCAAGGGGCGAGGGGGATGTTAGAAACCGCAAAGCTATAAGCTTGCAAAATATATTCCCACTTTCAAAGTAACCCCCACAAGCTATAGAAGTAACTTTTTCCTCGCCCCTTGGGGAGAGGATGCCCAAAGGGCAGGTGAGGGGCTACCTATCCCCCTAAAAGGGGGAGGGTTGGAATAGAGGGTACAAAGTTACGAATATTTCTCTTTACTACAAAATTTCAAAGCATAAAAATAAAAAATATTTTTCATTTTCTTTCTTTTATGAATATTATTTATACTTTTGCAGAAATTTGTGAAGCCCAATAGGCTCTCAAGCATTCGTAATTAGTAAATTGTCATCATAAAAGTGTCCAATCTCAAAGGCTATCTCTTTGCTGCTATCGCGGCTGCTTCCTACGGAACAAATCCGATATTCGCCATACCTCTCTATCGCGAAGGTATAAGTGTTATTTCTGTTTTGTTCATGAGATATGCTATGGCTGTTGCCATCATGTTTTTTGTAACGATGATAAAAAGTCCGAAGGCGTTTGTCATCAAGCCTAAATATGTTGGTTTGCTTGCCTTCATGGGCATATTGATGGTGTTGTCTTCCATAGCATTATTTGAGAGTTACAAATACCTTTCTGCCGGAATTGCCTCTACCTTGCTCTTCTTCTATCCTGTTATGGTAGCTGTAATAATGGCTATTTTCTATAAAGAACGCCTCACAAAGAAGTCGTGGGCATGTCTCATAACTGCTTTTCTTGGTGTGGTTATTCTCTCAAAGAATGACGATGGAGGTTTTATAAGCCTCCTTGGTCTTACGCTTGTTATGCTCTCGTCTCTCTCCTACGCTATTTATCTGGTATATATCAACAGAGGTCCGATGAAGAAAATCAACACCTCCACCATTACTTTCTATGTCATCTTGGGAGGCTTTCTTGTTATGATTCCTTATTGCCTTCTTGATGGTGGGTTGATGCTTCCAAAAACCACACCTGCATGGATTAATGCCATCGGACTTGGCTTTTTCCCTACCGTTATCTCTCTCATCTTCACCTCTCGCGCCATAGCCCTTATAGGAAGTACGGAAACAGCCATCTTCGGAGCTCTCGAACCTCTCACAGCAGTTATTCTCGGTATCCTCATTCTTGGCGAAACCCTCACCATAACACCTGCCATTGGAATGATTCTGATATTCGTATCAGTTACCGTTCTTATGATGAAGAAGTGAGTTCTATTCTAACGTTAGTTCGATGTTTTTTCATAGAAACGGATATCCGTGTAATTTTATCGTAAAAATAATAAGGGAAGTGGATTTATCTGATTTATCTGAAAAAAATCGCGAATAATTAATGCGCCAGCTATCAGATAAATCAGATAAATCCGTTTCCATTTTTTTCGTCGAACTCACGTTATTCCGAGTATCTGATATTTCTATCATATCCCCCAAATTTCTTTCTAACAACCTTCCATTTCTTGTATAATTTCTTTGCTCGAATTTCATCCCATGAATGATTCTTTGCATCCTCTAATTTTATAAGAAAGAAATATCGATCGAATAGACGGTATTCATTAACAAATAATAAAGAGTCAGGGTATGTAATCATTTCCTCTTTATTCTTCTCGGTTAATTCTTCTGGAGTAATATTTTCTTCATCATAAAATTCACAAGATTCAAGATAGTCTTTGTTAATGTCAAGAAGAATGCTATCTATTGATGTGAGTAAAGGTTCTTTTGACAGTTTATTAACATCTTTAAAAAACCATACACTATCAATATTGTCATAGTCTGATTCTCCGATAACTAATGTGTCATTTGTGCAGTTTTTAAATCCTACCAAGGTCACACTATCCATTACTGGTATGCAAGACGACAATAGAGAGACAATTACCGAGATGCATACTAATAGATTTCTATTTTTCTTTGTTATATTCATAGCTTTATCTCAGAAGTTTTTATTCTGAGTATTTGATATTTCTATCAAATTCACCTTCCTTATTTCTGACTGTAACCCATTTCTTGTATAACTTCTTTGCTCTGATTTCATCCAATGAATGATTCTTTGCGTCATCATACTTAATCAAGAAGAAATAACAAGTATCTGAATTGTCAAACAACATATAATCGTATATCTTGCCTACAGAATCAGGATAAATTCTATCAGCATAGAATTCATTCAACAGACAGCTATCTTTGTCGTTACATTGTATGCTGTCTTCAAAAGAGTATAGAGGTTCCAACATCCAACCTACACTATCAATTGTGTTGTATGAAGATACTCCCACAAACAATGTGTCATTTGTGCAGTTTTTAAATTCTGCAAAGGTCAAACGATCCATATCTGCTTGTGAGCAAGACGAAAATAGAGAGGCAATTGCCGAGATGCATACTAATAGATTCCTTTTGTTCTTGGTTATATTCATAGCTTTATCTTATAGAGTTTGGTTATAGTTATTGTATTTTTTGATTGCAAAGATAAACAAAAATCCACATTTCCCCAAGAAAATCTATGGGAAAATTCTTTCTGCCTCGTATTTCCCTCCGTTCTTATGATGAAGAAATAACCAGAAATCTAATATACATAGTTATCTCTTCCAAATAATCCCTTGTCTGTTTGTTTTTTTACTTTTTCTCCAAAAAATCCAAATAGGGGAAGTCTCCAATCATTCTTGCCAGATCTAATGGTGAATTGCCATGACTGTTTTCGGCATTGACATCTGCACCTGCATCAACAAGAAGTTTTATCAACCTTCCACCAGGATCTTTCTTATACCAATATACAGCTGTAAACAGTGGAGTATTACCAATCTTGTCTTTTACCTCTATATCTGCTCCATGTTCAATTAGGGTTTTTGCCATTTCGTATCTACATTCTTGTGAAGCATACCATAAAGCTGTGAGGTTGTTATAATCTCTTTCGTTAATATCGACACCTTCATTGATAAGTCTATTGAACATCTCAACATCATTAAACAGTACGGCGTCACATAATGGTACAATTTTTGGATTTTTTTTCATCTTCTCGGATATTATTAATTCTGATTGCAAAGATAAACATAAATCCATATTTCCCCAAGAAAATCTATGGAAAAAGTCTTTCTGCCTCGTATTTCCCTCCGTTGTAGCTCTTATGTAAATACCATTAAAATACCATAAAGATACCATATAAATACCATTAAAATACCATACTTAATGGTAATATTATGGTATTATTATGGTAATATAATGGTATTATAATGGTATTATGAACGGAGGAAAAACGAAAGAATAGCGGATTTGCTTACAAGGGAAAGACAAAGAATAGAGCGATTTTATATACTCTCATTCCTTGTCATGTTATCCCAAAATGCAGAATATTTGTTTTTTCTGACAAAAGAATATTGTATAATCAAAAACTTTTCGTAATTTTGCCAACAAACTATGGCTCGCTTCAGCTTGGTGAGCTTGCGAACAATTGTGAATTATAAACTAATATGAAGACTGGTTTAGTACTTGAAGGCGGTGGAATGAGAGGACTCTTCACGGCTGGAATCTTGGATGTCCTTATGGAAAACAACGTCACGTTTGATGGCGTTGTGGGGGTATCTGCTGGTGCAACTTTCGGTTGTAACTTCATCTCACATCAGATAGGTCGTGTACTTCGCTATAACATGTCTCAGCGTAAGAATCCAAAGTTTATGGGCATAAGGTCGCTAATCAAGACAGGCGACTATGTGGGTGGAGAGTTTTCATATCATATTCTGCCTACTAAGATTGACGTATTCGATTTTGAAACCTTCGAGAAGAACCCTGCTGAGTTTCATATTGTTGCTACAAACGTAAGGACGGGCGAGGCTGTTTATCGCCGTCTTGACAAAATCGACTATACTGGTATGGAGTGGATTCGTGCATCTGCCAGTATGCCTATCATTTCCAGACCTGTGGTTATTGGTGATTTGACATTACTCGACGGAGGTATCGCCGACAGTATTCCTTTGAAATATTTTGAGAATGAGGGCTTTACAAAGAATATCGTCATCCTTACTCAGCCGAAAGGCTTTAAGAAGAAACTCACCAAGCTAATGCCTGTATTCAAGGCTACTATGCGTAAATATCCTGCCATAATCGAGGGAATGAGCAAACGCCATTTGATGTATAATCAAGAGCTTGAATACATAACTCAACAGCAAGAGGAAGGTAAATGTATGGTTATCTGCCCTTCTGATACCCTTCCTATCGGCAGAACCGAGCAAACTCCCAAGAAGATGCAATTTGTCTATGATATGGGAAGAAAGGCAGGAGAAGAAAATCTTGAAACTATCAGAAATTTCATAGCAAAATGATAAATAAAATTAGCTCTGACCCGCATCCCTGCGAGCCAGAGCTTAGTATTTTGGTATGAATTTATGTAAGGACAATTTTTGGGGAAACGTTATTTCTTTATGTCCTTGAGATCGAGAATCATTCCACCGCCAGAGCCAGTAACTGTTGGCAAATGACCATCCCATTTCTCAATCCAGTCTTCCTGTACGATGTGTTGTGATAAACTAGCAGCTATTTTTGTGTTGTAATATGCCTCAGCATCTGCCTTAATCTGCATAGCTTCAGCTGCACCTTTAGCCTCAGCAATCTTGATTTTTGCTTCAGCCTCAGCTTCTGCAACCTTGTTCTTGGCCTTGAGAGCAGACTGAACAGCAGCATTCTTCTCGTTAATCATCTGAGCAAGAGATTGTGGAGGCGTGATCTGTGAGGTGAACTCCTCAACTATGAAACCTTCCTTTTGGAGGGAAGATTCAAGACGATGGCGGACATCGCTCTCGAAGTTTGCACGACTTGACATTAGAGAATCGCTTGTATAGCGGTTTGCACAAGTGCGGTAAGCCTCGTAGATACAAGTGCGGATATAGCCGTTCTCCAGTTCATGAACACCCTCACGATACTTTACGAAGATATCACAAGCCTTTGCAGGATCTATGCGGTAGGCAATAGTAGGATCCATCTGGAAGGTAGAAGCATCCTTCGCATTCACGTTGAATGGCTCGTAGTTCTTACGCTGGAGATAGGTAGGGTAGGTGAAAACCTTTGTCGTTATAGGGTTGTAGAACACCCATCCCTTACAAGTGCCTTCCACACCACCGTATTTCTCCTTGGAGGAATCCCATTTGTGGAACTTGATACCTATCTCACCTGAATCGACTACCGTACAGGATTTTGATAATAGGATAGTGAAAACAAGGGCAGCAGCTACAGGTATAAATGCCCATTTCACTTGCGGAACAGATATATTTAATCCAGAATTACTGAATTTTGTGTTATTGAAGTTTGCCATTTTTCTGAGTTTAGAGTTTTGGGGTTATGGTTTAGAAATCAAGGGGTAAGCTTTTCGCCTTCCAGCTCCCTTCCCCATTACGGGGGAAGGGTTAGGGCCTCTTTATATCCTCACAGCCGTACCGCTACAGCTAACCATCAGCATACTGCCTGATTGGCCTATTGTCTCATAGTCGAGGTCGATACCTACGATAGCATTAGCACCCATGTTTTCAGCACGTTGACGCATCTCATTAAGAGCCTTTTCCTTAGCCTCGCAGAGAGTGTTCTCATAACTTGAAGCGCGTCCGCCAAAGATGTCGTGAAGAGAAGCTGTGAAATCCTTGAAGAAGTTAGCACCAATGATTACTTCGCCTGATACTATTCCGAAATACTGCTGGATTGGGCGACCTTCGATTGTTGGAGTTGTTGAGAGTAACATAATGATTTCCTTTCTTTTAATTTATGTGATTAATAATGTTATTTGTTTGTTTTGATGTTGCAAAGGTACGATAATAGCATAAAAACATGAAATTATCGCAATGAATTGGGTAAAATATTGGAAAAGTAAGGAAAAACTCGTATCTTTGTTGCGAAATCAAAAAATCACAATATGAGAGATCTCGCACGACAGGGAATATACCGTATTATATATGACATCATCAAGGCTGACAGCATTATTGTGCGCCGAGAGATAGATGCCGTAAAACAACTTTGTGACAAATACGGAATAACGCCCAAGCACAGAATTGCGTCTATGAATCTTTCGCTTGCAGAAGCCGTGAAAGAGGTGCAAAGTCTGACGATAGGTCAGGTTGAGGAACTGCGCAAGGACATTAGCCAACTGATTCTTGCTGATGAAACCACCCAACGTGAGGAGGCTCTTCTTCTGTTTGCCATAATGAAGGCTATTGACGGAAAATGCGAGGTGGTAAGTGTTCCGTGGGGCGAGATAATGATGGATAACTCCCAACTCCTATTTATAGAAGAGGGCTTTGACGAGGATGTAAACAATTATATAGAGGCACACTATAACACAATTGTGAATACCTGTAAGGTTGGAGGTTTCGACTTTGTGTATATTCCAAAGCTTGTAAAGGTATTTGCCTCACAGTCAATGACAAGTGACCTTTTCTTCTATTTCTCGCCAACTGCAACGATAGAGGAGGCAAAGTGTATTGCAGACAATATGCAGAATGTAACAACCTCTATGGTTTATCGAGAACTTCTTGTCGGGAAGATGGGATTCCGTATGGAAGTGGCTAATCCGTCCTTGCTGTTCAGAGTATCATTCTCGGTAGTCAACGGTCAGAGGACGGCAAACTATGCTCTTATCAATACTGATAGCGATATGCTTGTGCAGTTAGAGGAAATAGTCTCAGAACTCCAAAAACTACAAAACGATAACACGCTGACTATAAACAATATATCAATAAGACAAGACTCTTTTATCTATAATGGTTTCTATCGCACGTTATTCGACCTTCTCACATATCGCAAGGGGGCACAATGCGAGCTTGTGGTAAGTCCATATAGTAGAAAGAATGTGCTTTCCATCCGTACCACAACATCTGAATCAGAAACAGAACAACCGCTTGATCTCGGTCCAAAAGAGTCTGCCTTCTATGTCTTTCTGATAAAAGAGACACAAGAGTATGGAGGATTCAAAACTGATATGCAGACAAAGGAGGATTTAGCCTATCTTTCTGAAGCTCAGAAACGCTTTGAGCAAACATATTTCTCTCTCTGCAACAGAGACACGGCTCCTGATATTACAGATGCTGGAATACGTCGCCCTATGCTATCAAAAATACGCAAGGCAATAGAGAATAATGATATAATCGTCCAGCGTATGATGTTTATGCCTGAAATCAGCAAGGACAAGAGCATTAAGGTGTACTATGAGAAAGGGTAAAGTGTAAAGTAGAAAGGGTAAAGTGTAAGGCGTAAAGATTCATCTTACATATTTCCTCGTGGTTTTTCCATCTGAAATGATATAGATGCCATGATGCTTAATATCATTAATCTTCATTCCGTTGATATCATAAATAGTTTTCTTACTATTATTTGTCGCATTTTCCTCTATGCCCGTATAAACACGATTGATATATTCTATTCCGGCAAGCGCATCAATCTCACCCCATCCATAGTAGTTGTTAGGATAGGACAATGACTCGCCATAATAATGCGTACAAGTATGGGCAAAGACGTCCTTTATCTGTTCTGGAGTCAGGGTTGGACATATTTCAAGCCATAGGGCAATAACGCCTGATACTATCGGGCATGACATGGACGTGCCTCTTGCCAAAGCCCAATAATGCTTTCTTCCTTCATATTCAAATACGCGTGAACCATATTTATCCTCCAGATGAAGGTCTTGCTTGTAACTGTTCATAGATGAAACGACATTCACCCCGGGAGCCATAACATCAGGTTTTATGCGGTTGTCGACGGTTGGTCCCACACCACTAAAGGATGCCCTTACGCCATCTGTGCCATAGTTATCGCCACTGACTCCCCCATAATGAAGCGGCACCTCCCAGACGTGTGCTGTTGCGCCTACTCCTATTACTCTTTCTGCGCAGCCAGGGAACATTACGCTATGTGACGACTCAAAATCGCACAGGCTATTGTCGAGGTCGTTGTTGTAAAAAAATCCTCCAGCACAGAATACTTCTACGTCATTGTCGTCTCCAAGAACCGTAAATGATATATCGGTATTCTTTCCGAAACTAACATTGTCAATATCGGAAATCATAAACTCCGAAGCATACAAAGTCTTATCATAACATTCAGGATATACGCACAAACTTATTGGAAAACGCTTATCTCCAACATATAACGTATCTTGCATAACACTATCAGGAAATGCAGAAAGCTCCGTCATATCGTATTCCCACTTTACCCTTTCCACTTTGCCCTTCCCGCTTTCATCATTCTGATAGAACGAAAGTTGCATCCTCACAGGCTTTGTTGAGCGCATAATATAGGCTGCATCATTTGAACTGCTGAACAGAAAAGCTCCTTTCCTGCCCTCCCCCTTTGCCTTATGTATGTAGGTGCCCCATATACCATCATTACCAACAGAAGCGCATATTATACGTCCAGAGCCAACCATTTTGTTCAGTATCTCATGATATAGTTTACCGTCATGCAGATCTACATACTCACCCTCAGAGAAATTTATTACACAAGGCTTGCCAACGCTTTCCGCATAGTCGAAGATATACTTAAAGCCAAGCAGATCAGTTGCCATAGTGTATTTGTATTGATCATCTTCTGGTACAATATCCTTATTGTTAATGACATAATTTGACACCACACATATTTCTGCATCAGGAGCCATACCAACGTACTGGCAGAAAGCACCATTGCCCTCTCCACCTGAACCTGTTGCTGTTCCCAAAGTGTGAGTTCCATGATATTGTGTTAGTCCGTCAGCCGAATGTCTCTTGCTGAGAATGGCTTCTGTACCTATATATTGTCGTCCTACATATATTGTATCTGCGCCTTGCGAGTTTTTACCCACTACTGGCTCGCCTTCTTCTGAATAGTCAAGCATATCCCATACTTGCTTTATGCGATATTCTTGTGTATCAGTTGAATACCAGTTTGGATGCGTTAAGTCAAAACCAACATCCATTATACCAACAATTACTCCCTTACCTGTTGCTGATAATGGGGCAGGGCTATGCCATACGTCTTTCGCACGTACTATTGCGGCTGAGTTATCATTTGTAATCAAACAGCTTTTCCCTGCCTCTATCCTGTGAATTGAAGGGTGTGAGCAAAGTGAAGATATTTTGTCAAGAGGAATACTCGCAATATATATATCATCCCAGTTTGCGTATATCTTGCAGCCATTCTTCTTTAGCAATTGAACATCAGAAGTCTTTACCAAAGCCGTCAATTCGGGTACATGAGTCTTCTTTGCCTTTAATCTTGTGTCTTTCGCCTTTTGACTGGATTGATACTCTGCTACTGCTTTTCTAACATACGATGACATCTTGCCTTGATTTTGCGACCAAGACACATTTTGAATTACGAAGAACAAAATACCAAATACAAGGATATATTTTATATTCAATATGGTTTTCATTCTTTTCTTTTTTTATTTATCTGGCTACAAATATAATTATATTTTCCATATTTTCCAAATATGCATACAAGAAAAGCACATTAAATTTCGTAATTCGGGATTTTCTTATTACCTTTGCGCTCTAAAACAAAAAATTATATCGGGTGATAAAGGTAAAGAACAATAAATACAACAGCATATTAAAGGCAACAAGTCTCTTGGGGGGTGTTCAGATGATTAACATTCTGCTCAACCTACTTCGCACGAAAGCCATTGCCATATTGCTTGGTCCTTCGGGTGTAGGTTTGAATGGCATCTACAACGAGACTCGCGAGCTTATACATACCACTACGAACCTCGGTCTTGACATAAGCGGAGTACGTGGCATCTCCCAGGCTTTTGAGCAAAACGATACTGCGGAGATTGACCGTCAGGTCACCTTGCTTCGCACCTTGGTATTGCTCTTTGCATTGTTCGGCACGCTCCTTTGCTCTCTTATCGCCCAGCCTCTTTCTTGGTTTACCTTCAATGACTACTCGCACACGTGGGATTTCGTATTCCTCTCACCTGCTGTGGCTTTCAGCACTATCACTTGTGGTGAAATGGCTGTTCTCAAAGGCTTGCGACAGTTGAAATCGCTCGCTTCCTTGTCGATAGTCAATGTGGTTGTTGCTATTGTCGTATCTCTTCCTATCTATTATTTCTGGGGCTTGAGCGGAGTCCTTCCGGCATTGGTTCTCTGCACTCTGCTTTGGGCTGTGGCTGCCCTTGCATACGGTATCAAGGCTCATCCTTTCAGTTTCTTTACCAAATCCCGACAGTTAAAGGGTAGTAGCATTATACTTGGCATAGGTATCACATTCGTTGTGTGTGAGATAATCGACCATATCGCCAAACTCTCCGTTCAGAGCTATCTCAATAACATCGCCTCTCTTGAAATGGTGGGACTTTACAACGCTTGTCGTACCATGACTTTAACATACGCAGGAATGGTTTTTTCAGCAATGGATCAGGACTACTTCCCACGTCTTTCAGGTGTTGTGAAGAATTTGATTGATAGAACCGTCATACTTACCAAGCAGTTGGATGTAACCCTGATGATAATCACCCCTATGCTCGTAGCATTCATTGTCGTGATGCCTATCATTGTGCCGTTACTTCTGAGTGGAGAATTCAGTTCTATTATCCCTATGGCTCAGATTATTGCGGCAAGTCTCATCTTCCGTGCCATTTATCTGCCAAATGCCTATCTTCCACTTGCAGCCGGCGATTCAAAGGTGTATTTTGCCCTCAATTTGATAGGTGCCCTGAATACTTTCTGGATAATCCTCGGCTATGAGCTTGGCGGCTTGATAGGTATGGGCGTTGCTATGTTTGGCGAGAATCTTATTGATGTACTGATGGTAATGTTTATTTCCAAGTGGAAATACAAGATTTCATTACCTTCCAAGACAAAGTCTATGATCATTTTCGGCTTCCTGCTGATGTTTGTAACCTATTCTCTTTGCTATTTCTTAGAGGGTTGGAGCTATTGGGCAGTAGGCATTCTCCTTATTGCCGTTAGCATCTGGTATTCACTAAAGAATTATAAGGAAGCGTAGAATTATAATTATATAACGAAAACTAGTACAGAACGGCCTCACAGACGGTTCTGTACTTGCTATACATGAATTACATTTATTTTCCGAAGAAAAACAAATGGCATTATGCCTCAGAAAACTCATCTTTTCCGACACCGCATACTGGACATACAAAGTCATCTGGCAGGTCCTCGAATGCTGTACCTGGCTCTATGCCATTATCTGGATCTCCTACTGCTGGATCATACTCCCAACCACATGTGTCGCATACATACTTTTTCATAATGTTTTTGTTTTTTAGTTATTAATAAAATTATTTCTTATGTAGATTATTTGTCAAGTGCAACGTGTATAGCATCCTCGCACGGTCTTTTGATTTGCCGAGTGCAACGTGCATAGCATCCTCGCACGAAAGCAATAGTGCGTGTCTGCTATAAAGGCTGGCGCACGGTCTTTTGATTTGCCGAGTGCAAATATATGGATTAATCTTTATATCACCAAATATTTCTGTGATTTTCTTATAATTAACCATAAAAAAACAGATTTCAGGTCTGTGTACAGATTAGTGATGATGAAAAATATAATAATAGGTGTCCAATAAAAAAAGTATGCCCTTCACTTATCCTTATAAAAGGAAAAGGAAGAACATACAAAAAAGATATGTAATTTTCAAGTAAAGAGAGATATTCTCTTTAGGCGTTATCACAACGCCGCCATCGGTGTATTAGTCAAATATTGACGAGTTATCCCAAACCATGCCTCCCTTTGCGAAGTCATTGGGGTCATCAACGTCATCTCCAATTGGAATATACGGGTCAATAGGAAGATGACCGCCTGGGTCTCCTGATACGATCTCCGCTGATGACAATAATAACCTTTCTTCCTCGTCTGTGAGGAAAACCTCACAGACAGGGGATATATAAATTTTCTTCATGTATGTATCCTAATACTATTTTACTACAAACTTTTTACCATTGACGATGTAAACGCCCTTTGAGAGATTAGAAAGATTCTGTGCGTCACGACGAATAACAGTACCATCGATGCTGTAAACGTCAGATGACTCCATCAGAATTCCGTTCTGGAAGATGATGTCATCGATTCCTGTTGTTTCATCATCATTCTGCCAGTTTACTGATGTATAGAGAGGCTTCGCATTATTAGCGTCAGAGCCCTGATACTTCAAATATGCACGGAAAGGCTTAGCTGTGGTTGCCTTCTTCAACTTTGACAGAGTACCATTATTGCTCATAACGTATGAACCTGCAGGAAGTTCCTCATTTTTGAAGTTTCCTTCAAATATGTATGGATAGTCAGCCCTATAGTGGCTACCATTGTATGTACCCTGCCAATCAAAGGTGTTTCCATTTGAACCTACAGAGAACAGAGGTCTGTCCTTCTGAATCTCATTGTTGAAATATGTATCAACGGAGATCTTTGTGATTGTTGAGTTTGCAACATTATTATGCTTTACATCACCCTTAGGAAGGATGAAGTAAGGATAACCGGCAATGATGTCCTGATTAACGTGCCAGATTAACTCTATCTTACCATCATCGTGGATGTTCTTGAGAAGCACAACTGCTGTTTCTTCACCGAACTGCTCGCGCATCTGTCTGTTGTTCATGCTGAATGGAAGACAGATTGAAGACCACTTACCCTGAGCGAAGTTACGCTCGTAGGTTACATGTGTGATATCCTTACCCTTTCCATTTGTTGGAATTTCAGGCTGAGGCTCGTTGAGAACGTCTGTGAAGGTAAGAGATGTGCCTTCTACAACATCTCGAACAGGAGCCGTCTCATAATTCTGAGTCTTTGTATCGAGCAAACGATCCTCCTCAAAGTTGAAGCCAGAGATTGCTACCTGAGACTGATTTGAGAACAGATAGTAAGTCTTACCTGGATATACGTTAAATGTGTAGCGGACAATTGCTTTTGACATTACCATGTAACCACCATCACCTGTAGGAATCACCTTTTGTCTCCAACCAGCATTGTTCCAGTTGTCAATGAGGGTATGGAACTGATTTATATCTTTTTCTTTGAGATTAAGGAGATCCTGTCTCAGTGAAGGGTCTTCATTGTATGTAGCCTCAATACTCTCAATGAACTGAGCACGACGCTTGTCACCAATAAAGAAGTTGTCTTTGTAAGTGATACGACCGTTTGTTGCAGTTTGTACGAAATCAACAACCTGACCTTTCTCATCTGTTATATAAACAGGACGCCAGTAAACGTGTGTTGAATGACCATCGTCATCAAGCCTATTGTCAAGGTTACCATTCTGAAGGAGGTACATTGTAACGATACCAGGCTTTACAGGCTCAAACTTAACGTATGCACCACGGCAAGGGAGAGTCCAAGGAGTGATATTGTTTGCAAATGCCTCTCCAGGATGGAATTCTCCATCGTCATTTCCGAGACTCTCACTCTTTGCTACATTTTTGCCAATAGAGTACTGATTGAAATCATCAAGGATTTCCTCTTTAGGCTTTATTGGACCCTGGAAATTAACTGCACGATTCCAACCATCCTGTGCTGGTTTTGCAACACCCGGAATTATATATGTAGGTGTATGATTCCATCCACCGATAGTCAAGGTGATATTATCGAGGTTCTTATTACTATTTACACCAGGGAACTTCTCGTTTACCTTGACTGCCTGCTTGTTAGTCAATCTTAGTGTATTCTCTTCCTTTAGGATACGAATCTCGAAAGAGTCAATAACCTCAGAACCAACGAATTGGTTGTCACTGATAAGCTCTGCAATGATAGTTGTATTACCAGCAATACCTGTCATTGTAATATCACCCTTTTTATTGATATGGGCAACATGAGGAGCTGTACTGGTGTACTTGATATAAGGATAGTGATTTAAATCTTCCCTATATTTGTTGATATCCTCATATGCTGGTTTACCATCATTATACCTACCATCTTTTACCAAAGAAACTACAGGAAGTACAGGATTCTCACCAACATCTACACCATCTTTTTTATAGAAGTTCCTGCCATCGATACGCTGAACATCAAACTTAACATACTTCTTATTAACATTTAGTACGGTGAATGTAGATTTATCTTCATTCCAGTTTCCATACTTCAGCTTTGCATACTCATAAGGAGTGATGATGATAGACCTGATGAGGACATCAGCACCGATGTTCAACGTGTAAGTGCCTGACTCTGAAGCCTGATATGTCCTTACATAGTAAGTTTGTCCTTGATAAGTTTTCGGCAACACAGAATTGTTTTCTGATACACGGCTTCCTATCCATTTGAGATTACCAACATTACCAGGGAAACCATTGCCTGCACCTTGATTGGCATAAGCATATTCTATGCGGACATAATAGTTCTTTGGAACACTTGGAATAGTGAGTGTTGTACCACCATTTACTTTAAGGTAATGTGTTGTATTATCGAATGAAGCATTACTTAAATTAAGACCAGAGACATTGTTCTCCTGCTCATGACCACCCTTAATCTCGTTGTACTCAGTAAAGCTGTCACCATAGTGCCACTCATTAGGAGTATAGTTCTTCTGCTCTATGATAGAGCGAATCTCATCCTGTGTAAGAGCTCTTCCGTACATAGCGATATCATCGTATGCAAGAGCTGCATCAGAATAATACTGCTGGTCATAGAAAAGTCCATGAGGAGTTAAGCCACCAAGTACGATGTTACGGAGATAAAGGGTACGACCTATATAGTCATTATTACCAGAGAACTCACATTCTGAGTGATCTGTATTAGGAAGTCTAGTGACATTTTCAACTGTACCTGTAAGATTACCGTCGAGATAAATCTTGACACGTGTCAGATTATTATCCATAACATATGTCACATAGTGCCACTTCTTGTCATCATAGAACTTATGCTGACTCTGGTCAAGAGTGTTAGTGTAATTGTCCTTGCCAAAAAGACTTCCCAATGGATTTTGTACTCCTGAGTTTGCTATTTTCTCACCATAGAAGAAATAGTTATTACCAAGGTCAACTCCATTACCATCAGTATTTGGCATATAAGAATATACCCAACCATTGCAGGAGAGGTCGAACATGAAACGAGGTCTGTCTTTTTCTCTAACATTTCCTGCATCAGCCTTTGCGAAACAGTCATTACTGAAAATACAGAACATAGAACCACGTTCCAAAGGAAGCTCATAGTCAACAGCTACCTGACCATTTACCCAGAAACCAATAGTTGCAGCTCCTGTTTTCTTTATTGCATTAACATTTGCATTTCTCTCATTATCAGTGAATATATAACGAAGGAAGTTCTGAGAAAGACTCTTGGTATATTCATCTGCATCAGCAAGGTTCTGATAATAGTTGTTGAAAGTAGGGTCCTTAAGAATCTTACCTCTTCCGCCATAGAGATAATATTTACCTACCTGGTTATTATCAGGACGAGTATTTGCAGCTGGCGCTTTTGATTCATCAAGTAATGAGGCTTGGGTTAGATGCTCAAAGTCCTCAAAGTAAAGACGATCCTTTGTAACATCGAAGGTGTACTTCTTCTTTGTGAAAGTAAATGAATTTAGCGTTATATTAGTGGTACCATTATTGTTGGCTCTAATCTGGAATGTTCCTAATTTTATTTTCGAATTTTGTGCATTCTGAAGAGAGTTTGCAGTTGTGTTACCATTAACGAAGCGAATATTTGTGTTTGAAATAGTCTGAGAAATGCTCTGAATATCAGTTGTTGACAACCCATCACTGTCAAAATCCAATGAAATGGCAGCGTTTCGGGCTGTGAATGTGAATGAATTTCCATTACGAGTCACACCATTTCCCAAATTGAAATCTGTGGCATTGAATGTGATATTACCAAAAGAATCCCACTCCAATGGCTTATGGAAATAGATAGAGTTAATCTTTATAGAACCATTTCCACTTCTACCTCCAATTCTGATTGACTGTACGACTCTAAGAGGATCACCAGATTGTATCATCTCTGGTGTTTTACCATTCTCATCTTTGAAGTCGGTCTTAATATTGATAACCTGCTCCCCACCACCTGTCAAAGAGCAAGTATAGTTCTTCTCATCAATTC
This sequence comes from uncultured Prevotellaceae bacterium, assembly GCA_902801155.1. Classification (GTDB taxonomy): domain Bacteria; phylum Bacteroidota; class Bacteroidia; order Bacteroidales; family Bacteroidaceae; genus Prevotella. The sequence goes on along the minus strand of CADCHG010000013.1, from coordinate 7,272 downwards.
TAATGAGAACTCGATAATTGGCATCTAGTGTTTGACGATTCTTACCATTACCGGTTGTAACTGTTGATGTGTTGATTACCATTTTGTCATATTGTGACAAATCGCAGTCATACCAATCTGTAAGGAAAAGCAGATTATAGTAGCTCTCCGTCCAAGTCATCTGCTTGTCCCCAGCATTCCAACTGCCTTTATCTCCCTCTGCACTAAAATTTAGAGCAACATTCTTTTTAATGCCCAAACCCCAAGCGTCTGCTACTCCGAGGAACAGCAGTGCTACAAGAGCAAACGCATTTAGTTTTAAAAATCTCTTCATACTTGACTTTACTTTACTTAATATTACATATAATAAATACCATCTTGATTTTGTTATCCGTATAATATAATCCGCCTTTAATTAACCCCCACCGGTTTAGTCCCGCTTTCCAATGTTAATTATTACCGTCTTTATTATCCGTGATTTTTATTTTGTCGTGCTTTGAGGCACGTTTAAGAATCTTCTATTACCAAAACGGAATGTGTACGCAAACAAACGCCGCATCACCATGGTACGATTTTTGGTTCGATTTTCGGTTTTGTGGATTTATTTTCCTGCTGCAAAGGTATAAACTTTGCGCGTTTTTTTAAAATAATATTACAAATATTTTTACAAGATGGTATTATTACGTAATTATTTGGAATAATGGGAAAACTTTATTGTAAAAAGACACTCAATAAATGTACGATATTAGCAAATCGGTTTCACAAAGAGAGAAACTTTGCCGCATTTGTACGTTTTCTGCCTTTTTTTCGATGAAATCGCAAAATGTATGCGTTTTATAACAAAACATTATATATTTATAACATTTTTCTAATAAAAAAGAGGCTTATCCTTGCGTAATCGGGAAAAAAATATTATCTTTGTCGAGTACTTGAGGTAACAAGATCAATTATTCAAATAACAATAACCTAAAAATGACAAAAAAAGCATTTATTGGAGCACTACTTCTCTCTTCATGCCTTGGCTTGAGTGCGAAGTCGGTAAAAGCACCTTCTGGTGGCAAGGTGATTAGTGACAATCTTATCGGTATCTTCTTTGAGGATATCAGTTTCTCTGCCGATGGCGGCCTCTATGCCGACCTCGTTCAGAATGGCAGTTTCGAATACAGTCCTGCGCAGCGCGACGGATGGGGACCTGGTACTAACTGGAAGTTCATTCGCCCTGGACATTCTGCCGGTTTCATCGAGCCTCGCATGGATAATACCATCCATCCTAACAACCCAACCTACATGCGAATCTATGCTGAGCGCATAGGTCATTACTATGACTTCGACGGTTGGACAGGTGTTGGTATGCAGAACGAGGGTTTCTTCGGAATGAACATCAAGTCTGGTGCTAAGTACAACTTCTCTGTTTTCTTCCGTAGCGTTGAAGGCAATGCCAAGAAGGTAAGAGTGGTTCTTGCAAGCAAGGACAACAAGATTCTCGCTGAGACAGAGATCAACACAAAGGGTTCTGGCTGGCAGAAATATAGTGCTGAGCTTACAGCAAATGCAGATTGCAAGGAGGCAAACCTCCAGATTCTCCTTCTCGACAAGGGTAATCTCGACGTAGATATGGTTTCTCTCATGCCACAGGATACTTATCATGGTCATGGTCTTCGTAAGGATCTTGCCGAGGCTCTTGAGGCTCTCCACCCACAGTTCATGCGCTTCCCTGGCGGTTGTGTAGTTCACGGTGGTGGTGACGGCTTCTGGGACACCTATCATTGGAAGAACTCTGTAGGTCCAAAGGAGCAGCGTAAGGCTATCAAGAACACATGGGGTTATCTCCAGTCAATGGGTTTGGGTTACTTTGAGTATTTCCAGCTCTGTGAGGATATGAAGATGGAGCCTGTGCCAATTCTTCCTTGTGGCGTTAGCTGTCAGGGTGTAAACGGCGGTTGGAGCATGAAGACTCAGGCTCAGGAGCCTTGGCCAATGGATGATATTGACCGTTGGGCACAGGATGCTCTCGACCTTATTGAGTGGGCAAACGGCGATGCTTCTACAAAGTGGGGTAAGGTTCGTGCAGATGCAGGTCACCCAGAACCATTCAACCTCAAGTATATCGGTATAGGTAACGAGGAAAAGATCACTCCTGAGTTCAAGGAGCGTTTCAAGTATATCTACGACAAGATTCGCAAGGCTTATCCTAACATCATCATCATAGGTACTGCTGGTCCTGGTTCACACAAGGGCAACCCAGACTATGAGAATTCTTGGAAGTTCGCTGAGGAGATTGGTCTTGACATCATTGACGAGCACTACTATGACTCTCGTCAGATGTTCCTCCAGAGTCGTCAGTATGATTCTTACCCACGCAACCGCAAGACTAAGGTATATCTTGGTGAGTACTCTGTTCAGGAAAGATCACATGGTAATCAGCTTGGCGACGCTCTTGCTGAGGCTCTCTATCTTCTCCACGTTGAGAGAAACGGTGATATTGTATGTATGACATCTTACGCTCCTCTCTTCGCTTACAAGAACAACACCAACTGGAACCCTGACCTTATCTACTTTGATAACGAGAAGCCATTCTTCACTTGCAGCTACTACGTTCAGAAGATGTTCGGTGAGTCTGCTGGTAAGTACTTCTATGGCAACTGCGTTAAGTTCGATAAGGGTGACAATAGCCTCATTGGCCAGTCAGTTATCCTCAATGCTGACAAGGGCGAGGTTTATGTAAAGGTATGTAACTGCGGTATCTTCCCTCGCAAGGCTACTATCGACCTCAGCCGTTTCGGCAACTTTGACGCTACAGCTGAGCGTACTGTCCTCTCTGGCAATCCAGATTTCGAGAACAACTACGACAGACAGTTTGTAAAGCCTAAGACAGACAATATGAGCGTTCAGAAGAAGATGACAATCGAAGTTCCTGCTAATAGCTTTACTATGATTAAGGTAACTCTGAAGTAAGAATATCTTCTATACATAAACGATAAAATCCCATTTGCTCACATCGGGCAAATGGGATTTTTCTTTGTAGGAGGGAAATTTCTTAGTGTTCCTTTGCAAAGCAGATTCAGGTCCGTTATAGGTCCGTTTCAAATCCGCTATAAATCCGTTCTGACTCCTAACCAAACTCGAAAAGCTCTTATCCAGAATGGGACTTTATGGGACCTTCATCGAGTTTGGTCCCTTGGAATAGCGTAGGATGTTGGTATTTACTCCTCCTTTATTGCGGCAATAACTCTGTCCATATCCGAGAGATCGTATCTCTGATCAACCGTTATGGTCAGTATTCTGTCTTCCTCTTCCCATATCAGTCGGGCATAGATGCCCTTCTTCGCCAATTTCTTTTGCATTTCCGATATATTACCTACGCGGAATGGAAAGAATAGGGGAGCGGTGGTCAAACGGCTGATATCGGCGACTAATTCTATATTATCTGCATCTTTCAAACCTTCGTAAAGACGCTTGTAATTCTCAATCCTTATTTTCTGCTGAGCATCTGCATCTTCAAAAGCAAGGAGATCTTTTGATACAGAAGCCATAGTATGTGGAGTAATCGGCCTTGTCATGAGGCGTTCAACCTCATGTGAAAGGCGTATTGATTCTTCCTTGACATTAGTATCACCCCCTTGGAAATACTCTCCTCTTAGTTTCATTGCCTTTGTCTGAAGAGATACAATCTCATTGTTTTCAGCGCAATAAATCCCCATTTCATCGGAGGTTTCAAGGAAAGCACCATCAGGAATGGCGAACCATTTTCTTATACTACCCACATAATATTTTATGAAAGGCAGACGCATAGTAGAGAAAAGACATTGTGTAAGGTCGAGGATTATCTCGCATCCGTTTTCGTGCATTTCTCTCAACATATCCTGCTCTTGTCTTGTAAGATCCATACCAAAATATGGATGAATGACAATAAGATTAGGATGATGCGCAGAGAATATCTCCTTTGCCTTTGGAATATCTATTGTCAAATCTTTGCAAACCGGATAGAATTGATAGTCATATCCAAGTTGCAGGAATGGAGCAATAACCGTATCACAAGTATATTTAGGAAGCATCACTTTTTTACCGTTTGCCATTTCCTTCTTGGCAATAAGATATATAGCCTCTCGACAGAAAGAGAATAACTTTCTGCCACTTAACATGTTATTGTGAGTACCACTTCCTTGACATTTGTCGTAAAGTGGAAAGATGCTTCCTATTTCTTTCATACCTTATTCTGTTATTACCCGAAGATGGGCAGACATATTATCTATTGTCTCAAGCATTTCCTGTTGGTTATCGAACTTCGCAAACACCACGGCAACGGTATCATTACCGTTATGCGTTAGCTGGATTTCATCACCAATATTCATCAGATGAGTAATATTGATAACCTTATTGCGGAAATACTCCGACATCCACAACTCCTTATAACGACCGTTCTCATTGGCGTATGGACGATAGTACATAACGTATTTCGCATTGTCACAAAGCACTTTATCACGTTTTGGAAGCTTATCGCCTACCGCAGCACGAATGGTGTATGTGTTCTCATTAAAGCCTGTTGCCGCCTGCTCAAGATACGGAATATTACAACCGCCATTCCGAGGCCCGAGGTCAAGGAAATAAATCTCTCCATCCTTGCCAACAACAAACTCAACGTTGCAAGGGCCGGTTTTCATACCTAACAAAGAGAAAATCTTTTGCAGCTCGTCAACAGCCTTCTGCTTCATCTCCCGACTAAGTTCAGAAGGAAAGCTCAACGATACAGGTACGAGTGATGACTTTCCCGCAACGTGATGCTGATCACAGAAACCTGCAAAGATTATCTTACCATTATCAAGGAAGATATCACCATCCAACTGATGCCCTACTTTCTCTATAAACTGTTCAACGATTACTCGTCCGCAGATAGAATATGATAGCGACTCCTCCCAATGCTCTTTAAGTTCTTCCTTGCTCGTTATTGCAAAAACGCCTCTGCTACCTGCTGAATCCACAGGTTTCATTATTGCCTTGCCACCTTCTTTTCCTTTCTTTCGGAAATATATAATAGCCTCATCAAGATTCGTGAAACTATCTGACCAAGGGGCACTAAAACCGTTATCTGTAAGGAACTTACGGAATAAGTCCTTATGAGTAAGTGTGCATACTGCCTTGTATGGATTTCCAGGCAACCCCATTTCTTCTGCTACGTATGCTGCAATAGGGGCAAGGGTATCTGAGCTGTAAGGCACTATACCGTCGATATTCAGTCGTCTTGCCTCTCGAAGCACAGCCTCCTTATCCACAATATCCACCTTGCAGTATTCATCAGCCACCTTGTGTCCGGGATTATCCTCGTGCAAATCAGCACTAATGACATAATAGCCTTGACGCTTTGCCTCAAGTGTAGCCTCCATCTGCACGATATTGCCACCAAGGACCATAAGTTTTTTACAGCCCCCCTCCTTCTCCCCCGAGGGGGAGAGTTTTTTTGATACTTTTTCTTGCTGTGTGAAATTAATTTTCAATTTTCAATTATTAATTATCAATTTATATAACGCCTCATATTGTCTTGCCACTTTCACACATTCGTGATTGCGCCTTACGTATTCGCGGCTTTTCTCCTTTAATGCCTGAAGTTCATCCTTCGGCATGAGAATAAGCCGTTCCAGTTCGGTATAAACGCTTTCGTATGAAGGAGTTACATTGATTATTGCACGACAGTCGTATTCACCCATCATTTCATAGTTCACAGCCTCACCACCGCTTATGCACACAATTCCCTTCGATAAAGCCAAGAGGGCATTCATTCCAGGGCCGTATGAATATACCTGATCAAGCATCACATCAGAGTTGTCCATCATGTGCTGATATTCAGCAAAAGGAATGTTAGATGCAAGCTTTAGCTCCATTTTATCGGGATATTTCTTCAGAAGGTCATTCGCAACCTCCATCATAATATCTGTTCCCTTATATGCCCCGAACTCCTTCTTATAGCCAAGGAAAACGCGAAGCTTGTCGGATGGCGGAGGACACACCGGTTCTGGCATTTTTATCGGGAGAGGAATGAAATGGTTCTTCTCGCGAATAGGAATTCCGTTCTTGTCCTTGTCGGTTACAAGGTTGTAGGGTGCCCAATATTCATAGATAACCGAAACAACGGCATCACACCAATATGCCACTTCCCTTGAGAGCTTCTCCTTTGCCGTCCCAACGCACTCGTTATACGCACGCTCTCCAAACTCTGTTGAGCGAGGTTTATCCCCAAGATTATAGTCGGAATAAGCAAGGGGCTTGAAATGCTTGTGGTTATAGCAATAGTAATAGTCGTCGCCCATTGCGCAAAGCACTAATCCATTGTTATGTTTCCTGAGGAAATTGAAGATAGGGATAACCCTCTCTGCCTTGAGATGCAGGAAATGAGGGTTTACTAATTGGACGATATCATATCCGCAAAGTTTAGGCAGAGCCTTCAGCAGTCGGAAAAGAAATGAAATACCTCCCCACAATCCAAATGACCTGCCAAGGTCAATATCACGATGATAGTTACTCCAGCCATGTCCACCATTAGCTGTAGTCACATCATGACCAAGGGCTCTCAAACCTTCTGCAAGATTGTTGTGAACATTGCTGAATTCTCCTAAGAGTAGTATTTTCATTTTATGTTAGAACTTATATCTAATACCGGCACATACGATACCTTGCTCGCCTATGCCCAGTTCGGTGAAACCGCGCAAATATGGACCTCCAACTTCAACACCAATGAACGACAAATGCCAATTGACGTGAAAATCCTTTTCATCGTAATCCTTAGAGCCGTCATCATAGTCTATATACTCTGTTCGATAAGTAACACCAAGGGCAGCCTTTGAGTACAAGCCTACATTCTTCTTACGCAAAAAGTTGAATTTTACGGCAGGCATCAGCGTATAGTAGCCGTTTGAGCTTTTACCTATTCTGTCCCACGATGATGACCAACGATAATATACATCCTGTTTTGTATTTCCATAAACGAAGATGCCACCTAAGCCCAGCACCTTGTTGATATGGTAGAAATACTCGGCAGATATTGGCTCCACATATTTTATGTTCTCGTATGAGTAGTCACTAAATACATCTTCGAAGGCATCAATCCATTGTGAGTTAGATGCCAAACCAAAGCTGAGACCCACCTCATGCTTGGTATCTTCATACCCCTCTTGTGCGTTTACATTTGTAGCCAATATCAAAGCTATTGCCATAGAGATGATTTTTTTCATTTTTACTTATTATTTTAGTAATATTCTGTGTACAAGAAACGTGTGTAGTATCTCGCATGCAAAGGTACGC
>CADCHG010000012.1 GCA_902801155.1 uncultured Prevotellaceae bacterium | reverse complement strand
TGTGTGCTTGTTTCCTTGTGAGCCTTTAGGGCTCTCAGAAAACAATCCCACCAGCCTACTGGAAGACATCAAGAAGACAAAATATAATTCAAAATAGCTCCCTGCGGTCGTAAAAAATTCATTCGGCGAAAGGGGGTAATGCGCCAGCCTTTTTTTACGACCGCAGGGAGCTATTTTGTCCCCGTATTTTGTCTTTCCGTAGTGGCTCTTGCTGGGTGAGGGCTCATTTTCTGGGGAAGCCTCAAAAGGTTTACCAAAGAAAATAAGAACTCGCATCAGCGGGGATTTGCCACAAGCAAAGCCCATAAAAGGGAGACACAAGGAAAGCATTTTGATCTATTTCACATTGAGCCCTTGTGAGTAATTATTGTCAGTTCAGCAGCGGAGATGCGTTTGCCTTGTCACATTCTTGTTAATGTGCCTCTAACCAGTTGCTGCCCCAACCGCAGTCGGCAATCAGGGGAACTCGCAGAGTAGCAGCATTTTGCATCTCTTCGAGCACAATTTGTTTCACGTGAAACTTTTCTTCTGGGAGTACGGAGAAGTTAAGTTCGTCGTGTACCTGTAGTATCATTTTTGAGCGTATGTTCTCTTTCTTGAAACGCTCGTAGATGCGTATCATAGCTATCTTGATGATATCGGCTGCTGTGCCCTGGATAGGTGCGTTGATGGCATTTCGCTCGGCAACGGCACGTACTGTTCCGTTGTGGGAGGTGATATCGGGCAGGTATCTGCGACGATGATACAAGGTCTCTGCATAGCCTTTTTCAGCCACTCGCTTCTTACTGTCTTCCATGAATTGCTGTACGCCCGGGAAGGTCTCGAAATAGCCGTCAATCAGGGCTTTAGCCTCTGCTCGGTCAATACCCATGTTCTGTGCCAAACCGAAGACGGAGATGCCGTAGATAATGCCGAAGTTGGCACGTTTTGCCTTGGCGCGTTCATCCTTTGTAACCTCTTCAATAGGCTTATGGAAAATCTTGGCTGATGTGGCTGCGTGGATGTCGGCATCGCTTGTGAATGCCTCGATCATATTCTCGTCGCCCGACATAGAAGCCATGACGCGAAGCTCGATTTGCGAGTAGTCGGCAGAGAAGAATTCCTGTCCTTCCTCTGGTATGATGGTCTTGCGTATCTCCTTGCCGTCCTCACCACGAACAGGTATGTTCTGGAGGTTAGGATCAGAGGATGAGAGTCGGCCTGTTGTGGTGACACATTGGTTGAATGATGTGTGTATGTGTCCGGTACGTGGATTTATCAGTTTAGGCAACGCATCTACGTAAGTGCCAATGAGTTTCTTCAATCCGCGATAGGTCAGTATTTTCTCTACGATAGGGTGCTTGCTGCTGAGTTGCTGAAGCACTTCCTCAGAGGTCTGATACTGTCCTGTCTTTGTTTTCTTTGCCTTGTCTATAATTTGGAGTTTTCCGAAGAGGATATCGCCAACCTGACGGGGAGAAGATATGTTGAATTCCTGTCCGGCAAGCTCGTAGATTTCCTTCTCAAGCTGAAGCATACGCTCGTTGAAGGTAAGGCGGACTTCATCGAGGGCTTTTGTGTCGAGCTTGACACCAGTATATTCCATATCGGCAAGGATAGGGACGAGAGGCATCTCGATGTTATGGAACAGTTCCTCGGCTCCAACCTCCTTGAGCTTTGGCTCGAGCACGTTCTTCAGTCGCAGGGTGATGTCGGCATCTTCTGCTGCATAGTTGCAGATCTCGGCAGGGGAGAGGTCGCGCATGTTTCTTTGTCTCGGACCTTTCGGACCTATGAGTTCTTCGATGTGGATGGTCTGATATTTCAGAAGAGTCTCTGCCATATAGTCCATGTTGTTCTCGCGACCCGGGGTGATGAGATAGTGAGCTATCATCGTGTCCCAAAGAGGAGCCTTGACCTCAATTCCGTAATTTTTCAGTACTTCAATATCGTACTTAGAATTTTGACCAATTTTTACAATATTTTCACTTTCATAAACATCCTTAAAAATGTTTACAATTCTTAACGCTTCTTCACGTTTTGCAGGAACAGCAACATAATAGGCCTCTTTTTCCTTCAAAGCAAAACTTAAACCCACTAATTCCGCGTCAATAGCGTTAATTGAGGTGGTTTCGGTGTCGAATGCCACTTCTTTGTTTGTAACAATGAGTTCAGAAAGTTTTCGTGCATCTTCTTCTGTTTCAATAAGATGATATTTTGCACCAGATGTTTTAAAAGTTTCGAAAGAAGGGTTTTCGAAAAAGCCTTGACCGCTCGCCGAGGATTCTTCAAAAAGATTCAGTTGCATATTCACAACTTTTGCTTTTTTATCAGTTTTTTTCAGAATGCGATCGGCAAGTGACTTAAATTCCAAATCTGTAAAAATTTCACGAAGGCGGTTTTCGTCAGGTTCGGAAACTTTCATCTCATCGAATGAGATTGATACGGGAACATCTTGTCGGATGGTGGCAAGGAACTTTGACATCTTTATGTCTTCTCTTGCACCTTCAACTTTTTCGCGCATTTTTCCCTTGATCTGATCGGTGGAGGAGAGGAGGCCTTCGATGCTGCCAAACTCCTTGATGAGTTTTACTGCTGTTTTTTCTCCCACTCCCGGACAACCAGGGAAGTTATCGGAAGAGTCGCCCATGAGTCCTAAGAGGTCGATGACTTGGGCGGTATTATCTATTCCGTATTTATCGCAAACTTCCTTAGGTCCCATGATGTCGTAGCCACCACCATGACGAGGACGATACATGAACACGTTGTCGGTAACGAGTTGGGCATAGTCCTTATCGGGCGTAACCATATAGGTTTGCATTCCCTCAAGGTCTGCCTTGTGAGCTATTGTTCCTATGATGTCGTCAGCCTCAAAGCCGTCAACTTGAATAACTGGAATATGGAAAGCGTTGAGAATATCCTTGATGATAGGTATAGACAATTTAATGTCTTCCGGGGTCTCCTGACGCTGTGCCTTATAGGCAGGAAAAGCCTCATGACGGAAGGTCTTGCCGTGGTCGAAGGCTACGGCAAAATGTGTTGGTTTCTCTTTCGTAAGAACTTCATTAAGCGTATTGCAGAAGCCCATGATGGTGCTTGTGTTCATACCCTTTGAGTTGATACGTGGAGCATTGATGAATGCGTAATAGCTACGGTAGATAATTGCGTAGGCGTCTAATAGGAATAGTTTGTCCATATTGAGTTATGATGAAACAATAACTTGGTACGATTTGTGATGTGAATAGATAGTTGGTAATGTCTCATCTTTTTGGCTATTTTTGCTTCATTCATCAGTTACGATGCGCGCATCGCGCCTTCTTCATGAAACAAAAATATCTCAAAAATCTGAGTTCAAATCCTACCAATTTATTTCTTCATCATCACTTATAGTATATATTTCTGCAAAATTAATAATAAAAAATTAAAAACTCCTATAACTTGCTTTGAAAACCAAATTATTTATGTAATTTTGTAACAAATTTCAGAACAATGGATTATTTATCACTAATTCGTAAACCAATTGATACTGAACTTCAGGAGTTCATAAGTCTTTTCAACGACTCTCTTTCACATACTGACGGTATGCTCGAAACTGTTCTCGATCATATACGTAAGCGTGCGGGAAAGCGTATGCGTCCTATGCTCATTCTCCTTACTGCCAAGTGTTTTGGAGAGGTGAATGAATCAACGCAGAGAGCGGCCGTAGGACTTGAGCTTCTGCATACTGCATCACTTGTTCATGATGATGTTGTGGATGAGTCAGGAGAGCGTCGCGGACAGAAATCGGTTAATGCTCTTTACGATAATAAGGTGGCCGTATTGGTTGGCGACTATATCCTTTCAACGGCCCTTCTCAACGTTTCCCTTACCGGTTCTCAGCCTATCGTTTCATACCTTGCTCGTCTTGGTCAGACGCTTGCAAACGGAGAGATTCTTCAGCTTACAAGCAACGGTGGTGAGACTATCTGCGAAGAGACATATTACGAGGTTATAAAGCAGAAGACAGCGGCTCTTTTCGAGGCTTGCTGTGCTATGGGTGCTATGAGCGCCGGAGCTTCAGAAGAGGATATTATTGCGGCTCGTGAGTTTGGTCAGAAGCTTGGTATCATCTTCCAGATTCGTGATGATATCTTTGACTATTACGACTCTGCTGAGATTGGTAAGCCAACAGGTAATGATATGGCAGAAGGAAAGCTTACCTTGCCTGTTATCCATGCTGTTCTCTCAACCCAGAATCCTGACATGCTTGCCATAGCATACAAGGTAAAACAGCATGAGGTTACGAAGGAAGAGATTGCTCAACTTGTTGCTTTCACGAAGGAGAATGGCGGTATAGAATATGCCAAGGATACAATGGAAAGATTGCGCGAAGAGTGCCTTTCATTCGTTGAGGATAGGGTAGGAGATGAAGCGCTCAAAGCCTCTTTTACCGCTTATGTGGATTATGTGATTGGAAGGAAACTATAAAGCCCACCCAGGCCCCCCAGCCCCCCAAGGGGGAGACTTTTATATAGTATTTCCAACTAAAAAATGCCGCTCAAAAGTTTTCAAACGAATTCCTTTGAGCGGCATTACTATAATAACAAACTCCCCCTTGGGGGGCTGGGGGGCTTTGTAGGCTTTAGAAGAACTTTATCTCTTCTCCCTCTATCTCAGAGAGAAGGAGATTAGCGAGTCTTGAAGTACCGAGACGGAGGTATTTGTTTGTGAGCCATTTCTCGCCTAGAACCTCCTTTACGATAGTGTAGTAGATAATTGCATCCATAACGGTATTGAGGCCGCCAGCAGGCTTGAAACCAATCTGAATACCTGTCTTTTCGTAGTATTCCTTGATAGCCTGACACATTACGTATGCAGCCTCTGGAGTTGCGCTTATCTTTTCCTTGCCTGTACTTGTCTTGATGTAATCAGCACCGGCATACATAGCAAGTATAGAAGCCTTCTTTATGTTGCTTGCTGTTCCAAGGCATCCTGTTTCGAGAATAACCTTCATAGGAACATTCTCTCCGCAGATAGCTTTCAGCTCACTAATCTCATCGCATACGCCCTCGATATCTCCGCTAAGGAATTTGCCAACAGGCATCACGATATCGATCTCTGTGGCGCCGTCTTTTACTGCAAGGGCCGTCTCTGCCACCTTTACCTCTATTCGCGCCTGAGAGCTCGGAAATGAGCCGGAAACGCATGCTATCTCCACGCCTTCTACTTCGAGAGTGTCCTTTACTATCTCTGCAAAGCAAGGATATACGCAGATTGTTGCAACGTGGGGTAGGTTAGGGTACTCGTTGTCGAAAGCATTTACTCGCTCTGTGAATGCCATTACAGATACGTCGCTGTCGGTTGGTTTCAGAGTTGTGAGTTCTATGCTTCCGAAGAGGAATTTCTTAACGTCAAGAGTGTCGTTCTCCGGCACTTTTGTAGCGATTATATCTCTTACCTTTGCCTTGATATCGGCATCGTTGAGCTCGCAATTATACTGGGATAATGCCTGCTCGTACTTTGAATTTTCTTTGATTTCCATCTTTACTCTATCTACTTTTTACTTTAATCTTTATACTTTAATCTTTATACTTTACTCCTTACTCTTTACTCCTTACTCTCTAAACTCTACTCCTTATTCTTCGTATCCATACAGATAGTAACCGGACCGTCATTCAGCAATTCTACCTTCATATCAGCCCCGAACTCACCTGTCTCTATATGTTTGCCCGTCTCTGCCTCTAAAGCCTTGCAGAACGCCTCATAGAGGGGAATAGAAATGTTGTGTGGAGCAGCCTTTAGCCATGAAGGTCGATTGCCTTTCTTGTAGCTTGCCATAAGGGTGAATTGAGACACTACAAGACAGTTGCCGTCAACATCCATCACGGAACGGTTCATAACGCCGTTCTCGTCGTCGAAAATACGTAGCTTGGATATCTTACCCACGAGCCAGTCGATGTCCTCTTGTGTGTCGTCTGACTGTACTCCAAGAAGAATCAGAAGGCCCTGTTCTATCTTTCCTTTTACCTCTCCGTCAATAGTGACGGATGCATGCTTTACTCTTTGTATTACAGTTCTCATGTTGCAAAGATAATAAAAAATTTGAATAGTGAAGAACGAAGAGTGAAGAATTTAAGTTTGTATTGTTGTTTAAGACCGTTTGCCTTTTTTTTACCATAAAACTAACTTAAATTCTTCACTCTTAACTCTTCGTTCTTCACTTAAAATATACTCAGTCCTTCCTTGACGATTCTCGCCTTTGCCTTGCCTATAACTTCTGCTATTGCATCCTCGTCTGCTTCCTTGATCCTCTTGACGCTCTTGAAGGCTTTTAAGAGGGTTTCCTTCGTCACTTTGCCTATGCCCTTGATATCGTCAAGCTCCGAGTGTAAAGCGTGCTTAGAGCGCCTGTCTCGGTGGAAGGTTATAGCATATCTGTGAACCTCGTCTTGAAGCTGTGTGAGTACGTGAAATAGCTCGCTATTGGTCTTTAGTTGGATAGTCTTAGGAGGGAATCCGAAAAGTAGTTCGTTGGTGCGGTGCTTATCGTTCTTTGCTAGACCGGCGATAGGGATTTTAAGGTGCAGAGTGTCCTCTACAATCTCTCGAACAACATTCATCTGACCAATACCTCCATCGCATACGATAAGGTCCGGGTAACGTATGTCCTCGTTCTCTGGATCCTGCTCTTTTTCTTCTTTTATTCTGCCGTATCTTCTCAGAACAACCTCCTGCATAGAGGCATAGTCGTCAGGACCTGTGACGGTCTTTATATTGTACTTGCGATAGTCTTTCTTTGAAGGCTTCATACCCTTGAAGACAACGCATCCTGCAACGGCATCTGTACCCGAGATGTTGGAGTTATCGAAGGCTTCTATCTGGTACGGCATCTTGTCTAATCCGAGCTTCTCCTGTAGCTCCTTCATCAAGCGCACAGACTTCTGTTCAGGATTGAGCTTATCAGCCTGTTTAAGGCGGTCAAAACGGTATTGCTTGCAGTTCATCTGCGACAGCTCCAGCAAGTGCTTCTTATCGCCTCTTTGGGGCACAAAAAGCGTGGCGTTTGGGATAGTCCATTCCATCTCCATAGGCACTATTATTTCCTTTGACGTGGAGTGGAATCTGTCGCGTATCTCTGGTATTGCCTGAAGGAGTAGTTCCTCATCGGTCTCGTCGAGCTTGCGCTTATATTCGAAGGTGAAACTTTGGTTTATCGTTCCATTAGTGACGTGCAGATAATTGATGAATGCGTTATGCTTGTTTTCATCGTCATCGATGCTGAATACATCTACATCTGTTATGGTATGGGATACTACTTCGCTCTTGGCACAGAACTGGTCGATGAGAAGGTATTTCTGCTTCAATACCTCGGCCTCTTCGAACTTCATCTCCTCGGCCTTCTGCATCATCTGTTCGTAGATAATCTTGCTTAGTTCTCGGGTGTTGCCTTTCAGAATCTCCCTTGCCATGCGTATATTCTCCTGATATTCGTCGTAAGACTGCTTGTTGATGCAAGGCGCGCCACAGTTCTTTATATGGTATTCCAAACAAGCCTTGTATTTGTTTTGCTCGATTCCTTCGCGTGTTATTGGCATTCTGCAAGTACGGGGATGGTATAGCTTTTTTATTAGCTCCAGAATCGTGTACATAGAACCGATATGGGAGTAGGGACCATAAAATGTGCCAAACTTACGGTTTATCTGCCTTGTCTTGAAAATACGAGGGAATAATTCGTTGGTTACAACGATGCTTGGGTATGTTTTTCCGTCTTTAAGAAGTACATTATACCTTGGATTGTATTTCTTTATAAGGGAGTTTTCTAGCAATAGGGCATCTTCCTCGGTATTTACCACGGTATAAGTTATGTTGTGTATCTTACTAACCAATACTTTTGTCTTGAATCTATCGACTTCCTTGTGGAAATAGGACGAAACTCTGCGCTTTAGGTTCTTTGCCTTTCCTACGTATATAATAGTTCCTTCGGAATCGTAGTATTGGTACGACCCCGGCTTCTCGGGCATTGACAGAACAATACTCTTTAATTTTTCGAGTCTGGCTATGTTCTCTTCTTTTGTCATGTTTAATGTTTCACGTGAAACATAATAATCGTTAAAATTCTAGATATCAGCAAATTACAGATGTTACGAACGTAACACTATGATGTGAAACTTCGGTGCTTTCGGGATTTTTGTGTTTAGACTTTAATGCTGTCCTACAATAAAAAAGCCTCCCTGTAGGGGAGGTTATGATAGAGTCTTATACGACCATAAGCGTTGAGATCTCTGCATCAGTATCGGCGAAAACATCGCGACCGTGAAGTCCTTCAATCGTTAGTTCTATGATGAAACTGATGTAAATCTTCTTTGGATGGAATTTCTTCACCAATTCGTATGCCGCGCGCATGCTTCCGCCAGTTGCAAGGAGATCGTCATGGATGAGAACAATGTCATTTTCGCCGATGGAATCGCTAATCATGCAAATAGTATCTTTGCCGTATTCCTTGGTGTAATCGTATGAAATCACGTTTCCTGGCAATTTTCCCGGCTTGCGTGCCATTACAAAGCCTGCGTTCAATTCTGAGGCTACTACAGGACCGAGTAGGAAGCCGCGACTTTCCAAGCCTACAACCTTTGTTATTCCTTTGTCCTTGTAAATATCCACGACTTCATCGCGCATGATATGAAGGCACTCGGGATTGTTGAATAACGTGCTGATATCCTGAAACTGTATTCCAGGAATAGGGAAATCTGGAATTACCCGCAGATTCTTTAATAGGGTAGGGTTGTTCATTACTATGTTATGTTTTTTAGTTTATATTCCTAATCATATATTGGTTGTTCCACGTGAAACATCGTCTGTTTATATGCTTCTATAGTAGGTCCGTTGTAGGTCCGTTATAAATCCGTTGTAAGTCCGTTCCGTAGGAACGGCGGTTTATCTGCCCATCAGGACAAGTAAAACGTTGATGTCGCTTGGTGAAACGCCCGGAATACGTGAAGCCTGTGCAAGAGTCTCTGGATTGATGTTTTCCAGTTTCTGACGCGCCTCTGTAGAAAGGCCTTTCAGTTCGCTGTAATCAAAATGTCCTTGAATACGGATGTTCTCAAGTCGGTGCATTTTCTCTGCAGCCTGTTTCTCGCGCTCGATATAACCTTGATATTTTATCTGTATCTCGGCGGTTTCGGCTATTTCCTGCTTTCGGTTTGCCGGACGATTGATAATCTCTTTCAGATGAGGTAGAGATTCTGCGAGCCATTCTATCGAGATTCCAGGACGCGCTATGAGCTCGTGGAGCTTGCATCCGTAATGGAGTGGGGTAGAACCGATGCTTTCAAGAGCAGCGTTTACTTCCTTTGGCTTTACGTTGGTTCTGTTGCAGTAATCGATGATTTCAGCAATATGCTGCTTTTTCTCTTGCCACCAAGCATTTCTCTCGTTTGTGGCAACACCTAGTGCGTAGGCACGCTCTGTGAGGCGGGCATCAGCATCATCTTGACGAAGGAGAATACGGTATTCTGCTCGTGAGGTGAACATACGATAAGGCTCGTCAACGCCTTTTGTGACCAAATCATCGATGAGAACGCCAATATATGCCTCGTCTCTGTGAAGGATGAGAGGGTGGTAGGTGCTAGATGATGGATGTTCGGTGTTGGTGCTTCCTGCGAAGATAGCAGCATTAATACCAGCAACCAAACCTTGACCTGCAGCCTCCTCATAGCCTGTTGTTCCATTTACCTGACCGGCAAAGAACAATCCGCTTACCTTCTTGCTCATCAGCGAGTGGTCGAGTTGGGTAGGGTCGAAGTAATCATACTCTATGGCATAGCCCGGGCGATATACCTTTACATCCCTAAGAGCCGGAATCTTCTTCAGAGCCTCAAGCTGAACCTCGATAGGCATAGAACTTGAGAAACCATTTAGATACATCTCATTGGTGTTAAGTCCTTCAGGCTCAAGGAATAGCGGATGATGATCCTTATCAGGAAATGTCACGAGTTTAGTCTCTATGGAAGGACAATAACGTGGACCTGTGGATTGAATCTGTCCGTTGAAAAGGGGCGAATCTGCAAGTCCGCTCTTCAATGTCTCGTGTACTTCCTCGTTTGTCGTGAATGTCCAGCAAGGAAGGAAAGCGTCGTTAAGGTCTATTTTTGAGTCGTCCTTGTTCAGGCGCAGATATTCCTTCATATATGAGAAGCTATGATAGTCATGCTCTCCTGGCTGGAGTTCTGCATCCTCGAAATGAACGGACCTCTTGTCTATTCTCACAGGAGTTCCAGTTTTCATCCTTGCAGAGCGGATGCCAAGAGCGTTAAGACATTCTGTCAGATGAGGAACTGGAAGTTCGGCACATCGTCCGCCAGGAACCATTTTCCTGCCGACGTGCATGAGTCCGTTGAGGAAAGTACCAGCTGTAATGACTACTGTCGGGGCTTTTATCTCAACACCCCAGATGGTTCTTACTCCTATAACCCTCACCCGACATCTCTGAGGAGAAGAGTTTTTTGTAACATCTTGAGCGTCAACACAATCCGAGGATTCTTCCCCTTGGGAAAGTTGGAGAGGGGCAGTCAGCACTTCCTCCACCTGATCCTGCCAGATATCGAGATTCTCAGTAGAGTCGAGCATCTCACGCCATTTCCAGATGAACTGTCCGCGGTCGCATTGAGCGCGAGGACTCCACATTGCAGGACCCTTTGAGCGGTTGAGCATACGGAATTGGATGGAAGTTGCATCTGTCACGATTCCCATTCCGCCACCGAGGGCATCAATTTCACGGACGATTTGACCCTTGGCAATTCCTCCGACTGCAGGGTTGCACGACATCTGTGCAATCTTGTTCATGTCCATAGTTATGAGGCAGGTTTTAGCCCCCATTCTTGCTGCGGAATGAGCAGCTTCGCAACCGGCGTGGCCACCTCCAACGACTATGACATCGTAATATAGAGTTGTCATTTTTTTAAAATTTTCTACAAAAGTAAGAAGAAATTTTGAATTTTCAAGTAGAAAAGTTTGTTTTATCACTATTTTTAATTAATTTTGCAGTCTAATTCATATTAAATTAGAAAAAATGCTTTAATTCCTAATTCTTTTCATAGAATACATACAATCGAAAAAACTCAAAACATTATTTATAACTTTATTTAAACAACAATCATTTATGTGGTTATTTAATTCATCAATCGGAAGAAAGGTTGTTATGTCAGTAACTGGCATGGCGCTCATCCTGTTCTTAACGTTCCACATGTCAATGAATGTAGTGGCGCTCTTCTCAGAAGAGGGTTACAACATGATCTGTGAATTGCTTGGTGCCAACTGGTACGCTGTAGTAGCAACAATAGGTCTTGCTGCATTGGCTGTGGCTCACATCTTCTATGCTTTCGTCTTGACAGCACAGAACCGTAAAGCACGTGGTGACAACAAGTATGCTGTTACCGACAAGCCTGCAAAGGTAGAGTGGGCATCTCAGAACATGCTCGTTCTCGGCCTTATCGTAGTTGTAGGTCTTTGCCTCCACCTTTACGATTTCTGGTCAAAGATGATGCTTCAGGAGCTTATCGGTGGTGACACCATGTATGCAACAGATGGTGTTTATTGGATTCGTAACGCTTTCGGCGATCCAATTCACGTTGTGATTTACCTCATTTGGCTTGTTGCTCTTTGGTTCCACCTCACACACGGTTTCTGGAGTGCTTTGCAGACTCTCGGTTGGAATGGTAAGACATGGTTCTGCCGTTGGAAGGTTATCAGCATTGCTTACGCAACACTCCTGTTCGCAGGCTTTGCCATCGTAGTTATCTATTTCGCTATCAGCGAGATGTGTGGTGGTAGCTGCTGCTAATTAGTTAACTAGAATCTCTAGAACCTCTAGAATGTCTAGATTATCTAGAATTTCTGGAATATCTGGAACAACTAGAAAAAATCAAAACAAAATGACTAAAGTATTAAATTCAAGAATACCAGAGGGACCAGTAGCACAGAAGTGGACCGAGTTTAAGGCACACCAGCGTCTGGTTAACCCAAAGAACAAACTGAAGCTCGACGTTATCGTAGTAGGTACCGGTCTTGCAGGTGCTTCTGCTGCTTCTTCTCTCGGTGAGATGGGCTTCAACGTACTTAACTTCTGCATTCAGGACTCTCCACGTCGTGCTCACTCTATCGCTGCACAGGGTGGTATCAATGCTGCTAAGTGCTATCAGAATGATGGTGACTCTGTATATCGTCTTTTCTACGATACAGTAAAGGGTGGTGACTACCGTGCTCGTGAGGCTAACGTATATCGTCTTGCAGAGGTTTCAAATAACATTATTGACCAGTGCGTTGCACAGGGTGTTCCTTTCGCTCGTGAGTACGGCGGTATGCTCGCTAACCGTTCTTTCGGTGGTGCTCAGGTGTCTCGTACATTCTACGCTAAGGGTCAGACAGGTCAGCAGCTTCTCCTCGGTGCTTACTCTTCACTTATGTGTCAGGTAAACGCTGGTAAGGTAAAGCTCTACACCCGTTACGAGATGGAGGATGTTGTTATCATCGACGGTCGTGCTCGTGGTATCATTGCTAAGAACCTCGTTACAGGTAAGCTCGAGCGTTTCTCTGGTAACGCTGTAGTTATCGCTACTGGTGGTTACGGTAACGCTTACTTCCTCTCTACAAACGCTATGGGCTGTAACTGTACAGCAGCTATCCAGTGCTACCGTAAGGGCGCTATGATGGCTAACCCTTCATACGTTCAGATTCACCCAACATGTATTCCTGTACACGGTGACAACCAGTCAAAGCTTACTCTGATGTCAGAGTCTCTGCGTAACGACGGTCGTATCTGGGTACCTAAGAATATTGAGGATGCTAAGGCTCTTCAGGCAGGTACAAAGCAGGGTTGGGATATTCCAGAGCAGGATCGTGACTACTATCTCGAGCGCCGTTACCCAGCATTCGGTAACCTCGTACCTCGTGACGTGGCTTCTCGTGCTGCTAAGGAGCGTTGTGACAAGGGCTTCGGTGTAAACAACACAGGTCTTGCCGTGTTCCTCGACTTCTCAGAGTCTATCCAGCGTCTCGGTATCAACGAGATCCGTCAGCGTTACGGTAACCTCTTTGATATGTATGAGGAGATTACAGACGTTAACCCAGGTGAGTTCGTTCGCTCTGAGGGTGGTTTCGACTACTACAAGCCAATGATGATCTTCCCTGCTATCCACTACACAATGGGTGGTATCTGGGTTGACTACGAGCTTCAGACAACAATCCCTGGCCTCTTCGCTATCGGTGAGTGTAACTTCTCTGACCACGGTGCTAACCGTCTTGGTGCTTCTGCTCTTATGCAGGGTCTTGCTGACGGTTACTTCGTACTTCCTTACACAATCCAGAACTACCTCGCTGACCAGTCAATCTGGCCACGTCTCTCTACTGATATGCCAGAGTTCGACGAGGCAGAGAAGGCTGTTGATGCAGAGCTTACACGTCTCCTTAACATCAAGGGTAAGCGTTCTGTGGATTCTATCCACAAGGAGCTTGGTCACATCCTTTGGGAGCATGTGGGTATGGGTCGTACCAAGGAAGGTCTTGAAGAGGGTATCAAGCTCATCAAGGCTCTTCGTCAGGAGTTCAACACTAACCTCTTCGTTCCAGGAGCTAAGGAAGGTCTCAATGTAGAGCTTGACAAGGCTGTTCACCTCCGTGACTTCATCCTTATGGGTGAGCTTATCGCTACTGACGCCCTCCATCGTGAGGAGTCTTGTGGTGGTCACTTCCGTGAGGAGCACCAGACAGAGGAAGGTGAGGCAAAGCGCGATGATGAGCACTTCTTCTACGTAGGCGCTTGGGAGTATCAGGGCAATGATGATACAACCCCTGTACTCAACAAGGAGCCTCTTGAGTATGAGATAATCAAGGTACAAACACGTAATTACAAGAACTAAAATGGCAAATATTTCTTTCACAATAAAATATTGGAAGCAGAATGGTCCTAAGGATAAGGGTCATTTCGATGAGCGTGAAATGAAGAACATCCCTGATGATACTTCATTCCTTGAGATGCTCGATATGCTCAATGAGCAGTTGATCAGCGAGGGTAAGGAGCCTTTCGTATTCGATCATGACTGTCGTGAGGGAATCTGTGGTATGTGTTCACTCTATATCAACGGTACTCCTCATGGTAAGACAGAGACTGGTGCAACAACATGTCAGCTCTACATGCGTCGCTTCAAGGACGGTGAGACTATTGTTGTAGAGCCTTGGCGTTCAGCTGGTTTCCCAGTTATCAAGGACTGTATGGTTGACCGTTCAGCATTCGATAAGATCATCGCTGCTGGTGGTTACAACACAATCCGTACAGGTCAGGCTCAGGATGCTAACGCTATCCTCATTCCTAAGCAGGATGCTGACGAGGCTATGGATTGCGCTACATGTATCGGTTGCGGTGCTTGCGTAGCAGCTTGTAAGAACGGTTCTGCTATGCTCTTCCTCTCTTCTAAGGTATCACAGCTCGCACTCCTCCCACAGGGCCGTCCAGAGGCTGCAAAGCGTGCTAAGGCTATGATTGCCAAGATGGATGAGCTGGGCTTCGGTAACTGTACTAACACACGTGCATGTGAGGCTGTATGTCCAAAGAACGAGTCTATTGCTAACATTGCTCGCCTTAACCGCGAGTTCATCAAGGCAAAGCTCGCTGACTAAAAATTAGATATTTTTCGGTCATAAATAAGGGAACTGATGGTTTTTATACTATCAGTTCCTTCTTTTTTTACGAATTTAAGCATATTTTCTTGGTGAAAAGAAAAAGATTTCATATATTTGCAGTCGTAAATCTATTAAGAAAAGCATTAAACAAGTCAAATAATCGTCATAAGCTATGAAACTTACAATTGAAAAGAATGATACCACAATAACAGGTATCCTTGAAGGTCGTCTTGATACAGCTGCTTCTACACAGTTTGCTATAGATATGGAAGAACTTGTAGAGAACGCTGATAAACACATCGTGCTCAACTGTGAGAAGATGGAGTTTATTTCTTCTTCCGGTCTTCGTCTCTTCCTCTCCCTTCGCAAGAAAACAATATCCCAGGGTGGTGATGTAACCATTAAGGGAGCATTGCCTGTCGTTAAGCAGGTATTTGCCATTACAGGCTTCACAGCCCTGTTTAATTTTGAGGATTAAACATCCCCGTTCATATTGGCGTTTTAATATCTAAGGAGTTATGCAGTTGCTCTTAAAGAACGATATCTCGCAAGTGCCATTATTAGCTGATTTCATCAATCAGGTATGTGATAAGTTTGCCCTTGACTCAAATCTCTCTTTCCAGTTGAATCTGGTACTTGAGGAGGCTGTAGTCAATGTCATTCAGTATGCCTATCCTGATGGTGGAGAGCATACATTCACATTGGATGCTGATAAGGATGCTGATACTGTCACTTTTGTGCTTAGGGACGACGGAAAGCCGTTCAACCCTTTGACGCAGGCTCCTAATGTGGATATTAGCCTTTCTGCAGAGAAACGTCAAATCGGTGGATTGGGTATTTTCCTTGTTCAGCAAATGATGGACGAAGTGGATTATCAGCGTACTCCGAAAGGTGAGAATGTGTTGGTGATGAAGAAAAAGAGTAGCTAGTAAAGTGAATAGTGAAAAGTTAAGAGTGAAGAATTTGAGTTATTTTTTATGAAAGGCAATCAACAGCCTTAAACAACATACTAACTTAAATTCTTCACTCTTAACTTTTCATTCCTCCCAAGGCTCCCCCTTGGGGGGCTGGGGGCTTTTAGTTATTGAAATAGTAGATGAAGATAGCTATGCCCTCGAGAGCCTTTTTGCCTGTTTCCTTTACGTTCATAGTGAACTTAACCTCGGTCTTAACAGCACCACGAAGGTTCTGTATGCTCTGAAGCTTTGTAGTGAGGTTGATGCTCTGACCAGAGAGAACTGGCTGACCAAATTTCATCTTGTCAATACCGTAGTTTACGAGCATTTTCACGTTTCTTACGTCAACAATCTGCTCCCATAGGTGAGGGAGAACAGAGAGTGTGAGATAACCATGAGCGATAGTTGTGCCAAACTGGCTTTCTGTCTTTGCACGCTCTGTGTCAACGTGAATCCACTGATGGTCGAGAGTAGCGTCAGCAAACAGGTTGATACGTTCCTGAGTAAGTTCTACATAGTCAGAAGTACCGAGTTCCTTTCCTTCGTATGAAGCGAATTCCTCGAAGCTGTTGATGATAAGTTTTTCCATTTTCTGTGTTTATTCTTTTATCTTTTGAACTATTCAACTTTTATCCATTCTGCTTTGTAGCACCAGTTTGACCATCGGTCTTTTTGCCTTTGTCACAAGATTTCTTGTCTTTGTTGCAGCACGCCTTTTTTTCGCACTTATTAGCCTTGTCGCAGCATTTTTTGTCACAACATTTCTTGTCGCACTTCTCTGTCTTACACTTGCTGTCGCACGCGCATTTCTTCTGATCCTGTGCATTAGCCACTAAAGCCATCATGGCTATAAGGCCGAGTATTAATGTTTTCTTCATTTTTGTTTAAATTATATTTCATCTGCAAAAATACGAATAAAACGGCGAATGTCAAAGTTTAAGTACGTTTTTTTATGTTTTTATCATCATTTGTAGGTATTTTTTCCACTTATCTGCCAATATTTCATACCCTCTTATTGAAAATAAGCTGATTTTTAGTAATTTTGCATTCAATGACACTAAAAGAACTTCATATCGGACAATCGGCAACCGTTACAACAGTAGGTGGTAGCGGTTCTCTTCGCCAGCATTTCCTTGACATGGGACTTATCCCTGGAGCTGTTGTGAAACTCAAGAAATATGCCCCTATGGGCGATCCTATGCAGCTCACCATTCACGGTTACGAACTCACCCTTCGCCTTGCTGATGCAGATAAGATAGACATCACTCTTGATGTGCCTGCTGATGATGAAGAAGAAGAGCCACGTCTTATTTCCGGTCATCACCCGGGTATTGGAGAGCCGGGCATATACCATGACCCTACTCATGCCCATCCCCTTCCAGAAGGAGAGATGCTCACATTCGCCCTTGCAGGAAACCAGAACTGCGGAAAGACAACGCTTTTCAATCAGCTTACGGGTGCTAATCAGCATGTGGGCAACTTCCCGGGCGTCACCGTTGACCGTAAGAGCGGAGCTATCCGAGGACAGAAAAACACCGAAGTCACCGACCTTCCTGGCATCTATTCGCTCTCTCCTTACACAAGCGAGGAGGTAGTAAGCCGTAAGTTCATCCTTGAAGAAAAACCAAAGTGCATCATCAATATCGTTGACTCTACCAATATAGAGCGTAACCTCTACCTCTCCATGCAGCTCATGGAACTCGGCATTCCTATGGTTCTTGCCCTGAATATGATGGATGAACTCGAAGGAAACGGAGGATATGTTCATGTCAATGAGATGGAGTCTATGCTCGGAATTCCGGTTGTGCCTATCTCAGCAGCCAAGGGCGAGGGCATCTCCGAACTTGTGGAGCACGCCATGCACATCGCCATGTATCAGGAGGTGCCAGCTGTGAAGGATTTCTGTTCAAAAGAAGAGCATGGAGGTGCCGTGCATCGTTGTCTTCATGCCATCATGCACTTGATTGAGGATCATGCCAAGCGTGCTGATATCCCTGTCCGCTTTGCCACTTCAAAGCTTGTGGAGGGTGATAAACTCGTCATTGATGCACTCAAGCTTTCGCAGAATGAACGTGAAACCATTGAGCATATCCTTTGTCAGATGGAAGAGGAGCGAGGACTTGACCGTGCTGCTGCTATGGCTGACATGCGATTCTCTTTCATTCAGAACATCTGCAAGAAGTCTGTCACTCATCCTCATAAGAGCAAGGAACACTATCGTTCGGAGAAGATAGACGCTGTACTTACAGGTAAATATACTGCTATTCCCGCGTTTTTAGGCATCATGATGGCTATTTTCTGGCTCACCTTCGATATTATAGGCGGAAACCTCCAAGAGCTGTTAGAGAGCGGAATAGAGTGGTTTACCGAGATGTCAGACAATGCGATGAAATCGTGGGAAGTGAATGATATTGTGCGCTCACTCATCATCGACGGTGTCTATGCCGGTGTGGGTAGTGTGGCAAGCTTTGTGCCAATCATCGTCACCCTGTTCTTCTTCCTCTCCATGCTTGAGGATTCCGGCTACATGGCGAGAATAGCCTTTGTAATGGATCGTCCGTTGCGTAAACTCGGTCTTTCCGGCCGTTCCATCGTACCATTGCTCATAGGATTCGGCTGTTCCGTACCTTCTGTTATGGCAAGCCGCACGTTGCCTTCTATGCGCGACCGTAAGATAACGATAATGCTTACGCCTTTCATGTCATGCACGGCAAAGCTTCCTATCTACGCATTCTTCTGTGCTGCTTTCTTCCCCGATAATGCTGCTCTTGTAATGGTGGCATTATACCTTCTCGGTATCATCGTGGGAATAGTCGTGGCACTCATATTGAAGAAGACATTCTATCGTGGTAATCCTGTACCTTTCGTCATGGAATTGCCAAATTACCGAATGCCGTCAGCACGTTCTACCCTTATGCTCCTTTGGGAGAAGAGCCGTGATTTCCTTCAGCGTGCCTTTACCGTCATCTTCATGGCGACAATCGTTATATGGTTTCTCCAGTCGTTCGGTTTCCACCTTCAGCATGTGGAGAATGCCGATGACTCAATCCTTGGCATTGTGGCTGATTTCGTATCTCCTGTCTTTGCCCCACTCGGATTTGGCGACTGGCGCGTATGTACGGCGCTTGTGGGCGGCTTTATGGCTAAGGAGAGTGTAGTAAGTACTCTCACCGTACTTTTCGGCGCAGGAACGTCTATAAACACGATTTTGACGGTTTCATCGGCAGTTTCATTGCTCGTGTTCTGTCTTCTCTATACTCCATGTGTGGCTGCAATAGCATCAATCCGCAGGGAGATAGGAAAGAAGTATGCCGTTGCCGTTGTCTTTGGCCAGTGTGCCATTGCCTATGTGGTAGCCTTGCTTGCATATTGGATGTTTTAAACTAATAGTGAAGAGTTAGGAATGAAGAATTTGAATTAGTCAGCTAAACGCCCAAGACATGTCAGTTGTAATAGTTTAAGCGACTAATAGAATTCTATTCACATTTCAAATGTAACTAAAATTCTTTACTCTTCACTTTTCACTTTTCACTCAGTAAAATGAACCTCGTCAGTATCATTCTTTTGTCAGTCGTTATAATTGCCTTTGTCATGGTTGCACGCTCTTATTTCCGTGGAAATCATGGCAAGAAGAGTTGTTGCGACACAGGCGATGGTAACGGCAAGAAATGCAACTGCGGAAACTGTAACGGCTGTGGGATTCGCTAACCTGTCTTTTCCTGATTCCTAATAGCCTTTTCACTTTAATTATACGATTTTGAAAAATCAAAATGTACGTCTCTGTATATTTCATGGTAATCGCGTGTGTTGATAACAGGTAACGGGTAACAGGTAACAATAAGAAAAATAGTGTAAAACTGCTGCCTATATTTTTATTTCTTTATATAATAAGGTATATAAACTCCTTAGAAATATTTAGTAAAATTTTTGGCCATGCACTAAAATCCTTATTGTTACCTGTTACTTGTTACTGACCGGGATTTTGCTTGTCTGTTGAGCGAGGTTTCATCATAGCTTGATAAAGACTAAGATAAAGATAATGAGGCTGTTATGTATAAATCAGAGGGCAGAATGTAGGCGGCAGATAGTCTCAATAGCATAACAACAAGCATTAAATCAAGGCTGATTCTCCTTATTCGGCATGCTTGAAAAACGCGAAAAAATGCTCCGGTAACAATAATTCCGTTATTTTCAATAGCAATCACAAAATGCTTATTATCCTTCAAAAAAGACGTGAAAACCATTCCAAACCCCATCTCCAAAATTAATACAGGCTTCAATGATATTCTGCGAGAACTTCCAACTCCCTCCAATGCAGGTCCGTTATAGGTCCGTTGTAAATCCGTTATAGGTCCGTTCATCCTATAGTCTCAAGAGCGAAGCCAGAGCGAAGGCAGAACGAAGCCAGAGCGAAGGCACGGCAAGCGAAAATCACGACCATAACAAGTAACAGGTAACAATAAGGAAATTAGTGTAATTGCAATTTCATAAACTTGTCGCGTATCTGCCTAATTATGTGTATATTGTAAAAAAACGGCAAACGTTTCTTGGTTTTCTTGTAATAAGAATGAATATTAATGCGTCAAATGTAATAAATATATCAATAAAGTCGTTATCATATCGAAAAAATACTAATAAAAATGAAGAAATCATTTATCTTGCTTGTTCTTGCATGTTCTTTCGTAGGAGCAAGAGCCCAAACGGGTAAAGGCTATGATCGCGCTAACATGAATCTTAGCGTGAATCCCGGTGATGACTTTGTGGAGTATGCCACAGGTACATTCATCAAGAACAATCCACTTCGTCCGGATCAGACGAGTAACGGCTCTTTCGTTGATCTTTATGAACTTAACCAGAAGCAAATCAATGAACTTATCCTTCAGTTTGCCAACAATCCTCAGGAAAAGGGTTCTCTTGGTCAAAAGATAGGCACTCTCTACAATCAGATGATGGATTCTGTAGGTCGTGACAAGAAGGGCTATGAGCCTATTAAACCGCTCCTTGAGCGTGTTCGTGCCATCAAGGATCGCAAGGAGTATGTGCGTGTATGTTCAGACATCGACCGTAAAGGCGGAAGCACGCTGATGCTCGGTCTTGGCGTAGGTGCAGATATGCGTCAGGCAGATATGAACATTGTCTCTATAGGTCAGGCAGGTCTCGGACTTGGCACTCGTGACTATTATTTCAATGACGACCCTCAGACAACGGCTATCCGCGAGGCATACAAACAGTGTGGCAAGTCGTTTTTCATGCTCGTAGGCTATGATGAGGCCACTGCACAGAAGAAGATGGATGCTGTCTATGCCATTGAGAAGCGTCTTGCAGAGCCTTGGTATAGTCAGGTGAAACTTCGTGATATTAATGCTAACTATCATAAGATGTCATTCCAGGAGCTGGTGCGTGATTTCCCTGGCATTGACTGGACAACAGTCTTCTGGATATCAGGTTTTCCTGCCTTCGACTATGTGGATGTTGGTCAGCCAGAGCCTATCCATGAGGTAGAGAAGATATATGCTGATACCCCTCTTGAAGACCTCAAGAGCTATGCAGAACTTAACGTGATAAGTCACGCTGCAGGGCTTCTCTCTGCTGATTTCCGCAAGGTTCAGTTTACTTTCCGCAAGGTGATCAGCGGACAGCAACAGGACGACCCAATGTGGAAGCGTGCAACAAATCTTGTGAACTCAGTAATGGGTGAGCCTATAGGCAAGATGTACTGCGAGAAGTATTTCCCTGAAAGCTCAAAGAACCGTATGCTCCAGCTTGTGCATAACCTCCAGACAGCCCTCTCACAGCGTATAGATGAGGCTACATGGATGAGTGCAGAGACAAAGGCACAGGCAAAGGACAAACTTGAGAACTTCATCGTGAAGATAGGATATCCTGACAAGTGGAAAGACTTCACCAATCTTGAGATTTCTGACACTCTCAGTCTTACTGAGAATCTTGACAATGTGAGTGAGTTTTTCCTTCTTGATAACCTTCGCAAGAAAGTGAACAAGCCTGTTGACAAGTCAGAATGGTTTATGACTCCTCAAACCATCAATGCCTATTACAACCCTACGAGCAATGAGATATGTTTCCCTGCAGGTATTCTCCAGCCTCCTTTCTTTGACCCGGAGGCTGACGATGCATTGAATTACGGTGCTATTGGCGGTGTTATCGGTCATGAGATGTCACACGGATTTGACGATCAGGGAAGTCAGTTTGACAAGACTGGTAATCAGCGCAACTGGTGGACGGAGCAGGACAAGAAGAACTTCGACCAGCGCACACAGGTCCTTGTTGATCATTTCTCTAACATAGAGGTTGTCAACGGAAAGAAGGTGAACGGAAAGCTCACTCTTGGCGAAAACATCGGAGATAATGGTGGTTTGAATATCGCTCTTCGTGCTATGCGTAATACAGGTAATACCGCTGTTATCGACGGTTTCACCGCAGATCAGCGCTTCTTCCTTGGCTGGGCTCGCGTATGGGCAGGTACAAGTCGTCCAGAGTATCAGGAGATGCTCATCACCATTGATCCGCACTCACCAGAGTTCGCCCGAGTAAATGGCGCACTTCCAATGATTGACGAGTGGTACACAGCCTTCAATATCAAGAAAGGAAAGCTCTTCGTACCTAAGAAGATGAGAGCACATATCTGGTAGGAAATGAAAGCAAATTAACAGCAAGTAGCTGTTGTATTAGAAAGTATTAGGAGTAAATTAAATCAGTAAATCCTCTGGAAATTACAGTAATGAAGATTTCCAAGCAGCAAATGCTACATGTATAATTTTACTGATTTAATCTACTCCTAATTTGCTTTCAGTTTTTTTCAGAAAGTCTCCCTGCGTAATCGTTTTTTTTTACTTTCCAAGCAACTGATCAAGATATAGGTAGAAGTTAGGGTCTTCTCCTACTACATACTTGGCAATCTTTCCCTCTGGATTAACGAGAACCTTTGTAGGGAATCCCTGAATCTGGTAACTCTTCAGGATATCCACTGATTTCTTTGGGTTATAGACGTGCTTCCAAGGCAAATCAAGTTCTTTTACTGCATCCTTCCATTTCTTCTCAGGATCATTGCAATCCACGCCTAAAATCTCCATTTTATCGGAGTATTTATTGTAGTATTCCTTCATCTTTGGCATACCTCTTACGCACCAGATGCACCATGTACCCCAGAAATCGATGATAACATACTTTCCCCTCAGACTTGACAGGGACAATGACTTGCCATCGATATCTTTGAGAGTGAAATCTGGTGCCATTTGGCCTTCGGCAATACCTTCCTGATCGTTGTTTGCTTCAGACACAGCCTCTGTCTGGACGTCCTTCTGCTCGTCAGTTACAGAGTTGTTGTGACGAGCATCACAAGCACAGCATATTACTGCACAAGCGAGAGAGATAAAGATTTTCTTCATTATTATTTCTTTAATTTATTGTTTAGACCTATATTTTGTGTTGTTTGACAATTTTGCATATAATCCCTATATAATAACGTATGAGAACGAATAATTGTGACGTGGATATAGTTAATATTCCCTAAAATATGCAGGTAATAGTCGTAATTCCAGTATTTTGAGCTACTTTTGCATAAAACAAAGACATAATATGCGGATTTCTCTGATTGTCATATCATTACTGCTATCTCTTCCAGGTATTGCACAGAAATATCCTGGAGATAAAATGTATAGTGTGCCTACCCGTCAGAAATACGAGTTTATGCGCAATCTTCCTGTCTATGCCGATAGTTTGCTTGAGGATCTGAAATATCCTCTTGCATGGGGAAATAGTGATATTACCGACTTTGACGAGTGGAGGAAGGCTGCTCGACAAAAGGTGTTTGACTGTATGCTCATGCCTCCTCCTCCCCCCGGAGATTTCGGTGTTACTGTCATTCGTGAGGAACAGAGAGAAGGGTATAAGGCCCGTCAGATAGAAATTAGACTGTCGCGCTATTATACTGTTCCTGCCATTATTCTTATTCCTGACGGAAAGGGACCTTTTCCTGCTATAAATTGCCTTCACGATCATGGAGGACATCTTTTTATTGGCAAGGAGAAGATGATTCGTCCGTTTGAGCCAGATCCTGATTCACTTGCGTGTGGCAATCCTGTGGCTCTTGAGGATAGTGTGGTGCTTGAGGATGCAGAGAAATGGGTTGAGGATTTGTATGAAGGTCAGTTTCTGGGTGACTATCTCGCCCAAAAGGGTTATGTTGTCTTTAGTTCCGATGCTCCTTTATGGGGAGAAAGAGGACAGAAGGAAGGGGCTCTTCGCAGCAAGTTTGATATGATATGCGGAAATATGATGATGTACGGTATAGACCTTTCTGCCTATATGACCTACGATGATATTGCATGTACCGATTATATCGCCACTCTTCCTTATGTTGATCCAAATAGAATAGGCTGTGTGGGATTCTCTATGGGAGGATATCGTTCTTGGATGCTTGCTGCCCTTAGTGATAGAATAAAGACTGCTGTTTCCGTTTGCTGGATGATAACGACTCAGGAGCAGATGTCATTCAAGTATTCACGCACGGAAAATGGCGGTTTTGCCAACTGCTTCCCGGGACTTCGCCGTTGGATGGACTACCCGCATATTGCCAGTATTGCGTGTCCCAAGCCTATGCTTTTCATAAGTGGTACGAAAGACAAGCTCTTCCCAATCAATGGCGCAAACAGGGCATTTAGAATCATGCATAGTGTATGGGATAGTCAGGGAGCCGTTAATAATCTTCAGACGGAGATGTGGGATATTCCTCATATTTTCGGAAAACCTGTTCAGAAACACGCCTTGGAATTTTTCAAGGAACATTTGTAGTTTCTTAGTGATTTTTCAAAGGAAAATTTATATTTTGTAAGATTATACAGACGTTTACCCCCCCCTTTATTGTTAGATATTATACCTGAAATTTGAGTTTTTTTCCAAGAAATCATGGTATAAATACAAACATTTAGAAAAAAATCGAAAAAAATCTTTTTCTGTTTTTCTTATTTTATTTGCTAAAAAACTGTTAAAATGCCGATGAAACCGCCAAATTTACAAAAATGCAATTATAAAAAACAATATTGCAACTTTGTAAAAAATGTTGCATGATCGAAATAACAAACTTTATGGAACAATTTAATTTGTGAAAGTTAGTTTTTTTACCTACTTTTGCACTCGGAAATAAGTGTAATTTTTATGAAAGAGACACATTTTTGATGTCTAAAGGGGAAAAAAATAAATAAAAGGTCAAAATTGAGTTGTGAAACTAGATTTGGCCTTTTATTTTGTTTTTTATACCTTTTATGCCTAATTCTAATCCTGCAAAAGATTCAATATGATTTCGAATAGTGAATACATAGTAGCTTGTTGCTATGTTACTGAAAATAATTATTCGCAAAGCTCATCAAGCTACGTAAGTTTCCGATCTTCACAATTTTGTCCATTATTTTTCATGTTTATGTCTCTTTATTGGTTGAAGATTGGTAAGATTGACAATTATCGTCAGTTCACTACCGCGAAGTGCGTATAAAAGGAATCTAATGCTTTGTAACTAATTCACAATAAGTATGTTGGTCGATTTTTCCAGATGTTTGGCGGAAAGGTACACGCTTGAAAAATTTTTGTGCAAAAACAGAAAAAATGTTAGATTTTTTTACTTTTGTTTCAAAATAATTACTTAATTTTGCACTCTGTAAATAAGGTAATGGTATATTAATCATTCAGAAAATTACACAAAAATTACACAAAATTCCTTTAGGGATCAAAAAAAACAAAGATATGTGGACAGGTAAGATTTTCAAGAAAGCATTTATTGTGTCTTGTGCTATGTTTGTTCCGTTTTGTGAACTGATGGCTCAAGATGAGACTGTTTATACCGCAAAGTATAAATTTAATTATTATTCAGATAATGTGGCGTTAACACCTGTGGGAACTCAACCTGTGGGTACGAGTTTCAGTTATGCAGGTAACTATAAAAGATCATCAAAATCAAGCTGGAAAGACCGCGTTTATCTAGATAAGAATAATGAGGGTAAAATAACTTTTACCAATTTTAAGTATGAGGTAACGCAAGTTGAATACAGTCTTATGGCTGAAGCAGCTCCTTTTTCAGGGTCAGATAATATTTCAGGAACGTTCACAAATTATAACGGTAATACTTCAAAAACGAAATCTGGTAGAGTAGGTGCTACAATCCCCAATACTTTCAATAGTTATATATTCTTGAATAGCAGTTTGAATGGTTTGAAGAGTATGACTATGAAACAGTTGAACAGTCACACTGTTTACTATGAGGGTGCTAATGATAATACCACTCCAACCTTTACGATTAAATACTACGAGCCAAGTGTGTCTTTCAAAAAGACAATGCCAAGTCAGATTAAGTTAGGACAAACACTTGATGTTTCAAAGCTCGACACCATCTACCATCAAGGTGCTTTCAACTTTACCACTACATATAAAAGTAGCAATGAGAATATCTTTACTGTGGATAAAAATGGTGTAATAACTCCAAAGAATCTTGGTAAAGCAAATATCACGGTAACAATAACGGATGGTAAGGTAAGTAACAATGTATCAAAGGTGATAGAGGTAATAAATCCACAGCTTGCTAGTAACCAGTATGATGTAGTTCTCATGTATAATGATAAAACTACAGATTGTGAGACTGTAATTGCTACATATGGTCAGAATATGCCAACAGTAACCCCTCCAACAAGAACAGGATACACATTCAGAGGCTATTTCGATAATGAGAGCTATAGTCAGACATCGGATAATAATTCAACAAAATACTATAATGCTGATGGTACAAGTGCTAGAACTTGGAATAAGCAAAACAATAACGAGAAACTCTATGGCCATTGGACAGCAAAGACTTATACAATAAACTTTGATGCCTGTGGTGGTAAACTGAGTGATAAGGTAGGAATAAGGACAGAAGGTCAAGATAGATATATTAAAACATCTAATGATCAATCCTTTGTTAGTTTTGATGTTCAGTATGGTAGTAAGATAGCTGATAGATTCTGGTGTTCTGATGAAATCACCATTAAGCCGGGTTACAAGTTCTTAGGCTGGTTCACAGAGAAGACAGGTGGCACAAAGGTGTATTCTGTGGATGATAAAGAGTGTTCATTCAATGCAATAGAAGGAGATTATTGGACAGCGAAAGGAACATCTGGTGACTGGAAATATGATGCAACAAGTGGAACGCTTAATCTCTATGCTCAGTATGAGTGCAAGTTTGAGATTGTAGATAATGGTGAGCGTATCAACTTCAAGAAAGGATACGACATTACTTCGTATGACATTCTTGCTGCGATAGAAGAAGATATTGAAACGTACAAGGTATCTCCAATGATAGTGGATGTAACAAAATATCAAAACTATATAATGGCAGGTAAAGGCTTGGGTGGTTTCCTTGGTGGTAAGGGTTTAAGCGTTAATGAATATGATAATTTAGAGGCGTTTAATACTGTTATTGAAGAGGCTCGCTTGGATAATAAGCTTGCTTCTAATGCTCTTGTTTATTTGTCGGGTTCATCATCTATGTACACAGATGCTACTAATGTGGTTATGACAAATGAGCAGCAATGCAAGAACCTTGTAGTTACTGACAGAGCACCGATTAAGGTTCCATACGCATTCAAGGCTGAAAAGGCTTTGTATGAGCGTAACAAGAACTACTCAAGTGACGATGCTGCTAAGGCACAGGCTGCAAACTCTAAGTGGGGAACACTCTGTCTGCCTTATCCTATTAAGAATAATACTAATAATGTGAAGTTTTATAAGTTGGCAGGGTTGAAGAACAACTATATGCACTTCACTCCAATGGAGGTAGATGTTATTCCTGCAAATACTCCAGTTCTCTACAAGCGTTTGGAAGGTGTAGGCTCTGAAGTGAAGATCGAGGAGGCAGATGTGGATATTCCAGTGAATACATCATATTTCACAAATTCTGGTGAGTCATACGACTCTTGGAAGTTTGTTGGAACACTCACTACAAAGATGTTCTGTGGCAAGGATTATAAGAATGTGCCTGAAGGTGCAGAGAAGCTTGACGGTTCAAAGGAATATTATTACTTCAAGCAGGATAAGTTCACGCATCTGAGCAAAACTGGTAGTCTGATAATACTCCCTTATCGTGCATACTTCACCACAACACCGGCTAATGCGAAGTTTACCACCTTCTCAATAATAGCAATGGATGAAGAAGGTGCTACGGATATCACCAACCTGATTGACAATGATGCAGAGGGTGACGGCAAGATATACGACCTCAATGGTCGCAGGGTTATGCAGCCTGTAAGCGGTCGCCTCTATATCGTCAACGGACAGAAGAAAGTGTATTAAGAAAGATATGTATTTTTCAACCGTTTCGTTAACCAAGTTATTTTTATCATAACTAAATGCCAAAACCGGTGCTTGCATCGGTTTTGGCTTGGCGAGAAATGGTAGTATGTAATTCAAGTAAAGAGATGATTTTTAAGAAAGTGTATTATGCCCCAGTCGCTGAGAGATTCGCGGTTGAGGAAGATTGTAGATTGCTCGGGAATTCCTTCCAGATAGACGAAGGTGGGGAGTGGGACTATGGTGAGTCAAAGCCCATCGGAGGATTCTGCTTGGAGAAAGACGCAGAGGATATTTACTCCAGTCAGATATGGCATGACTAACATCAGTTCAGTATCGTAGGATACGTTTATTTAGAATTGTTCGCAAGGCTCACCAAGTCGTAGAACTGACGTTATGATTATTATGTTATTACACGAGTTTCCATCTTCTTCTGTGAAAAACAGTATCATTCGAGGCAAAAACAAGGAAGATACTCCATCGTTACTCCATCGCATCTCCATCGTTACTCCATCGAAACGATGGACTTGATATGGAGTTGATATGGAGTAACGATGGAGTATCAACGGAGTCATAACAAATATCCAAGATATCTATGGTTAAATAAAGAATGATGTGTTACGTTTATGATAAATTTTGTGTAGCCACACGAAATGAATTTAAATAGCTAATAGTCATATACTTGAGAAATTGCAAAGAGAGAAAGAAAGAGAGAAAATTGTATTGTGGAAATAGCAATTCAGGCTCTTTTTTTGTTAAAAAGCAGTTTTTTTGAGCATAAAGAACAATTTTTTTTACTTTTTTTAATAACAATTCAAAAAATTTTTTGTATATTTGCAACACAGTAAAGGACATTTATTTCCGACACTTATTTTTGTAATAATACAGTGAAAAAACATTTAAAAGTTGACAGATATGAGAACACGTGAGATTTTTAGGTATTTAGTAGCTATGATAATAGCTTTAAGTACAACGGTTAATGCCATGGCACAGCAAAGGAATCTGAAGATATACTTTAATCAGTATGTTAAAGGTGCTACGGCTCCTACAATCAAAATTACAGATGACAATAATGCTTATGACATTCCTGCTGGTGTAACTGTGTCATCAGAGGGAGTTGCATGGGCTGGTAAGTCCCGCTTTTTTGAGTGGATAACAACTGATGTTACTGACAGAGTCATGGCAGATTATGTTAGTGCATCGGATAAAAAGCACTCTCATCTGAAACTGAATTTTACGAATTTTCCGTATGAGGTAAATGTAATTCAGTGGAATGTAATGAACGATCTTCTGTCTGGTAGTATAGGAGATTTCTTTAAGAACTATAATGTTACTACGAAATGTACTCCTGTTTCAGGTTCAGGTTTTTCATATACCGAGGAACATTGGTCTATGAATATTTTTACTCATTCAACCACTTTTAACCAGGGAGATATACCTTGGCAGTCAGGTGCTACTCTTAACGGATTGAAATCTTTTGAGATTAGTGAGAAGTATGAGAGGAAAATAGGTATTGGTAGTTGGACTTGGTTTGATCTGGGAGAATCAGAGCTTAGCGACAAGAATCGTACCTTTATCAAGGCAGGCTGGGATGGTAAGACATCAAATTCTAACATCACAGATAGTGATGATAGTAACTGGGCATTTAAGGTAAAGTTCACTTTACCTGATATCCGTATGCGTTGTTATGCCACAGCTACTAATAAGGTGGATAATAATGTTACTGTTGGCGAGAATGCTGGAACACATAAGATTCAAGGTTATATCTCTGCTCATGCTGGTGCTGTTGTTCCTATAGAAGCTCCGACTGATCCAGACGATATTGATCCAAATGATTTTCATTATGAATACGAGGCAGATAAAAACAAAATAAATATTCAGACATATACTGGTGTCATTTATGAAGCTAAGGTTGCAGGTGATATTCCTGTGACTGTAAAACTGATGCGTCCAGAGATAGGTTCTAATGGAGAATTTGTCAGAGATAATAATGGAGAACTTGTTCAAAGAGTTGTTAGTTCTTATACCCAGACTATTCATGTTTTGGCGAAAGAAGAGAATAATACCCCAAGGCCAGAAATCGCTATAGGTTTCTTAAATGTAAATAAGGGTTATGATATTACTGTTGGTGATCAGAATGCTCAGATTAAGGGATATATCATGGCAAATGGTGAAAATATTACTCTGAGTAATAATGGTAGTGGATATCATTTTGAATTTTCAGAAGATAGTAATAATGAGATAATAGAAATCGACCGACTTACAGGTAAGATTACAGCCAAGAAAGAAGGAAACGTAAACGTTAGTGCTGTATTGAAGAATGGTACTACAATTGTAAGTAAAACTTGTACCTATGCACTTCATGTATTTGCAAAACATGAGGGATTGAATTGGCATCGTGTAACTACATATTATACTAATAATAATGCTAATTATAATTGGACGATTACTAATTCTACAAGACATACAGATGATTATAATACAGAATGGACTTACAACTATGACTGGAAAAAAATAGGTTTAAAGACAGATATTTCCATGTGGGAAAATAGTCAGCAAAGTACTGATGATTGGAAGCAAATTACCGGTTTCAAAACAATTGCAGCGTATAGCAATTCGCGTGCAATATGTCAGAAGGTAGGACTTGAAATAATGGTTCCAAAATATTCCGACGTACAATTTACTTATACCTTGGCTGGCAATGCAACCTGTCAGGGAGGTAAGAATTATGGTTTCGAGGTTAAGGACTTGGGTATTGTATCATCATCAGAAGCTGATACGAAGATTAAGAGTTTTACTTGGAACGCTGATGGTACTGTTGCTCCATCCGGAACCGTTCCACAAACTATTATATATGCAGGTGCAGGTAGTACTTCTACAAATCAAGTAGCTGCAAAGAAAGATGTTAGTTTGGAGAAAAGTAATAAAAATAGTGCTGATCCTATAACAGAGACACGCTATCTTGCAATAATGTCATATCTGGGAATAAACAATGATAATAAAGGTGATGCTGCCTTTGGATATAAAGGAATTCCTATATATACTTATTATACTACCATTACTTATTATAATAACGATGGAACAGAAGATGTATGGTATAAAACAGATAAGCCTCTTACAACAACGGACAAGACAGAGTCTTTTAAAATGCCTAATACAATTAAGAATTTGCCAGAACGTGTTGGATATGAATTCTTAGGTTGGAGTACAGATCCTAATGCTACCACAGCAGAATATCCAGGAAAAGATGGTGATTTCTATCCATACGATGATGTGAATGGCGGTGGTAAGGGTCCTGTAAGCCTCTATGCTGTTTGGAAAGGTAAAGACTACATAGTAACGCTTCATAAGAATAATGAAGGTAATGATGAGACTGTATTGGTAACTGCAACTTATAATCAGCCAATGCCAGAAGATATTGGATTGGTAGCACCAACAACAAAAGGTTATGACTTCAATGGTTATAGAACACATTCAAGCATAAATCCAAGAGTATTCTATTATGATGCGCAAATGAAGAGTGCACATATTTATGATCATGCAGAGAATTATGATCTCTATGCAGACTGGAAAACTCATAAGACAACAGTAGTATTTGATCCTCAGGGTGGTAATAACTATGGAGCAACTCGAGTTACTGCAACCTTTAGTGCGGCTATGCCAACAGAGGGAGTACAAGCTCCGCAAAGACAAGGATATACCTTTGGAGGTTATTATAGTGAGGCAAATGGTCAGGGTACTCAGTACTATACTGCTAATATGACCAGTGCAACAACTTGGGATATTGACGAGCGTCTTCTTGATCCACAGGTTACAGAGGTAACTCTCTATGCTAAGTGGATAGGAAATACCTATGCTGTTACTCTTAATCCACAAGGAGGTACAGGTGGCACAACTTCTGTAACTGCTACCTATGGTCAGCCATTGCCAAGTGGTTTGACAGCTCCTACAAAGCCTGGTTATGAGTTTAGAGGCTATTATGGCATAGCGAATAGTGAATGGGAAGAATCTCAAGGAAATGATATTTATTATGGTGGTAAGCAATACTATGACAAGGATATGAATGGTGTAGAGCCTTGGGATAAAACAGAGGCTGCTACAATCTACGCTCATTGGGCACCAGCAACATATATCGTAACCCTTGATGCTAATGGTGGCGTATTACCAAAGAATGTTGTTGATAAAAATAAGCAGAACTTTGACATCGCTGAAGGTTCTAACGGTGTTATAACAATAACATACAAATATAAGACAGGAAAGGCAAACACTCTTGTTCATGCTGAGGCTAAAAAGCCTGGTTATGAGCTTTTAGGATGGTTTGTCGGTGATGTTAAAGTTATTGATGCTAGTGAAACGAGCCGTAACTGCGTAATAACCGATAATGGTGGCTATTGGACAGAAAATGGTCTGAAGTACAATCATGCAGGTAATCTTACCTTGACTGCTCAATATAGGAAGAAGTATAAATATGCTGATAATGTCATAACATTTGGTAAGGATGAAAATGGAAATCCTGAAAAGGTTGAGCCTGATGAGGACTGGCTGTACTCTGTGGTGAATGACTTGGTAGGTGCAGCAAAGGATGTTTATGATCACGAAGCAGGACATCCTCAGACAATGGTATTCGATTTGAGAGAATCTATTAATAGGTGGACTAGTGGTGGATATAATTGCCAGCTTGTCATGGAGGATTTACTGAAATCAGAAAATTCAGAGTTCATTTCTCCAAATGTTCTTGTATATTTCAATAGTGGATCCTATAACGCTGATAAGTGTAACAACGCTATACTGAGTGATTATACTTGTCCTAACCTCTATGTGGCAGACAGATATCAGATGAAGATACCTTATGCTTTCAATGCAGGAAAGGCTACATACGAGCGTAATAAGCTTCAAATAGATACTGATGATCCTATGTGGCAGCAGTCTCATAAATCTATTTGGGGAACTCTGTGCTTGCCTTATCCTATAAAGAATAACAATACGTACAAAGACGTTAGTAAGGTTATCTTCTATGAGCTTCGTAAACACAGTGGTAGTGTGATGCAGTACTATAAGCTTCCTGAGGATGCAGTGATTCCTGCTAACACTCCAGTATTGTACGAAAGAACTGTTGGTATAAGCTCTGCTGTTACTATTGAGGAGAATGCAAAAGATATAAATAACAAGAATACTTGGATTCAAGTTCCTGAAAACCCGGATATTACTGCTGTGGTGAAGAGTTACGCAGATGCTCCAGAGCCTTCTATCCATGATTGGGAGTTCAGAGGTAATCTGAAGACAAGAGTATTCTATGGTGCGAATTATGTTGGAACTCCAGAAGAAGCAGACGCAGAGATTGTCAACAATGGTGATATTTACTACTTCAAGGAGAACAAGTTCACACACTTGACTCCTGCTATGACCAAAAACGGAACGTTTTATAATGCAGGCAAGATGACTATCTTTCCATACCGCGCATACTTCTACAAGAAAGGAACTGGTGGTTCAGCTAAGTTCTCTGCTTACTCAATCCTTGTGGTTGACGAATTTGGCAATACGACGGATATCACCAATACTGTATTCGGCGATGGTGAGGGTGATGGTAAGATCTATGACCTGAATGGTATTCGCGTTATGCAGCCGGTTAAGGGTCGCCTCTACATTGTCAATGGTCAGAAGAAAGTTTACAGGTAATGCTCTGATAAAGCGGCCTTGCTTTCAAGACCAGTTCTTCATGAAAAAAGAAAAATAATACCGTTCTCATATTCTGTATAGCAGCGGCTACCGTTTTCAATACCTTGTTGATTTCTGGTAGCCGCTGTGATGTTTTTAACCATTAAAGTTATTATTTCATCATCACAGAATAGTGAAAAATTTAAATTTTTGTAATATAATAGATGTTTTTTGGTCGTTTCTTACGTTTTTTGAAAAAAAAAAAGTAATTTTGTAGCCTAAATCTAAATATATGACTATACTTGACAGATTGGACGATATAATGCACGCAGCCATAATGGCCTTTAGCCTTATTTCCTCATTGTATTTTCTATTTCAAAAATGTGATGAGCAGGCACCAATGCGTTTGCGTCGTTCATTAGGAGCAGTTCTATTAATTGTAGCTATTCAATCATCTTTCTACTTCATTGGTAGTTTCACAGGAATAGACATTTTGGTAAATGACAAGAAACTGGCAGTTCTTGTCAATCTACTTCTTGTGCCTTTCTGTCTTCTGATGCTTACCGAGCTCACCCGAATGAGTGTGGTGACTTTCAGGAAGGGATCTATCCATGTAGGTGCAATGTTGGCTGTGCTAGTTATTTACTGCATCCTGAGAAGTGTTGATCAGCAATATGCAGATGTGTTCTACTATATCACAATGGGTGAATTGTTGATCTATCTGGGAATATATGTAGTACGCTTTGCAAAGGCAGCAAAGAGATATAACAAGACCGTAGCGGATGTGTATGCCGACCTTGATGGTAGAAGCATCAACTGGCTTAACAGAATCCTCATCATGATGATGCTGTTTGCGTTGGCGTATGCTGTGCTGAAGATTGTGCTGCATGGCTATTATGACAATCGTCTTGCCGGTATTATGTTCTATCCTCTTAGTCTGATTATCTATGTCGTTCTCAGTTGGAATGTTGACCAAATGCGTATGATAGAGTCAATACCTTATGGCGACGAGCAGAGGGCTGTTCTTGAGGAGAACGGCAACAATGACGACGACGAGGAAGAAGATACTCATGTAGAGGGTAGGGAACTCACAGCCGAGCAGAAGGAGTTCATGGAGCAGCTTGACACCGTATGTACTGAGGGTAATCTATACAGTATGCATGGTATCACCCGTGAGGACGTAGCAAAGGCTATGATGACTAATCATATCCGCCTTACCAAGCTTCTCAAAGAGGCAACAGGACTCACTTTCAATGCATATATCACTAAGATTCGTCTGGATCAGGCAGCACGTATGCTTCTTGAGACTAACGATACCATCGAGCAGATTTACTACACATGTGGCTATCGTACACGAAGCACCTTTAATCGTGCATTTACAGATGCCTTCGGATGTACTCCAAAGGAATACAGAAGCAAGACAGAACACTAACTGACAAACATATAAATATTTTTTCAAACAGCAATCGTCATTATGATGGTTGCTGTTTTTTTGTAGGATAATCGAGATGACCTACGCAATATTTACGGTGTTTCTGCCGTTATAGATGTGCATATATTGTTATGCACAATTACAAACATTAAATTCAAGGTTATGAAACTAAGCAAACCGACCAAAAGCAATTCGCAGCACAAGGTGTTGAGAATGATTGCTCGAAATGAGCAGTTGGAGCGATTCGACGGAAAGTTCGTAGCAATGAACCGGAAGTACAAGGATCACTCAAAGTACAACCGCAAGGAAGCTAAAAGAGAGCTCCGCAGAGACCTGCGGGGCTCTTATTGTATCGGTATGTCTGTAGTTTGCTGTAATATTAATCCCAACTATTGTGGAACGTTGTTTTTTGCAATTGGTAGAAATTAGCAAAAAGTATAAATCAAAATATTGGTGTCTGGTAAACAACACAAAGCATGTCCGAAGTGCTTGAAACACAGCATTTCGGATATTCTGTTTCTCAGGTAAGCCCCCTATTTCACAATCCCGGAAAACGTGTTGGTAACAGGTAACGGGTAACAATAAGAAAAATAGTGTAAACTGCTGCCTATATTTATTATTTCTTTATATAATAAGGTATATAAACTCCTTAGAATAATTCTATAAAATTTTGGCATGCACTAAAATCCTTATTGTTACCCGTTACCTGTTACTGGCCGTGATTTCGCTTGCCTATTGAGCGAGACTCTATTACAGCTTGGAACTGTCTAAGCTAAAGATAATGAGGATGTTATATACAAATAAAGGGGCAGAGTATAGGCGGCTGATAGTCTCAATAGCATAACAATAAGCATTAATTTCTGGCTGATTCGCCTTATTCAGTATGCTCGAAAAACGATGTAAAACGGCGAAAACCATCCCAAAACCATCTTTCCCAAATTAATATAGGCTTCAATGAGATTCTGCGAGAACTTTACAGCGTCCAATGTAGGTCCGTTGTAGGTCCGTTGTAAGTCCGTTATAAGTCCGTTCCAGGTCCGTTCCTCTATTAG
The DNA here is from genome assembly GCA_902801155.1 of uncultured Prevotellaceae bacterium. GTDB lineage: Bacteria > Bacteroidota > Bacteroidia > Bacteroidales > Bacteroidaceae > Prevotella. The sequence goes on along the minus strand of CADCHG010000012.1, from coordinate 13,638 downwards.
GCTTAAAAGCGAGGGTAGAGCGAAAGCAGAACGAATGCAGAGCGAAAGCACAACGGAGGCTTTCTACCTATTGCGGTAACAAGTAACAGGTAACAATAAGGATTTTTGTGTTAGCGTACCTCATTCCAGACATAGCACCCCCGTCTGGATATGCCCTGTTGGGTGGGAATGATGCAAACGAGGTAAAAGCAAAGACAATCAAAGTACAGAAACTTCATGTAAGTACCAGCCCTAAATCTATATTATCAGAAAATTTTTTACCAGACAGCAATAAAATCAAAAAAGATAGCAAAACAATATTCACATAATAGAAAATAGCAGAAAATCATGAATAAATTTGCAGAGAAATTTAATTTTTATTACCTTTGCAATCACGTGTGTAAAACTACATAGGTATAAAGTGTAAAACTCAGTTACGGATTATTTCGGTATGAGAAAATCTGTCATATTCTTTATGATGCTCTTTGTCATCAATATGGTATGCCATGCACAGGGTAGAACTGCTGTAGGGCAGGAGGAGACCGTGTCAGAGTTTCACGTAGATACCGCCTTGGTTGTAAGGATGCGTTATGTCGCTACTGCTGTAGGTCCTGCAATGATACACTTTGCTGATTCCATTGCCATGCTTCATGGAGGTAAGGTGACTCCTGTCAACTATAAGTCATTCCAGAGTACTATTCGCAAGTGTAATCAGGAAAAGGTACAGGCAAATGAGATCAACGACCTTGTACGCTGTACTATAGCCTGTCCTTACGATTCTTTACATTCCATGATAACCGACCTTGTGCAGACGGCAAAGAAGAAGGGGATTTTTAAGAAATACAAGCACCAATCATATCTTGACCGTGGATATTGGGGTGACATGGTGATTCTCAATCATGGCATGGTAACCTCAGAGATTCAGATTAAGTCATTCTATATGGCATACGCCAATTTAGATGTGAATATGGTTGATTTCCTTGGTGAGGATGTCTGTACCAAGATTAAGAATGAAACAGGTCTTGAATCGGGATTGAGCCATCACTATTACGAGATAATACGTGATGCTACAGGCAAATACTCTTGGGAGGACAAGAATAAGGCTATAGAAGAAAACACGAAGTATCTTCAGTGTTTCTGGGAAGATTACGAAAAGGGAACAAGGTTTTATTGACCCCTTTCCCGCCCTACGGGCACCCTTTCCCCGTGAAGGGGCAAGGGAAAGATTACCTTTGCTCGTTTAATATGGCGTGATTGGAAATACTATATATCTCCCTTGCCCCTTCATGGGGAAAGGGTGCCCGTAGGGCGGGAAAGGGGTCTAAAATATTCCCGTTGCCGATATCAGCAATATTGTGAGAAGCACAGGAACCACATATCTTAGCATTACAATATATAGTTTCTTGCGGTGGAATTTGTAGCCGTTCATTCTTATCTCGCCAATGAGCAAACGAGGTTTTACCACCCATCCTATCATGATGCAGGTGCATATTGCAAGGAATGGCATAAGTACGTTGTTGCTCACATAGTCGAAGATATCGAGAATCTGTGCCACAGCACCATTAGGAAGCGTATATTCAAAGTAGAATACGTTGTAGCCAAGACAAACTATTATTGACCATATAAAGCCTGTGGCAGACATCACGATTACTGCCTTGCGCCTTGTCCATTGGAACTTATCCATAAAGCTTGCCACTATAGCCTCCAATATAGATACGGCACTTGTGAGAGCTGCAAAGGTAACGGTAAGGAAGAAGATAAGTCCGATAGCACGACCGCCAAACGAGCCTAATGAGTCAAATACCTTTGGAAGAGCCACGAACATAAGTCCAGGACCGGCACTCATACCCTCTGTACCCATGAAAACATATACGGCAGGGATAATCATCATGCCGGCAAGAATGGCTATTGTAGTGTCGAAAATCTCGATTCTATCGACCGCCTTACCCAAATTCACACTGCGTTTCATATACGAGCCATAGGTCACCATAATACCCATGGCAATAGAGAGAGAATAGAAAAGCTGTCCTGTGGCATCAAGCGCTATCATCATGAATTTCTTCACGGTGAGTCCCTCGAAGTTCGGAATGAAATACACTCCCAAGCCCTGAAGACCTGTTCGCGTAACTCCATTAGCATCAGTATGAGATATTGTGAGCGAGTACACACATATACATATCACCATAAGCAGAAGTATAGGCATTATGATGCGCGAATAGCGTTCAATACCTTTCTCTACACCTTTATATACCACATAGAAGCATATTATGGCAAAGACAGCCATATAGATGATAGGCGACCATTGGTCGGAGATGAAGTCGGTGAAATATCCGTCAGCTACCGGAGCATCGGCATTTTCCACTATATAGGTAGTGAGATATTTCAACACCCATCCGCCTATCACACAGTAATAGGGATAGATGATGTATGGCACAAGAAACGAGAGATAGCCTATAAATGCCCATTTCTCGCGGAAAAACTTATATGCAGTCAATGGTCCTTGACGCGAGCGTCTTCCTATGGCTACCTCTGTGATGAGGAGCGTAAAGCCGAAGGTTACGGCAAGGAGTATGTAGAGCAGGAGGAAGAGTCCGCCTCCGTCTCGTGCTGCAAGATAAGGGAAACGCCAGATATTGCCTAAGCCGACAGCGCTGCCTGCCGATGCAAGAACAAAACCAAGCGAACCGCTGAATGAATTGCGTGATTCTATCATTATTAAATGTATAATATACTTTGGCTTGCAAAATTACTCATTTTTTCATAGATATCATACAAAGAAAGGCAAAAGTTTCTTAAAGCTTGGCATTTTGTGCTGGTTGATAAGCTGAAATTCGGTATTTCTTTGTATCTTTGCAAAACTAACAGTCACTATGAGTTATGAAAAAACTGCCTATATTAATATTCCTTTTCGTGATGCTTATGGCTGTTGTCTCAGCTATAACAAGCTATAAAACAACTTGCACACGTATCTCCGAAGATGTAAACAATGCCTTGGCGCTTACCAAGTTCCAAATGCCGTGTGATGTGGTGACAGCCGATACAATTCGTTGCTATCGCAATAACATCACTATTGCCGAACTCAAGGAGACGGCTTGTCTGGCTATGCGGACAATCCGTAAGGGAAATCGCCATGAAACGGAACTTATTGCTGAGGCTAACTGCGATTTCACCACCGTCCTTATGCTCTCCGACCAGCGTGCATCGACATCGTTCATGCTTGTCGGCATACTATGGCTTATCGGCAGTACCATTTATATCCGTCGCCATAAGCCCGAACTCATAGTGCAAGGCATAGCCTACGGAGGACTGATATTCAGCAACGACAGGTTCAGCAACGCTACAGGCGAGCGAATCCATCTCACACCTATGCAGCACACTCTCTTGGAGATGTTCCTAAAGTCAGATGACCATACCCTCACCAAGCAGGAAATATGTGATCGTCTCTGGCCAAAGAAACCTGATGCCAACGATACACTATATACTCTTATCCGTCGCATCAAACCAATCATTGAGGCAAACAGCAACCTCAAGATAGAGTCAGACAGAGGCAAGAGTTATTCGCTTGAAATCAGGTAGAGGATAAACTATTATGAAAAGAAGAAACATCTTAATTTTATTCTTACTGTGGCTCATAATGATCAGAGTCTCAGCACAGACATATAGGATGTTTACTACCGAGAATGGATTGACGAGTAGTCTTGTAAATTATATCTTTGAAGATAGAAAAGGACTTATTTGGATAGCCACGGAAGATGGGCTGAACAAGTACGATGGTGTTAAGATAACATCATACAGGCACAAAGAGGATGATGATACATCGCTGGCAAGCAACTATGTTAGTACGCTAATAGAAGACGCACAGGGCAATTTGATTGTAAGTACATATAGTGGCTTGCAGATATACAGGCACGATACGGATGACTTTTCACCTATTGGGACCACTCCAAATGGTAAGCCATTGAAGGTAAACATCAACAGGTTGATGCTGGAGAAAGATGGTAGATTATATGGAACGGGCGATATTTCGTGTGAGATAAGGACAAAGGGAAAGGATAGAATAGAGGTTCTAAGAATGGCAAAACCATACTTTTCAAGTCAGATGACAGATGAGTTTACTGAGAAACGAAACATCCGCACCACATTGCGATATGACGATAGTCATTTGCTTTTAGGTACTGATGGCGATGGGGTGAAACTATACGATGAAATTAAACACACATATATTGACTATCCGCTTGATATACCGAATATTCCACAACAGTTGCAAAAAGTTCATCATCTTATGCGTGACAGAAGTGGGAACCTATGGATTGCACTCTATCAGAAAGGTATAGTGATGATGTCACGCCATAAGGGAATGTTCGGTTATATAGGTTCAAGAACATCTCAGAAGAATCTTATAGGCTCACATTGTGTACAATCAATAGTGAAGAGCCGTAATGGAGGCATGTGGGTAGGAACTGATGGCGATGGATTGTATTATCTCGAAGGTAATAAGTCGCAGCACATATCAGAAGGTGTACCTCCCATGATAAATGCCGTAATGGAAGACTCAGAAGGTACGCTTTGGATAGGTTCGTATGGCTATCCATGTTATAGGCGTGTCAATGGCATGTCACGCAAGGTTCAGGGGCTACCCGATTTCCCTCGTGTCTTTTGCATCAAGGAAGACCGACAGCAAAGAGTATGGATTGGTACTATGGGAAATGGCTTATACTGCTATGATCTAACCAAACACAGCATTAGGCATATTGACTATAAGGGAATGAATCGCTTTGTAAACTGCATTTGCATACTGTCAAATGGTGATGTCCTCGTAGGAACATTCAACGGCATATACAATATCAACAAGCATCAGAACCTATGTCCTAAGAAAATAGTATATACTATATATGAGGATACAAGAGGCAGATTATGGATTGGCACATCCGAAGACTTGACAATTATAGATAAAAACAGGCAAAAAACATATACCACAGCCGATGGAATGGGCTCAAATACGGTTTTCGCCATTTCTGAGGATGAAGAAGGGAAGATATGGTTCTCTTCAAACGCAGGACTCTCATGCTTTGATGAGCATGAAGGTGTATTCACTAACTATTCGGTAAGAGACGGACTTCAAGGCAATGAGTTCTCAAAAGGTGCTGTTGTCAGGGATGATGATGGTACGCTTTGGTTTGCCGGAAATGAGGGCATAACGTATTTTTCATCAAGAAACGTCAGTCAGATAAGTTTCAATTTACACCCACGCATTACGGCTCTATATATCAATAACGAAGCTATCAATACAAAGACACTTACGGGAGGAAAAGCCGTTATTGACAGTTCTATATTAGATTCCCGAAATTTCAGCATAGCATACGAGAATAATTCATTCAGCATAGAACTGTCAACCGTAGAGATTGACCGTCCTGCAGGATGCACATACTGCTATTCACTCGATAATGGTGAGTGGATATCCATTCCTGATGGCGGACATATCATTTCGTTCAGTAACCTTGATGCTGGCTGTCATTCTCTGCGTTATGCAGTGGAATATAAAGGCAAGCGTTCTGAAGCAAAAGAGGCAAACATAGAAATCCGTCATCCTTGGTGGGGAAGTATATGGGCTAAGAGCGTGCTGTGCCTTATAGTCGTAGCAATGGCTACATTGATATATTTCTGGATACGCAGCAAGGAAAAGGTCAAGGCACTTGCCTTGATATCACACAAGATACGTACTCCTATGTCGCTCATTATCAGTCCTCTTGTCCAGCTCATAGATAATGATCCTGACGAACAGCGACAAAAGACCTATAATCTTATGCTACATAATGCTCAGAGACTTCAGCATCTTGCAGCTCAGGCAACTGACGAAGAACCGATAGGACCAGTTCCTGGCATAGAATCAGAATACAATGTTTCAACCTACCTTCAGCAATCGCGCACCACAAGGCATCTCGTTATCGTGGAAGATGATGACGAGGTGAGGAAATATCTTTGCGAACAGTTTTCCACCGACTACCATATACATGAGGCGACAAACGGCAAGCAAGCCTTACAACTCATATTCGAGAAAAAACCTGACGCAATAATAAGCGATGTAACCATGCCTCAGATGGATGGTATAACACTATGCCGAAAACTGAAGAAGAACATTCAGTTAGCCCATATTCCTGTCATTCTGCTTACTGCGCGTGCTGATGAGGAGGCAACGCTTCAGGGGCTGGGAATCGGGGCAGATGCCTATATCACAAAGCCTTTCAACATAAAGATATTACGCCAGAAAATATCTAACCTCATACAGCTTCGTCAGCAGCTCCGCAATGTCTATCAGGGAAAGCAACTACAAGAGGACAAATTGGAAACAATTGAAGCAGAAGACTATGAAGACAAGCTCATGGAGCGACTGATGAATGTTATCAACAACCACATAGGCGATGCAGACTTTTCCGTAGAAACTCTATGCGAGGAGGTAGGCATAAGCCGAGCCAGCCTACATCGAAAACTAAAGGAGAAAACCAACCAGTCAACAAGCATCTTCATAAGGAACGTCCGACTGAAGCAGGCAGAGAAGCTCTTGCTCGAAACAAACCTTCACGTAAGCGAGATAGCCACGAAGGTAGGCTTTAAGCACACATCATATTTCATCAATTCGTTTCGTGAACTCTATGGAATATCACCTAATGAATGGAAAGAGCATGAGAGAAGTAAATAATTATCAGAGAGTGAGTTATCTTATTCCGTATTTTTTCTGAGACATTATTGCAATAATAAGAGACGCGTTTTTTTGCATAATAGCATGTGAAGATGTTATCTTTGCAAAGACTAAAATGCGTAAAGTTATTAATGTAATATGAAAAAACGGAATTTCTTTCTCCTGGCTGCTATTATGATACTGTCAGGTATTTTCATTCCTTTAGCGGCAAGGGGAGCATCAGGTTTTAAGAATCCTGTGCTTACAGGATTTCATGCAGATCCAAGTGTATGTAGGGTTGGTGATGATTTCTATCTCGTAAACAGCACCTTCCAGTATTTCCCTGGTGTGCCAGTATTCCACAGTAAGGATTTGGTGAATTGGGAGCAGGTGGGCAATTGCCTCACACGTCCGTCTCAGGTGGATTTGAAGGGCGCAGATGGTAATGCCGGAATCTATGCCCCTACTATCAGATATAATGATGGGCGATATTATATGGTAACAACAGTATTCCCTTCACGTCGCCATTTCTATGTATGGACAGATAATCCTTCTGGGGAGTGGTCTGATCCAATAATAATCGACTTTGCTATCGGAAGCTGTGATCCTACGCTTTTCTTTGATGAAGGCAAATGCTATTTCCTGTGGAAAGAGGGGGATATCAAGATATGTGAGATTGATGTGAACACAGGCAAGAAATTGGGCGACATACATCATCTGGGAGTTGGTCTTGGAGGGCGTTACCCGGAAGGACCGCATATCTATAAGAAAGACGACTACTACTATCTGCTACTTGCAGAGGGTGGTACTGAGCATGGGCATCATGTCAATATACTGCGTAGTAAAAACCTGTTCGGTCCTTATGAGTCTAATCCCTCAAATCCTATCCTCTCACATTTCAACATGAAGATGCAGAATAGTCCTATTCAGGGACTTGGACACGCAGATCTTGTTCAGGCTCCAGACTCTTCATGGTGGATGATATGCTTAGGCTACAGAACAAGCGGATACTTACAGCACGTTATGGGGCGTGAGACTATGCTTGCACCGGTGGAATGGGAGAAAAACGGTTGGCCTGTAGTAAATGGTGACGGCACATTGCAGGTAGATATGAAGTGTAAAACCTTGCCGTTAGTGCCTTTGGCACAAGACCCTGTAAAGGAAGAATTTAACTATGTGGAGCGATGTGCTCCCAAAGACAGCTATCATTCCTTGGGCTTGCCTATGGGCTGGATGAGTCTTTGTAACCCAGATTATACAAAATACTCACTCACGGCGCATAAGGGTTTTCTACGTCTCTATCCCAGCATTATAGACCTTAGCGAAACGGCTTCACCTACCTTTGTTGCACGTAGGCAGACAGAATTGACTTTTTGGGCAACGGCAAAGGCAGACCTCACACATCTTACGGAAGGAATGCAAGTGGGCATCACAGCCTATGCCACTCCGCTGAGCCACTATGATGTGGTGGCAGAGAGGAAAGACGAGAAGATTATCATAAGGTCAAACGTGCGTCTTGGTCAGACCAGTCATAGCGAAAACAATCAGATAACCTTGAATGGTAACTATGCCTATCTGCGTATAACCTCTGACAAAGACTACTATTATATGATGGCATCTACTGACGATGCAAGCTACATTACGCTTGCCAAGATGGAATACCGATACCTAAGTACGGAGACAAATGGCGGTTTCACCGGAGTGATGCTCGGATTATTTGCGCAGAGCAATAGTGAAAACGATAAAGGATATGTTGATATAGACTGGTTTGAATATGAAGTAAAAAAATAAAGGAAATATGAAGTATTATAACATTTGTAAAATTGCGTTATATATTGCGCTGACTGTATTTACGACATCCTCATTAATGGCACAACAGTTGCCCAAGGTGGAGAAAAAGCATGGCACATGGCAGATGACTGTAGATGGAGAGCCATATCTTATGCTGGCAGGAGAACTGCATAACTCATCTACAGGCAGCAGCCATTATATGGCAGACATCTGGCAACGTATGGCAAAAAAGAATCTGAATACGGTTATTGCCGCAGTATCATGGGAATTAGTAGAACCAGAAGAGGGGAAATTCGATTTCTCGCTTGTTGGAGAAATGATACGTGGTGCTCGTGAGTCTAATCTCCGATTAATACTACTATGGTTTGGTTCATGGAAGAATGGCATGTCAAGTTATGTACCTGGCTGGGTGAAACACGACACAAAGCGTTTCCCATTGGCTCACTTCAAGGATGGCGAGCCTATAGCTGCATTATCGGCTTTGGGCAAGAATGCTATGGAGGCTGATACACGAGCCTTTGGAGAGTTAATGAAATACGTCAAGCATGAGGATAGCATAGCACATACGGTAATTGCCGTTCAGATAGAAAACGAAGTAGGTACGCTTGATGCTGCATCAAGTTGGGCAGGAGGTCCCAACCGTGCCATGCGCGATTATTCACCTTTGGCAAATAAACATTTTAGGGAGCAGGTTCCTGAAGAGCTTATCAACTATATGAAGACTCACAAAAAGCAGTTGCAACCAGCATTGCTTACGGCTTGGGAACAGCAGGGATGCCGTAGCAAAGGCTCTTGGGAAGAGGTATTCGGATGCAGCGACAAGGATAATCCACTTGAAGTGAAGCACGACAACGTTGTTGAAAGTGAACGATGGAAGTGGCAGTTCCCATATTTTACGGAAGAACTCTTCAATACATGGAACTATGCCTCCTATATGGAATCACTTGCTAAGACGGCAAAAAACATTTATCCGTTACCCCTTTTCGTTAATGCCTGGATAAAAGGTGATTTCAAGGAGCCTGGTAAATATCCATCTGGAGGTCCACATCCTCATTTGGCAGATATATGGCGTGCTGCCGCTCCCGATATAGACCTGTTGTGCCCCGACATATATTCTACAGAGCTGTTCGACTGGGTAATGGAGCGTTATGATATGGCAGATAATCCTGTAATATTGCCAGAAACACGTTGCTCATCTGATGGTGCTGCACGTGCATTTTATGCCTTTGGCCGTTATCAGACTCTCTGTTATTCGCCTTTCGGCATTGATGGTGGAGGTATCATGAACAGTGCCGACCCGCAAGATCATGCCTACGACAAAGCCTATAAATTGCTCAGACATCTTACACCGTATATCGTGAAGTATAGACGTGAACACCGCATCAATGGTTTGTTGCTTGATGGAGATAACCGTAAGGCAGATAGGGTTCAGATTGGAAACTATATAGTAGCCGTTACACCTTACAGTACAAGTCAGGCACAGGCACTTGTTGGTGTTGCAGGAGAGCAGGTAAAGATGACCGATAAGAATGTTGCAGGTGTATTGGTAATACAGGAAAGTGACAACCAGTTTCTAATAGCAGGTGGCATTGGCAATCTGATGGTTAGCATACTATCTGCTAATAATGGAGTACATATAGGCTATGAGTCGGTTGATGAGATAACATTTACCAGTGAAGGTCGCGAAATGCTGCACCGACTTAATGGAGATGAGACTACATTAGGTGGTCCCGTTATCCGCAACGGAGAAGTAAAGGCATTTAGAATAAAGATGTATGAGTATTAGGACAAAGTTTTTTATACTTCTGATATCAGTAGTATTATCCTTGAGTGGAAAGGCACAGACAGAACGTTTCCGCATAGCCAGCAAAGGCATAACGGCAGGTATTATTGTGGATGAAAACGACTGGAAGGGAGTTATCCGTGCCGCTCATGATCTGGGTGACGATGTACGTAAGGTAACTGGATTCTCATCCCAGGTAAGCCTACGGTCATCTGACTCACCATGGATGAAGCAGCCGAAGAGCATTATTGTCGGTACAATAGGCAAAAGCAGAATCATCGACAGTATCATAAGGCAGAAGAAACTGGATGTGCGCAAAGTAAAAGGGCAATGGGAGTCGTACATCATCGATATTGTGGATGGAAATCTTGTTATTGCAGGAAGTGACAAACGTGGTACTATCTATGGTATCTACGATATGTCTGAACGTATAGGAGTATCTCCGTGGTATTGGATGGCAGATGCACCCGTAGCTCATAAAGATGCGCTCTACTATGATGGTGGATGCTTCATACAGCCATCACCAAAGGTGAAATATCGCGGTATATTCATCAATGACGAATGGCCTTCGTTTGGCACATGGTGCAATAATCATTTCGGAGGGGTTAATGCAAAGGCATACGAACATATCTTTGAACTATTGTTGCGCCTGAAGGCTAACTATTTCTGGCCTGCTATGTGGGCAACAGCTTTCAATGAAGACGATCCTGAATCGCCACGACTTGCCGATGAAATGGGCATTATTATGGGAACTTCACACCATGAACCTATGATGCGCTCACATCAGGAATATCTGCATCGTAAAAATGAAGTTGGACCGTGGGATTATGCTACGAATAAGAATCGTATAGACCAGTTCTTCCGTGAAGGTATGGAGCGTAACAAAAACTATGACAATATCGTTACTATCGGAATGCGTGGCGATGGCGATGTGGCTATGGGTAAAGGTAATGATTCTGAGAATATGAAGATATTGGAAAAAGTTATTCAAGGGCAACGAAAGATCATCAAAGACATATATGGACGTCCTAATGCTGTACCGCAGCTTTGGGCTATCTTTACCGAGGTACAGAGATACTATGATGCAGGTTTCCGTGTGCCCGATGATGTAACCCTTCTTTTCTGCGATAATAACTGGGGATATATCCGTCGTAAAGGGCGCGACTTCGAGCGTAAGCGCAAGGGAGGTCTCGGACTCTACTATCACATTGATATGAATGGTGGTCCTTGGAATGACCGATGGGTAAACACTACCACCATGCCAAAACTGCGAGAGCAGCTAAATATAGCCTATCAATCGGGTATAGATAGAATCTGGATTATCAATGTGGGTGATCTGAAGCCAAAGGAAGTGCCTATCGATTTTATCATGAGATATGCATGGAATCCTGATGCTATAAAGCCAGGTGATGAGGCTAAGTATCTTGAGGATTTTGCTGCAAGTATCTTTGGTAGGAAGTATTCTGCCGAAATTGCCGATATCATCGCAAAATACAGCAAGTATAACCTTCTGAGAAAGCCAGAAGTGCAATATCCTGGCATCTTCAACAAAGAGGAGATGCTACACATGAGCTATCTGTGGCAAACACTTGTAACTCGTTGTGAGAATCTGAAAGCCGAGTTGCCTGCTTCCATGCAAGATGCTTATTATCAGCTTGTTTATTATCCTGTAATGGGAAGTGCTGGGGTGGCTCATATCTATAATTACGCTACTCTTGGCGATTCCCTTGCCATAGAGGCTTTGATGAAGAAGGATAGGCTGCTCACCGACTACTATAACACCCAACTTGCAGGTGGCAAATGGAATGGCATAATGCTCGATAATCATATCGGCTATACCAAATGGTCTATTCCAGATAAGAATGTGAACCCTCTCGCCCTTAATCTCGGAAAGATGGATTATCCAACGGCTGATACATCTGACGAGTATTGCATTCCTGCCTATAAATACAGTAGTAAGACTGATACACCACAGGCAAGTTGGATCTTTCTCCCTGATCTAGGTCGTGGTAAGGGATGTATGGGGTCAAGTAATGTTATGGCTGAAAGCGTTGAAAGCGAGATGAATGCATCTCTTAGCTATGAGGTGGATATGAAAACCAGTCAAGTGGCAATAGGCATACTCCCTGTTCAGGACATATACCCGGAGCGAGGACTTCGTATTGGTGTTAAGATTGACGATCAGCCAATGCAGGTAGTTGATGCTCGCCAATGGCTTCACGATGAGTTTGGTGAATACACACCAAAGAACCTTGGTGTCTCCAAAAAGAACCTTGGTGTCTCCAAGGTGTTGAAACCATTGCCAAAGGCTGACAAACTCCTATTGAGCGGATGGAATAAAGGCCGTAAGATGCCCCGTCGTGACGAGGTATTTGACAATATCCGTTGGCTATCGGTCAATTTCGACATAATCCCGGGTAAGCATACTCTAAAACTAATAATGATTGATCCAGAAATCACGGTAGAGCAAATTGTAATCAATCCAGACAATAATCATTACAGTTATTTCGGCAATGGATATTTCAGATAGAAAATCTATCGCATGGAGGGTTGGATGAGGTAGAGGGCTATCTGCTTTCGTAAGCTCGTGCTGCGAAGTATATCACGATTACGCCTATTGAGTAAGCAAGTAAATCCCACCATACGAAGCCTTGTCCGAGAATCATGTGCCCGATAAAGGTAGAGCGGATTGCAACCAACCATTCCCATCTTATGAGTTGAGAAAACTCTACGGCAAACGAGATGGCAAGCGTGGCAATAGCAATTCGTTCAAGTTTCTGATTGATAAAGAGAAACCGCAGAAAGCAGAACAATGCCATTGCCCAAAGCCCATCACCTGTTTCCTCTGGAATCATTGATATCTTTCTTGATGATAGTCCAATCAATATCAGGAAGAGAATAGCGATAATATATAAGATGCGTTTTGACATATGTTGCAAAGGTACTCATAATAATTGTAATCGCCAAATTTTGTTTTTACAATGTGATTTTCAACATGTACGATTAAGAAATTAATATCACATTAATTCTTTTTCTGCGTCCTAAAAAATATTAGTGTCAGAATTAACGTCTTAATTAACGTGAGTTCAATGAAAAAAAGGGAAACGGATTTATCTGTTTTTTCTGATAGCTGGCGCAGTGTTATTTGAGCGATTAATTTCAGATAAATCAGATAAATCCGTTTCCCTTATTCTTTTTTAATGTAAATCTGTTAAAATGAAAAATTCGTCGAATTCATGTTAATTTGTGTCCTAATTAATGTTTCGCCGTAAGGCATTTTTTATAACACATTAATTAGGACGTTAATTGTGACATTAATTGAAACATTAATATTTCAACCGTACAGGTTGTTTTTTTCTATTTATTCTCTCGTTTTACCTCAAAAACTTGCCGGTATCGGAAATTTTTG
>CADCHG010000011.1 GCA_902801155.1 uncultured Prevotellaceae bacterium | reverse complement strand
AATTATCCGTGAATTAGCCGCAAATTATCGTGAATTTTTCTTTATTCAATACATTTGCTTAGAAATTTACGAAAAATTCACGGTTAATTCACGGAAATTACTTCCCTACGGTCAGTGGGTCTTCGACAAATCTCGTGTAGCCCCACGCAGTGGATTTTGCTGCTTGCTGCTATATGATTAATTCATCGAACTGACGTTAAATTACATAATATCCCTACCCCTCTCCCTATTTTTCCTAACAATTATATGTTAGATTCGTTCCAGCAGATAAAAAAGAATATGTAAATTGACAAAGGGAGCCCTAAATCGGGGCATCCTTTTGGCATTTTAAAATCAACGATAATGCTTATTTTCATTAGACGGTGTGGGTTGAAACCACAGCGTTATAATGAAAAAAGAATACAAGAAACATTGAAATAAAAGAAATTCCGTTCCAATCGTGTATTACGTGTAAGTAAAACAAGCAAAAAGCGTGTTTTATAACCAATCATGAAACCATCATTTTCAAGAGATGTTAGATGCATCCCCCAACAGGAGGCCCAGAATGGCACCTAACATATAACCGTTAGATAAAATAGGGACAGGTACACCTCTCGACTCTTAACCTCAAAATAATAATATAATATATTAATATATTATATTATTATTTTGAATATAGATACCATACCCCTGTCCCTGTTTTATCTAACAGTTATATGTTAGATTGAGGGTTATCCCAATCCCCTTCCGAAAATATCAATCTGAGTATCAATACATTACAACCATAAAAACAAACTTTTCTTGAACCTTATATGTTTTTCTCACGCATTTCTTTCCGTTCCAAAGAAATTTGTTGTAACTTTGCACTTGCAATTGGGGGTGATGGGTGTTGTGTGATAGGTGATGGCAGTTATGGGAACAACGCTGTAAGTCCGTTGTAATACCGTTGTAAAGCCGTTGCAAGTCCGTTCCCTACATCGGAGGCATAAGGGCTCAGGCTTTGATCACACGAAGACCGAGATAGGTCAAGGCACCGTTGATCATCAGCAGTTCATAGCCAAAGTGGTAGGAGAAGTAGGTAGTGCAGAGATAGTCAAGGGCATAGCAGATGAGGGGTGAGGCTATGCAGATGACGGGGGTGAGGCGATGGGTGTTAGGTGATGGGTGTTGGGTGTTGGATGAAGTTTTCGGGGAAGTGGTCAGCGCGTAGGCAAACAATCCGAGAAGCGGACCGTAGGTGTAAGAGCACATGATGTAGATGGCATCAATGAGACTCGTGGAATTGAATGCTCGGAAGGCAAGGATACAGAGCGCAAAGACAACAGCCATAGCGATGTGCACACGATGACGAAGGCGTTCATCATCAGCACGCTCACGAATATCCACGCAATAGGTGGTAGTGAGGGCGGTAAGCGCAGAATCGGCACTTGAGAACGAGGCAGCCATGATTCCGATGGTGAAGAGCACGACAACAGGCATTCCCAGCACTCCTGTTGCGGCAAACATAGGGAGCAGGTCATCACCGGAAGCGGGCAAAGCCATCCCCATCTTCGAGGTCAAGAGAACGAGGAGCACACCAAGACAAAGGAACAGCAGATTAGCAGGAACGAAAGCCACGCCATAGCTGCACATATCCTTCTGCGCATCACGAAGTGAGCGACAGGTAAGGTTCTTCTGCATCATGTCCTGATCAAGTCCAGTCATCACGATAACGATGAAAACGCCAGACAATATGCTGACGAAATCGAAAGATACGGTATGCAATCCCATCGGAGAATCCCAAACAGCCTGAGCAGCATCAGAAAAGCTCATTCCGAGAGAATTGACCACGTTGTAGATGATAAGCAGAAGGGCTGTGAACATACAAATTGTCTGGAGAGTATCGGTCCACACCAGCGTCTTAATGCCGCCGCTCTTGGTATAGAGCCAGATAAGGGCAACCATAGCAAGGACAATGACGGAGAACAGCAAGGTGCTATTAACGGAAGGGCACATAGGACCTATGACATAATCGTTCAGAAGCATGCAGACAACATAGAAACGAGCCGCTGCGCCTGTCATTTTTGAAAGAAGGAAGAACGAAGCGCCAGTCTTGTAGCCACTCTGCCCTACCCTGTCACGAAGAAAAGTATAGATTGTTGTGAGATTCAGTTTGTAATAGATTGGAAGCAGGATGAAGGCAACCGCTATATACCCGAAGATGAAGCCTATGCACGTTTGTAGATATGCCATTCCCGACTTCATCACCATGCCCGGAACTGACACGAAGGTAATGCCCGAGATACTCGCCCCCACCATGCCGAATGCCACCATATACCAAGGCGACTTGCGATTACCACGAAAGAAAGCCTCGTTGCTTGATTTCCTTCCAGTTACAAAGCGACTGTAGAGAGTCAGTACAACGAAATATGAAAGAATGGTTATGAGAACTATCATATTTACTATTTAGCGATGTACTATTTACTATTTGTTCTTGCTATTTACTATTTTTTGTCTTGCGATAAATAGTACATAATTCAAATCGTAAATAAATAGTAAATTCAAAAATAGTAAATAATGTTATGGATTTTTCATCTTCCTCAAAACCTTAACGGCTGAGCTTACAGAATCAATCATCTTAATTGCAAGGCGGTTCTTGCCACCCACCACCTTCAAATCACATACACGTGGGTGATAGCCTACATAATTCAGTATCTTGCCAAAGACCTCCGACTTGTAGAACACGCTATCCTGACGAGACACGAACTGCATCTGCATGAGGTGCTGCTTGAGGATGATCTTCTCACAACCAAGTGAACGGCCTAACCTACGGAGCATAACAACCTGAAGCAATTCCTCGCCCTCGGAAGGCACAGGACCGAACCTGTCCTCCAATCGCTGACGATAGGCATTGAGGTCGTCATCAGTCTCAATCTTGTCAAGTTCACGATACAGGAGCATACGCTCTGAACTGCCCGGAACGTATGTGTCTGGGAAGTACATCTCAAGATCGGATTCGATATTACAATCATCAACAAAGTCCTCACCCGACAACTTCTCGCCCTCTGCCATCTGGTCGGCATAGAGATCCTGAAACTCATCGTTCTTCAACTCATTAACAGCCTGTGAGAGAATCTTCTGATATGTCTCATAGCCAAGATCCTCCATGAATCCCGACTGCTCAGCACCGAGCAGGTTACCTGCACCACGGATATCGAGATCCTGCATGGCGAGGTTGAAGCCAGAACCGAGGTCGGAGAATGTCTCAAGAGCCTCAAGTCGTCTGCGTGACTCTGTTGGAAGATACGAGAGTGGCGGTGCCATGAGATAGCAGAATGCCTTTCGGTTGCTTCTGCCCACACGCCCACGCATCTGGTGAAGGTCAGAGAGACCAAAGCGATGCGCATCATTGATAATGATAGTATTGGCATTAGGCACGTCAATACCGTTCTCCACTATTGTTGTTGATAGCAGAACGTCATAGTCGTGGTTCATGAATCCCATCACAATCTTCTCAAGATTCTCAGGAGTCATACGACCATGACCTATTGCCACACGACAGTCAGGGATATGCTTCTCTATTATGCGGCCAAGTTCCTCAAGGTTCGAGATACGGTCGTTAACGAAATACACCTGACCGTTTCTTGACATCTCGAAATTGATAGCATCAATGATTGTCTCGACAGAGAATGTAGTAACCTCTGTCTGAATAGGATAGCGGTTTGGCGGTGGCGTACGCATGATACTCATATCACGAGCACCCATAAGAGAGAACTGAAGAGTGCGAGGGATAGGAGTAGCCGACATCGTTAGGGTATCAATATTCGTCTTCAACTGACGAAGTTTCTCCTTTGTAGAGACGCCGAATTTCTGTTCCTCGTCAATAATCAGCAGACCAATGTCATGCCATTTCACAGCCTTTCCAAGCAGTTTATGAGTACCCACGAGGATATCAATCTTACCCTCGGCAAGGTCTGCGAGAATCTGCTTTGTATGCTTTGCCGAGCGGGCACGGGTGAGATAATCCACACGCACAGGAAGGTTTGCCATACGGTCGCGGAAGGTCTGGTAATGCTGGAAAGCCAAAACCGTGGTAGGCACGAGCACAGCTACCTGCTTTGAGTCGCAAGCCGCCTTGAAAGCAGCACGCACGGCAACCTCCGTTTTTCCGAAGCCCACATCACCACACACAAGTCGGTCCATAGGGCGTTTGCTCTCCATATCGGCCTTCACCTCAGCCGTAGCCTTCATCTGATCAGGGGTATCTTCATACAAGAAAGAGCCTTCAAGCTCGTGCTGGAGATATGAATCCTGAGAGAATGCGAAGCCAATCTCATGACGACGCTTTGCATAGAGTTTGATAAGGTCGCGGGCGATATCCTTGATGCGCTTCTTCGCCTTCTCCTTGAGACGATCCCAAGCGCCTGTGCCAAGGGTGGAGAGACGAGGTGCCTCGCCAGTATCCGAGCGCTTGTACTTCGATATCTTATAGAGCGAGTGGATAGACACATCCACCTTGTCGTTGCCCTGATATACGATTCGGATAACCTCCTTGAAGGAATCACCGACAGGCACACGGACAAGTCCGGCAAACTTACCGATTCCGTAGTCAACATGAACAACGAAGTCGCCCGGCTCCATTTCCTGAAGTTCCTTCATCGTAAGTGCCATCTTACCGGCACGAGCCGACTGAGTTCGGAGGTTGTACTTATGGAAACGCTCGAATATCTGGTGGTCGGTGAAGAGACATAGGCTGAGGTCGTTATCCACGAATCCCTCGTGAAGAGTCTTTGAAATCTCGCCAATAGCCTCGGCATCAACCCTTACTCGCTTCGACTCGGCAACAGGGGCGGTGAGAATGCTTCTGATACGCTCTACCTGCTTATGCGAATCGGAAAGGATATATATCTTGAAGTTCTGTAGGATATAATCCTCAAAGGTCTGTGAAAGGAGATCGAAGTTCTTATGGATAAGAGGCTGGGCAGACATGAAGAAATGGAAGGAAGCATCAAAAACGTCCTTGTCATCCTTCTGCGCAGAAGTCTCCTTTATGTTGATTTGCTTGAACTTGGCAATACTCTGGTTGAAGCGAGAAGCCGGACACAGATTCGTCTGTGCGTTCATCTCACGACGGATTTCCTCCTGTTCCTGTTCGGTAGCACCCGCCATTCTGTCGTTCATTGCCTGCGAAGAGAAACCTTCGTCGAATGTCTTGCCAACGACATCAACGACAAAGTCCATATCGTGGCTAACAAGCATACTACCCTCTGGCAGGAACTCCGTGAGAGGCACTTTCTTCTCAGAGAAGGCAGCAAGCTCAGGCACGATGTCAATCTCATTGCGTCTGTCGGCTGAGAGCTGATCCTCGATCTGGAATGTGCGTATAGTCTCAATCTCATCACCGAAGAAATCAAGACGGAAAGGCAGGTCATTCGAGAAAGAATACACATCGAGAATGCTTCCGCGAACAGCAAACTGCCCCGGCTCATATACGTAATCCTGCATACGGAAACCGAGGTCGCGCAACTGATGCTGAACGTCCGTGATATCTATTCTCTGTCCTACGGAAAGATGGATTGTGCGGTCATCAAGGATAGTCTTATCCACCGCCATTTCTGCAAGAGCAGAAGGATAGGTGACAATGAAAAGAGAGGAAAGGCCTCTCCCAGCCTCCTCTCCCACAGGAAGGGAGCCAGACTGCTCATCGGCATCATCGGCAACCTCAGAAGGTAAACCGTCCTTTGGTTTACCAAACGACGAAAGAGCCGAGAGAACCTCTGTACGGAGAATCTCATTAGCAGCATCTCTCTGGCCGTATTTCACAGCACGCCTATAACTTGAAGGGAAGAAAAGAGCTGGTGCATTCAACTGCATCAGATCATGATAGAAATAGCCGGCCTCATCGGCATCCCTAAGAATAAAAACAACAGGATTTTCTATCTTGTTTGCAATGGAAGCAAATACCAGAGGGCACGAAGATCCCGCAAGACCATCAATTCCTACGGTCTTGATTCGCTTGCTGTCAAGTGCTTTCGCCAACGCCTTCAACTGCGGTTGCTTGGCATAGTGGGATAATAGTTTCTGTATTTCCATTGCAAATCAGGTGCTAAGCATCTTCACACTTTGCACGAAGAAAACAACACATATCGCCTTTGAAGCGACACCCATTTTCCATTTTGAGTGCAAAGTTAACAAAAAATCTCTTAATATAAGAATAAAATATGATAAAAGAACAAGAAAGTTTTGATAAATTAACGGAAATTACTAACTTTGCACCTTGAAAATAAAAAATGTTCAAACGCAAAGACACGGAAGCGCACATACAGAAAAACTTTGCGACTTAGCGTTTAAAAAAAATAATATTGAGAATTGGAAAAAAGCGATAGCATAATCATAATTCCGACTTACAACGAGAAGGAAAATATCGAGAAAATCATCCGTGCCATCTTCGGTTTGGAGAAGAGTTTTCATATCCTTGTAATTGACGACGGCTCTCCTGACGGAACTGCCAAAATCGTTCACGGACTCATTGATACGGAATTCAAGGACAGACTTTTCATCTTGGAGCGTTCCGGCAAGCTGGGACTTGGAACGGCATATATAAAAGGCTTCAAATGGGCTTTGGAGCACAACTACGACTATATCTTTGAGATGGATGCCGATTTCAGCCATGATCCTAACGATGTGCCTCGTCTCTACGCAGCCTGTCACGACGAAGGCTATGATGTGGCTATCGGAAGCCGATACGTGAGTGGCGTGAACGTGGTAAACTGGCCTATCGGTCGCGTGCTGATGAGCTATTTCGCATCAAAATATGTGAGGTTCATCACAGGCTTCAAGGTTCACGACACGACAGCCGGATTCAAGTGCTACAAGCGCAAGGTTCTTGAGACCATAGAGCTTGACAAGATACGCTTTAAAGGCTATGCCTTCCAGATTGAGATGAAGTTCACAGCCTATAAGATCGGTTTCAAGATCAAGGAGGTCCCTGTTATTTTCGTCAACAGGCGCGAAGGCACCTCAAAGATGAACGGCGGAATCTTCGGAGAGGCTTTCTTCGGAGTAATGCGCCTAAGACTTGATGGTTGGATAAGGAAATATCCTGCTCTGCCAAAGGCATAACAGTAAGTCCGTTATACCTCCGTTTCAGGTCCGTTTCAAGTCCGTTCCTTACAATCAGAGCAGAAAAGGAATCATAAAAGTATCATTAACATTAAAAAGACATAACAACTATGGTAAAGCATATCATTCTATGGAAGCTCTCTGAGGATCTTAGTGCCGAGGAGAAGGAAAAAGTAAAGGCAGGCATCAAGGAAGGTCTTGAAGGACTCGTTGGTAAGGTTCCAGGACTTCTTGAATGCAAGGTAAACATCAGCGGTCGTCTCGACTCAAGCAACTGCGACGTAATGCTCGACAGCACACTTGAAAGTCCGGAGGCTCTCAAGGGCTATGCCGTTCATCCTGCCCACGTTGCTGTAGCAGATGGTAAGGTAAGGCCTTATACCGTACAGAGAACTTGTTTGGATTACGAGGTATAGAAGCCTAACCAAGCCTTCCCAAAGGGAAGGATGTTTTATAGAAATGCCGCTTAGAAGGTTCATAACGACGAACAATCCAAGCGGCATTAATTATATAATCAAAAATCCCTTATTCAATCCATAACGGAAAGAATAAGGGATTTTTAGTATCTAACATCCTTCCCTTTGGGAAGGCTTGGTTAGGCTTTAATCGAGCTTTCTAAACTCATCGAAGCTGATAGTCTTCTTGTTGAGCTTAACAACGTCCTTGAGGGCTGTCATAAGCTTGCGATCTACAGCTGCATTAACGAGGTTGTCAACCTGATCACGGTTCTTCAGCATACCCTCAGCATACTGCTCGAGATACTCCTCTGGTACGCTTGTCATACCATACTGAGCGAACTGCATGCGAGTTACGTCGATAGCAACAGCCTTAACGTCAGCATCGTCAACCTTGATCTTCAGAGCCTCAACAATCTGGTTCTTAGCAAGACTCCAAGTGAGTTCCTTGATAGAAGCCTCGTAGTTCTTCTCTACGTACTCCATGCCCTTATCCTTGTTGTTAGCGAGCATGATACGCTTCATGAGCTCATCAGCATACTTAACCTCACCAATCTTCTCCTCAACGTACTTACGAACGTCCTGGAGGAAACGGAAGTCTGCATTCTGAACCATCTGCTCCTTGATACCCTCTGTAACCTTTGCGCGGAAATCAGCCTCATCCTTTACCTTGCCCTCGCCATAAACCTGATCGAAGAGATCCTGGTCGATAGCGTGCTTCTGATAACGAGAAATCTCTGTTACCTGGAATGAGAAATCAGCTGTAATCTTCTCTGCCTCTTCCTTAGAAACCTTGAGAAGAGAAGAAATCTCTATGTTGCTTTCTGGATAAGCTTTCTTAGGATTGAATACGATAACATCACCAACCTTACAGCCCTGGAAGAGAGCCTTCTGCTCGTCAACCTTGATATAGTTAGGAAGCATAGAAGCCTGAGAAACGGTGATACCACCATCCTTTGCGCTACCATCCTCGTTGAGCTCGCGAATATCACCCTTGATCATATCGTTGTCCTGATACTCATCTACCTTCTGGTAAGAACCACTACGGCTTGCGAAAGCATCAATCTCCTTGTCAACGATAGCATCATCAGTTGTGATATCGTAGTAAACGATAGAATCCTTATTTGAAAGCTTTACCTTGAATTCTGGAGCGATAGCGATATCGAACTTCAGAGTGTAAGGTGCAGCTGCATCGAGGTCAACTGGCTCCTCACCGAGATGAGGCATTGGCTCGCCAAGCATATTGATCTTATTCTCACGAACATAGTCATAAAGCTTCTCGCCAACGAGACGGTTGATAACGTCAACCTTTACCTGTGCGCCTACCTGACGCTTGATCATTCCCATAGGTGCCTGACCTGGACGGAAACCTGGTACATTTGCCTTCTTACGATAGTCCTTAAGCTGCTTTTCTACATCTCCTGCGAAATCAGCCTCCTCAACAACGAGTGTGAGAACTCCGCTGACTTTCTCTGGATTTTCTAATGAAATATTCATTTTTTAGTTTTGTTGTTATATGATTTATATTATTCTTTCCTTTTTATATATAGGTGCCGAAAGCACACTACACGCCAAATTGGGTGCAAAATTACTAATAATATTACACAATACCAAAAACCTAAAGCAATTTTAACAAAAACAGTTAAAAGATTTGGTCGTTTACGCGATTTATATTATATTTGTGCCGGATTTGGAAACTGGAAATCCAAAATTTGTTAATTTCGGATTTTCCTGTGCAAGGGAATCAGGTGCGAGACCTGAGCTGTTCCTGCAGCTGTAAGCCCATTGTGAAGTTGGACAATAAAGTCACTGGAAAAAAACTCCGGGAAGACGTCCTCTTTGTGGCAAGCCAGAATACCTGCCAAACATCCATTAATTATTCGCTAAGCACTCATCAAGTTAAAGCAAGTTCTTAGCTATGCCCTCAGGATAAGGGTATAATAATTGTTTTTAAGAATGAAATACAAGCATATCATCGCCCTGTCATTGGCGAGTATCTCTCTATGTGCAAACGCTCAGGTGGAAAAATCAGGAGAAACAGAATCCACCACAAAGCAGCAGAATCTTCAGGAGGTTGTTGTGACCGGAACGGGTACACAGCATCATCTTAAGGATGCACCTGTGCAGACAGAGGTTATCTCGCGGAAAATGATAGAAAGCTATGGTGGAAAGTCGCTTGAGGAAATTCTCGGAGGACTTACCGCCTCATTTGCTTTCAACGAGGGTGATATGGGTTCGCAGGCACAGCTCAACGGATTGGGTAACAACTACATACTCATCCTCATTGACGGCAAGCGCATTCACGGAGATGTGGGTGGAGAGAATGACCTCGGACTTATCGATCCGCACAACATTGAGAGAATCGAGATAGTGAAAGGCGCACAGTCAGCACTCTATGGTTCGGACGCTATTGCTGGTGTCATCAACATCATCACGAAGAAGCACGATACCGAGGGACTTCTGCTTGAGAACACCACACGATATGGCTCGTACAACGACCTCCGACAGCACAACGGCATAGGCGTAAGATTCGGTAAGTTCCAGTCATATACTGGTTTTCAGCTACAGCATTCCGATGGTTGGCAGAACACGAGCGAGGAATATGCAGAGGCTGACACACTACACGACTCTCGTAACAAGACCGTAAACAAATACACCAACTGGCAGATTGGAGAGCGTATCACCTATACCCCATACAAGGGGCTGGATCTCTATGCCAGCGGCACATACTACGAGAAGCGCATTTCACGTCCAACGAATGGCCGTCACGCTTCGTGCGATGTTTATACCTACGATCTGAAATATCGTAATGCGAGTGCTGCCTTGGGTGGTAAGATGCTGCTCGGCAAGAAGGATTACATAGACATGGATCTGAGTTGGAATAAGCACGCATACTATTATCTCTACACAGATACCACCCTCGAGGATGGATATTACAAGACACTTGTAACCGACACGATCAATAAAGTCAGACACGACCGATATATATACACTCATTATTATCCATATTTCACAGGTCAAGAGAATCTTCAAAGCGATCAGCAGAGATATATGGTAACTGTAAAGGGAGTATTCTATCTGCCAAAGGCAAACGTTCTCAATATAGGAGCAGAATACAGATACGACTATCTCAAGGCCCCTATGCGAGTAAGCTACATACCACCAACAGCTTACACCCAAGGCATAGACACACTAAGCGATGAAACCGCAAACGACTGGACAGCTGCCGTATATGCCCAAGATGAATGGAATCCAGTAAAAAGTCTTAACGTAACGGCAGGTTTCAGAATAATAGATAATGCAGCCTTCGGACTTCATTTCACCCCAAAGGTTAGTGCGATGCTCTCGCTTGGTGATATCCGACTTCGCGCCGGATGGAGTCAGGGTTTCAAGTCCCCTACCCCAAAGGAACTCTCCTATCACTACACCAAGCAGATGGGAGAAAAAGTCTATTACTATATGGGCAACAAAGACCTTGAGGCTCAGAAGAGCAACTACTGGTCGGCAAGTGCAGAATACCGTACCGACGACATCGCCGTATCTGTTACGGGATACGTAAACAAGCTGGAGGATATGATTACTCTTGTGAATGTATCGAAAGAAGAAATTCCGGCAGGCGCAACGTCCAGCTACACCGGTGACGGAAGCGGAGATATAATTCCACGAATGTACAAGAATGCGGAAGATGCCAAGACATACGGTGTTGATGTAAATGCCTCTTGGAAAATAACAAAAGAGCTGACCATTGGCGGTAACTACAGCTATCTGGACACAAAGGCTACCGTCTATGATTCCGCCAAAGGTCATTTTCTGAATGCCATTATCGACGGAATGGCGCATAACAAATGGAACGGCTATGCCAACTATGGACATCGTTTCTCGCCCTGCTATAATCTCGGCGTAAATCTCAGCACCCGAGGCTCAAGCAAACGCTATTATGAGAACGACGGCAACGGAAAGGGATTCCAGATATGGCGACTGAACACTACCCACGATTTGGGCAAGAGCAAGACGACAAGTTATCGTCTGGAGGTAGGTATTGATAACATATTCAACTATCGTGACACTACCCCACGCCCTTACCATCTCGGAACAACGACGGCAGGAACCACCATCTATGCTTCGTTTACCATCAAGTTCAACAAAGGAAAGAAAATAACAACTTCTAAAACAATATCTAAACAACAAAACAATGATGAAGATTAAATCACTTATCCTTGCCATGCTAACTATCATGGCAGGACTCTCATTCACCGCTTGTAGCGATGATGATGATGACAACAAGTCAAACTATCAGATTTATCAGGAAGCAGTATCAAGCAAAGTAAAGGCCCAGAAGAAGCACAACAAGGCTATCCTTCTCGTAGCTTTCGGTTCTACTTGGCAGCAGGCATACGATGCTTTCGATGGCACCATCGATGCTTACAAGCAGCAGTTCCCTGACTATGATGTATTCTTGAGCTTCTCTTCTGCAATTTGTATCAACCGTGCAGCAGCAGGCGAGAACGTTGAATCTCGTAACTTCTACGCTCCAAACTTCTGGCTCGCAGCTTTCGCTGCTGATGGCGTGAAGTATAACGAGATCGTGGTTCAGTCACTTCAGGTTATCCCTGGTGAGGAATACACTCGCGTAATCAACTACATCAAGGACTTCGCTAACAACCATAATGGCGACCTCGACGACGCATATCTGTCAAATGTAAAACTGAAGCTCGGTGTACCATTGTTGCAGGATGCAGAAGATGACGTTAATGCTGTTGCTAAGGAACTTAACGCCCTCTACAAGGATAAGGCTGCTAATAGCGTAGTTGCCTTCATGGGACATGGTAACCCAGACTCTTATGATACTTACAAGGCTAACGTGCGTTACACTCAGCTTGAGACTGCTCTTCAGGCATATAGCAAGAACTACTTCGTAGGAACTGTAGATATGATGAAGAACTTCAAGACTAATGTACTTGAGCGTATGCAGAAGGCAGGTATTAAGAGCGGTAAAGTTTATTGCCACCCTCTTATGTCTATCGATGGTGATCATGGTCACAACGATATGGCTGGCGATGATGATGCATGGGATGAGAAAAAGGGCTATAAAGCAAATGACGAGGGTGAGGTTGAAGATACAAGTTGGAAGAAGTACTTCTCTCACAATGGCTATACTTGCGACAACACAACTATGATTGAGAAGGGCTTGCTCGAACTGCCAACAATTCTAAACATCTGGATGAACCATACCAAGGATGCTATTGCAGGCGAGCCTCTCGACTACTATCATTCTAAGAACCCAGAAGAATAAATTTGTTTAAGTATAATCTGAAATGATTAGGTTCATTTCATTAGGCCCGGGTGCCGCCGAAATGGTGACACTCGGGACTTTAAGGTCTTTGGAAGAAGCACAAAAGGTGTATTGCTTTGCCGTTGGAGAGTCATCACGAGCTGCCGAAATCATCGCTCAACTGAATATTGACCAGAGCAAGGTAATAACCGTAAAGATTCCAATGTCAAATGACCGTTCCAAGGCGAATGCAATATATGACGAACTTGCCTCAACAATCAGGAAAGAGCACGAGGCAGGTATGAACATTGCCGTTGCAACTGAAGGCGACAGCGGAATCTTTGCCACCACGCATTATGTGATGGATCGCCTTATGGAAATGGGCGTAGAATGTGAGCAGACTCCGGGCATTCCCTCCTTTATTGCAGCAGCATCAATAGCAGGATTACATCTCGTAAAGCTTCAGGAACGACTTCTCATTATTCCGGGAAAGACTACTGCCGAAGAGATTATCAACCTCACAAGTGAAGGTTATAATCTTGTTATCATGAAGTTATCTATGGCTCATGATGCCGTTTGCAAGGTTTTCCATGAAACAAAAGATCTGCAATTCCACTACTTCGAGAATATAGGGACAAC
Organism: uncultured Prevotellaceae bacterium; assembly: GCA_902801155.1. Classification (GTDB taxonomy): domain Bacteria; phylum Bacteroidota; class Bacteroidia; order Bacteroidales; family Bacteroidaceae; genus Prevotella. The sequence continues at coordinate 37,436 of CADCHG010000011.1, read as the reverse complement.
TACTCAGAAATATGAAATTCTGAAAGAAATGCCGAATAATTTCCCGTATTTCTCGTTAATGATAATAAACAGGCCCTCAGCCCCCAAGGGGGAGCTATTTAGATAGTATTTTCAATCACGATTTTTTGAATTATGAAAAAAGAAAGATACAACAAAGACTCTATAGCGAATAATACTATAAAAAAACTCCCCCTTGGGGGGCTGGGGGGCTTTTCCCTTTTGTTGCTAGGGGGGCTTCTCCTTTTCTCCTGCACAAACGTTGCAACAGATAATAGCGTAACCTTTACTGGTCCATTCCTTCAGTACGACTCGCTTTGGGCACACTCTGATACATATTCTGAGAAGGTAGAGATTAAGTATGCTAAAGGACTAAAGGTTGACTATCGTGAAGATGGCATTCACGTTTTCATCAGTAATCCTGACCCGAAAGCGCGCAATTCAAAGACAGAAGAAGTCGTAATCCCATCGCCTTCCGGCTCCCTCTCTACGGGAGAGGGCGGGGGGAGAGGCCACCAAAAACGATTCATCTGTACCACAGCCTTGCAGTTGGGCAACTTTGAGGTGCTTGGTATGGAAGAGCGAATCGTGGGCATGAACTCTCTGAAGAATGTATTCTCACCAAAGATTAAACAACAGCTTGCCGAGGGTAAAACAGTACGTGTGGGTAAGGAAGGAAACTTCGACCTTGAGGCTGTAATAGCCTCTAAACCCGACTATATCTTCGTATCAGCCTCTAAATATGGAGGTTTTGAATCTCTCAAAGAATGTGGCATTCCTCTCATTTCTCATCATGGCTACAGAGAGACTGATCCTCTTGGTCAGGCAGAATGGATAAAGCTCATAGGACTCCTTACTGGCGAGACACAACGAGCAAATGCTGTATTTGAGGACATAGAATCCAAATACAACGCTATCAAAGCAAAGGTTGCTGCCGTTAAGGCCAAAAGGAAGACTCTCCCGACCATACTCAGCGGCCGACAGATTCGTGACGGATGGTATGTAATGGGTGGAAAGAGCTATATGGCACGTATCTTTGCCGATGCAGGTGTTGACTATATCATGAAGGATATGGACGAAACTGGAGGCACATCACTTGATTTCGAGTCTGTCTATGCCAAGGGCATCAACGCAGATTTCTGGCAAATTGACGGTACCTTCGATGACGAGTTCACTCTCAACGACCTCACAACAGAGGATGCCCGCTATGGCGACATCAAGGCCTACAAAGACCAACACGTTCTATTCTGCAACTTTGCAAAGACCCCATATCGCGAACTCGGCGGTCTTGAGCCTCATCGTCTTCTCTCCGATTTCGTCAAGGCTTTCTATCCAGAAGTGCTTCCAAACTATACGCCTAAATACTATAAGTTGATGAAATAGGGCAATCAAAGATTGCCCTATTTCTATTTATAGCACTCAAAATATGCCCATCATAGCGTCTGTGACACAATTGGGGAAATTCAAGCCACAAGCCTTTACATAAAGGCTGAAAGTCAGGGGGGAGGCTTTTTCTTTTATCAATCTTGCTAAGATGATAGTTTATTTCTTGTAAAGGTTAAATCTAAACATCGGAGATATATAAATGTTAGATATTGTATTTTGGTCATAGCTCTTAAGTTCGTATGTAAATAAATAATCCGTTGTCTTACCATCCTCATCTGTAATAGAAATTGTTTTTTCATCCTTGAGAATCCATTTTCCATTGACTCTTTTATTATTACTCCAACCATTGAAGAACCAATAGGAGAAGGTTCCATCGCTTCCAAACGTGGCTTCCTCTTTGAACACCTCGCCTTTAATATAACCCAACTCTTCCCACTCTCCAATAAGTTGAGATTTAATTTCCAGCAATGAAATCTGCGGAATTTCATCTTCATCATCATCTCCACATGAAATAACAATACTAATTGTCATAAAAATGGCAATAGCAATAAATAATATGTTAAATTTTGTTGTTTTCATAATTATATTGTTTAAGTTGATATTATAATTTCTACGGAAAACTCGACAACATATCTATTATATCGCAATAATGTTACAACCATCAGAAATCGTAACCTATTTTCAACACATAATAAGTAAATTGATGGTTTTTCTCATCTTCATAATATAATGAATACGTATATTTTCCTGTTGACATTTTCAAATTCTGAATTGTCATACTTGCAATTTTACCTCCTACAGAAATAGACAATCCCGAATTATCCGATAAAGGGAAACGACATCCTACCATGAAATTTGTATATAAACCGCTTCCATTATTTACATAAGAACCAGCCTTTAAATCCAAAAAAGGAACAACTTTCGTTTTAGTAAAGTTTAATCTACCATTGAAGAATACAGGGATATCAACCATAGCATCTCTTTTCTGAAAAGGATGACCATCTACATTACCATATTCTGCTTTCCCTGTAAAATCAAAACCAATTCCTGCACCCAGAAATATATAAGGTGAGAATTGATATCCATGCGATGTAGTAATATCTATTGTTGTTGGAGCCAGACTCTCATCGCAATAACCATATCCAACATCAGCAAATCCATGATATCCTTTTTGAATCGTGCCAGCATTAATAGCACAGAATGTCATGAAACATAGAAAAAGTGATAAGATTCTTTTCATAATGATTAAATTATTTGATTAATAGTTAGGACTTTTGACTCCTAAAAAAAACTTTATATTTCTTTAGTATAATCTATGAGTAAAGATTATTTAGGCCAAACTTGTATCAAGCTGTCCCTCACGATATTACTTTCTGTGTTTTCTCCATAGGCATATAATTTTTTATATGCGCCACTTATCTACTCTCAAATCAAAATAAAAACCAAGCACCTATAAAATACAAAATGTGGACGAACTAATCCGTCTACATCCTGGGTGCTTGGTCTTACCCTTATTACCAGACGAATCAGACGTCCACGTATAGTGGACATCTGCTCTTTATTCTAGTAATAAATCCTTCTGCGACCAAGCTTTCGGATGTTTTCGAATAAATAGCAAACGCTAATTAACCAATATGTTCTGTGCCACAACATCCTTAACGAATAGTAACACGCTCGCAAAAATAAGCATTATTTCCGAGACTTCCAAATTTTTTTGTATATATTTTACAATCACAAATAAATAAACGCAAAAAGATGTCACTAATTTATTCTAGAAAAGAACAATCCTCTCCTTGCTTCATCATCCCATATAAGTCCCTTGTAACTCCTATGTAAGTCCCATTATCTCCTAATCATAGGAACGGACTTAGAACGGTTTTGAAGCGGAGGTAGAGCGGAGGTGAATATACGACACAAGAGAATTGTAATGTCGAGATTGCATTTTTGCTTTCAGAAAAAGAATTTTCATAAAATTCGTCACTCATCACCCTTAGCGTTGCAACATTCTAACACACAATACATTACAAAGGTGATTCAACCACTATCACTCGTCACCCAACTCATCACCCAGACATAGAATATTCTACTCATAATCAATAAGTTGCGAATAAATTTCGGTCTTTACCACTCGTCACCCATATTTCCTGGCGGAAAGTGGTGACGAGTGAATTAATCGCGCAACAATCACAATCTCAATACGTTACAAAGTTTAAGGTGATGAGTGGGTGACGAGTGCTTTAAAATGAATCACCGCTATAACAAACTATCCATCAACGCGATACAACGTTGAGGGTGACGAGTTGACGAGTAATGTAAAAATTCTATTTTTCTAAACGCAAAGTAGCCAATTCGCAAAGTACTATCTTTGTGTCTCTGTATCTTTGCGTTTGAATAAATCCAACAATTCCGCAAATCCTGTTTCTGCCCAATACCAATGGGTATAGCCAGCAAGGACATTCTTATAGTGATAGAGGGCGGTATCGACTGGCTGTCCTTTGGCTGACAACTGAAATTGCTCTTTTCTAATCCCTTCAGGAAGGGTGTCAGGCTCAACAACAGAAGAATAATGGAACTCGTGGCCCTTTGCGAGTTGAGAGTTTAGTGTTGAGAGTTTAGTGTTACATAACTGACGATAGCCAAGATGAAGCTTTGCATCCATCATAGTTGCAGAGAAAGGAAATACTCCGCACATTGGGATGCCGTCAATATCATTACACAAGTACATAAATCCGCCACACTCGGCAAAGATACGTCCGCCATTCTCGGCAAATGCCTTGATACTCTCTCGCATAGAGGCATTATTTGTAAGATCAGAAGCGAATAACTCCGGATATCCTCCGGGGAGATATAGCAAATCGCAATCGGGCATTATCTCATCATTCAGAGGAGAGAAGAAAACAACCTCTCCTAGTTCACGAAGAGCATCTATATTAGCACGATATGTAAAGTTAAAGGCTGAATCTTTGGCGATGGCGATAAGATGGCCTCTCCCCCCGCTTTTCACATACTCCGATGTTATCAACATCGGACTTCCCTCCGTAGGGAGGGAGCCGGAAGGCGATAAACCTATCGACACTTTATCCTCTTTGATTTGCTCCCGTTCTCGAATCGGCTCCATCTCTACGGGAGAGGGCGGGGGGAGAGGCCACCCTACATGCTCCTCCACCTCCTTCGCCGCAAGCCTTATAAGTTCCTCGGTCTCTTCCCTTGCCTCTATGGTAAGTCCGAGATGACGACCGGGAATGATAAGGTCACGATTGCGAAGCATATACCCAAGACAAGGTACACCAGCATCCTCACAAGCCTGTTTCAAGAAGGTATAGTGATTTTCTGAAGCCACCATGTTAAACACGACTCCTGCAATCTTCAACTTTGGATTAAAGTGCTTGAAACCATATATCAAAGGAGCTACGGAATAGGCAACAGACTTGGCATTAACCACAAGGATGACAGGAATATCGAGCAGCATGGCTATCTCCGCACTTGAGCCTTTCGACTTGTCATAACCGTCAAATAGTCCCATAACACCTTCCACAATACGCACATCCGCATCCTCCCCATAGCGTTTGAACACCTCCTTAACATGTTCATCAGATGCCATATAAGTATCAAGATTCACAGATTCACGACCAGAGGCAATCTCATGAAACATAGTATCAATATAGTCAGGTCCGCATTTATAAGGCTGTACCTTCAATCCCCTATCTCGCAAGGCACGAAGCAATCCCATTGTGAAGGTGGTCTTTCCGCTATTTGAGGTGGCTGCGCCGATGAGGAAGGAAGCCCCCCAGCCCCCCAAGGGGGAGGGAGTTTTTATAGTATTGTCGCATATGGACTTTACATCTTTTACCTGTGATTCTTTTACCATAATTTTTCTCTTGATTAGATATACTATATAAATAATTCCCCCTTGGGGGGCTAGGGGGCAGGTCTTTATTTCTTCCTCTTCAACAATATCCACAAGGCTATCGGAGCGCCGATAAGAGAGGTAACAGAATTGACAGGCAAAGCGCCTTCCATTCCTGGCAATCTTGCTATGAGATTACAGACAAGGGCAAGGGATGCTCCGCACAATAATGTTCCGGGAAGGAGAATACGATGGTCAGCCGTTCGGAAAATGCCTCGACAGATATGCGGAACTGCAAGTCCGAGGAACATTATAGGACCGCAATAGGCGGTTACAATAGCCGTAAGCATACCTGCCACGATGATTATCTGCGTACGAGCACGAGAGATATTAAGACCAAGATTAGTGGCATACTGTTCGCCAAGCAGAAGCATATTCAAGGACTTTGCCAATAACATTCCGAAAGGAAGAACAGCCAATACAAGTCCGAAAAATACCCATACCTGTCCACCTGTAACTCGGGCAAAACTACCCAATCCCCATACAACATAGGCACGAACATCCTCCTCGCTACTGAAATATTTCAGTACTCCGATAATAGCCGATGCGATATATCCTATCATAACACCAACTATCAAAAGTGTCACGTTACCGTGAACTCGTTGAGAAAGAAACACTATAAGTGCCATAGCCGACAAAGCTCCTATGACAGCCGAAAGGGTAAGGGCTGTGTTTCCGAAGAATCCGAAAGAGGAAACTATGTGCCAACCTATACTTCCAGACATCAGGACAAGAAACGCCACACCAAGACTTGCTGCAGAAGAAATGCCGAGAACCGAAGGACCTGCAAGCGGATTATGGAATACCGTCTGTAGCATAAGTCCGGCAACAGCAAGTCCCGAGCCACAGGCAATAGCCGTAAGAGCCTGTGGCAAACGAGTATGAAGCACTATATTCGTCCACACTTCATTATCACAATCACCTCCCATCAGGATACTGAAGACTGCATCAAGGGGGATAGCGACAGAGCCGACTGCGAGGTTGAGAAGAAGGAAGAGGGGGATGGAGAGGAGAAGAAGAACAGCACTCAGGCCTCTCCCCCCGCCCTCCCCCGTAGGGAGGGAGCCGGAAGGCGATGAGCCAATCGTTTTTTTGTTTTTTTCATTTTTCATTTTTCAGAATTTCTTTTATAATGCGATAGCGGCTCCCTCCCTACGGGGGAGGGCGGGGGGAGAGGCCACTATGTGAATGGTTAACTTCCCCTCCTTATAAACCGTTCTACAAGTCTCGTAGCACAAGCGTTTTATCTCTTCAAAGAAAGGTGGGGGCATGGTATTCCATAAGTCACGAGCCATATCAACCTCCTTATATTCAAGTCCGAGACCTTCTGCCACACTTCTGATAAACTCCTGATTCATAAGCACCTTATGCGAATGAGTATCAAGATGTCCTTCAGCAAGCTTTACCGCCTTGCCTATCATTATCGCGATATGCACATCTTCAAATCCGACCTCCCGAGCAGCCTTCAACGCTTCCCCTACGAAGTTGCCATAATGTACACAACGAATGCCTTCAAGAGCCTTTTCACTCTTCATTCCTGCCACCAAACCGATAGTTCTGCAACCGATAGCCCAAGCGACATCAAGTTCACGACGAATACTTTGAACGAAAGCCTCATTCGATAGCGGAGACACGATGCCTGAAGTCCCGATGATGCTTATTCCGCCAACGACGCCAACTTTGTGATTGAAGGTCTTCAAAGCAATTTCTGCACCATTTTCGACGGAGACAGTTACAAGAAAGGCCTCTCCCCCCGTCCTATCCAGTAGAGAGGGAGTCGATTCGACTATGGCTCGCAGCTCATTCTCTATCATCTTTCTCGGAGTTGGATTTACGGCAGGACCACCGACAGGTATTCCAAGTCCGGGAAGAGTCACCTTCCCTACTCCTTCGCCTTGCAAAAACGTCACGCTGAAACCATCACGCTTTTCAAGAGTTACGGTAGAGGTTATTTTGCAACCCTTCGTAACATCAGGATCGTCGCTACTATCCTTTATAACAGATGCCACACCTTTAGCCTCGTATGTCACAGGAATCGTCATTATCTCGCCATCAGGCAAGGCGAAATGAACTTCCTCGGGATATTCATCAAAAAGAAGCGACAAAGCAGCCGCCTTTGTTGCAGCCGTAGCACAAGCGCCTGTTGTGAATCCAGTTTTTAATGGAAAGAAATCAGGCATAAGATGCTCTATCACCCTACGCAATCCATACTTTCCAGTTACGGTAATCCAATCTTTTGGCAACTGCGGATGCTCAACAACAAACACTTTCAAGCCAAGTTCAAGGGCAGCCTTTACCTTCACCTCAAAACCGCCACTCTCGCCACTCTCCTTTGTTATGATAGCATCACATCCCACCTCCATCATCACTTTCTTCTCATCCTCAACAGACGGAATTTCAAGTGATTCGTTGTAGAAGATAATCCTATCATTATCAAGTCCAGCAGCCTCCGCAAGAGCGATGCTCTCAGGACGATTCAATATTCTGAAAATGGCATTTGTCTGCCGTAATTTCTTAATCGTATTAGCCCCTGTTAGAGCAAGCAATCTATCTACTTTTTTCTCACGAATCTTGTTTATAGCATCATCATAGTCAGAACAGTATTCCACGTCTTTGATATGCTCAGGAAATATGCGTTGAAGCCTTATTACAGGAACATCTATCACCTTTCGAGCCTCATCAATAGTCTTATGCAGATTCTCTGCAAAAGGATGAGCAGCATCAACTATACAACCAATATTATGCTCTTTGCAGAAACTCACGACATCATCAACCGTCATAGCCCCAGTTATATGTACTCCGTTGTGCATATCCACTTTCTGCAAGTCGCCTTTGGTGGAATAATAGAAAGGCTTTCCCGCCTGCTCGCATACATCCACAGCAAGGCGACCTTCGGTTGTGCCGCCGAAGATGAGGAGAGCAGCCCCTTGCGGCCCCTCACCCGCCCTGTGGGCACCCTCTCCCCAAGGGGCGAGGGGAAGTATGTCTCTATCGCTAAAAAACTTCGTTATATCACTATCGTTTTTATGCATTTCTTGCTTTTTTGACGTACTAATAATTTGAAATACTAACTTTCTCCTCGCCCCTTGGGGAGAGGATGCCCGCAGGGCAGGTGAGGGGCTGGTTATTGATGACTTTTTCTAAATAGATGCGTGAACTTCCCATCATACAATTTACTCAAGCCCTCACGATTATCTATCGCATCACCGACGACAATCATAGTGGTGAGAGTGAGATGATTCTCCTTCATTATCTTCGCAAGATCCTTTAGCTGCCCACGATAGATACGTTGATCCTTCCAAGTCAGTTTATAACAACAAGCGACAGGAGTTTCGGGATTATAGCCGCCCTCAAGAAGTTCAGCTTGCACCTGTTCTGCAAGAGAAGCGGAGAGGAAGATGCACATCGTACTTTGATGCGAAGCCAACATGTGAAGTTTCTCCTTGTCAGGCATAGGAGTACGACCTTCACCACGAGTGAGAATGATAGTCTGGCAACGTTCAGGAATAGTAAACTGGCTCCTCAGTTCGGCAGCTGCTGCAAGGAAAGAGGAAATGCCAGGAGTGATGTGGTAGTCCATTCCATATTTATCAAAAAATGCCATCTGCTCCTGAATAGCACCATAGATGCAAGGGTCGCCAGTATGCAAACGGACAATCTGCTTGCCCTTGTCATAAAACTCCTTCATCAACTGAAACTGCTCTTCCAAATCCATATCGGCAGAAGAGCGAACCGTAGCACCAGCCTTGGCATAATATGTCAGTTCCTTTGGCACCAGACTTCCAGCATAAAGTATCAAATCCGCATTCTCAAGGAATCTCTTTCCTCGCACGCTAATAAGCTCTGGATCACCAGGGCCAGCACCAACGATTTCGATGTGAGGAGAAGGGATGGCCTCTCCCCCCGCCCTCTCCCGTAGAGAGGGAGCCGCTACCGCCCGAACGGAGGCTGCGACAGTCCAGTTTTGCCCTTTATTCTTTGGCAAAATTAACTTTCCTCCATTTATCAAAGCTGATGCCTCACACACACTTGGAGTTCCTACGTGCTTGCTAACCATAGCACTCGGATTTGGCACATCAACCTCGGCAAGCTGTTCGGATGAATAGAAATTGAACTTGTACCCTTCTTCCTGAAGGAACTTCACAACTGGCTCGTCCGCCTTTAGGTCTATAGTATTAAAATCTACGATACTCTCTGCGAAAATACCAGCCATGCCAATAGCCGTGAACACCTCACGAACCACCTGCTCAACAGGTTCTGCCTGATGCGCAAGTCCAAGTCCTACGTGAACACAACGCGGTACATACTGCACGCAAAGAATATCATCATCAAGAATCTCCTCCTGAGGCGAAACGATAATAGCAAGCTTGAACCTATCCGACGTTATCTCACTCAGCTTTTCCACCACCGTAACGTGCTTTGGAAGAGTAGATAGAAGGTATTCCGTACCCTCATCCTTAATCTCCATATAGAGAGTCGTTGGCTGTTTGGCAACGAAACAAGCGATCTCCTTGTTGATATTCTCCTGAGGCAACACCCATCCGAATCTATCGGCAATAGTATCTAAAGCCCAGAGCCCTTCAAGATCACTCTGAGTAGTAATGACAGGATTTGCCTTCAGGATTTCAGCAATACGAGATGTCAATTCATTAGCACCACCCACATGACCTGAAAGAACGGAAATGACATTCTTGCCCAAAGAATCAACACATACCACAGCTGGGTCGGTATGCTTGTCCTTTATGAAAGGAGCTATATTTCGCACGCAGATTCCCATAGCACCTATGAAGATGATATGCTTTTCCGTATTCCATCTTGATTCTATATCACCTAACGGGCAGATTTTATCATTCAGCTTTAGAGCCAACTTTGATGCAATCTCACGTCCTTTATCGTTTACCGCTACTATCATTTCGTTGCTTTTAGAATTGTTATTGGGTTAAAGTCGTCCAGAGCTATGCGGACTGGTTCTTCAAGTTTCATTTTCAATTCCTTGGCAGTCTGAACGAAAGCGTCATAGCTTGATTGCACAACCGTATTCATCACAATCACGCCTCCATCTTCCAGTTCCTGATATATCTTTTTCATCATCTCTGGAAGTTTACCGCCATGTCCTCCAATAAAGACTGCATCAGGCTTTGGATAGTCGGAAAGGTCAAGCTGAAGGAAATCGCCAATCACAGCATCTATGCCCGGAACACCAAACTTACGAGAGTTTATCTCCATGAGTTCCCTACCCTCCTCACGCACTTCAAATGCCGTTATCTTCAGATGAGGGAACTGTAACTTTGCCTCTATGCTCACGCTTCCTGTGCAAAAGCCCACATCCCACATCGTCTTTCGCTCTCGCAACTGCATCATAGACAAAGACATCAGCCTTATCGGCATCTTCGTTATCATCTTTGTCCTTCCGTTCAGCAGATGAAATTCCGCCTCTGGTATTCCGAAAGGGCGAGGACGAGTATTCGTCTTTTGCAGGATAAGGCAATTCAAGCTCCCCCTTGGGGGGCAGGGGGCCTCATAAATCCTTTCCTTTTCCTCATTCCCTAAATTCTCCCCAACTGTCATCTTGTAGTTGGTATAACCATAATCCTGCATCCTCTGCCAGATAGCCTGTGGGGTGTTCTTTTTATCTGTCAATACTCCGATAAGCGGCTCTCCATTAATAAGAGCTTCATCAAACTTATCCCAAGGTCTGCCAGTCAAGGAAACAACGTGCATATCATGATATGGAAGGCACATCCTATGAGCAAGCATCTGAAGGGAATTGAAAGAAGGATATACCTTCATCTCGCATCCCGGACATTCTCTTTGGATTGTGTTTGCAAAGCCGAAGAACAACGGATCTCCTGAAGCAAAGACCACAATATCATCATACTGCTCGTATTGCTTAAACACCTCGCTCAACGGTATGGTAATATCTATCCACACGGCATCCTCAGGAAGGAAATCCATCATTATCTCGTGATGTCTCTTTCCACCCGAAAACACTTTCCCAGCCTTGATAACCTCCATCACCTCTGGAGGAAACCATTGCTTACGGGAGTCGGTTATGCCTATTACCACATATCTTGCTTGCCTTCTCATTATCAATTATTAATTCTCAATTATCAATTAGTCCCCGATCTCGGGGACTATACATCCCTTCCCGGCCTCAGTTGTTCTGCATCATCGTATGTGAGGACAGAGTTTACAAGCGTGGCGGCAAGGTTACTTCCACCTTTCCTTCCGTCAATTATAATCTTCGGAATATCACGCAAAGCCTTGGCTGCATGCTTGCTTTCCTCCACATGAACAAAGCCGACAGGAGCACCTATTATTCCTGCTGGGTGGCACTTTCCCTTTCGGGCGAGGTCACACAGCTCAAGCAAGGCTGTAGGAGCATTTCCAAACACATACAAGGCATCTGGATGTTCCTCGGCTGCAAGTCTCATTCCTGCCTGAGCACGAGTAATACCGAGCGTCTTAGCCATTTCTGCCCCACGAGGATCATTTATATAGCAGACCACCTCTATTCCTAACCTCTGCAAAGCACCTTTGCGAATACCGCTTGCCGCCATCGTCACATCTGTCACGATGCACTTCAGTTCTCCGCTCTGCACCTTCGCATACAGCTTTGCCGTAGCCTCATCATCAAGCCACAAGAGTCCTTCCATATCGAAATCGGCTGTAGTATGAATGGCATGAAGCATTGGCCATAGTTTCCAGATAGGAATATCAGGATTCTTCAGTTCCTCACGGATAGTGGCAAAGGATTTTATCATTATCCCTTGACCAACATTCGTTTCTTGTGTGTCTTCACCACAATCTCGATAATATCCACGAGGCGTGATAAACTTCCCATTCCACTCATACGACTGGCTATTGCCGATTATCACGATAGTGAACATATCCACCTGCTCTGGGTCGAAATCTCCAAGCGTAGTTATCGTTATTTGCTGTTCCGGTCGTCCTGCCTGACGGACATAGCCAATAGGAGTATCAAGCGAGCGTTCCTTTCTGAAAATCTCCACAAGCCTATACAACTGCCAGTATCTTCCGTGGCTCTTAGGGTTATAGATAGCCGTCACGAAATCGCCAACGGCAGCAGCCTTTATCCTCTTCTCTATAACAGCCCAAGGAGTCATCAGGTCGCTCATGGATATTATGCAGAAGTCATGCCCGATAGGTGCTCCAAGCAAGGATGCCGCCTTCTGAAAGGCACTTATCCCTGGATAGGAAACAATCTCAACATCCGAGTTCCTTTCACGCTTCATCTCATAGATGAGAGGTGTCATGCCATAGATACCTGCATCTCCACTTGATATTACGCACACGTTCTTGCCCTCTTCCGCGAGTTCGAATGCCTGAATAGCCCTGTCACGCTCTTTCTTCATTCCAGTATCCACGCATTCCGTTCCCTCACGAAGGTAAGGCTCAATAAACTGGAAGTAGTATTTATATCCTACCACCACATCACATTCGCCTACAGCCTTCAATACCGCAGGTGTGATATCCTCTGGAGAACCAGGACCTATGCCGCATACAATAAGAGCCCCCCCGCCCCCCAAGGGGGAGTTGTTTTTTATACTATTGCCGCTAAAGGGCTTCATATCATTAAGTTGTAATTCCTTTTCCATAACTATTCCTTTTGATTGAAATTACTATATAATAGTTCCCCCTTGGGGGGCTAGGGGGTCAATACTTCACCTTCAAACTCACCACCATCGCTCTTCCCGGATTAACCGTTGAGAAGTTAGAGTTCCAGTAGGATGTATCTCGCTTGTTGAAGATATTCTCAATACCGATACCTGGCTCAAGGGTGAAATTCTTCAAGGCTATTGTATGCTTTGTGTTCAAATCCCATTGTGAATACGCAGGAGCATAGCCGTATGTGCTTGAATAACGCTCACCCTGAATATGCCCGTTGAGGTTGATGTTCAGATGATAGCTGTTCCAAGTCTTATCCCAAGCCACATTTACGTTTGCCACATTCCTAACACACTTATCCACAGGCGTTTCAACATACTCGTAGGTCTGAGTATCTGAGTTGAACGACATCGTTTCTGCCTTTGAATCTGTGTATGTATATCCTCCACCGAGAGCAAAGCCACCCGGAAGCAAGAACTTCACATTCATGCTCAAGCCCTTGATAGTAGCCTTGTCGATATTGTCACGCTGACGAATTGTTGTCCAACCGTCCTCGTATATTGCCGTAAGCTTGCTACTCGCATCAATCTCGCTCTGCCTCATAGTGCGATAGTTGATCATATTGCGAATCTTATTCACGTATGTGCTGATGCTCGCGCGAACCCACTCGTTTGAATACTCAGCATTCACATTCCAGAAGTCATTCTTCTCAGGCTTCAGATTCTCGTTGTTCAGAGTATATCGCTTGTTTGTCTTTGCCTGATCCGTTGCATATAGCTGGGAAAGCGTAGGTGTGCGATATCCTCCTGCATAGCTTGCACGAAGCCTGAAACCTCCTGCATGGAAGAACAAGGCGGCATTTGGCGTGAAGTGAGAACCGAAATTACTGTTATGGGTATATCTGAAACCTGCCACAGCCTCCAGCATATTGCAAATCTGTATCTCGTCCTGAGCAAAGAGATTTGAAGTGTTCATGCTCTCAGATTCAATATTATCCGATACGCTCTTCAGATTCTCCTGAACGAGCTCTACGCCGCCCGACAGCTTATTCCATGAGTTCAAACGGAAGATGCCCTTCAACGTCTCATTCCAGTAATGCGTGCGCTTTCTCGATTCGCTATAAGCCTCTGCATCAAGCGTTTGCCAATAGTCATACTCAGAATTGAAGTTATCATTATAGATATCAAGATACACATGAGTATTCTTGTTAGGCGTCCAGCGTGCTCCTGCTCCTACATTATACGACTGATGATGCATATCGTATGTATAGGCTTGCTTGGAGGTATAGCTGTATGTCGTCTCTCCTGTCTCCTTATCCTTTGTTGCCTTCTGAGTATAGTAGCTTGCCAACTGCGGACGTTTTGTATTATGGTCATAGAGATTTCCACGGGCATACACATCAAACTTCTCTGAGAATCGCCATTCCAGTCTCTCGCTTATATTCTCCGAACGGAAGCCCTGTGACATTGGTCTGCCTGTAAGCTTTGGAACAGAAACATCGCCCTCCATAAACTCCTGATAGTTGTTCACTTGCCAGTTGTCTGCCTGACGATGGTTATACGATGTATAGCTTGAGAACTTCCCTTGGGTAACATCCACGTTCACATCCTGATCAAAGCGCCCTTTGCTTGAGAAGCGTGTCCTGCTCGTCAAATCTACAGGCTTCTTGTTCTCGTCAGTAATGATATTGATAACTCCGGCTATAGCATCTGAACCATACAGGGCACTCGCAGCTCCAGAGAGTATCTCTATTCGCTTTATGTTGTCAATACTGATACGATCCCAGCGGTCATCACCGCTTACTCTCTTGCCATTCTCCAAAATAACTATATAGTCATCGCTCACGCCGTTGAAGTTCACGAAAGTACCCATACCGTTTGTATGCGTCGTGATGTCTGAACTCAACTTTGTCAAAGCCTCCTGAAGACTACTGACCTGAGCGTCTTTCAGTTCTTTTGCTGAGATAACCTTAACGGCTATCGGGGTGTTATCCGCCTTGTGATAAGTACCTGTTCCCGTCACAGTTACAGGGTTAAGCTCCACGGCCTTGTCTGTCTGAGCATTTACATTCACAGCAAAAGCCGTCATAACTGCGAGGTAAACAATTTTCTTCTTTTTCACTTTTCACTTTAAACTTAACTCTTTTTACTTTATACTATCAACCTAACACCTTTTACGATGCAAATGCAAAGATAAAAAGAAATTTTGATAATCTATCACATTTTTGCAGATTATTTTCGCTAAATAACAAAAGTTCGAGGAATACAAGATAAATAACGAGTCCCATCTTTCAAGGCGAAAGGTCCGATGTGGCTCCTATGTAAATACCATATAAATACCATATAAATACCATAAAGATACCATTAAAATACCATTGCGAATGGTAATATTATGGTATTATTATGGTAATATAATGGTATTATAATGGTATTATCATCGAATTCACTTAGGTTGAAGAACGGAGTTAAAGCATAGGCAGCAAGTCCGTATCAAAGCCGTACCAAAGCCCTTGTAAGTCCCATTCGGAATGGAACAACATAAAAGCAGAAGAAAAAAGTATGATTTTTCTTTGTAAAATAAGGAAAAGTTTGTAACTTTGCCACAAATTCATCAAAAAAACAATAAGGCTTAATACTCTTGAAAATAAAAGTCCGAAATTGAACAGACTTCACCCCATAATGCTGGTGGGAACAGGTAGCGATGTAGGTAAGAGCGTGATAGCTACGGCATTATGCCGAATCTTCCTGCAAGACGGATATTCTCCTGCCCCTTTCAAGGCTCAGAACATGGCACTCAACTCGTATGCCACTCCTGAGGGTCTTGAGATTGGTCGTGCGCAAGCTGTTCAGGCAGAGGCTGCTCGTGTGCCTTGCCATACAGATATGAATCCGCTTCTGCTAAAGCCTAACTCCGAGCATACCACTCAGGTGGTGCTCAACGGAAAGCCTATAGGAAACCGCTCGGCTTACGACTATTTCCGCAAGGAGGGGCGAGAGGAATTGCGACATGCCGTTTGCGAGGCTTTCGACCGTCTTTCAGCAAGATACAACCCTATAGTAATGGAGGGTGCGGGTAGCGTTTCGGAGATAAATCTGAGAGATTCCGACCTTGTGAATATGCCTATGGCTCGTCATGCAAATGCGGATGTGATTCTTGTGGCAGACATAGACAGAGGTGGCGTTTTTGCAAGTACATACGGAAGTATAATGTTGCAGACACCAGAGGACAAGGCACGCATCAAGGGCATCATAGTCAATAAGTTCCGTGGTGATTTGCGATTGTTTGAGTCGGGCAGGAAGATGCTTGAGGAACTCTGCGGAGTACCTGTGCTTGGTGTTGTCCCGATGTTCAAGGATATAGTTATAGAGGAGGAGGACAGCGTTGAACTTGAGCAGAAACATCGCTCTCTTCAGCAAGGCAAGGTGAACATAGCCGTGGTACTATTGAGGCATATCAGTAACTTTACGGATTTCAACGTACTTGAGCGAGACGAGCGTGTGAATCTCTTCTATACCAATAATATAAAGGACTTTGAGAAGGCCGACATCATCATCATCCCAGGCACAAAGGCAACCCTTGACGACCTCTACGAACTGAGAAGAAACGGTGTGGCTCAGGCTATCATTCGCGCTCACAAGAACGGTACGCTCGTAATAGGAATCTGTGGCGGTTATCAGATGCTTGGGCAGACCATTTCCGATCCTGACGGTATTGAGGGCAGTATTCCGCAGCTTCCAGGCTTGGGACTTCTGAATATCTCTACCGTGATGACTGCGGAGAAGACCACCAAGCAGGTGGAGTTCGAGTTTGAAGGTAAGATGTGCAAGGGATATGAGATACATCAGGGGAGGACCGAGGGCGAACAACAAGCACCTGTCACCCTACAAGACAACTGCATCGGCACATATATCCACGGATTTCTTGACAATCCTTCGGTTATTGAGTTCATTCTCAAAGGCAAGGCGGAGAATACCGAAAAACAAATCAAGAACGAAACATACGAGGAGTTCAAGGATCGGCAATACGACCTTCTTGCAGATCATGTGAGGAAATATGTGGATATAAAGAGGCTATATGAAATTATAGCCCCATACAGCGAAAATAGGTAACTTAAATTATTCACTATTAACTAAAAAAGGTGCTCAACGGTCATGGTGATGATACATACAAGTACAAGGACATTAGGATAAACTTCAGTTCTAATGTCTATAATCATTTCTGTCACGACGGACTTTATGCCCATCTTGCCAGTAGGATGGATTGTATTCGTAACTATCCGCAGCCTACCCCTTCAGACCTTGAGAAAGAGATTGCCACTCTTCATAATCTCTCGCCGGAAAACGTGATAGTGACAAATGGAGCTACCGAAGCAATATACCTTATAGCTCAGGCATTTGCGCAAGCTTCCTCACTTATTCTTCAACCCACATTTACGGAATATGAGGATGCGTGTAAACAATATAAGCACGAGATAGTAGCCTCCCCCATCCCCACGAGGGGGGGGCACTTAGACAATATCTCTTGCATCTTAAATTCACCCCTCTCGGGGGGACGGGGGGGGCTACTACTCTGGCTCTGCAACCCAAACAACCCTACTGGCCATGTCATTCCAAAGCAAATTCTTGAAACTGCCATAGCTTCCCATCCCGATATCATTTTCGTTATTGATGAGAGCTATGCACCATTCACCAAAGAGGAATTGGTAGGATATAGCGATAATACTCCGAATATCATTACCCTTCACTCTATGACAAAGGAGTTTGCCATTCCAGGACTTCGTATCGGATATATTACAGGCCCAGCCTCTCTCCTTTCTCGCATCAGGAAATGCAGAATGCCTTGGGCGGTAAACCAACTCGCAATAGAGGCTGCCCATTATCTTCTCGCTCATAGAAATGACTATACTCTCGACCTCAACGCTCTTATGGCAGAGCGAGAACGAGTGGCAATAGAGCTGTCTGCTATTGACGGAATAACCGTCTATCCGAGCGACACCCACATACTTCTTTGCCGAATTAAGGGCACTACCGCCGCCCAACTCAAGGATTTCCTTGCCAACAATCACGGCATACTTATCCGCGATGCAAGCAATTTCCAAGGTCTTGACGAGCATTACTTCAGAATAGCCGTACAAACTTTTGAAGAAAACACCCATCTACTCAACATACTAAAAGAATGGAAACATTGATAGGATATAGTGGAATGGCATTAGTCATTGGTTGGTTTCTCGACCTTATCTTTGGCGATCCGTCAAGGTTGCCGCATCCTATCGTATGGTTCGGGAAATGGATTGCGATGGGTGAGAAGAGGCTGAATAAGGACAGGCATAGAAAGCTGAAAGGAGCCGTCTTTGTATGCCTCAGCATAGCTTTGCTGTTCGGCATCTCATGGGTCTTGCTTAACCTTTTGCCAATGCCTCTTTATATCGCAATAGCAATAAATGCAATACTCATCTTCTATTGCCTTGCAGGACACACGCTTCGCAAAGAGGTGAGAATGGTTTTCGAGGCTGTTGACCGAAGTACTGAGGACGGACGACGACAGGTAGCGAGAATCGTTGGGCGTGACACAAGTGAGCTATCCCCACAGGAGATACGTACGGCCGCCCTTGAGACTCTTGCGGAAAACCTTAGCGACGGCGTTATCGCCCCTCTTTTCTGGTACGCCATATTTGGGATACCTGGAATGCTGACCTACAAGCTCATCAATACCTTCGACTCTATGGTGGGCTATCAAAATGAGCGCTACAAGGATTTCGGATGCTGGGCAGCCCATATCGACGACATCGCCAACTATATCCCGGCACGAATAACAGCCTTGCTGATGATTATCGTAGCCCCAGTATGGAACAAATGGCGATTGCTCCGCTTCGTCTTCCATTTCGGGCCACAACACGCATCCCCCAATAGCGGTTGGCCGGAGGCTGCCCTTGCAGGAATACTCAACTGCCGTTTCGGAGGTCCGCACAACTACTTTGGCGAGTATTTCTACAAGCCATACATAGGAACAAACGAACGTGAACTCACAACTCGCGATATGCGTAAAAGCATCATCGTCTGCCTCTTAGCAGAAATCATAACTGTTGGAATTTGCGCGATATTAACTCTAAACACTAAACTCTAAACACTAAACTAATGACAAGTAGGACAATATACCTAATAACTGGCGGTCAGCGTTCTGGAAAGAGCACAAAGGCTGAGGAACTGGCATTATCGCTAAGTCCTACGCCCGTATATCTCGCCACAGCTCATATCTGGGATGATGAGTTTCGTGAGCGAGTGGCAAGGCATCAGGCTCGACGTGGACCTAACTGGACGAATATAGAGGAAGAACTATATCCAAGCCATCATGATGTGAGCGGAAAGGTGGTGCTAATAGATTGCTGCACACTATGGGCAACGAATTTCTTCTTCCGTGATGCCAAAGGTGAAGAACTGCCTGATGTGGATAAGACGCTTGCCGAACTCAAGGAAGAGTTTGATAGATTCACCTCGCAAGATGCCACTTTCATTTTCGTTACAAACGAGATAGGACTGGGTGGTGTTAGCGCGAATGCCGTTCAACGACGCTTCACCGACCTTATGGGCTGGTTCAACCAATATATTGCCCAGAAAGCTGACGAGGTGATAATGATGGTTTCAGGTCTGCCTTTTATTCTTAAAGCCCCAAACAAATGAAAGAATATAATATACCTACAATATACTCGGACACTTCCCTTGCCGATAGCCTTCGATCAAAAATCGACAACCTCAACAAGCCTAAGGGATCTCTCGGCCGTCTGGAGTCTCTCGCACTTCAGATAGGACTTATCCAGCATACGCTATCCCCCAAGCTCACGCATCCTTGTCACATTCTCTTCGGAGGCGACCACGGAATAGAGCGTGAGGGAGTATCATTTTCGCCTCGTGAGGTTACCTGGCAACAGATGATAAACTATGGGAAAGGTGGCGGTGGCGTGAATATGTTCTGTCGTCAGCATGGTTTCAAGCTCTTTGTGGTTGACGCAGGTGTGGATTACGATTTTCCTGTCGAGAAATATCCTCACATCATTCAGCGGAAAGTGGGTTATGGCACTCGCAACTTCCTCCACGAAGCAGCTATGAGCGAGGACGAATTTGACAGATGCCTCGCTATAGGAACTGAGATGGTGGACAAATGTCACGATGAGGGTTGCAACATAATCTGCTTTGGAGAGATGGGAATAGGAAACACCAGTCCGTCAAGCATTCTGATGCATCTATTCCTCGGTATTCCGCTTACTGAATGCGTTGGTGCAGGGTCGGGATTGAATCTTGAAGGCGTCAAACATAAGTACGAGGTGCTAAAGGCAAGTATAGACAACTATTATGCCGCATTTCCAAAGAACAGTACCCCAGCCTATACCATACGCTATTTCTCAGGTTTTGAAATGGCATGTGCCGTTGGTGGAATGCTCCGTGCTGCCGAACTCGGCATGATTATCCTTGTGGATGGCTTTATCATGACCGCCTGTATGCTGGCAGCCTCAAGGCTCAACAAGAACGTGATGGATTATGCCATTTTCGGCCATTGTGGCGACGAGGGCGGGCATAAGCTCATGCTTGATGCCATGAACGCCAAGCCACTTCTGCATCTCGATATGCGACTTGGCGAAGGTACGGGTGCTCTCTGCGCCTACCCTATCGTGCAGAGTGCCGTGAATATGATTAACGAAATGGATAACTTCGCACATGCGGAGATAACGAAGTATTTTTAGATATGTATCGACTCCTTGCATCTCTCATATTCTTCACGCGCCTACCCTTCTGGAGGATAGCCGATGTTCCAAAGAAGTACTACGAACAAGTAGTGCCTCTATGGCCAGTAGCAGGTTGGCTAACAGGCGGAATCATGGCCCTTACCTTCTGGCTTGCCCAGATGGTGATGCCTCTGTCGCTTGCCGTTATCGCAACCCTGATAGCCCGCATCCTCGTTACAGGAGCCTTACACGAAGACGGTTTTGCAGATTTCTTCGACGGTTTCGGAGGAGGAACGACACGTGAGCGTACACTTGAGATAATGAAAGACTCGCACATCGGAACATACGGCGTGCTTAGTCTTATCATATACTATCTGGTGATGTTCCATGCCCTCGTAGCCTTGCAGACAGAGTATGACAACCCATTCATTTTCATCATGGTTGATAGTATCTGCAAGTTCCTCGCCTCCACTATAATCTATTTCCTCCCATACGCACGAAAAGAGGAAGAGGCAAAAAACAAACTCATCTATACCTCCGTTCCGCTTCCTGAGAAACTAGCAAGCTTTGCAGCCGGCATACTCCCGATAGTACTTTTCTGCCCGAATGATTTATTCCTCCCTCTCCTCATGGGAATTACAGGAGCAGTTATTACCTGCGCCCTTCTATTTCTGAAGATGAACGCAAAAATAAAAGGCTACACCGGCGACTGCTGCGGAGCAACCTTTATATTGGCAGAGGTGGTTTGCTATGTTATCATGACATTCCATACCCTACCCTAACGTCAAGGGTGTAATAGTTGGTGTAATACTATTTTTCAAAAAGTTTTCAAAGCCGAGTATCACACTTTGTAGGTTTGAGCATGCTAAACGATTGTATATCAGTTCGTTTACCTTAGTGTAATACTCCCCAAAGTATTACACCAGTATTACACCAAATCACGAAAATTGGTGTAATACTTTCAAGGGTATTACACCGCATCTAACACCCTGATAATCAACGAATATTCTGCGCATATAATCAAAAGGTGTAATACTCGCCCTAAAAACTTTTTGTTTTTTTATTGGCAAGAGTATTACACCTTTCTTTAGCACCTATTACATCAGCCATAATTTCACCTTAACCATACCTCCGTTACAAGTCCGTTTCAGATCCGTTGTAAGTCCGTTCTCAATAACTATAGGATCATGGGAGTTACAAGGGACTTACAAGGGAGGATCATAGGAGGAAGAAAGGGAACGGCTATATCTCCTTAAACGTCTTCTTCTGCAACTTGAAGTTGGTACCAAGATATTTCTCCTTTACGATCTGGTTATTGGCAAGCTCGTCAGGAGTACCGTGGAAGAGGATACGACCTTCAAACAGGAGGTAGGCACGATCGGTGATGTTTAGCGTCTCGTGCACGTTATGGTCGGTTATCAAAATTCCGATGTTACGATGCTTCAAGTGCCATACAACATTCTGGATTTCCTCTACGGCAATAGGGTCAACGCCGGCGAAAGGCTCATCAAGCATGATGAACTTAGGCTCTATGGCAAGGCATCGCGCAATCTCGGTTCTACGACGCTCACCACCAGAGAGCTGGTCGCCAAGGTTCTTACGCACCTTCTGCAAAGAGAACTCCTTGATAAGACTTTCAAGTTTCTCCATCTGATACTCACGAGGCTTGCCCGTCATCTGGAGCACAGAAAGGATATTATCCTCCACGCTCATCTTGCGGAACACACTTGCCTCCTGTGGCAGATAGCCCACACCGTTACGGGCATGCTTATAAACCGGCATACTCGTTATCTCGGTATCATCGATATACACATGACCGGCATTAGGCACCACGAGTCCTGTGGTCATATAGAACGATGTGGTCTTGCCCGCACCATTAGGTCCGAGCAAACCTACAATCTCACCTTGCGTAACGGTAAACGAGACATCATTCACAACGGTACGCTTTCCGTATATCTTAACAAGTCCCTCCGTACGAAGGGTCTTTCTTTCCAATTCTTCTGACATTATTTGAAATTTTTATGGGCTTACGCCCTATTTGGCAGGAAAGAAAATGTTCTTTTTAAGAAAGTAAATTAGGAGTAAATTAAATCAGTAAATTCTTTTTTGAGAATCTGTATTTCCAAACTGCGAATGCAATTCCCTAATTTATTGGATATAATTTACAGAGAATTTACTTTCCAAGAAACCACCGATGCAAGTCGGATTTCCTTTCCGTAGGTGCATAATCGCACTCGTTTTTTATTTTCAAGTGCAAAATTACGAAAATAAACTCTAAAATCACACCTTTGATTGAAAAACTAACAGGAAATATATAGTTTTTCAATATTTTTTGAGTAATTTTGTACTCGCTTTACAAAAATAATATAGTAAATACCTTTGATGATAGTACTTAAGTACCTCAATATTCTCGGAAGATACCTCATACTTATGGGACGTGCATTCTCACGCCCCGAGCGTATGCGTATGTTCCTGAAGCAGTACAGCAAAGAGATGTCAGCCCTCGGCGTTGACTCTATCGGCATTGTGCTGCTTATCTCCTTCTTCATCGGTGCAGTTATCTGTATTCAGATGAAGCTCAACATCCAGAGCCCTTGGATGCCTCGTTGGGTATCAGGTTATACCACCCGTGAGATCATGCTCCTTGAGTTCTCAAGTTCGATAATGTGTCTTATCCTTGCCGGAAAAGTGGGCAGTAACATAGCCTCAGAGCTTGGCACCATGCGCGTGACACAGCAGATTGACGCCCTCGACATCATGGGTGTGAACTCTGCATGCTACCTCATCCTGCCAAAAATATTAGGACTAATAACCCTCATGCCGTTCCTCGTTATCTTTGCCGACGTGATGGGCATCATAGGAGCATACGCCACGGCATACATAGGCCACATTCTGCCTCCTGACGACCTCACACTCGGTCTTCAGCATTCCTTCAACTCATGGTTTGTATGGATGAGTTTGATAAAGAGTACGGTCTTCGCCTTCATTATCGCCAGCGTATCAAGTTTCTGCGGATATACAGTTGAAGGCGGTTCGGTAGAAGTAGGTAAGGCAAGTACCTCGGCAGTAGTAAACAGCAGTATCATCATCCTCTTCTCGGATGTATTCCTAACACAACTTCTTTCATGATCGAAGTAAAACACCTATATAAATCCTTCGAAGACAAGGAAGTTCTGAAGGACATAAACGCAGTTTTTGAGAACGGAAAGACGAATCTCATCATCGGACAGTCAGGCTCGGGAAAGACCGTTCTGATGAAGAACCTTGTAGGACTCTTCAACCCAACAAAGGGCGAGGTGCTCTATGACGGGCGTAACTTTGTCACAATGTCGAAGCGAGAGAAGATAGAGATGCGCCGTGAGATGGGAATGATATTCCAGTCGGCTGCCCTCTTCGACTCTATCAACGTACTTGAGAACGTGATGTTCCCACTCGATATGTTCTCAAACATGACATATAACGAACGTGTGCGTCGAGCTCAGGAATGTCTTGACCGTGTGAACCTCATAGATGCACAGCATAAGTTCCCTGGTGAGATTTCAGGCGGTATGCAGAAGCGTGTAGCCATTGCTCGTGCTATCGTTCTCAATCCGAAGTATCTTTTCTGCGACGAGCCAAACTCAGGTCTCGACCCAAAGACATCACTCGTTATCGACGAACTTCTTCATAGTATCACAGAGGAATTCGGCATGACGACCATCATCAACACCCACGACATGAACTCCGTAATGGGTATCGGTGACAATATCATTTTCATCTGCAAGGGCAGAAAGGAATGGGAAGGTGACAAGACAATGGTAATGGACAGCACAAACGAAGAGCTAAACGAACTTGTCTTCGCATCTGATTTGTTCAAGAAGGTAAAGCAGGTGATGGGAAAACATTAACCCCCACACCATATAATAACATACAAAAACAGCTTGATATCTAATCATATCAAGCTGTTTTCTTTATTCTTTATACTATCTACTTTACACTATCTTAATATGTCATCATTGGCTTAAGTTCCTTTGCCTGTGCAATCATTCTCTCAACCTCAGAGAGACTTGGAACACGGTTTACGAGGTTCTTCTTCTGATTAACCTCCTCCATCTTTGGCTGCAGATTTGCAGCAACACGATTCTTCAACTCCTTGACGGTATCAACGCCTGCAGCCTCAAGCAATTCTGAGAACTGACCTGCAACGCCCTTGATACGCATAAGGTCTGCATGATTTGCCCATTTCAAGATAAGAGCGCCGGAAATTCCCGTCTCCTTCTCAAGATCCTTACGTCCCTTTGGAGTTGCACACTTGGCAAGAAGCTGCTCTGTTGTCTTGATACCCACAGCTATCAGTTTCTCACCATACACAGAACCAATACCTTCAATTCTTTCTACTTTGTAAGCCATAGTCAATAGTTTTTTTAGGTTTTAAATTAGCTGAATTTTCAATTCACGGCTACAAATATAGTATTTCTTTATGAAAGAAAAGAAAAAAAGAACAATTTTGTACCAAAATTAGCAAAAAATAATACTTTTGTAAAGTCTAAGATTGCAATTTGGGGTATTTACTTCCATCTTCTCAACTGATCCTTTCTGAAAGTGAAATTATCAATCTTCACAACATCGGCATTTGGATCGAGTTTGAACCAAGGCGAGTTTCCTGAAATATCATTATTCTTCACGATATGCAATTCACAAGCAGGTGTAAAGCCTTGGATAACCTGAAAGTAAATATCACCCTTGGAATCCTTAGCCACCTCACTTACCATAACCACATGCCCGAGTTTATTGCCCTTGGCTGGATAGATAAGCACATCACCAGGACGAATATCACTTAGCGATGGAACTATCTGCATCTCGGCATACATAGAAGCCGTATTCAATATATTGTATATCTTTTTCAGATAGGCATTAAGAGCCTGTCGGGATGCGCCACCTGTATATTTGTGATCCTTGCCACCTACATCATGAAAGTGAATCTTATCGTATTGCTTCTGACGGAAGAAATACTCCGCACGCAGATGCATACACACATCCGCACATTGTTCCACAGGACTAAGCAGAGGGAAGTCTATCACACAATATTTATAATAGCTCATCCCTGCATCCTCTCCCTTATAGTTTTTTATCTCTGCCATCCTCTTCTTTCTTGGAAGAGAGCAAAGGAATTTATAGAACGGATCGTTCTCATATTGGATGATATACTGAGAATCTGAATCTTTCTTTACTGCCACACTATCGGGCTGCATATCATTAGCATTCCCTTTATTCTCTGCCTTGCAAGAAGACAAACTGGAACAAAGGGAAACTGCAAGAATGAGTCCTATTGACAATTTAAAGATTCTCATGACACGCTAAAATCCTTATCTACATAGTTATCAAACGACTGACAAACGGCACTTGAGAAGCGCTGTCCAGAGGCGATAAGCGGTTGCCAAACTTCAACAGGCATCTTATCAAGCGCAAGTTCCTTTCCATCCCCGTATGCCTTGTAAATACCATACACAAAACCCGCATTGAAGTTATCACCAGCCCCGATCGTGCTCACGGTCTTAACAGGAGCTGTAGGGAATTCTGCACATACGGCAGGAGTGAAAAGCTCTACTGGCTTGCTTCCGTTAGTGCATATAAAGCAAGGACAATGCGGCTTAATGTATCTGTCATAAACCTCCGCAGCAGTTATAGGAGCATCAGGCGAAGCATAGAGATACTGGAAGTCCTCAAGCGATCCTCTTACGACCGACGACATCTTCATATTCTCGATAATGGCAGGGAGAATGACAGGAATATCATCAATATGCGATGCACGGAAATTGATGTCATAATAGATGAACGCCCCTGCCTTATGAGCACTCTCAAGGAAAGCCTTTACAAGCGGGCGCAAAACAGGATTCACGGCGAAGAAAGAACCGAAGACAACGATATCTCCTTTCTTCACCTCCGGGAACTTATTCTCTATCGACACATTTGCATGATCCTTATAGAACTGATACTGCGCATCGTTGTGTTCGTCAAGGAACGCAAGTGATATATGCGACTTGCTGTTCTCCCTGCGATTCACATACTCTGCCGACACGCCATTGGCAGCAAGGAAGTTTACTATGATATCACCGACATGATCATTACCTACCTCGGTAACAAAGAGGACAGGTGGATTTCCACCTAACACCCTGCCCAATGATATCAGCGCATTGAATGTACTGCCACCCGGCACGGCTGCCACCGGCTGGTCGTTTTTGAATATTATATCGAGAATAGTCTCGCCAATGCCTATTATCATAAAACAAAAGCCTAATTAAAGCCTAACCAAGCCTTCCCAAAGGGAAGGATGTATTATAGTATTCTTCCTTAAATGGGTTAGCCGAATTAAATATTGCTTACAAAGATAACGATAATTTTTGAGAAATGTTCTATTTTCTGAAAAATATATGGTTTATTACGTTTATTTTTGGTTTTGTGGATAAAAATTATTAACTTTGTCGAGTTATTCTTATAAATTCAACAATAATACTATCAAACATCCTTCCCTTTGGGAAGGCTTGGTTAGGCTTTAGCTTTTAATCTTATGACTATCACCGAACGATTCATCAGATACACTCAGTTTGACACCCAGTCATGCGAAGATAGCAGTACCGTACCAAGTACTGCCAAGAAACTTGTCTTCGCCCGATTCCTAAGAGACGAGCTCATTGCAGAGGGGCTCTCAGATGTGGAAATGGACGATATGGGGTATATCTATGCCACTCTCAAGGGCAACACCTCCAAGCAGGTGCCTACTATCGGTTTCATTGCCCACTACGATACATCACCCGACTGTTCAGGCGCAAACATCAAGGCACAGATTGTTAAGTCTTACGATGGCAAGGTCATCACGCAGGGAAGGGTTGAGGGCATGGAGCTTTCCCCAGAAAAATTCCCAGAACTCCTTGAGCACATAGGCGAGGACCTTATCATAACCGACGGCACTACCCTACTCGGTGCTGACGACAAGGCTGGTATTGCCGAAATCGTTCAGGCTATGGTTTATCTCAAGGAGCATCCCGAGATAGAGCACGGCGACATACGCATCGCATTCAATCCCGATGAGGAGATAGGTATGGGTGCTCATCATTTCAACGTGGAGAAATTCGGCTGTGAATGGGCTTACACAATGGATGGCGGCGACATAGGCGAACTTGAATACGAGAACTTCAACGCTGCCGCTGCAAAGATAAACATCACAGGCACAAGCGTTCATCCCGGATATGCCAAGGACAAGATGCTCAACGCAGCACGCATAGCAGCAGAATTCGCTGCCCTTATTCCTTCTTCCGAGACTCCTGAGACAACCGAGGGTTACGAAGGTTTCTACCACCTTACAGGCATGGATGGTAATGTGGAGAAGGCTCGTCTGTCGTATATTATACGCGACCATGACCGCAAGATCTTCGAGGAGCGTAAAGCCTTTATGTGCAAGTGTGGCGAGATAATAAACGAGCGTTACGGCTCCGACATCTGCGAGGTCATAGTAACCGACCAGTACTATAACATGAAGGAGAAGATCGATCCTCAGATGCACATCATCAACAACGTGCTCAAGGCTATGGAAGAGGTAGGCGTTAAGCCGAAGGTAATGCCTATCCGTGGCGGTACCGACGGTGCCCAGCTCTCATTCATGGGACTACCATGCCCTAACATCTTCGCAGGTGGCGTCAACTTCCACGGTCCTTACGAATTCATCTCCGTGCAGGTGATGGAGAAGGCGATGGAGGTAGTAGTAAAGTTAGCGATAAGCCAAAACTAACCAACAGCCCCTCACCTGCCCTACGGGCATCCTCTCCCCAAGGGGCGAGGAGAAAAGTTAGTATTTCCAATCATGGGCAAAACCCTACAAGTAAAATTTAAAAATTGAAAAGTTAAAAGCAACAGCATCCCATAGCATTCAAGTGTAACTTCCCCCTCGCCCCTTGGGGAGAGGGTGCCCGCAGGGCGGGTGAGGGGCTGTTGTGGTCTTTTTTACTCTTATGTCCGAAATCCCATCATTAGTTCAGGACCTTGCCGTCATCCTCATCGTGGCTGGCATCGTTACCCTGTTGTTCAAGAAACTGAAGCAGCCGCTTGTACTCGGTTACATAATGGCAGGCTTCCTCGTATCTCCCCACATGCCGCTGCTACCCCTTGCGGTGGATAAGGAGAACATACAATCGTGGGCTGACATCGGCGTGATGTTCCTACTCTTCTCCCTCGGTCTCGATTTCTCCTTCAAGAAGATTCTCAAGATGGGAAGTGCGCCCATCATAGCCGCCCTCACCATCGTCTTCTCCATGATGCTCTTGGGCATCTGCGTGGGAAAACTGTTCTCCTGGAGCCAGATAAACTGCATATTCCTCGGCGGTATGCTTGCCATGTCGTCAACAACAATCATATACAAGGCATTCGACGACCTCGGACTTCGCCAGCAGAAATTCGCAGGCTTGGTGATGAGCGTTCTCATCCTCGAAGACATCCTCGCCATCGTCATGATGGTGATGCTGAGTGCGGTGGCAAGCGGCAACTCGCCCGACGGAAGCCAGATGGTGAACTCGATACTCCGCATCGCATTCTTCCTCACCGTATGGCTCGTGGTGGGTATCTTCGTAATACCAATCTTCCTGCGAAGCGTGCGCAAGCTGATGAACTCCGAAACACTTCTCATCGTGTCGCTCGGCTTATGCTGTCTGATGGCTGTCATAAGCACTCAGGTGGGATTCTCAAGCGCTTTCGGAGCATTCATCATGGGCAGCATCCTTGCCGAGACTGTCGAGGCTGATAAGATAATAAAGGTAGTAGAGCCTGTGAAAAACCTCTTCGGAGCCGTATTCTTCGTGTCTGTGGGTATGCTTGTGCAGCCGCAGATTCTCATCGACTACGCCCTGCCTATCATCGTCATCACGCTTGCCATTCTCATTGGCCAGAGCACCCTCGGCTCTTTCGGATATCTGCTCTCCGGACAGCCTCTGAAGCAGGCCCTGCGATGCGGATTCTCCATGGCACAGATAGGTGAGTTCGCATTCATCATCGCCTCTCTCGGACTCTCCCTCGGTGTCATAGGCGACTTCCTCTACCCTGTCGTGGTGGCTGTATCGGTTATCACAACATTCCTCACACCTTATATGATACGCGGAGCCGTACCTGCATACCACATCCTTGAGACCAGACTTCCTGATGTATGGGTGCAGCGCATCAACCGCGCATCAATGAAGATGCCGTCATCACTCTCCACAAAGACCAACTGGCGCTCGCTGCTCCGCTCCATGGGCTTCAACACTGCCGTTTACGGAATACTCTGCATAGCAGCCATTGCCCTGATGGAGAATCTGTTCCTGCCATTCAGCCGTCGCCTCATACAGAGCGAATGGACATCGGTGGCATGCAGCATCCTCACCGTACTGCTCATCTCCCCGTTCCTTCGCGCCATGATAGTGAAGAAGAACAACAGCGAGGAGTTCAAGGCTCTGTGGCTTGAGAGCAACCACAACCGTCTGCCCCTTATCTCAACGATACTGGCACGCATCGTCATCGCCATGAGTTTCGTGTTCTATGTATTCAAGAACATGACCAACTTCTCCACTGCCCTTTTGCTCTGCGTTGCCCTCATCGCCATCATCGTAATGGTGATGTCACGCACCCTGAAACGCAGCAGCATCCGCATGGAAAGAATGTTCCAGCAGAACCTACGTTCACGCGACATAGCCGAACAGGCAGCGGGCAAGCGTCGCCCTCTCTTCGAGGAACGTATGCTCAACCATGACCTGCATATCTCCGAAGTCACCGTGCCCGACGACAGTCTCTGGGCAGGACAGACGCTACGGCAACTGCAACTCAACCAGCGTTTCGGCATCAACGTGGCAAGCATACTCCGCGGCTCAAGGCGAATCAACATCCCTTCTGCCAACGACACGGTATTTCCGGGCGACCGTCTCAGCGTCATCGGCGACGACGAGCACCTCTCCAATCTCGACTCCACGCTCCAGAAAGAAACCTATCCTGAAGACTATGACATAGAGCACCGCGAGATGAAGCTTGAGCGCATCATAATCGGCAGCAATAGCCGTTTCCTCGGTAAAACCCTTATGGAGAGTGGCATACGCGACAAATACAACTGCATGGTAGTAGGTCTAGAGTCGGGCGAGGAAAGCCTCAGCAACGTGTCACCATACTACACCTTCAAGCGTGACGACATACTCTGGCTCGTAGGCGAGGACGTGAACATAGCGAAACTGACCTCTAACCTCTAACCACTAAACTCTAAACCCTAACCACTCAATGAACAAAGAATGGTCTGATTTGAACAAGGCGATGCAGAGTCAGATAAAGAAGAAGGACACCTACGAAACAGGACTTTCCTCTTTGTTTGAACTTCGAAAGAATCTTATGGATACGATAATGTGTTTTCACGAAGAACTATCCAGAGACGATTTCGATGCCATTCCGTTTATGGGAGCAGACGGCTATCACAGCAAGACAATAGCGTATTCCCTATGGCATATCTTCCGCATAGAAGACATTGTTGCTCACACGCTGATAAAAGGAGACACGCAGGTTTTCTTCGAGAAAGATTATCAGAAGAGAATCGGTGCTCCGATAATCACAACTGGTAACGAACTGGTAAGAGAACAGATTGCAGAATTCTCCAGACAGCTGGATTTGAAAGAACTCTATTCCTATATTTCCGACGTAAAGACGAGTACGGAAAGCATTGTCAGAGGCTTGACCTTCGAGGATTTGAAGAGGCAAATCAACGATGAAAGAAAAGAAGAACTCAAGTCACTTAATGTTGTAAGCGAAGACGAGAACGCTATCTGGCTTATTGACTATTGGTGCAACAAGGACATACGCGGACTTATCCAAATGCCCTTCTCACGCCATTGGATCATGCATGTCGAAGCCTGTCTGCGAATTAAGAATAAGATACAATAAACGTAACGTGGCATCCACTTACAGGGGTATCGGCAAGCTCAATATTCATGCCCTGCATCATCAACATCTGACGCGACAATGACAAACCTATACCAGAACCAGAACGCTTTGTTGTGAAGAAAGGCACGAATATCTCTCGTCTTACATCTGGGGGAATAGGAGCGCCATCGTTGCTGATGAATAATATGGCCTCTCCCCCCGCCCTCCCCCGTAGGGAGGGAGCCGGAGTGTTCAAGAAGTCTCCCTTAAAAGGAGATTTATGGGTCGAGCTATACCTAATATCAATCATCTTTGCCCCAGCCTCAACAGCATTCTTAACGATATTGATGATCACCTGACGAAGCATATTCTCATCAGCCCTCATAGTGGAAAACGGTGAAATATTCACCTTCCATTCCAAATCAGGATAGAGTGACTTTATGGACGAGATAAAAGCACCAAGCGCGATATCCGCAAGGACAGGCTTCTGCAACTGCGTGAGTTTGCGATAGCTATCCACGAAACTGGCAAGTCCTGTGCTCGTCTCATAGATAGCGCGAATACCCTCCTCATACAACGTGCCCTTTATCTTCGGATTACTGAGATAGGCCTGACTGATGCTCTGTATAGGCGTGGTGGCATTCATAATCTCATGCGTCAGCACTCGCGTCAACCTCTGCCACGATTCCACCTCATTCTGTGCCACAAGTTTGTTTACATCCTGTCCGATATCATTAAGGGCCTCTTGCAAAGCCCTTTCTCCAAAGAACAATCCCTTGGTTGGCAACGAGAACGTGAACTCATGATTCCTCACAGCCTCACGCATCAAATGAGCCCTATCGCGAAGCAGGCATTGGTGGCGGTACCAAATACCCCCCATTCCCCCGAGGGGGATAATTATAGATAGTATTATCCAAATATCCATATCCATCAACACAAACTACTCAAGTCCACCCTTTAATGGGGATTTAGAGGGGCGAACCTTATTATACAACGTCTGCCTTGTTATTCCAAGCAGTTCCGCAGCCTTACTTATATTACCATGACACTTATCCACCACCTTACGCACATGCTCTGTCTCCAGTTGTTCGAGAGGCACAACCGCCTCACTCTTGTTAATGGCATCTTTCAGGACACGTATCAGTTCGTCATTATCCCAAGGCTTTGTGACAAAATCCTCGGCACCAGTCTTCAAGCCTCGAACTGCAAGTTTCACGTCTGCGTATGCCGTTACAAGCACGACAGGCACATCGGGATGCAGTTTCTTTATGGTGCGAAGCCACATCAAGCCCTCTTGACCAGAATTAACGCCAAGAGTGAAATTCATGTCGAGCAACACCACATCCACATGCTCCTGCTGAAGAGTAGTAAGGATATTCTCAGGTGTAGAAAGGGTGATGATACGTTCAAACACTCCGTTAAGGCATATCTTCAAAGCCGTAAGGATGGCAGTATTGTCATCCACTATCAGTATTGTATTCTTGTTTTCACTCATGACTGCAAAGGTAGCATTTTTTCAGCCGAAAACAAACAGAAACAGCAAAAAAAACATTCAAATCATTCTAAGGAAAGTAAAAGTGTAAAAAATTCATACAGCCAAATGTATGAATATCATACAAACTGCATTTTCCACGCAAAAAAGCCATTGTCTTATTCCATAATTATATTACCTTTGCACTCGATAGTTCAACGATGGTGCGCACATCAATTCTACAAACCCATTAAAACGGTGACAAGCCCACCGACCTCCATAGAATTGGGGAACGAAGAGGCCGAAAACAACTATGCTAATTATCCATAACCTCAAAGCTGCATGGCGAAACATCCTGAAATACAAGGTACAGAACACGATTTCTGTGCTATGCCTCTCGGTGGGTATTATATGTTTTGCATTCACGCTACATTTAGTCAATGAAAGAATCATTTCTGAATTTACAAAACAATTTGGCAATGAAGTGGAATTGACGATCCACGAAAACAACGAAATCAAAGACATCACGATTGACGGACTCAAACAGCTGCAGAAGCTATCATGCGTAAAGGAAATTCCTTTTTGCTGTACGTCTGGTTGCCGAGTTTTTGAAAACAAGGACAAAAATGGTAACATAGAATACAGTTATCTATTCGAGATAAAAGCCGTAAACAAAAGTTGGCTAAGAAAGCACAACTACGAATCAACCACAGGCAAGAAACTCGAAGACCTGAAGAACGGCGATATACTCATAGACGAGTCGAACATAGCAGAACAGTTTGGTCCCGATGCCAAGCCTCTGGAATTTGATCTCGACTATGGCAAAGGCATAAAAGCCAACGACATCGTAAGGACATCTGGCCATCACCTACAAGATGCCGTCTATGTAGTTACCGATTTCAAGGATGATTCCTATAAAACATTGGCTACACAAACAGAATTTCGCACACACGAATATCACTTATATGTCACGCTTAACGACCACTCGGAAATTGAAAATTTCAGAGAAAGCGCCAAGAAGATATTCCCCAAAAACGAAGTGCATGTGTACGATTACACTAAAAAATCAACCCGTCAAATTTTGATAGGCATACTCTTAATGATAATATTGCCACTATTAGGATCAAGCATACTGATAATCGGTCTTTCTGGCTATCTAAAGATGCAGTTCCAGTTGTTTGAGATCCGTAGTCGTGAGATCGTCATTCGTCGTTGCAATGGTGCCAAGCCAAAGCAATTGTTCGCCCTACTATGCTCAGAACTCGGAATCATCTTCTCCATAACCCTGATAGCTGCAATCCTGATTGACTCCTTATTTTCAAATTACCTCTTCCACTTTATTATACACAAAGACGGCTGGGTTACAGAATTGGAAACATCATTCCCTGGTTATATCATCATCCTTACAATCACCACATTCTTCATATCTGTTTTGATTGCATGGTTTAGAGTCAGGAAAGTCATCAAGGAAACTCCAAGCTCATACATCAGCAATAGCAACTCCAACAAATCAATATGGAACAGTTCGATGCAAATAGTTCAATACACATTTGCTTCCTGCCTGTTTTTCATTATCATTGGTACATATATTGCAAGCATAGTAGACATATACCTGTTTAACCCCAATGCCGATATTGATAATTGCAAAAGAACATTCTCAGTCTATTCACATCAAGAGGCTGATACTCTATGGACTTCTCATCCAGCAGTTGAAAAAGTGGCAAGATTAAACAGATTGGACGACCACGCACCTATAACCCCTAAATTCAAGGCTCAGGCCACCCAAGACAGTACTGCACTATATATTTCATATGTATTTGATGCAGAACTTGCATCCATCTTCAACATGGAGCTTCAACAGTCGCCAACATACATGCCTCAACAGAAGTATGAAGACAAAATAGAAGGTATTCCTGTCTATGCAAAAGCGGAAGAAATAGATAGTCTGATGAAGGTTCTCAAGTTGAACTACAAAAGGCCAACAAAAGAAGAAATGCTTATCGATAGTTGCTATTACATCCATCTTGGCTACTCCAGACCATTGCCATTCTACCCGACATTAAAACATGCTTACTATATTATAAGAGATTTCGACAAATATGAGCAAGAATGTTCTATCAAAGACCAACGAGATCCATATTTCTACTTCATAATATCAACGAAGGAGGGCAAAGCAGAAGAGTACAGGACAGACATAGCAGAGACCTGCAAGAAATCATACGCGACTCGACACGCGAATATCAAGACTATATATGATAGTTTCTTCGAAACTCACATGAACATAGTTACTGGCATAAAAGTATGTACCGTCTTCTTGGTAATAAGCCTGCTCTGCATCATCATCACGGTCTATTCTTCCATAGCACTTGAGACACGAGGCAGACAAAAGGAAGTGGCAATACGCAAGGTTAATGGTGCGAAGACATGGGATATAGTAAAGATGTTCAGCCGTTACTATGTCAAGACTCTCTCCATATCCTTCTGCATAGGTCTGTTTTTACCAGTCTTAGTATGCTTAGCAATCATAAGTGCAACTTCAACTAATGAAACATTGGAGATTATCTCCGTATTTGGTGGTCTCTATTGCCTTGCAATTCTAGTCATTGCATTGGTAACTCTCCTCACCGTATGGCAGAAGATATATAAAATATCACATATCAACCCAGCGTTATTAATTAAGAAAGAATAGAAAAGGGGCCCCTCCCCAGCCCTCCCGAGGGAGGGAGCCTTTAGATACAATAATACTATATAAAAAGCCCTCCCCTCGGGGAGACGGAGGGGGCTTCATTTTTCACTATGATTAAATTAGATAACATAACAAAGATATACAGTACAGAAGAAGTACAGACAACATCACTCAATGGTGTCAGCCTTGAGATTAAGGAAGGCGAGTTTGTTGCCATCATGGGGCCCTCAGGTTGCGGAAAATCCACCCTCCTCAACATCATGGGACTAATAGACACACCTACCGAAGGCACATACCTCCTGAACGGCAAGGATGTTAGTACACTAACCGAGAACGAGCGCACGGACATACGCAAAGGCGTTATAGGTTTCGTGTTCCAGAGTTTCAACCTTATCGACGAACTTAACGTGAACGAGAACGTGGAACTGCCTCTGCTCTATATGGGTGTGCCAGCCAAGGAGCGTAAGGAGCGTGTGCTTGAGGTTCTTCGCAGAATGAATATGTCACAGCGTGGCAAGCACTACCCCAGCCAGCTATCTGGCGGACAGCAGCAACGTGTGGCAATAGCCCGTGCCGTTATTAGCAATCCGAAGATAATCCTTGCCGACGAGCCTACGGGCAACCTCGACTCAAAGAACGGTCTTGAGGTTATGGAAATGCTCAGCCAGCTAAATGCCGAGGGCACCACCATCATCATGGTAACGCACTCACAGCACGATGCCACATACGCTAACCGTATCATCAACCTCTACGATGGGCAGATCATAGACAACATGAACGGTTTGCTGTAAAAGGTCTTCAAAATCACCCGCTATAAGGGGAACTTGCATACTGATGACGAAAACTTTTGAATGATAATTCTACCATTCTCGCCAAGGCAATGATTAAGCAAGCTTGTCATTGCTCTTCTACGTAGTCATAAACTGGAGAACTGTCTGGAAGACAGTACTATCAGTAACCCCGTACATACGAGTGGAACGAGAATGTGCGGGGATTAACCCAGAAATTTCTCCTCTGCCTGGAAGGCAGTACATTACGCATGAAAGCCAATCAGGTATAGCCTTCCAGGCTGATTAAAGGTATGGAGTTTTCTATCCGAGGGCATTCTCTCCTTCGTCAAGTATGCACCTCGGTTACTCATAGTGTTGCCTTCCAGGCAATTCCTGCCATGAGAAAGTTGACAGATTCGTTCATACCCTTATGAATTTCTCCTTCAAGGGGGGAACGATTCGTTCTGCCCTTATGAATTTCTACTCTTAAGGAGGCCCTGAATCAGGGCGTCCTTTTTGTCATTCCCGAGGGTGTTTCCATTTTTGCTATGCCTAATTTCTCAGTTTTTAACTTTTCGTAAAGCTCAACAGGCTTCGCAAGTGTTGAAGATGATGTTTGTCGAAGTTTGAATATATATTGATTGCCTCTTTCCCCTGATTGCTCAATAGCCTGCAGAATTATCTTAAATCCCTCCCCCTCGCTCGGGGGAAGTCCGATGTTGATAACATCGGAGTATGTGTCAGTTGGAGGGGGCTGTAGGGAACGGAGGTGGAACGAACCTTGCCTTGCGCAAGTTAGTGTATCTACTCCCCCTTGAGGGGGTGAGGGGGGAGGGACTGGGTGGGTCGTTGGGTGGTCGTTGGATGGGGCTTGTTTCTGACTGCAAAGTTACAACGCTTTTTCTTCTATACAAAATTTTTGCCTGTTTCTTTTGCGTTAAACAATTTGAAATATTCGTTATTAATCAGTAAGC
>CADCHG010000010.1 GCA_902801155.1 uncultured Prevotellaceae bacterium | reverse complement strand
ATGCGTGATTAAAGGAGCGCTGTAAGTGCGACACCTGAAGACTTTAGGTGTCGGTCCTTCAGACCTCATACCCCCTATATCGACAAATATAACAGCCCTGACGGACTGCCCTATTAGGTATCGCTCCTTCAGAGCTCTTTCAACCACATGATAGTCAACAATATACAACAGAATAAATTGTTCGCAAAGGCTCACCAAGCTAAAGCAAGTCGTCGAACTCACGTTTAAACTAATACAAATTATAACGAAAATGAGAGGATTTATTGGAGAAATGCTGGGGACTTTCATCCTCACATTGTTTGGCTGCAGTAGTGTGGCCGTGGCTGTGCTCTTCGGTGAGTATAACAGTATTTTCCAGATTGGCTTGGTATGGGGTGTTGGCGTGACATTGGCAATATTCCTTACCCGCAACATCTGCTGTGCACATCTTAATCCTGCCGTGTCGGTGGCTATGGTGGTGGCTGGTCGTATGAAGGCCAAGCAGTTGCCGAGTTATCTGACGGCTCAGTTTGTCGGCGCTATTCTTGCGGGCGCTATGCTCTATGTGCTTTTCAGTCCGTCGATAGCGCAATATGAATTGGTGCATAATATTGCGAGGGGTTCGGCAGGTTCGGTTGATACGGCACGTATGTTCGGTGAGTTCTATCCTAATCCGGGCGACTCAATAGCCACGGTGTCCCTGCCTTTGGCTATGCTTGCGGAGGGATTCGGCACTATGCTGCTCGCCCTCTTCATCTTTGCCTTGACGGAGGACTGTAATGTAGGACGTCCTTCTTCTGATCTTCAGCCATTGTTCATTGGTCTTACCGTATCAAGCATAATCTTCTTTGTGGCTCCGCTTACTCAGGCAGGCTTGAATCCTGCTCGCGACTTCGGACCTCGTATCGTGGCATATCTCATAGGATGGGGTAGTGCTGCTATGCCTGATGAGGTAGGCGGTTGGTTCTGGGTTTATATCTTTGCTCCTATCTTGGGCGGAACGGTTGCTGCGCTCCTGTTCAAGTATATTCTTGAGCCTATCAACAAGAAGAAGAACTGCCAGTGCGGATGTAACAAATAATTGAAAATTGAAAATTGATAATGGATAATTGAAAATTGAAAATGGATAAACAGACAAGATTGATAATCACCGGTGGTTTCTTGGGAGCCGGTAAGACCACACTTATATGGGATGTGGCACAGAGACTTATGGCAAAAGGCTTGCGAGTAGGATTGATTACAAATGATCAGGCTCCGGAACTTGTTGACAGTCGATTGCTGCGACAGGCAAACCTGCAGGTTCAGGAGGTGGCAGGAAGCTGCTTCTGCTGTAATTTCGACGGTTTCACAGATGCCATCAAGAAGCTCCGCAAGGAAGTGGAGGCAGATGTGATTCTTGCAGAGCCGGTGGGCAGTTGTGCCGACCTTACCGCAACGATTATACGTCCGATGAAGAAATACCTTGATACGGAGGTTCTTGTATCGCCTCTTACAGTCCTTTCAGATCCTTTGCGACTGAGGTCTATCATCTATGGCGGTGACGGAGGCCTTCACGAGGATGCAGCCTATATCTATCGTAAACAGTTGGAGGAGA
The DNA here is from genome assembly GCA_902801155.1 of uncultured Prevotellaceae bacterium. GTDB lineage: Bacteria > Bacteroidota > Bacteroidia > Bacteroidales > Bacteroidaceae > Prevotella. The sequence continues at coordinate 51,599 of CADCHG010000010.1, read as the reverse complement.
GTGAGGTAATCCTCATAACAAAGACCGACCTGTTGAGCGATTCTGAACTTGAGAAACTGAAAAAGGATACACAGACCTGTTTCCCGCATACTGCAGTTATGACGGTAAGCACGCAGAACGGTATCGGCGTTGTGGAGTGGTTGGAAGAGGTAGGCCATAGACTGGGTAGCGGAAAGACTATCCTCGACATCAACTACGACAAATATGCTCATGGAGAGGCTGTGTTGGGATGGCTTAACGGTACGGTGGCTGTTAGCAGTAAAACTCCTGCTTATTGGGACACGTTGCTTAAGGACATCATGAACGGTATTGCAAAGGTTGTGAAGAATGAGAAACTGCGCGTTGGTCATGTCAAGGTTATTGCCGAGAATGGCGCACAGTATGCCGTTGGTAATATCACGGGTGATGTTTCTACTTTGCAGTTGCGCGGTACTGCCGGTACAAGCGAGAATCTGAAACTTATCGTCAATGCTCGTGTAGAGACAAGTCCTGAGCATCTTAATGATATTGTGAAGGATGTTATAGCCTCTGCTATCGGAGATAAATATGATAACGAGATCCTTGCCTGGAGATTCCTTCAGCCGGGAAGACCAAATCCGACGCACAGGATTGTGTAGGAAACAGTTGCTCCCCCAACCATTTCCCGCTTGACGGGAAGAGTTGGGGGAGTTTCTTTTAGGTTGTTTGTATGTTTATGGGGATGTGTTACTTCAGTACGAATACGGCGAATGTCTTTGCCGGAACTTCTGTGTCGAGTATAGAGCCGGCAACCTCAATATCCTTCTCGACAGGCAGGATAGCGTCAGGTCTCTGGATGGAGTTCTCTTCTATCGGGTTGTCGGAGTGGAGGGTTATGACCTTACCGCTTGTGAGAGCCTTGACACCCTTGAGGTTAAGTCTGATGCTCTGAGCCTTGTCGCTGATGTTTGCAACCTTGACGTAGATCTCGCCTGTTGGCTTGTTGATGACGGCTGAGGCTGACAGACCGTTCTGGTCGCTGTCGCCTGCAACAGCCTTATTGTTCATAGTGAGCGGGAGAACGTTGGTGCCTTTGTAGTGGGCGTAGAGATATTGTACCCAGTATGAGCAGGTCTTGAAAGAGTTGAGATTGTCGTACCAGATAGCATCAGGGCGCCATTGCCAGCCCTCCACGTGGGCAAAGAGAGGGGCGTAGGTAGCCATGTGAACGACGTCTGCGTTACGCTCATATCCGGTCATGAAGGCTGCTTCGAGAAGGGCTGCGTTGAAGTGGTTCCATTTCTTTCCCTTGCCATGACAGGCATACTCTCCTGCAAATACTTTTGGAGCGCCTTTTGAACGGTCGTATTTGTCGTAGCGGTGGCGGTTTACAGAGTCGGTGAACCATTGCTCGTTACGATAGAAATGCTCGTCGTAAAGGTCTGCCTTCAGTTCCTTCATCTTAGGTTGGAGCATATCAAATTTGCTACCCTCAGAGTCGGGACCGGTTGTTCCTATGTATTTGATTTCCGGGTGCTTCGCCTTGAGAACGTCGAGGAATTTCTTCAGGCGTGAGGTGAAGGCAGGGTTGTCCTTATAATCCCATTGCTCATTTCCGATGGCGAGGAATTTGAGGTTGAAGGGCTCTGGATGCCCCATATCCGCACGTACCTTGCCCCAAGTGGTGCTTGCATCGCCGTTGGCGAACTCAATCAGGTCGAGAGCATCCTGAATATAAGGACCGAGATCGTCGAGAGCAACATACTGGTCGGTCTTCTCTGGATTCTGATACTGGCAAGCCATACCGCAGTTGAGGACAGGGAGGGCATCACATCCGAAGTCCTCGCAGAGTTGGAAGAACTCGAAGAAGCCAAGTCCGTAGCTCTGGAAGTAGTTGGGGTAATAGCGGGTAGTGAAGGTGTAGTGCCAGCGGTTCTCGTTAAGTGGACGGTTCTCCACAGGTCCTACGGTATTCTTCCATTGATAGCGCGTGGCGAGGTCTGTACCCTCGACGATACATCCGCCAGGGAAACGGAAGATGCCCGGCTTCATGTCGTTAAGGGCTTGCGCAAGATCCTTACGCATTCCGTTCTCGCGACCTTTCCAAGTATCAACAGGGAAGAGGCTGACGTGCTCAAGGTCGGTTATGACCTTGCTGTCGCCCCATACGCGTAGGTGAGCTTTTTCGAATGTCTTCTTTGGCTTGAGGATAAGAGAGTATTTCTTCCATTCCTTGCCGCTGATGTCAATGCCTCCATTGCCTAACTTCTGGTCGTCGGTCATGGTGGCATTATCCACGAGGTCAACCCATATCTTTGCGTTGCCACCCTCTGGACAACGAGCCCATACGGTAAAGCGATACTCGTGATCCTTCTTCACTCCCATGCCGAAGAAACCGTGATTCTCAATCATGGTGTGCTTGTCGCGGAAACCGGAAGGGGAGAGACGCACATAGTGAGGGTTCTTGTCGAAAGGTCCGTCATCCTTGAGGCTCACCTTGCCGGAGATATCCCAGCAAGCAAAGCTGTTGGGGTACTCGAATGAACGGTTTGCCACCATCTCGGCATAGAGGCCTCCGTCGGCAGCATAGTTGATGTCCTCGAAAAAAATACCGTACATTGTGCTTTGGATAGCAGCACCGGGTTTCTTTGCCTGAATAATCATCTCGTTGCTCTGGGCAAAAGAACCAAGGGAGCTGACAATAGCGAGTGATGTCAGGAATAGCTTTCTCTTCATAATATTGTTTTTGATATAATTTAGAGCTAGTTGTAATGATTTAAGTTGTAAACTTTCTGCAAATATAGTAATAAATTACCAAACATCGTGCCGTTTCTCAAAAAAATATCTTGGAAAATTTGTTGATGTTGAAAAATAATTGTATTTTTGCCCCGAAAATACTGACTGACCGAACTAAAAAAAATGACTGAAATGAAACTCTGGATATTATCTTTTTTGTCATGGATGCTATTGCCTTCGGCTTTGTCTGCACAGACGAAACTGTCGTCTTCGCAGCTTCAGAACATGCAGAAGGCAAAGACATATAATAATGTGGCGGTTCATGATCCGTCGGTTGTCTATAATCCCTCTGATGCATACTATTATATAGTAGGTTCTCATATCGGAGTTGCCAAGTCAAAGGATTTGGTCAACTGGTCGGCAATAAATACAGGTAAGGAACATTCGGCTTTTCTTGGCCAAAGCTATAAAACGGCTTTTTCTTCCTGTCCTACCCATGAGGTGCAGGTGAAGCGAGGCTCTGATATCGTCACAGAGACATTAGGCTCTTTTGATGCCGGAGCCTATTGCTCAATCTATTCGTCAAATGCTGCCGAGTGGATAGCTGGTGATATGTGGGCTCCTGACATTATATATAATGTGCAGATGAAGAAATGGTGCATGTATCTTTCGCTAAACGGAGATAACTGGGCATCGGTTATAGTTCTTCTTACTGCGGATAGTCCGACTGGTCCTTTCAAATATGAGGCCCCGATAGTGTTCGGAGGTTTCAATAATGTTTCTTACTCAGGCAAGAAGGTGGATGTTGCCAAGACCGATATGAAAATCGTAACAGGTTCAGAAGCACTTCCTGCTCGTTTCTCAAGTGCAGGTAGCAAGTGGGGAACCTACTATCCGAACTGCATAGATCCTTGTGTCTTCTATGATGAGGAAGGTGAGCTTTGGCTTACCTACGGCTCATGGTCGGGAGGAATCTTTATGTTGAAGCTCGACAAGAATACAGGACTTCGTGACTATACCTATACTTATTCGGGGACGACTCTTAGTGCCAATGCCACTTCCGACCAGTATTTTGGAAAGAAAATAGCCGGAGGGTATTATGTTTCAGGCGAGGGACCTTATATAAAATATATAGGTGGCTATTATTATCTTTTCATGAGTTATGGTGGCTATGCGCCTGATGGGGGATATGAGATGCGCGTGTTCCGCTCTTCGTCTCCTACCGGACCTTATAAGGATGCATCGGGAAATTTTGCAATATTTAACAATTATCAGCTAAACTTTGGACCAAACGCCACGTCAAACAGAGGAATGAAACTTCTTGGCGCTTTTAACAACTGGGGAACAATGACTGTTGGAGAGTGCGCGGAAGGGCATAATTCAGCTTGTGTGGATGCTGATGGAAATGCGTTTGTCGTATATCATACAAAGTTTAACAACGGTACTGTTCATCATCAGGTACGTGTACGTCAGTTGTTTCAGAACGAATATGGTTGGCTTGTTGCTTCTCCTTTCAGATATACAGCAATGAAAACGACTCAGGCTCAGATAGAGACGGGACGTCTTTACTCAAATGAGATCGTTGCTGGAACCTACCAGTTGCTGATTCACACGTATAAGTTGAACCATAAGAGTTATGCAGAGGCTACTCCAATTTCAATAGTGCTTTCAGAAGGTGGAAAGATTTCAGGAGACAAAACGGGAACTTGGGAGTTTACCCAAGAGGGGAAATCCTTTATTAAGTTGACAATCTCGGGCGTCGCATATTATGGTGTTATAGCGGAGCAAAACATAGATGGGTTTACGGATATGCCTGCTTTGTGTATTAGCTGTGTTAGTAATGCCGGTGTACCGCTTTGGGCATACAAGCATGCTCCGAAGTCTGCAATCGTTAATGCATATAATGTGCTAAAGCAATATTTGTCGGGTACACTTTCTGAGGATGCTCCAATTCTGGAAGGCGTAGATGTAAAATTTGAATGTTATGAGGATTTCGACAAGACAATGCCCTCAAGTACATTGACGTCGGATGGTAAATATACACCGACAGCGGATGGTTCAAGCAAATATGTCTGGTACACGGCCTCGGCAGGAGAATACTACTATTCAAGTGGCGTTTATCACCCGAAAACAACCATAGGAACCACCTCTTATATTAATAATGTGGAAGTGAATGACTATGAGAGTGTTAAGAGTAAAAGGAAATACGATGTCAATGGTCGTATTGTTGGACAAAAGAACAATGGCGTTATAATCGCTGATGGCAAGAAAGTCCTATGGAGGTAGTCATCATTCTCGTGATACTTTTTGCATGCTGAGAAAACGCTCTAATGCAAGTCCGATGTAGGTCCGTTCCAGGTCCGTTGTAAGTCCGTTCTGAATCCCTTTCCCAAAGGTGGATGTTGATGGGTGCAAAAAACGGCTTGAAACATGACTTTCTACGAAAGAGTGTCAGCGATATTGCTGTTTTGAGTTTTTTTGTAAAAGTTGATAGATATGTTAAAAAAAATATAAAAGTTGAGAATTTGTTTGCATATTCAATTAAAAATATTTAACTTTGCAGTCAGTTTTAGGGTCTTCATACTGATTTTATTATTGGGGTCGCCCGTAACTGCTACAATTTCAATTAGTTAGGAGATATAAGTTGAAGAAAGAATGCTCCTATGTGTGGTAGACATGTTTGGGGTTAAAAAATGTTATATATTAAAGTTTTGATTAAAACAGTGAATTTAAAAGGGCTGAAATATTGCGTGCTGCTTATGATGCTAGTTTCATCTTCATGTGTTTTTGCACAGAAGAAGATGGCTGATGATCATAAGCTCGATTCGCTTACATTTAGCGATCGTATTTCCCTTCGTACAAATGGTGTGGACTGGATGATGCTGTTGGCAAACTTCGGCGTTGAGTTTGACCTTGGCAAATATAACTGGAGTCGTAATGCCATTGGACTTAATGTTAGGGGTAACTGGAATACTAAGCATACCTATAATCCGGGTGTTGTGTATAATCTGTTCGAGGTCCGCGGAGAGTTCCGTAATTATTGGCGTACTCGAAAGACTACCAACGACTTGGGACCGCATCGTCATACTTATGAGAAAATCCTCTCTGGTCGTCGTCGTCGTCCAAAGCATCCTCGTACTACTTGGTATCGTGGAGGCTATTTGGCGTATGATGACTATTCTTTCCTTTTTGGTAAGGAGGGAATTCAGGGCCAGGCATACACCTTGGGTTTTCAGTATGGTGTGATTCGTCCTCTTTATATATTCCCAAGCGGAAAGAGCGTTGACCTTGATTTTGGTTTCAGCGCAGGTTTCGCTCTTACTAATTATGAGAAGTATAGCCATGACAGTCAGACGTCTTCCTATTATGTTACAGAAGAGAAGTCAGGCTTGAAGATTGTGCCATTCCCTATCTTGACCGAGGCTCGCGTCGGTCTTGTATATCGTGTGGGCAAGGCTAATATATACACAAAGTATCGTTGGAGATACGATGTTGACTTGAAGTATCAGGAAAAGGTTCTTGCAGAGCTTGACTATCGTGCTGAATTGCGTAAGCGCGATATGGAGTATCTGAAGATTTACCGTTTCTATCAGAATAAGTACGACTCTCTCCTTATTATAAATATGAGGAATCATGAGAGTATTATTGACCAGAAACTTGCTGATACACGAGATATGAAGCGTAAGGCTGACAAGGCTCGTGAGGAGCAGGCTCGTAAGATTCAGGAGCAGGCACGTGAGCAGCAGCGTCTGGAGCGTATCAAGGCTGCAGAGGAGAAGGCTAAGGAAGATAGTATTGCCCTCGTAGATAAGGCTAATGCCCGTAAGGTTGAAGAGCAGGTTCGCCAGCAGATTGAGGCTGATAAGCTGAAAGAGGCTGAGGAACGCAAGCTTGAGAAGGCTCTTGATGCAGAGGAGAAGGCTCTCTTGAAGCAGCAGGCTGCAGAGGAGAAGGCTATGGAGAAGCAGATGGCCGAAGAAAACAGAAAGTACGAGAATGAGAAGCGTAAGCGTATGAATGAGGCTTATGCTGAACAGAGAAAGTACGATGCTGAACAGAAGGCTCTCCAGAAGGAGCGTGAGGCTAAGCAGGCAGCTAAGGAAAAGCAACGTGAAGCCGAAAGAAAGGAATGGCAGCGCTATCTCGAAAAGCAGGAAAAAGAACAACAGAAGAAGCGTGAAGAGCAGTTGAAGAAGCAGAGCCAGACTCTCAATGGCGGCGTTGATGCTGATGCTCAGGCTGAGGCTGCAAAGGCAGAGCGTGAGGCTAAGAAGAGAGCTCAGGAAGAGGCTAAAGCAAAGGCTAAGGCTGAGAAGGAAGCTGCTAAGGCTGAGAAGGAAGCAAGGAAGAGGGCTGAGGCAGAGGCAAAAGCTGCTGCAAAGGCTGCGAAAAATAACAATTAATCGGGGATAATGAAAATGAATAAGATATTCAGAAATATATTGTCAATAGCTGTGGTTTCTGCCTCTTTTGCTTCATGTTCGCAAGTTGATTTGCTTTCAGAGGGAGAACTAGCTGAGCAGAAGAAGAGTACGGCTGTTACGGTGAGTCTGGCAGATTGGCCAACTACTCGTACTGTGGTTTTTGCTACAAACACAGCCGGTAGTTGTGATACAGTGTTTACTTATAATTTCAATAAAGAAAATAAGTTGACAAATATTCCTATGGGAAAGTATAAGTTCTATGCTATAAGTAGAAACACTGGCTATGACTATCAGAATTTTGATTTTGATGCTCTTTCCAAGGGAAGTCAATATTATGGCAATGTGATTATTTCAAGTAAGACTACAGAGTATAACACTTCTGATGAAGGGGTTAAAAAGGCTCTGTCTGGGAAATATGTATCAAGCAATTCTGCTGGGATTTATGCGGATTCTACTATGTTGGTGGAAGTAAAGTTAGGGCAGGAGGCACATGCTACTTTTCAAAAGCCTTATAAACTTACAACACAATATAAGGTTTCTGGAAGTATTACGTCAAGTCGTGCAGCCCAGAATGTGTATGTTGAAATATGTGACATCATAGGAAAGAAGAAACCGAATGGCGCTGTAGTCGGAGGTAGCAAGGTAAAGTGTGTTCTTTCTATTGGTGGTACTGCAAAGGATACGAAGAGGGAGTTTAAGCAATATCTGACCGTGCTTGGTGTTTCTAAAACTGGTACAGCCAATATCTACGTGCGCTTCAGAGGTGATGATACATCAACAATTCCTGAGATGAAGTCTGTTAGTTACACTGTAGTTGATGGTCAAGAAGATGATGGGACAAAACGTCGTATCATTAATCTTGGAGATATTACATTTTAATTAAGTGAAAAGAATGAAGAAAATACTCTCTATAGTATGTGCTGTTGTTATATCTCTGAGTGCTAAAGCTCAGATGGTAGCTATAAATACAGACTTGGCAATGGATGCTATGATGGCTCCATCACTTGGTATGGAAATCGTCACAGGCAATAAGACCTCTTTTGGCGTAAATTTTATCTATGGGTGGAAGGCCCTGGGAAAGAATATCGAGGCTACGCTTATTCAGCCTGAATTCCGTTACTATCTTTCTCATCGCCCTGTGCATGGAATCTTCATGGGCTTGGGTGCTATTGGTGGACGTTATGACATTGAATGGAAGAATAAAACCTACAAAGGTGATGCGGTTGGTGCAGGTCTAACATTTGGATATGTTTATAACATTACTCGCCGTCTAAGTCTTGACTTCCATGCTGGTTATGGCGCAGTATACTATAACCAAAAGGAGAATTTTGTAGGCTCTCGCGATGAGGACTCAAAGGAAAATGGTTTCACTCAGGCAAATGCGCGTGGATACTATCTTCTTCCTACACGAATCGGCATCTCGATCTCATACGTTTTAAAGTAAGCAATTTATATACAGTTTGTATAATCAATAATAGTCATCTGTCAGTTTAGGTGCAGATATAAGAATGATGAAGAAATTATTTATCCTTTTGACAATGTTGCTTTTTGTCGTAAGTAATTCACTTATGGCACAGAGCGATGAGCCATTTACTGCTAGTGTCAAGGTTCAGTTCAAGACTGGTGATGAGGTTACCACCAAGCCACTTCGTTATGCTCTCTTCAAGACAACGAAAAAAGCTAATGAAGTCAAGGCAATTCTTGAGGCAACTATGCCTGAGATTTCAAATGGTACTAATCCTCTTGCTTTTGATGATGCAGTTGCCAAGCATAAGCTGACCTTCAAGAAGTCAAAGGCTAACGGTACTTTCAATGTTCGCGTTTTGTATCCGGGAATGGCGTTGCTTGTCACTTCTTTCGATCCTGACGATGACCTTACCTCTGACGGTGCTGATTTCATTGTAATTGAAACTGTTGCCGGTAAGACTGAGTATATCCACGTAGAAGAGAAGAAGATTGACTTTAAAGGAAATCATACGCTTAGCAATGTTGAAGTACAAGGTCAGAGCCGTGATACATTGAGTCTTGTTGCAGCTCCAGCTCTTGATGATGGTATTAATTGCTATATTCCAATTGTAGTACATCTTCCTGCTGGTACAGTTGCAGAGGACTCTCGTCTTATTATTCAGCCTTATGCAGTGGAGTGTGAGACTGGTGACTCTGTTGACTATGTAAAAGGTCTTTGCTATGAGGGTGCTGAATATCATGAGCTTCAGGACCGTCGTATGGGTTACAACTATCGTAAGAACGATAAGTTGAAGGATTATTATTCAAGTAGCATCATTTTGAATCTGCACAATCGTGTGGATATTGATACAACTGTGGTTTATAGGAAACGCACCCCAAGTATGGATTATAAGTTCCCATATCTTGTTGAGGTTGCTGACTATCATCATATATATTTGGCTGAATGGGCGAGTCAGTCTTCTTGTACAAAGAAGAACTATTATAAGTTCCTTAATCTTGCGGTATCTCAGGCCGATATGGATCTTGACGAGTTCGCGACTCAGGCTGATGAGAACTTTGAAACAAAGAATCAGGATATTAAGCTCCGTTTCCAGGTTGGTAAGTCTGTTCTTATTCAGGATGCTATGAACGATTCTATCAAGGAGACGTTCCTTGATGAGTTGAGATCTTATGGTGACCTTCTGATGCAGGTTTCAATTGAGGCTACAGCATCACCTGATGGTGGTTTCGAGGCTAACCGTAAACTTGCTTCTGGTCGTCTTGATGTCGCTTATAACATTCTCCGTAGTGGTCTTGGTAAGGCTGACGTACAGTTCAGCAAGCAGGCTCCAAGGGTATATAGCTGGGATGATGTTGCTAAGCAACTTGATGAAGAAGGAAACAAGGACAAGGCAGACTCTCTTCGTGCTGTTATTCCTTCTGGCGAGGGTAGTATCAGAATACTTCCATTCTATGATACAAACATTGTGCCTATCCTAGAGTCAATGCGTAGAATGCGTTGTACTTATCGTTATGAGCGTAAGCATATCATGAATGGTCCTGAGGTTGCTGCGTTCTATTATGAGCACAAGCAGAACCTTATTGATGGTAAGGAGGATCTTTCTGATGGTGACTATTATAACCTCTTTGATGTTATTGAAGATCCTGAGGATCAGGAAATCATTACCCGACTTGCTTACAGACATGTAACAAAAGATCTTGGTTATGAGAATGTGAAGTTTGCTATGTATTGTGCAAACAGAATGGCGATTCTTAAGATGAAGGAAGGTGCTCCGGATCTTGAAATCCTTCGTCCTTTCATTAACACTCGTAGTTCAAGAGTACAGGGAAGACCTGCTCGCAATACTGATGTCGCACAGAAGAACCGTCGTGAGATTCTTATCAATCAGATTCTCACCTATTATATGAAGGATGAGCGTGACAGTGCTCAAAGTTATATGAACTTCTGGTTTGGCAAGGCATCAGAGCAGAATGATCCGAAGGTTGCCAAGCTACGTATGTTTATCAGTTTCAAGGATCGTTTCATGAAGTGTGTGACAAAGCAGATGTCTCCATCTGAGACAAATTCATACCTTCAGGAGATGGAAGAGGTGCTTTCTTCTCATAAAGACAACCATGCGGTATTCTATACAGAGGCAGCTCTTGAGTTGATGACAATTAAGCAGTTGGGACTTACTCAGCATCATATTGATTCTCTTGTAAATGCAATGGATGATAATAATGCTAAGAAGTGGTATATGAAGGGAATTATGGCGGCTCGTACAGAAGCTTTCAAGAATACGAAGGTTGCACGTCCGAACTATATTCCTGATTATCTCGCATACTTCCATCATTCTTTCAAGTTGGAGCCAAGTTATAAGTTCTATTACTTTAATGACGGTCAGGTAAGTGATGATCTTCGAAAGATCTATCTTTACAAGAAGAAAGATTATGCAAAGTATGAGCAACGCTTCAATGATCTTGTCGTTCTTTCAGGAGATGGAAAGTCTGGTGAGAATGAAGAGGACATAACTGTTAGTGGTGATGATGAAGATGACGATGTAGTTGTTAATCTAAATCTTGATCAAACTGCAAATGCTGCAGATCCTAATGCTGGACAGCAGCCTGCGCAGAATAATACGGATAATAATACAGAGGAAGAAGATTAAATCGTCAAATAAATCAGGAGACTATATATTCGCTGATATATAACCAGCTTTTTAAAGAAAATGAATAAGACAAAATATTTCATATCTTTGGCAGTTATGCTTTTGAGTTGCACCGCAGTGAATGCGGTAGCAAAGGCTTCTCTATCCAATAGAGAGGCATATACTGCTGCCAGCGACACAGTTGACATTGATGAGGAGGAATTCATTGCAAACAAGGATGTCACAAAGTTGAGCAAAATTAATCGTGCTCAGCAGGAAGGACAGCTTAATGCTCATGATTATATCATGGAGAATCGTTTCCTTCCTTCTGGTGACACATTCACAAGCAAGAGTTTCTGGGATCATTTCTACTTTATGGGTGGTTTTGGCTTGCAGAGAATCGGAGGCATTGAAGGATATAGATTCAACACAATGGAAAATGCTCATATCGGTGTCGGTAAGAACTTCACTCCATTGAGTAGTGCTCGTTTCTATATCACGATGGAAAATGCATTACGTGGTGCATCAGGAAATACTTCAAGAAACTATATGGTTAATGGTAACATTGACTATATGTACAACTTGTCCACATATTTTGCTGGTTATAATCCACAGCGTCCTGTTAATATCGGTGCGTTTGGTGGTATTGGTTTTGGCTTTACTAGAACATCGAATATAGATTGGGATTGGCTGGCAGATGAGATGAAAGGACTAAAGTTTTCTGTAAATGCTCATTTCGGTCTTTCTATAGGTATCTATGGCGGTCCAAGAAGTTATCTCTCTATTGAGCCATATGTTGGTGTAGCTTCTGACCAGATTGATAACTCTGTAAAAAGAAACTGGCACAAGTACGACTTGTATTATGGTATTCGTGGTACTTATGCTTACTATCTTCGTGACCATAATAGTCCAGAGGCATGGAATCGTATCCGTAGTTCATGGCACTACGCAGGTTTGACGGATGTTGAGAAGCTTCGTGTTTGGCAGAATCCTTATTTCATAGATTTCCAGACTGGTGCTTCATTTGGTCATCGTGGCCATAATACAGCTGTTGCTGTTGGTAAGTGGTTCTCTCCTGCTTTTGGTATGCGATTTGGTGTAACAGGTCGTAATGCTGAATATTCTGAGGTTTCACAAGGTGATGGTTACAGGATGTCAAACCGTTATTCATGGGGTGGACTTCGTGTAGAAGGTATTGTGAATCCTTTTGGCTTCGGTCGCTACTATGATTGGAATTCAAAGTATGGTGCATACCTTGTTGGAGGTTTAAGTATTGGGCGTATTGAAAAATATAATGGAAGCAATTCTGTATATAATTCTAGGTTAATCAATTTGGAAGCCGGTATTCATGGATGGTATGGTGTTGATAGAGGTGTTCAAGTATTCATTGAACCACATGTTACTAGATATGAAGGTCTTTCTAAGTTGCCAAAACGCTATGCATATGATATAAATGTCGGCTTTACTGTAACGAGTGAGGCTCGAAAGTATCGCGATACATATCTTCCAGAGGAACTTCCGATTTATCCAAATGTGGCTTCTCGTCTCACACTTGGTGTAGGTGCAGCTTATCTGCAGCGTCAGCAGACACATTATCCATATCTGAGTGCTCAGAAAAAGTCTATTGTTAGTGGATTTACGTTGTTTGGTGAATATCGTTTCAATCATTATATTTCAACCAGAATTGGTATGGAGTATATTAATTTGTATGATATTACCGGAAATCAAAAGCCTAAGTGGGATGGTGGCTATGCAATCAACCATTCATCTCATATGTCAATGTTCAACATTGGTCCTGTATTCCACCTTGCAAGTCTTATGCGTGGTGTGGATCCTTATCGCAAGTGGGATGTTGATGGTGGTATTGGTTTGACTGCTTCATGGTTGTCAGGTGGAACGGCATCTGTTATTGTTGGAAGTCCTGAATACCCTATAACTGATAGTGACCTTAAACTTGGCGGCAACGTCAATCTACGTTTGAGTTATAGATTCACAAATCAGGCGTCTGTTTTCTTCATGCCTACTGCATATCTTGTTAAGAATGTCAAGTATGGTAGTCCAACACCAAAGATGGGCGGATGGCAGGCTCTTCAGACTTTCAATCTCGGTGTTCAATATGCACTTGCTCCTGCAAAGCGTCTTTCTGCTTTCGAGGATTCTCTTGATCTTGAACGTTGGCGTGACCCTCTATTTGTGGAGGCTTCATCTGGTATCTGTATGACTTCTGCGCAGAATCAGGATTCTAATGTTGGTGGTTCACGACTCGGTATCGGTTATGAGAGTAGTGTGTCTGTAGGAAAATGGTTTGCTCCTGTTGCTGGTTTCAGAGGTACACTCACACGTCGTTCTACAGAATGGGGTTACTATGAGTGGGGAAGCAATAAAGGCGATAACCCTCTTATGAGTGGAGCTGAGTTCTTCAATGAGAACTACCTAGGTGGAAGAGTCGATTTGCTTGTAAATCCAATGGGTTTCTTCAGAGATTTCACTTGGGATGACCCATGGGGAGTTTATGGCTTTGTCGGTATTGGAATGGGTCAGAAGCGTATGCATAGATATATGACAGGTGCATATATTGATAAAAAGCCAGTTGACGATAGTTTCGGTCTTCTGAAGCAGAATATCACAAGTCTGAATTTCGGTGTTCATCCTTGGTATAAACTTAGTGATGATGTGAATGTCTTTATTGAGTATCTTTATACAACAGCAAGCTCAACTAGACCACAGGATCCTGTATATGAATCATGGGGATTTAATGACAATAATCAGGGACGTCATTCTATTAAACTTGGTTTTGGTATGAATCTCCGTACAGAGAAGTACCGTGAGATGCGTGATATTAGTGCGATGTATGACTTTAAACCTTGGTTGTCATCACGTCTTCGCTTCGGTATTGCAGGCGGTATAAATATGTTCCATAGTTATCGTGGTCACACCTCTAGAGCTGTTGGTTCAAAGGGTTTCATTACCGGTGGTCAGGGTATGATTTACGGAGAATATCGTTTCACAGAATACTTTGCAGGTCGTTTGACCTATGAGCTAGTTGGACGTAGTGATATGCAGTCTGCTAAGGTCGTAAATTTGGGACTTCTTTCTGCAAGTTTCAATGCGAACCTGACTACTCTTATGGGTGGTTTCCGTCCACGCACTACAGAATATGATGCTTTCATTGGTCCTACCGTATATTTCCAGAATGCAGACAAGATTAGATACCTTGATCCTGATTATTCTGCGAAAGATATAAGTGTTGGTGTACATGCAGGTATCCGTATTTCACGTAAGCTTGTTGATCGTCTTGCTGCATTCTGCCAGCCAACAATCTACGTATTGAATCGTGGTGGACAGCATCACTTCCTTGGACGTTCAACTCTGTTGCAGACAATTAACTTCGGTGTTCATTATACTCTTAGATAAACCTTATAGATGCATAATAGAATGAAATTATTCAAACATATCATCCTTTCTGTGTTTGTGCTTGGAGCTTTTGCGGCTCCTGCAAATGCACAAACTGATGTAAAGGCACTTACAGGTGCGCTCGCTGAGACTATCAGAGAGTATGCGAACTATGCAGATACACTAGCATATCGTATTGCATTTGCAAACCGTAAGAATCCAACGGTACTTCTTGGTATTGCAGAGGCATATAATATGAACCAGGATTTTGATAAGACTAAGAAGTATGCTATGCAGGCTCTTGAGGTTCAGCCAGACTTTGCACCTTCATATGTGCTTCTTGGAAAACACTGTCAGTATAAGTTTGAGCACTATGGTGATTCTGCTTATAGAGACACTGCCATTATCTATTTTAAGAAGGCTATGGAAGTTAATCCTCTTTATCCTGATTCATATGACTATTATGCTGTTATGAAATCAGCTGAGGATCCAGAGGGAGTATTGAGACAGTTCCTTAATCTTCGTGATCAGCGTCCTGACCTTAATATAGGTGGTACTATTGCTGCTCTTCAGGTTAATGTTGCGAGGAAAGCTCCAGAGGATACTCTTGGTATTAGGATGGGGCTTCTTAAGAGAGGTCTTACTACCTATGAGGAACATGGCAATGAGAATCTCTCACTTGATGATCTTTATAAATATTGTAATGCATTGGATCTTGCTGTGGACTGGTCAAAAGAGGCTGATGTGAAGAATTATTATCGTGAAAAGATTGTCAGTGTTGCATCCTATGCTCACGAGCAGGAAGTTACCGATCCAAGATTCTTGAGTGTCTTGTTGGCTGCAAACTATGGTTTGGAACGTTATCAGGATGCTATTAAGAATGCAAATGAGCTCTTCCAAAGTGCTGATACAGCTAAGCTTCATTATCGTTATATGCCTTACGACTATCGTTATAAAGCACTTTCTATGTTCTCTTTGGAAAGTATTGATAGCCTTAGTACTGGTAATGTAGGTTTGGATGCTGCTGTAGATGAAATAGAGAAAGGTATGGAAACAGGTCTCGACCTTTCGCAAGACATGGGTATCACTATGGGACAGCGCGAGCTTGCTTCTGCTCAGTATAATGGAATGAGTGGTGATATTACGAAAATTGTTAAAGCATTAATGGCTAAGGGAAAGTATGATGACGCCCTTCATATCCGTCAGTATCAGATGAGCAAGAAGAATGCCAATGATCTGACAATTAATGACTGGGGTGATCAGATTACTGTTCTTCTGAATAAATATCAAGGTTCGACAGATGCTACAGAAAAGAGCCTTGCACAGCGTGATCTGGTGAATTTGTACGAAAAGGTTGAAAGAGACTTCTCTACTGATCCTCAGGTTTGTAACATATATTATAACCATGCACGTTTGGTTTCTGAAACAGAAGAAAATCCAAAGACAGGAAATGCTCTTGCGCTTTTCACAAAGTTGTTCAATCTTGAGGCAAGTAATGTAAGTCGTACTAGTCAGGATGAACAGTATATAGCTGTTGCAGCTCACTATCTTGGTGTTTATTATTTCTTCCAAGACGACTATGATAAGGCAATGAAGTATGCTCTCCATATGATGGACTATGATATTACCTATGGTCAAGGAGATCAAATCTTCAATGCATGTGCTGGTAAAAGGCCAAAGACCGCAAAACGTATGCGTGAAGAACATAGACCACTTTAATATAAAATATAAAACGCATCTCTCTCTTGAGGGATGCGTTTTTATTTGTATTTAGCTTTTGTTTTTATAAACATGATTATTATGAAGTCACATAAAGAATCCTGATAATTCGTTATACCTTCGTTCTTCCTCCGAACCAAACTCGATGAACCTTCGCTTTATGTTTGCTATAGGAACGGACCTTCACCGAGTTTAGTTCCTTGTATTATGGGACTTATAACGGACTTACATAGGAATTACTTGGGAGTTGCATAGCAAGTACTTATATGCTATGCACGTATGCTGTTTTTCATTATACTCACGTAGAATAATTAAATACAAAATGTAGATTCGCAAATGATATGAAGGCAAGGGATGCTTCGAATTTGTTAAAAATAATAAAAACGTGAAAGTGAAAATGATAAATATTTTAGAATATTAGATATTTATTGTACCTTTGCAGAAAACCTAAGTTTGACAATATGCAAAAGCAATATCGTAATCTGACTGAAGACGAAATACAGAAGCTGCAATCAGCAGGTTCTACAGCATCTAATTGGCAGGATGTCCTTGTGACAACCGACTTTTCCAATTATACTATCATCAATGTAAACTTTACAGGAAAGGTATATCTTTCTTCCGATATAACCCTTGTTGACATCTGTGAACTCGGAACAAGTGGCAAGACCTCTTTTGCCAATGGAACGGAGGTTGGTGTCATGAAAGAAGATGGTGGGCTTGAAGTTATTCTTCATGATAACCTTACCAGTATGGAGGCTGCCTTTGAGGTGCAGGAGGCAAATACAAATCCTACGCTTGTCAAGGCTCTTCACCAGAAGGCATTTGATTATGCCAAGCAGATAGAATCAGACGGAAGTATCATTGAAGAAGGTGCTGTTGTTAAACATTGTCTTCAGTTGACAGATATTCATATAGGTCCGAAGGCTCATGTCATTGGTGCCACCCGACTTGTTGATGTAAGTATCAACTCTTTGCCTGAAGCTCCAAGTGGAGTAGGGGCAAATGTGATAATGGAGCACGTTATCGTTGGTTCTGACAGCCACATTACTGATGCAGCCCAGTTGGATAACTGCTTTGTAGGACAAGGATGTCATATCGGCCGTATGTACTCTGCAACCCAGTCGCTTTTCTTTGCCAACTGTCACTTTGAGAATGGAGAAGCTTGTGCCTATTTTGCCGGTCCTTATAGCGTAAGCCACCATAAGGCAACGCTTATGATTGCATGTATGACAAGTTTCTTCAATGCAGGTTCAGGAAGCAACCAGAGCAACCATTCATATAAGATGGGACCTAACAAATACGGCCAGCTCCTTCGTGGTGCAAAACTTGGCAGCAGCAGTTACGTGTATTGGCCTATGCAGATAGGAGCATTTAGTACTGTCATTATGCATCATGTTGGGCATCATGATCTCCGTGACCTTCCATTCTCGCTCATAACAGAAGGCAGGGATGGATATACGCATATCATTCCAGCACAGGCATTCCGTAGCGTGGGCACTCGTCGTGATGCTTTGAAGTGGCCTAAGCGCGACAAGAGAACGGAAGGTAAGGCTTCGCGTCGTGACCTTCTCAATTTCTCTATGCTAAGTCCATATACAGTTGCATCAATTCTCAAGGCAATTGAGGTGCTCTCTAAAATGCAAAGCGAAGGCCTGACGGAGTATAGGAAATGCATTATCTCGCCAAAACATATTGACCGTGGAATAGCTCTATATAATCAGGCGATAAAGATGTATCTTGCACAGGTGCTCAAGGCAAGTGAAGGTCTTACTGCATCAGCAGAGGGAACAGGCGAATGGGTTGACTATGGCGGAATGCTCGTACCAAAGGCAGAGATGACAGCTGCCCTTGAGGCTGGCAAGACTTTCGAAGATATAGAGCCGCTTATTGCGCAGTATGAATACAACTGGGTAGCCGCTCATTTCGACCTTTCTGATAAGGCTCCTCTTATTGCCGAAGGCGAGAAGGCAGAAGCGGAATGGAACGCAGCTCTTGACGAGGACGGCGAAAGAGATGTCCAGGCTTGCAATATCGAACTTTAAACCACGTAAATAGAACATAAACAAATCATAAAATAGTCTGAGGAAACCCCTCCTTTTGCACTTTTTGGTAGCAGGTCTTCAGGCGCTTAACTTAAAACAACCAATAACAAGAAAAGTATGCGAGTAATTATTGAACCAGACTACGACAAAATGTCGAAGTGGGCAGCAAACTATGTTGCAAAACGTATCATCGAGGCTAATCCTACTCCGGAAAAGCCATTCAAGTTGGGCTGTCCTACAGGCTCTTCACCTCTTGGCCTCTACAGAGAGCTCATCAAGCTCTACAAGGCAGGAGAAATCTCTTTCCAGAATGTCATTACATTCAATATGGATGAGTATGTTCATCTTCCTGAAGAGCATCCGGAGAGCTATCACTCATTCATGTGGACAAATTTCTTCTCTCATATTGATATCAAGAAAGAGAACGTACACATACTTAATGGAAATGCAAAGGATCTCATAGCTGAATGCGAGGCTTACGAGGCTGCTATCGAGGCAGCAGGCGGTATCGATCTCTTCATGGGCGGTGTAGGTCCTGACGGTCACCTTGCTTTCAACGAGCCTGGTTCTTCACTCTCTTCAAAGACACGTATCAAGACTCTTACCACAGATACAATCATTGCTAACTCACGTTTCTTCGATGGCGACCTGAGCCTTGTACCTACACAGGCACTTACTGTAGGTATCGGCACTGTAATGGCAGCAAAGGAAGTACTTCTCGTTTGCAACGGTCACCACAAGGCACGTGCCCTCAAGCACATCATCGATGGCTCTATAAGCCATAAGTGGACAGCTTCAATGCTTCAGATGCACCCACACTCTATTGTGGTATGCGATGAGCCTGCTTGTGACGAGCTTACCGTAGGTACATACAAGTACTATCTCGACAAGGAAAGAGGCAATCTTTAAGAAATAGAACAAAACGCGAGGGGAACGGGGAGAGAATACACGAAATGCCCTGTACCCTCGTGTTTCCTTTTGGGAATCCAACTAACCTCCAACTAAGATTATAACTGAAACGTATATTATGACATTGAATAAGACTGTATATCTGTGGGTGATTATGACGATTTTGCTGACATCGGTAACTTTCTCTTACGGACAAAATACAAAGAAAAATAAGAAGAAAATTGAGCTATGCGGATACGTCATCGATGCAAAGACGAAGGCGGGTCCTGATAGCGTGTTTGTAACTCTCATGCGTGCCGATAGTACTGTTATCGACACTATGACCTGTCATAGGTATGTGAAAAGCCGTTGGAACATGCGTGACCAGACCTATTATGAACTTAAGGTTTCGGCCGACTCTGCCGTGGGCAAATTCATTGTAAAGGCCAAAGCACCCGGATATTACTCCAAAACAGTTGACTATGAAATAAAGAAGGTTGCTCGTAACCGTTGGTTTGAGTTGCCTGTAATATATATGCGCCCAATTAAGGCAGGAGTGCCTGATAGCGTGATGCTCGATGAGGTGGTTGTCAAGGCGACAAAGATCAAGATGGTTCAGCATGGCGATACAATCGTCTATAATGCCGATGCATTTCCGCTCGAAGAAGGCAGTATGCTCGATGCCCTTGTTCGTCAGCTACCGGGTGCAAAGCTCAGTAGTGAAGGTGAGATAACCGTTAATGGCGAGAAGGTAGAAGAGCTTACCCTCAACGGCAAGGACTTCTTCAAGGGCAATAAGAAAGTTATGCTTGAGAATCTGCCAAGCTTCACTGTCAAGAACATACAGGTGTATCATAAAAGTTCGGAGAAAAGTAAATGGGCTGGTCGTGAGCAAGAAGAGAAAAAATTCACAATGGATGTTCAGCTCAAGCGCCAGTACAATAAGGGATTCCTTGGCAATGTGGAAGTGGCTGGTGGTACGGAAGACCGATACCTCGCACGCCTCTTCGCACTCCGCTATACCGACTGTTCACGTCTTTCCGTATATGCCAATACCAACAACGTGAACGAGAACCGTAAGCCGGGACGTGATGGCGAATGGGATCCTGCCAATCAGCCGGAAGGCTCTCGCACCACGCGCAAGGCTGGCATTGACCTTCAGATTACTGAGAAAGAGCAGCGTTGGGAAGAGCAGGGTAATGTGGAGTTCTCATGGGATAAATCCGTAGATGAGAATACAAACAATACAGAGCAGTTCCTTAGCACGGGAAATAACTACTCGCGTTCTATGAGCAATCGCATTTCTCATAGCAAGAGTATGAGGCTCACCAATATGTTTTACGTAAGAAAGCCTTACTGGATGTATAACTACACCAATGTTAATTACAATGAGAACAACAGCGACAATGTTTCTCGCAGTATGCTTGCCGACGAGCAATTCAATCGTTGGGGCAATGTGCAGCAGAGCCTTGATTCTGCCTTCTCTGTGCAGCTCAATCCTCAACTTCAGGCACGGCTCATAAACCGTCGAAAGGACACCTCGCTCAGCAACTATACTTCATTCAATGCGAGTCATAACATGAATCTGGAATTCAAACTCAGTTCCGGTGACTATATCGAGCTAGATGGCTATGGCAGCTATGAAAATGTGAAGAACAAGAGTTATAGTCTTAAGGATGTAAACTACTTCCGCATTCAGGATAGTGATTTATTCCAAAACAAGTACACCACATCTCCTAATCACAGCTATAGGTATAATTTCAATGTAGGATACAATTACAGCGCAAACGAGCATCTTTCATTGTATCTTTCTGTAGGATATTTCCAAGGCTATCGGAGCAATACCCAGCAGTACTACGACCTGCACAATATTGACGATTGGGGCATGGAGTCTATACATCCGTTGGGCGAACTGCCAAGCAACTATGAGCGTGCCAGAGATGAGAAGAACAGCAATCGTACTTCCGACTTGACCAAGACTTATAATGCAAGCTTCAGGGCAATGTATCAGATTTATAATGATAGTGTGAACTTCTATACATATTTAAGTTTGGCGGGTAGTGATAACAAGCAGAGATACGACTATTATGGCAGTAAAAATGTACAGCACACACGCAACTATGTGTCTTTCTCTCCACAGGGTTACATCTATTATCGTCAAAACAAGAAGCGTATAGGCTTCAATGCTCGTTATAGAATCAGTAATAGTCAGCCGAACATATCGAATCTGATTGACGTGACCAACGATTCCGACCCGCTTAGCATCCGTCTTGGAAATCCCGACCTCAAGCCTTCTTGGAACGAGGAGTTCTACCTGAATGCTGACAAGCGTTGGGAGCATGGTGGTGATTCCGTTACTGTGTGGACGAATATTAATGGTAACATCAATGCTACGCAGAATGCGGTTTCGCAAGGCTATACTATGGACAAAACTACAGGTGGACGAACATTCAAACCGGTGAACGTGGACGGCAACTGGTCATGGAATGCCGGTTGGGGCTCAGGTATGGACTTCGGTAAGGAGAAATGCTTCAACCTCTATAACAACCTGGGCTACAATTTCTCACAGAGCGTTGACATGGCTGCTGTGGCAGGACAGACGGATTCACAGCTTAGCAAGGTTCACAACAACATATGGAGTGACAATCTGTCTCTTACATACCGCTCTGGCGATAGTCTCTCGCTTGGCATCAGCGGTAAGGTGGAGTATCGAAACAGTACATCTGATCAGGCTAACTTCAATGAAATCAATGCCACAAACTTCTCATACGGTTTCAACGGCACATGGCGTGTGTTCCGCACAGGCATCACCCTTGCTACCGACATCAAGATGTATTCTCGTCGTGGCTATGCTTCAAGCGACCTCAACACCAATAACCTTGTGTGGAATGCCTCTATTGCCCGCTCGTTCCTGAAGAAGAAGCTCACCGCCCGTCTGGAGATGTTCGACCTCCTTCATCAGCTCACCAATACCAATATCTCCATCAATGCGCAGGGACGATACGAGACCGTAACCAATACCCTTCCTCGCTATGCCATGCTGCATCTGCAATGGAACTTCAATACTATGGGCAAAGTCAAGAAGTAATCGCTTAGTAACAGGTAGCACTATTTTTCTTATTGTTACCTGTTACTTGTTACCAAGCACTCTTCTGTCTTTACCACATCCCACATACTGCTTCCTGAAGCCTTTGGCGGATGGAAGCAGCTGTTGTTTTATCTTAACTCATATTAAATGATAGGCACACCGTGAGTGTTCTTCACTTCTTTCATCACGAAAATGCTGTGAAAATACCCTACGCTCTCTATGTTTCCGAGTTTCGTGCGCATGAATTCCTGATATGAATCCATGTCGCGCGTCTGAATCTTCAACGTGAAATCATACTCGCCGCTTGTGTTGTAGCATTCCGTTATCTCTTCGATATTCTGGATAGTCTCCATGAAATCATCCATGAGCAACTGCGAGTGATGTCTGAGGCGCATGTTGCAGAGCACCGTTATCCCGTTGCCCGTCTTCTTAGGGTCGAGCACGGCATGATAGCCTTTTATGAACCCCTCGCGCTCCAGTCGTTTCTGCCTGTCGAAGGTAGGCGAAGCTGACAGATTCACCTTTGCCGCAAGTTCTTTTACCGTGAGAGTGGAGTCTTCCTGAAGGATGCGCAATATCTTGCGATCCGTCTCGTCAAGTTCTTCGTATTTCATATTCTGCCGAATAATATTCTGTTGTTTGTAATTAATTTAGTGCAAAAGTAGTATATTTTTCTGAATGTGCCAAATATTTTTGGAGGGAAAGGGAAAGAGAATTAATTTTGCACTCCGTAAAGGTGAATAAAAATCAATAATTCGTAATTTGATATATTTTTATGGCAAAGGTAATCAATGGTATTCAGGTTCCGCAGAGAGCCGACTTCGTAGGCAGTTTCCTCCGTCCGGAGAATCTTTCAGAAAACACTCGTGATCAACTTGTAAAGGAATTGACAGATAAGCAGAAAGAATTAGGCTATCACGTGATAACCGATGGCGAATTTAACAGGACGTTCTGGCATCTCGACTTCTTCTGGGGCTTTGGCGGCGTGGCTCATGAGCCAGGCGGCGATGTGACGTTCAATGGCGAGACGGCTCGTCTTGACAAGGTATATCTCACAGGCAGGCTCACAGCCAAGCCTCACCCGTTCATCGAGGCATTCAAGCGTGTGAAGAAGTTTGAGGATGCCCAGGGCGTAGCCAAGCTCACAGTCCCTTCTCCTGCACAGTTCTTCCAGCAACTTACTGTCCCACAGAACTATCTTGGAACACGTGCAATATACAATGACCTTAATGATCTAATCCGTGACATAGCTGCCGTTTATCAGGACTTCATACGCCAGTTCTATGAGGCTGGAGGCCGTTTCCTACAGCTCGACGACTGCACATGGGGCGCTGTGGTAGGCGAGGCAGCAGCACAGCGATATGCGCGTCTCAGCCCTAATCTCGATGAGGTAAAGGATTTGTTGCTCAAGGTCAACAATCTTGCTCTAGAAGGTCGTCCTAAGGATTTGCTCGTGGCTTCACATATCTGCCGAGGCAACTATCACTCTACATGGTTCAATAGCGGGGCATACGACTCCGTTGCCGACTGGGTATTTGCCCGTGAGAATGTGGATGTGCTCTATCTGGAGTATGACGATGAGCGTTCTGGCGGTTTCGAGCCTCTGAGCAAGGTGAGTGCCGACAAGCATGTGGTGCTCGGTCTTATCACAACCAAGCGTCCTGAACTTGAGGACAAGCAGCTGATCATCAACCGCATCCGCGAGGCTTCAAAGTACATTCCGCTCGATCGCCTGTCACTCTCTCCTCAATGCGGTTTCGCTTCATGCGCTATTGGCAACAAACTCACTCAGGAAGAGCAATGGGCAAAGCTCAAGCTGGTTCGTGAGATTGCGGATGAGGTCTGGAAGTAGTCAGAGGGCTCCCTCGCTATGCCATGTAGCATCAAGACAATGAACAAGAATTAAACAACCACTTCAGTAAACGGGTAGCGATAGGAATACTATTTTCCTTATTGTTACCCGTTACCTGTTACTGACAGATAATTCAGTAGATTCATATTTTGTTTGACATCTCTATATAGTGAAAACCACCGTCAAAATCGACGATGGTTTTCTGTTTGTTATTACCTTTGGTTACTCATAACTACTTGTCGCCTTCAGGTTTATAATAGGCCGAATGAAATACTCAACCTCTACCGTTGGGGCTATGAGTTGCAAAATCTCTTCAGGATCTTTGTATGCCATCGGACTCTCGTCAATAGTACCTGTACATACTGATGTGGAATAGATGCCTTGCATAACCACCTGAAAGTCTTCAAGGGCAATAAGTTCCTTTGCCATGGCACGTGACATAAGTCTGCCAGCACCATGAGGAGCACTCTGGTTCCAGTCATCATTGCCTTTGCCACGACAAATAATGAGACCGTCACGCATATTGAATGGAATGACTAACCTACGACCTTCAGGAGCCGCCACAGCACCCTTGCGAAGCATCTTCATCTGGAAGTCAACATAGTTGTGAGTGGTGTGAACAACCTCCTTGACATGCACAGGCTTCCCACTTGCATAACATATGGACTCAAGAATCAGTTTGCCGATAATCTTATGATTGAATTCAGCATACGCCTGAGCAATAACCATATCTGTGAGATACCCCTTCATTGCTTCACCTACAAGATACCCGTTAGTGATACCTGTCAGTTTGCCTGCCTCCATCTTCCAGTATTTCCACACTTTCTGACCGAGATTACGACTGCCACAATGGATGGTGAAAGCATAGCATCCATCAGGTGTTGTTCCTATCTCAACGAAATGGTTTCCTCCACCTACAGTACCGATGCTATGATAGAACATGTGTTCGCTTTGATCCACTCGTTTAAGAAATTCGGTAATCCCTTTCTCGCTGATATCGATGTCGTTCACCATCTCAGGCCATTGCTTACGAGCTTTCTGATGCGCGTTCTTAAGATAACTGTATAGTTCACGATATTCGTATTTCGCATTCTCGTGAATTGTCATGCCAAACTTCACATTTTCACGAATTTTACGCTCGATAGTAGGATATTCATCCTTACTGACTTTCTGGTCTGTGATAGTAGTGCTTACTGAACAACCGATATCGCCACCAACATGGTCGGGATTGACATGATCAGAGAATGGCACGGTGAAGCCAACAACTATATCCTTGCCTGCATGGACATCAGGCATGATGCGAATCTTGGCATTATCAAACATTGCCTGGTCAAGGAAATGATAGATCATGCTGAGTGCATCCTGTTCTATATTATCTGTGAAAATCTTGCAATCTTTGCAATACTTTCCTTTTAGTTCTAACATGATGTAATATTTTTTTGTGAATATTAACCCCTTGCTCGCTCACGCGAGGACACAATAAGGGCTGTCTGTAAAATGCGTTGCCATAGTCACAATGTTCCTGTTCTGGTTTTGCGACAAGAACATCAACTTGGCATCTGCGCCTTGCTTAAATATGCAGGTATATTTTTATTACATCTTTGTCAAGTGAGTCTGCTTACTCTATTCTGTATTTGTTAAACTAAAAATAATTATGTATTACAAATGAGGTTGCAAAGGTACAACAAAAAAATGAATCAACAAAATTTTACGGGATTTTTCAGCAATAAGTACATGTTATACAACGAGCAAGACTAATTTCCTTATTGTTACCTGTTACTTGTTACCCCAGGCACTCTTCCCAGTACCTCACCACACCCACATACTGCTTCCTGTATTTCTGGCGAGCCTTCATGTCAGCATCTGAAATCCTTATGTCATTATCCATATCCGTCAGTCGGGCATCGTCAATAGTGATATACAATTTCTGGAGGCCCTTGATGGTACGGCTCAAAGTGGGGCGGTCGCATATCACCGAGTTGCCGAGCGTGCTTACCACGCGCTCTATGAAGCCTGAATAATTTTCATCCATGCCTTTCTCTTCCATATAGTAGATGAAGATCATCGCCCAGAAGCGCGACTTGCTTGCCTTCTTCCTTGCTGCAAACACGAAATCCGAATATGTGTTAGGCGTGGGGTGATAATATCTCTCTACCATATTCCTACAGCGACGTATGAAATCCTCTTCACACTCTACGGTATGAAAAGGATTCCTCGCTGGTCGCCCAACCGCCTTCTTCGGCCGAGGCTCAAATATTTCTTCTTCCCACTCCACGCCCTTACTCTGTTTTATCTTCGTCAGACTCGTCAATCCATTCATCGTCATCATCGAAGTTCTCCTCTTCCTCTGAGAACATCGACATCTGGAGTATGTCAATGGCGATGATGAGACAGGTGTGGTTCATGTCTGGCGACTTAACGTCATACTTTGCTTTCAGCTCATCAAGTTTTGCCCACAATGCCTTCTCTTTTGCCTTCTCAGGATGTCTCTCGCCTATGGTCCAGTTCTCCCTTATCCATGCAGCCATCTCACTCGCCATGAGCACCTGCTGATAGCGGAACGTAGAGTCGATAAACGTGTCCATAGCGTCATAGAGCGACAACTCGAGCATATCCTTACACACGAGCCTTCCCACCTTCATGTGGTTCTCTACAGCCCACAGGTCGTCGGCGCACTTGCCTATGGCTGCAATGAGTTTCTTCTTTTTCTCCTCTGACTGGTCATGTCCTCCCCAGTGCGATTTTATGCCATAGAACACGTGCATCGAAACCTCGTTGCGAGCCACGCTGGTGTAGTTCTCCTCATCGTTCATCATCAGCATGTGAATGTCATACAGGATGGCAGCCGACAGGTTAGGCCACTTGCAGTCGGTTATGAAGGCATACAGCTCCTTGTTGTCCAAGCTGCTCTCGCCGTCTGCCATGTTCCAAGGCCATGCCGACCAGTCTGTCTTCTTGCCACGGAAAAGAGGATAGCACATATCCTTCAGATCCAGATAGAATCTGAAGCGCACGCGGTCTTTCTCGCTCAGTGCGTTGATAGCAGCCAGACTACGGCTCTCGCTTGCATAGTCAGGGTTCTCGAATACCTCAAGCGTATATTCCGTGTTCGCGCTGTATCTTCCATCGCAGAATATCCCGTCGTTAGCCGTCTGCATCAGCAGCTCGCGATAGTCCTCACTATCCCGTTCAGGCAGATTGTCGAAATCCACATTCTTTATAAAGTGGTCAAACCGATTCAGTATGTCTTTTAATATATCTTTTTTCATTTTTTCTATGATTTTTGCTTGTTTTGTTTATTCAAGTTTATTCGCTTTGCTCATCAGCAAGACAGTTGCAAGTCCAAGACTGTCTGGAAGACAGTACTTTTTAGTAACCCCGTACATACGAGTGTAACGAGGATGTGCGGGGATAAACCAATAATCCTTCATCTGTCTGGAAGACAGTACCTCGCGAAAAGGTTGTGTGTAAAAGCCAATCAGGTACAGCCTTCCAGGCTGCTAAAGGTGGCTGCTGCTTTCAATCCGAGGGCATCCTCTCCTTCGTCGATTATGCACCTCGGTTACTCATAGTGTTGCCTTCCAGGCAATTGGCATTCCCCTTTCGGCCACCGACCTCTTCGATGTTCAGAGCTTGCAAAAGTTGAATTGTTTAGATTGAAGTGTTTCGGGGGGTGCAAGAACCCTCATGCGTCTGCAAAGATAGTAATATTCCAGCACCCCACAAAATTTCTTCTACACTATTTTTCTTATTGTTACCTGTTACTTGTTACCGCTCTATCCGCAATCAGGTGGTTGCGCCCCGAAGGGGCAAGGTCTGCAATTAGCCCAGGGCGACGCCCTGGGTAATTAGAGGTGTACCTAATCGCCCTGTAAGGGCAAAAGCCCTAAATTGATTTCAATGCTTTTGCCCCTTTAGGGCGAACCGACCCCCTCACTATACCCATGGCGATGCCATGGGCTGTGAGCTTGCTACCCCTTCGGGGTGCCATCGGATTCATGCGGATAATCACCCCTCTTACGCCACCAGTTGCAGCACCTTCTCGTAGCATCCTTCCGACACCTTGCGGATAAGTCCGTCAGCCACCCATCGGCTTATCACCATCTTCACGTTGGCGCTGTCGCCATTCTGCACACGAAGGGCAATGAGTTCCTGCACGCTGAAATGGTCGGGAAGCACAGAGAACAGCTTCTTGTTCTTCGACATTCGTCCCTGCTTCTGCATGAGCGAGTTGTCGATGTCGTTGATGTCCTCGTAGTCCTTGCCACAGAAGGTATATACCCCAAGTCGGTGAGCCTCGGCTGTCCACTTCACCACCTTCGCTATGTCGCGAATCTGCTTCTCGTCAGTAGGACAGCCGCGAAGATACCATTGCAGCACACCAGCACGCATAGCCACCACAAGGGCACGCTTGCCGAGGTCATACCACACCTCGTCAGGGTTCTCGTCGTCTTCCTTGTCCCACTTGTTCTTGAGCATCATGACGGTCTTCTCGAGCCACGGCAGCTGCACCTTCCTACCGTCCTTGCCTGCCTCGGAGAGAAGGTCGCAAGCCTCGTCAAACTGTGCCTGCTCCGTCTCGGTAAGGTTCTCATAGTGAGGAAATCCCTTTATCCTAACCGATGGCATGAAGGCGAAGAGCACACGGTTGTTAAGACCGCCTTCAGGGTTGTTGTAGAACTTATGCATACCGCCTGGAGTACCGCAGTAGAGGCAGTTGAGGAAGATAGGAATGCGGATGTTGCGCGTCAGATGGCTCTTGCTCTCCTTACCGCCCATGGCATTGTCGAATGCCTTGCACAGAAGGTCGTCGTTATCGCCGTACACCGTCTTCTTCGCCTTCGAGAGTCGTGCCACCTCCTCCGTGAACTGAATGGCATGTTCTCCTTCGAGATTGTCGAGATACTCCAGCATCTGACTTGTGGTGATGTCGTCGCCGAAGAGCTTCACTCGCGGACGTGGGTCGTCGGGCTTCTCTGAGGCATCGCTTGCCTTGTTGCAGATGGCGAGATACTCGGCAGCCTTCTGGCGCTCAATGTTGTCCTCAATGCGGATGCGCTTCGTCATAAGGTCGAAGAGATGTGCTGCGAATGCCTTACCGCTACTGCTCTTGCCCACCACGGCTGTCTGGAACGAGAGCGAGTTCTCACGGCCGTCCATGTAGTTGAAGCGGATGTGTGTGCCATACACGCCCCAGATTGGCAGCATAGCCATATACACCTGCGAGCGGAGATGCTTGGGGTAGTGTGCGAGAATCATCTCCTCCACGGCTGAGAGCCTTGGCAGGCGAGGCAGTTGGATGTCGGTCTCGTCAGAAGCGTTGCTCACGTTTCTCAGCTCGCTAATCACACCTCTCATCACGGGCGTTATCGTGCGGCCGTTGGTGGCAAGGGCGTTGCTGATGGTGCGACGAATCTCGGCATCGGGAAGGGTGGGGAAGTAAGGAGCCACGAGCATGTAGAGCGTGTTGAAGTTGTAGTCGCAGATGTGGCGAAGTTCACGCACAAGAATAAAGAGGTCGTCGTTGCGCTCACCCTCGCGAGGATTGCCCTGTGTGGCTATTCGTCGGAGCAGAGCCTCAATGATGTTGCTGAACTTAATGCCCTGATAGTTGAAGTTGTCGCTCACCTTCACTCCTTCATCCTTCATCCCCTCATCCTTCATCCCTTCATCCTTATTCCCCTCCTCGAGAACATGATTGAAGAGCCTGTCATTGTCAACGAAGAGCATGTAGTCCTTGCTGGGAAGGAATGACACGCGCGACAGATCCTTGATCTTGCGGTCGGCAAACTCGCTCATCCCGAATGTTGCTGCAAGCCTCTCCTGGCACTGGGTTATTCGCTCGCCTTCACCGAGTATGGTCACCAGTCGGAGCCCCTCGCCACGTGGAGTGACATGAGCAAGAACGATGCCCAGTTCCGTTTCCTTGCCGGCAATCTGCTCGTCATAGAACTTGCGAGGATTCACCTTCATGTGGTCCCAGTCATGCAGACAGAATCCGCTTGGAATGGCAGTCTCAGCCGTTGGACGCACGCCATCCTCTGGCATCTGGCAAGCATAGAGCACCACAGGCAGATCGCCCTTCAGCTTGCTTTTCATCTCCTGATCAGCCTCAGCCTCAATCTGACGCATCGTGCTGTTCACCTCGAATGAGTTGGTAAGGGTATCGAGCGCCTCAGGAGTAAGACGCTTCATGGTCTTGCTTCTGCAAGAATCCATGTAACCAATTGGGGTAATTTTCTTTTCCATGCTGAATTGTTTTTTGAAGTTAGAGAATTGAGCCTTCAGGCCCGTTGTCGATTGCAAAATTACGACAAATTCCCCATACCTCCAAGCCTTTTCCGCCTGTGCATAATTAGTGTGCTATTCTTTGTAATTAGTGTGGTAATTTGCAGAATTAGTGTGGTAATTTCAAAGAGCCGTATTGTGATAGTGTGCAATCGTCAAAGGCGGTTATATTTTTTCTTGACGAAAACTTGCACGAATAAGAAATTATCTATATCTTTGCAAACAGATAATTAAAACCGAACTTATGGGAGAAAAAATCATCAAAATAGTCAAGGGCATAGGTATAGCAACAATATATCTTATAGCATTATTCTTTACCTATTTCCTTGGACACTATTTACTCAGCAAACCAACAGTTGCTTTCCGTAATGATCTATTGTGTATATATTTTCATTTAAACTGGCTCTCTTTCTTTTTCCTTGCAGTAACATTATGCCCTGTCGGGTTCTCGTTTGTCAAGAAAAGGTGGGCAAAGCCATTACGATTCATCAATGCACTTAACCTCATACTATTAATATGCATCTTGATTTTCGCTCAACCATATACCACCGCAGCAGAAATGGAAGAGAACTATCTTGAGCATAAGGATGATATGGAGAAGCTCGTTAGATATGTCAACGCATCGGCAAAGCATAATACTGAATTAGTATACAAACTCAAGGAAATAGATTCTTGGAATTGTAAAGAAAAGGGAACAATCAAGCAACTTATGGAAAAAGCAAATGTGAAAGAAATCAAAATAACCACCCGCCCCGATACTTGCACCATAGATGCAGACCTTGTCTACAAATACTTTGGCAAATCATCAAGATACTTTTATGTCATCAGAATTAATGCCAAGATACTTAATAAAGATGTTACTTATCCCCATAAGGGAGCTCCTTATTTGAATTATAATGACAGCGTGGCAATCACTTACGATGATTCCTTTTTTTCCTGTCCAAGATTTCCTGATTATAGTGAATTCGTCAAGAAACTACAGGCACGCAGGAATAAGCAAATTTTTAGCGGCCAGTAACAAGTAACAGGTAACAATAAGAAAACGACTGCCCTAATTTTATTATTCTATATATAATAAGGTATATAAACTCCTTAGAAATTTTCAGTAAAATTCTTGGCCATGCACACAATTCCTTATTGTTACTTGTTACCTGTTACCGAGGCCGTTTGCCATGCCTCTGCTGTGCCTCCGCTATGCCTTCGTTGTGCCTTCGCTCCAGATTCGTTTCAGGTCCGTTGTAAATCCGTTGCAGATCCGTTCCTAAGAATGGGATAATAGCGAAGCCATATCGGGGTAACAGGTAACGGGTAACAATAAGGAAAATAGTGCGGAAGAAATTTTGTGGGGTGCAGGATTATTGCTATCTTTGCAGGCGAGACATTAGGATTATAATCAAATACCCGCGCCATTATGCTTACTTCCGCCCAAATAGCAATGATCAACAAGAAGGCAGCCGCCACGCCCGATGCTCTGAAGCGTGACTCGCTCTCTAACTATCTCGAAGGTTATTACTTCGTCACTCTCAACACTCGTGGCGAATCGCCAGTCCTCTCGTCGGTAGAAGGCACTATCGGCGCCACAGGTGCCAATAGCCCGCATTGCAGATATACGAAGTTGGGGCTTGGCGTAATCGAAAGTTGGAAAAGGATGCCTTCCATCTGTTCAACGGTAAGGGTAGGGCCATGCGAGGCGATGCCAGAGCATTTTCATGGGCTTATCCATTTACTCCCTGGAAATAAGCGCCATTTGGGCAGCTTGATAAGCGGCTTTATGGCTGGCTGTACTCACGCATACTGGGACATGCTGGGCATAGAGTGGCGCAGAGATAAACTCAGCGCGCACGCGCTCGCTTTGCCTGACCGGGACCGCAACCACACGCGCTCTTTCCGTGGCCCTGCTCTCTTCGTGCATGGCTATAACGATGTGGAGGCGATTACCGAAGAGCAGGTGCAGATAAAGATTGCCTACATCCGCTCGCAGGCAGAGCGGCGACTGATAAAAGGCCGCATGCATCGCTGTTTCTGCATAGAGCGCGGCAAGCACTCCCGCAACTGGAGCACCGAGGTCGCCATGCGTGCCGTAGCCACCGATCCGTTCTTTGCCAGCAACACAGACAAATGCCTCGCGGCTCAGCGCAACGTGACAGCACGACTCGCAACCGACGAAAGAGGAGCGTGCCTCGACTACTTAGGCTTCCCACCACTTATGGCAGAAGAAAGGAAACTGCCCCTGATATGCCATAGAAAAGACGCTGCCCAGTTTGAGCAACAGAAAGAGGCTGTGATGAATGCTGCAAGAAACGGCTGGATTATCGTCTCAGCTTTCATCTCTCCGAAAGAGAAGGAGATAAAGACACAACTGATGGTGGAGCTGTTGCCTTTCATCGAGATTATGGATAACGGATTTGCCGACCGCTACAAGCCCACGGGCAAGGCCTTCTATGCCTGTGCTGAGAACCGCCTGCTACAGATATCATGCTGGCGCTATGAATATCGGAAAAACGCAACCGTGAGCCGTGAGATGTGTCTTGTTATGAACGAACTGGCAAGAGTGATCACTCAGCGAAATGACGACTGGTGGAAGGCTTTGCCCATCGGTAACAAGTAACAGGTAACAATAAGGAAAATAGTATGAAAAAATCCGATGCTCTTGCTTTTGCAAGAACATCGGAGTATGTGTGTCAGAGGTTGAGCTTTCTTCTTAAGGCTTGCTCTCCCCTTCGATATAGTTCTCCATGCACATCATCTCACCATCGAATACGGCATAGGTGAACTGCCATATCCAGTCGCCGAGAATCATAAGTCGGCATGAGCGCGTGAGCATGAGGTCAAGCTCTATGTGGCGGTGGCCGAAGAGGAAATAATCCACGTCAGGATGCGATTTCAGATAGTCCTTGGCAAAGAGAACGAGATGCTCCTTGTCCTCACCCATGTAAGGCGGTTCCTTGCCGTCCTTGCGCTTCAGGCGTGAAGACTTTGCCCAGTTAAGACCGAACTTCATTCCCCATGTCGTAGGAAGCACGTTGCGGAAAAGCCATTGGCAAGTCTTGCTCGTGAATATCTTCTTTATGAACTTGAATTTCTTGTCAGGGTCGCCAAGACCGTCGCCGTGGGCAAGAAAGAACGTCTTGCCGTTTATTTCGAGCGTCTCAGGCTTGTGGTGCACGATTACTCCACATTCCTTCTCCAGATAGCCGTATTCCCAGATGTCATGGTTTCCGGTGAAGTAATGCACCTCTACGCCAGAGTCGGTTAGTTCCGACAGCTTTCCGAGAAAGCGCGTGTAGCCCTTTGGCACGACGTATTTGTATTCATGCCAGAAGTCGAACATGTCGCCCAACAGATACACCGCGGAAGCCTTCGCCTTAATCTCATCGAGAAAGCGCACGAGACGGCGTTCCTGAGTACGTGGATGCTCAGCTGCGAGAGAGCCGAGGTGGGCGTCGGAGAGAAAGTAGATATACCCCATTTTTAATCCAGTCCTAATTCTATTCTTGCTTCTTCAGTCATCATTGACTTGTCCCATTCAGGCTCAAAGACCATGTTCACGTTGGCGCTTGTCACGCCTTCAACGGCAAGCACCTTTGAGCGCACGTCTTCGAGGATGAAGTCGGCTGCCGGGCATGAAGGAGCGGTGAAGGTCATGTCGAGGTCGAGTGCTCCCTCGTCGTTGAGGTCGATCTTGTAGATGAGACCGAGGTCGTAGATGTTTACTGGAATCTCAGGGTCATAGACCGTCTTGAGCACCTCAACGATGCGATCTTCTATTTGTGTACGTTCTTCTTGTGTCATATCTGTTGTTTTTTTTGTTTCAATTTGTTTCCGGATTTGCCGGAATATCCAGATTGTCTGGAGCCTAGAGTTTCCCACTCTCGTGATATGAGTAGTAGGCTCCGTCAGTCACGATGATATGGTCGGCGAAATGCAGGCGCATGGCATCGCAAGCGGATTTCACCTGTCGGGTGATCTGATCGTCGTGGCCGCTTGGGTGGATATTGCCGCTCGGGTGATTGTGGGCAAGGGCAACGATGGTGGCGTTGCATAGTACCGCTTCCTTTATTATTACGCGCACGTCAACGGCCGTTTCGGTTATTCCTCCATGTGAGAGGCGCACGGTCTTGATGTGCTTGTAGTTATTGTTCATCAGCACGATGTAAGCCTCTTCCACGTCGAGGTCGCGCATCTTCGGCAACAGGTGTTGGTAAATGGCGTCGGGCTGGCTGAGGTCGAGGCGTTCGAGTTTATCCTCATGCTCACGACGTTTGCCCAGTTCGCAGGCAGCGAGTATTGAAATGGCTTTCGCCTCGCCTATGCCGTTGTATGCGGTGAGTTCGGATATGCTTTTCCTGCCGAGGATGCCGAGGTTGTTGTCGCAATCCTTGAGGATGCGCTTCATGAGGTCAACGGCAGACTCCTTCGTGTTGCCAGAGCCTATGAGGATGGCGATAAGCTCTGCGTCTGACAGGTTCTCAGCTCCTATGCGTGCAAGCTTCTCGCGAGGTCGGTCATCCTCTGCCCATGAGGTGATAGGGAAGCTGCCTCTCCCCCCGCCCTCCCCCGTAGGGAGGGAGCCGGAAGGCGAAGGGCATTCCGTATTGTGAGCTTCGTTTTGCTCATTATTCTTTGTGTTTTCAGCCTTTGAGGTTTCTTCCTTGAAGTCCTCTGGCTCATAGAATTCTTTTACTCTCCACATAGGCGATTAGATTATGCTTGTTACGGTTTATTACTTGTAGAATGTCTTCTCGAATGCCTGGAACTCATCCTGCTTTCTTACGCATCTCTTCCACCATGCCTCAAGGAAACCGAAGCCGTAGCCCATGAGCTGAACGAAGGCGGCTGCTATGCTGATGAAGCCGATGCGTGGCGATTTGTTCTTGATGGTTGAGTCGATGAAGATAAGCAGCGAGTAGAGCAATATCGGCAACCAAGGAGCGGCGCATAGCCAGTACCACTTGTGAGGGTCGTCATAGTGCATGAGCAGACGGCCGGTCATGGATATGAGAATTAGCGCGATGACTCCTATGGTGAAGACCATCGGAAGCATGTGTACCAGTTTCATAGTGCCTGGGTGGCGCTTTTCAAGGTTTATGCGCGCAATACCACTATTATATACCTGTCGGAAGAATTTCCTAAGGTCGGTGCGGCGTTTGTGCCATACCCATGCTGATGGGAACAGACGGCATTTGTGGCCAGCCTCCACGATGCGGTAGGAGAAATCGATGTCCTCACCGAAGCGCATCTTCGAGAATCCTCCGAGCTGCTGGTAAACCTCTCGCTTTATGCCCATGTTGTATGAGCGTGGGTAGAACTTGTCGAGCTTCGCCTTGCCTCCGCGTATTCCGCCTGTTGTGAAGAACGAGGTCATGGAGTAGGAGATAGCTTTCTGCACAGGAGTGAATGAAGGGTGGGATGCATCAGCTCCGCCGAAAGCCTCGCAAGGGTTCTCGCTTAGCTCTTTGTCGAGAGCCTTGAGGTAGCCGTCGGGCAGAACCACGTCGCTGTCGAGGATGATGAGGTAGTCGCCTTTGGCACGCTCTGCGCCATAGTTTCGGCTTTGTCCCGGACCTGAGTTCTCCTTCAGAAAATAGTTGAGAGGAAGGCTGTTTGCGTATTTCTCGCATACATCCTTGCAGGGAATGGCAGAACCATCCTCTACGATGATGACCTCAAAGTCGGAATAAGCCTGACGGGTGAGACTGTCAAGCAGTTCGTCAACCTCGTCAGGCCTATTATATACTGGTACTATAATACTATATTTCATATATCCATTTTAGGATAACCTAAATATAGGGAAAGGAGATTACTCCTTCATGCGCTGAATGTAGCTACCGTCACGTGTATCTACCTGTACGAGGTCGCCCTCGTTGATGAAGAGAGGTACACGGATCTCAGCACCTGTCTCAAGAGTTGCTGGCTTGAGAGTGTTTGTAGCTGTATCGCCCTTTACGCCTGGCTCAGAGTGAGTAACGCGAAGAACAGTCTTTACTGGCATTTCAGCGTAGAGAACGGTGTCTGTGTCAGCGTCGCTTACAACCTCAACGATGTCGCTCTCCTTCATGTACTCAACGCCTGTTACGAGTTCAGAAGAGATAGGAGTCTGGTCGTATGTCTCCTGATTCATGAAGATATAGTCCTCACCCTCCTTGTAGAGGTACTGGTATGGGCGACGTGTAATCTGAACTTCCTCAAGCTTCTCACCGATGTTGAAGCGACGCTCAAGTACGCGACCGTCGGTTACGTTCTTCAGCTTGATGATCATGATTGTGTTACCCTTACCTGGCTTGCGGTGCTGGAAATCGATGCACACCCAGATGCCACCGTCCATACGAACTGCTACACCCTTCTTAATGTCCTGTGAATTAATCATTGTTTTTTTATTGTTGTTATGAATTATATTTTCTGATTTGTGAGTGCAAAGTTACTATATTTTCGCCAAAAAACGCCCACTTTTTACAAAAAAACTACTCGAAATAAAGAAAAATACGTTTTTTTGATGCTAAAATGGCTAAATTTCTTTGTTAATTCAAAAAATATGAGTACTTTTGCACCCTGAATTGCGCAAAAGTGCTTTTAAGTTTAGGTAAGAAACAAAAAATAACAAATAAAATAGAATAACAATGAAAAGAACATTCCAGCCACACAACCGCCGTCGCGTGAACAAGCATGGTTTCCGTGCTCGCATGGCAACTAAGAATGGTCGTCGCGTACTCGCATCTCGTCGCGCACACGGTCGTAAGAAGCTTACTGTTAGCTCTGAGCACCACGGTAAGTAATTATGGCTCTTGAGTCATAAAAAGGCAGTCTTTCAGATATGGAAGACTGCTTTTTTGTTATATAAATAAAAAAGTACGCGAGAAATTTTGTAATTTGGGCGGTTTGTCTTAACTTTGTACCAAAATATGCACATAGACAATGAATGGAAAAGAATTCTTGAGTAAGTTCAAAAGCAGCTTCCTTTGGGCAAATCTTCTTGCGATGGCCCTGGTGGTAGTTCTTTGTGTGATGGGTGTAAAGTACGGACTTGATACTTATACTCATCATGGAGAGGCGATATCCGTACCGGATGTGCGTCGTCGCACGTTTGACGATGCTGAGCGTATTCTCAACAGTCTCGGCTTTAATGTTGTGGTTGTCGATACAGGCTATGTGAAGACCCTGCCTGCTGATGCCGTACTTGAACTTTCTCCAGAGGTTGGTCAGAAGGTTAAGACCGGCCGTACAATCTATCTTACCATAAACGCTGCCGATACTCCTGTACTGACTATGCCTGATGTGATAGACAACTGTTCTTATCGTGAGGCACAGGCAAAGCTTACGGCTATGGGCTTCCTTGTCGGTGATCCGAAATATATTACCGGTGAGAAGGACTGGGTGTATGGCGTTGAGTGCAATGGAAAGAGTTTGGCGGCAGGTGACAGGGTTTCTATTGAAGACAAGATTGTGCTTCAGATAGGTAGCGGACAGCGTGATGCCAACGATTCCGTTGTTGTTACCGATGCGGTGTATGTCAATATGCCTGAGCGCGGAGATGTCAATGGAGGTGAAGTTGACAACTTCGTGGTTGTTGAGTAGCACAAGTGGTAACAAGTAACAGGTAACAATAAGGAATTTTGAAAGAACAGGAAGAAATATTCGACGATATAGATATCGAGGAAGTTGAAGAGGCTCAGGCCGAAGACGGACAGCTCTATGAGCATTTCCGTATCGTGGCAGATGCAGGTCAGGATAAGCTTAGAATTGACAAGTTCCTCTTTGAGCACATGCAGCATTCCTCGCGCAACCGCATTCAGGCTGCTGCTGAGGCTGGCTATATTCATGTGAATGACAAGCCGGTGAAGAGCAACTACAAGGTTCGTCCTGGTGATGTGGTGACGCTGATGCTCTCTCGTCCGAAACACGATACTACCATATATCCGGAAGACATCCCTCTCAATGTCGTGTACGAGGATGATTATCTCATGGTTATAAATAAGGAGGCGGGTATGGTGGTTCATCCGGGTGCAGGAAACTTCAGTGGTACGCTTATCAATGCTGTGGCGTGGCATATGAAGGATGTGCCGGAGTTTGATCCGAACTCCCCGGAGGTGGGACTTGTGCATCGTATAGACAAGGATACAAGCGGATTGCTTGTGGTTGCCAAGACGCCGGAGGCTAAGTCTGCTCTTGGAAAGCAGTTCTTCAATAAGACTACGCATCGCTCGTATCATGCCCTTGTCTGGGGACACTTCACAGAAGATGAAGGTAGGATTGAAGGCAATATTACCCGAGACCCTAAGGACAGGCTGAGGATGACGGTTGCCGCTCCTGACTCAGGAATAGGCAAGCCTGCCGTTACTCATTGGAAGGTTATAGAGAAATTCGGTTATGTTACCTTGATTGAATGTATTCTTGAGACTGGCCGTACGCACCAGATCAGGGCTCACATGAAGCATATCGGCCATCCTTTGTTCTGTGATGAGAGGTATGGCGGTTCGGAGATTCTTCGAGGCACACGGTCTTCTACATATAAGGCATTTATCCAGAATTGTTTCAAACTCTGTCCGCGTCAGGCTCTGCATGCTAAGACCCTCGGTTTCGTGCATCCTGTAACAGGTGAGCAGATGGACTTCACAAGTGAGTGGCCTGAGGATTTCTCTGCACTCATTGATAAATGGAGAAACTATGTGAATGGCGCAAATGCCTTCTTAAACGAAAAATAGAAACAACAAAAAGTACAATACATAAAAATGGCAAATATCAAACGTACAATAGCCATCGTTTGCGGTGGCGACTCTTCTGAGCATGATGTTTCAATGCGCTCAGCTCAGGGCTTGTATTCTTTCTTCGATAAAGACAAGTATGACCTCTATATCGTAGATATCAAGGGACAGGACTGGCATGTGGACTTCCCTGACGGCACAATCGCTCCTATTGACCGTAATGATTTCTCATTCCGTCATAATGGTAAGACTGTGGTGGTTGATTATGCATATATTACTATCCACGGCACCCCTGGAGAGAATGGTCTGCTTCAAGGCTACTTTGACTTGATTCATCTTCCATACTCCACAAGTGGTGTACTTGTTGAGGCTCTTACCTTTGACAAGTTCGTGCTGAATAACTATCTTCGTGGTTTCGGAGTTTCGGTTGCAGAGAGCGTTCTCGTTCGTCGTGGTGATGAGGATTCGCTTACCGAGGAGCAGCTTCAGAAGACTGTCGGTTTCCCATGTTTCGTAAAGCCGGCTGCTGATGGTAGTAGCTTTGGTGTAAGCAAGGTGAAGGAATTCGACCAGTTGGCTCCTGCCTTGCGTAAGGCATTTATGGAGAGCGATACCGTGATGATTGAGAGCTACCTTGAAGGTACTGAGATATCTCAGGGTTGCTATAAGACAAAGACAAAGTCTGTTGTTCTGCCTGCTACTGAGGTTGTTACTGAGAATGAGTTCTTTGACTATGATGCCAAGTATAATGGTCAGGTACAGGAGATCACTCCTGCCCGTCTGGCTCCTGAGACATCAGAGCGTGTAGCAAAGATTACATCTGCAATCTATGACATCCTTCATGCCAATGGTATCATCCGTATCGACTATATCATATCAAAGCAGGCAGATGGTACGGACAAGATAAATATGCTTGAGATTAATACCACTCCAGGCATGACTGCTACGTCTTTCATCCCACAGCAGGTGCGTGCCGCTGGTCTTGACATAAAGGATGTGTTAAGTGATATCGTAGAGAATCAGTTCTAATCACAAAATAGGCAAGATGACAATTCACGATTTCGATGATATCCGTCCATACGAGCCGGAGGAGGTTCCTGTAGTCATAGACGAACTGCTGAAGGATAGGCAGTTTTCGCTTGTGCTCAAGGGACTTGTACCCTGGCTGCCTAAGTCTGTGCGTAACGGATTGATACGAATGCTCCTCTGGAGGGTGAAGAGTTCACAGGACTTCCAGATGAGACTTATGAGACCTCTTGTCAATTTCCTTCGTTTCAGGACTACAACGTCAAGTGGATGTGAGTTTGACAAGAGCCTTGACAGGAAAGGAAGCTATATCTTCCTTTCAAACCATCGTGATATAGTTCTTGATTCTGCTTTCCTTGATGTGATGCTGATAAAGAATGATTTCGCCCGTACCTGTGAGATAGGTATAGGAGATAATCTTCTTATCTATCCTTGGATTAAGAAACTTGTAAGGCTGAACAAATCGTTCACCGTCCGCAGGGGCTTGTCTCCGAAGGAAATGCTCCGCTCAAGCATTCTTATGAGTCAGTATATCCACTTTGCCGTGAATGAGAAGGGCGAGAATGTATGGATTGCCCAGCGTGAGGGACGTGCCAAGGATTCTGATGACAGAACTCAGGAGGCTGTGCTGAAGATGTTTGCTATGGGAGGCGAGGGGAGTGTCATTGACCGTTTGAAGCATCTGCATATTGTTCCGCTTGCCATATCATACGAATATGACCCATGCGACTATCTCAAGGCTGAGGAATTCCAGTTCAAGAGAGATGTGGAGGGGTGGAAGAAGAGCAAGCAGGATGACCTTGATAATATGAAGACTGGTATCTTCGGCAAGAAAGGACGCCTGCACTATGAGGCTGCTCCCTGTATTGATGCATGGCTTGATACTCTGCCTGCCGATATGCCTAAGCAAGAGGTATTTGCTGCTGTTGCCAAGCATATTGACGAGGAAATACATAGACGCTATAAACTCTATCCGGGCAACTGGATCGCGCTTGATGAGATAGAGGGTACTCCGAAGGCTCATAGCGATAAATATACAGAGGCTGACGTGAAGGTGTTTGAGGCTTATGTTGCCGAGAGACTTTCAAAGGTTCGTGTCCCGAATCCCGATATGGCATATCTTCGTGAGAGATTGCTTACTATGTATTCAAATCCTGCCCGTAATTACCTTAATGCAAAGGTTCAGAAAGATTGAGATACGTTAGCTTGTATAGGAGCTTATCGCTCGTAAGTGCCTTTTTACTTATGGTTTCATGTACTGTTGAGCCATACGAAACGGGTGATACCTCCCTCTCTTACCTTATGGCAGAGATGGTGGATATGCATGTCGTGGGTAGGGAGATAAAGAGTATTGTTACTGATTCTGACGAACGGCTTGCGGTATCATCATCATACTTGCTTCCTGAGAATATGGAGCATAGGGATACCACGTATCGCATGATGCTATATTATAATAAGGAGGGAAACAATTCCGTTGACTTGAAGTCGCTGAAACGTGCTTATGTTGTGAAATCTTCAGACAAGCACTCTTCGTTGACTCTTAAAGATGATCCTGTCAAGTTTATTAGTGCATGGAAGGCTCAGAATGGCAGTTACATTAATATGTCGCTTGGACTGATGGTTGGAAATGTGGAGAATGAAGATGCTGTTCATAAGGTAGGACTTGTTGTTAACTCCGTGGAGACAATAGCAGACGGTAGCAAGACCTATTATCTCACCCTTCATCATGATCAGGATTCTATTCCTGAATACTATACTCAGACGGTATATATTAGTGTCCCCCTAAAAGAGTATTCTGCAGGAGATAGGATTTGCATAAGAATGAATACGTATTCAGGGTGGATTGAGAAGATATTCACGAAATAAAATCGCAATATGCAGTTATATGCAATAATATGCATAGGAAAAACAGAAAATATGCACTATGCATACGAAAATATTCATATTTTCTGAATAAAATTTGGATATATGCAGGAATATTCGTAATTTTGCACTTCCAAAAAGAATAATTCCTGCATATTGATGAAAAAGAATGACAGAATGGCGGCGTTGAGGGCTGTTATAGCTCGCAAGGAATTGAGTTCGCAAGAGGAGGTTATACAGGCTATGGCTCTTGAAGGGTTCACAGTTACTCAGTCAACTCTTTCGCGAGATATGAACAAGCTTAAGAT
Organism: uncultured Prevotellaceae bacterium; assembly: GCA_902801155.1. GTDB lineage: Bacteria > Bacteroidota > Bacteroidia > Bacteroidales > Bacteroidaceae > Prevotella. The sequence continues at coordinate 9,221 of CADCHG010000010.1, read as the reverse complement.
TGTAAAGAAAATGGTTGCTGATGGCAGATCAATATATCTTTTGCCAGAGGAAACTCTTTACAAGCGTGTATATCAGGCATATACATTGGTTGACAATCCTCCTGTTCCAGGTTTTGTCTCTATGCAGTTCTCCGGAAATATGGGGGTTATAAAGACCAAACCTGGGCATGCAGGTAGCATAGCATATCATTTGGATTCTGCCTCGCCTGAGGGGGTGCTTGGAACAATAGCCGGAGATGATACGATTTTCGTGGTGATAAATCAGGAGATACCGATCAAGCAGGTGTCAGAGAATATTGCCGCAGCATTAAAAAGTAATCAGTAAAAAGTACAATACAGATAATTCCTTAAAATAGAAAATGGCAAATATTAAGGTTTTGGTTGCTGACGCAAGTCATGAGAAGTATGTTGATACCATACTTGACACTATTCGTACAGCTGCAAAGAAGCGTGGTACGGGTATTGCAGAACGTACACATGAGTACGTAGCTACCAAGATGAAGGAAGGCAAGGCAATCCTTGCTATTGACACAGATACTCAGACAGAGTTGGGGGATAAGTTCGTTGGCTTTAGCTATATAGAGACTTGGGGTAATAAGTCATATGTCACAACCTCTGGTCTTATTGTCCACCCTGACTATCTTGGCATGGGTGTTGCTAAGCGTATCAAGAACTATACGTTTACTCTTGCTCGTGTTCGTTGGCCTCATGCAAAGATATTCTCTTTGACAAGTGGCGATGCTGTTATGAAGATGAACACTCAGTTGGGCTATGTTCCTGTATCTTTCAATCAGCTTACTGATGATGATGCCTTCTGGCGTGGATGTGAGGGATGCGTAAATCATGACATCCTTCAGGCTAAGAACAGGAAGTTCTGTATCTGTACAGGTATGCTCTATGATCCTGATACACATACAGGTGAACCTACTCCAAGTGAAGTGTTCCAGGATGTAATCAAGACTCTTACTTTGAGAGGAATTCAATTTTAGGATAAAATAAAAAACGATAATAAAAATGGCTAAGAAGAAAGTAGTGGTTGCCTTCAGTGGTGGCCTTGACACAAGTTACAACGTGATGTACCTCACCAAGGAAATGGGGTATGAAGTTTATGCTGCATGTGCAAATACAGGTGGTTTTAGTGCTGAACAGCTTAAGGCAAACGAGGAGAATGCTTATAAGCTCGGTGCAGTTAAGTATGTAACTCTCGATGTAACTAAGGAGTATTATGATAAGTCTCTGAAGTATATGATCTATGGCAATGTTCTCCGTAACAACTGCTATCCTATCTCTGTATCTTCTGAGCGTATCTTCCAGGCTATCGCTATTGCCCGCTATGCAAAGGAAATAGGTGCTGATGCTATCGCACATGGTTCAACTGGTGCAGGTAATGACCAGATCCGCTTTGACATGACTTTCCTCGTTATGGCTCCTGGTGTGGAGATTATCACACTCACACGTGACCGTAACCTGAGCCGTCAGGAAGAGGTTGACTACCTCAACGCAAATGGCTATTTTGCAGACTTCACAAAACTGAAGTATTCATATAATGTAGGTATCTGGGGAACTTCAATCTGTGGTGGTGAGATTCTTGACTCAAAGCAGGGCTTGCCTGAGTCTGCTTATCTCAAGCACGTTACAAAGGAAGGACCTGAGACTCTCAAGCTCGGTTTTGATAAAGGAGAGCTTTGCTCTGTAAATGGGGTTGAGTATGACGATAAGATCAAGGCTATTCAGGCTGTAGAGAAGATTGGCGCAGCATACGGCATAGGTCGTGACTGTCACGTTGGTGATACTATCATAGGTATCAAGGGACGTGTAGGCTTTGAGGCTGCAGCTCCTATGCTTATCATCGGCGCTCACAGATTCCTTGAGAAGTTCACTCTCTCTAAGTGGCAGCAATATTGGAAGGATCAGGTAAGCAACTGGTACGGCATGTTCCTTCATGAGTCTCAGTATCTTGAGCCTGTAATGCCGGATATCGAGGCTATGCTTACTTCTTCACAGCGTAATGTAACAGGTGTCGTTGAGCTTGAACTCCGTCCACTCGGTTTCCAGACCGTTGGTGTTGATTCTCCTAACGACCTTGTAAAGAATAAGCTCGGTGAGTATGGTGAGACTGCTAAGGCTTGGACATCTGAGGATGCAAAGGGCTTTATCAAGGTCACATCAACTCCTCTTCGTGCTTACTATCTTGCTCACCCAGGTGAAAGAGATTAATCAATAACATATCCCTCCTTTCGTGGAGGGATTCTAATAACAATTCCTATGCAAAAGAAATTCTATCTGTCTCAGAAAGACAAGAAAATCGGCGGTGTCTGTGGTGGACTCGCTGAGTATTTCGATGTTGATCCTTTCATGGTTCGACTGGTTATATTCCTTGCTGTATTCTTTGGAGGTTTAAGTCTCTGGATTTACATCATCGTCTGGATTCTTGCTCCGAAAGAGCCTGGGGTAGGTGGATATATTAAATAAATATGGTAAGAGTAGGTATTCTTGGAGCTGCCGGCTATACTGGCGGTGAACTTATAAGATTATTGATTAATCACCCTGAGGCTGAGATTGTATTCGCTAATAGCGAGTCAAACGCTGGCAATAAGGTATATGATGTTCACGAGGGACTTATCGGTGACACAGAACTGGAGTTCACAAGCGAGATGCCTTTTGACAAGGTAGATGTTGTGTTCTTCTGTTTTGGTCATGGAAAGAGTGAGGCTTTCCTCAAGGAACATACAATTCCTTCAAATGTGAAGATCATTGACCTTGCTCAGGACTTCCGTATCAAGGGTAACCACGACTATGTGTATGGCTTGCCTGAGACTCATCGCGAGGAGATTGCCAAGTGCCAGCATCTGGCTAACCCTGGTTGCTTTGCTACTTGTATTCAGGAAGGTCTTCTTCCACTTGCAAAGGCAGGTCTCTTGACTCGTGATATTGCTGTTAATGCTATCACAGGCTCAACAGGAGCAGGTCAGAAGCCGGGAGCAACAACCCATTTCTCTTGGCGTAATAACAACTTCTCTGTCTATAAGCTTTTCACTCACCAGCATCTGCATGAGATTTGCCAGACATTGAACGAGCTTCGTCCTGCGTCTGCTCCTCGTGCTATTGATACTCTTGACGAGGGCTTTGAAGGTGATGGTATTACTGTTGATTTCATCCCTTACCGTGGTGACTTTGCCCGTGGTATCTTCTGTACAGAGGTCATTACCTGTGACAAAGCTCAGGATAAGGATGCTATCGTAGCTCTATATAAGGAATTCTTCAAGGATGCAGCCTTCACACATTATTCAGACAAGGCTCTCGACCTCAAGCAGGTTGTGAATACCAACAAGTGCTTGCTTCATGTAGAGGTGTTCGGTCGTAAGATAGTCGTAACCTCTATGATTGATAATCTTCTGAAGGGTGCAGTTGGTCAAGCTGTCCAGAATATGAACATCATGTTCGGACTTGAAGAGAAGGCTGGTCTTAACCTTAAGGCAGCAGCATTCTAAGTAAATAAAACAAATGAAAATAATGTGAGTTTTTCAAGGCAGATGTAGGTCCGTTCCAGGTCCGTTATAAGTCCGTTGTAAGTCCGTTTCGTAGAATCGGCATTTTATCGGTCTTTTAAGCTATCCAAATAAACTCACTAAAAACAATAAAAAGTAAATGGAACTCTTCGATGTTTATCCACTTTTCGATATAGCAATTGATCATGGCAAGGGATGTCATGTATGGGATGAGGAAGGTCAGGAATATCTTGACCTCTATGGTGGTCATGCCGTTATCTCTGTAGGTCATGCGCATCCTCACTATGTTGAAGCTATCTCAAATCAGGTAGCAAAGCTTGGTTTCTATTCAAACTCAGTTCAGAACCCACTTCAGAAGGAGTTTGCAAAGCGTCTTGGCAAGGCTTGCGGTTATGAGGATTATCAGCTTTTCCTCATCAATTCAGGTGCTGAGGCTAATGAGAATGCCCTGAAGCTTTCTTCTTTCTATAACGGACGTACACGTGTCCTCTCTCTTGAGAAGGCTTTCCACGGTCGTACTTCTCTTGCTGTTGAGGTAACTAACAACCCTAAGATTATAGCTCCTATCAATGCTAATGGTCATGTGACATATCTTCCTATCAATGACCTTGCTGCTTGGGAGGCAGAACTTAGCAAGGGAGATGTATGTGCCGTAATCCTTGAATGTATTCAGGGTGTTGGTGGTATTCGCATGGTCAGCAAGGAGTTCATTCAGGGGATTCGTGCTCTTTGCGATAAATACAATACTGTTCTTATCTGTGATGAGATACAATGTGGCTATGGCCGTTCTGGTAAGTTCTTTGCTCATCAGTGGCTTGACGTTAAGCCTGATATGATAACTGTTGCTAAGGGTATCTGTAACGGATTTCCAATGGCAGGTGTTCTTATCTCTCCTAAGTTCAAGCCTGTTTATGGTCAGCTTGGAACAACATTCGGAGGAAATCACCTTGGCTGTGCAGGTGCTATTGCTGTGCTTGACATTATGGAGAAGGAGAATCTTGTGGAAAATGCCAATAAGGTGGGTTCTTATCTCATCGAGGCTCTTACTTCTGAAATGAAGGCAGGAAATCTTCCTCATGTTGTAGATGTTCGTGGTGAAGGTCTTATGATTGGCATAGAACTTGATATTCCATACAAGGAGCCTCGTACACGTCTTATCAAGGAGCAGCATTGCTTTACCGGTTGTGCTGGTACAAACGTTATACGTCTCCTTCCGCCTCTCTGCATCTCAAAGGCAGATGCTGACGACTTCATCGCACGCTTCAAGGCTGTGCTCTAAGTCTGCGTAAACAACATAAACTAAAGAATAAAAGATGAATATTACAGTTATCGGAGCTGGAAACATGGGTGGTGCCTTGATTCATGGATGGGCAAAGAGTGGAAAACTCTCTTCTATCACCATTTCTGACAAGAACGAGGCTCTTCTCGCAAGTTTCAAGGAGAAATATCCTTCTATCAATATAACAACTGACAATGTGGCAGCTGTAAAGGGTGCAGATATTGTTGTGATGGTGGTTAAGCCTTGGCTTATGCCTGTTGTGCTTGGTGAAATCAAGCCGGCATTGGATCTCGACAAGCAGATTATCGTTTCTGATGCTGCTAACTTTACCACAGACAAGCTCGCTGAGCAGTTGGGTACTTCTGGCCAGTTCTGCTATGTTATTCCTAACATTGCTGCTGAGTTCGGGGCAAGTATGAGTTTCATAGCAAAGGGTAAGGTCGCATCTGATGAGAGTCTTGCAAAGGTAAAGACTCTTTATGACCTTTGTGGTGATACGCTCGTTGTTACAGAGAATCTAGTAGGTCCTGGTATGATGATGGCAAGTTGCGGTATCGCTTATGTCATGCGTTATATCCGTGCTCAGATGGAGGGCGGTTGTGAGATGGGGTTCTATCCACAGCAGGCAAAGCAGATTGCCTTGCAGACAATGCAGGGAGCTGTTTCTCTTCTCAAGGAAACAGGTTTGCATCCAGAGGAGGCCATTGATAAGGTTACAACTCCTGGTGGCGTGACAATCAAGGGACTTAACGAACTTGATCATTGTGGTTTCAACTCTGCTGTAATCAAGAGCCTTAAGGCTGGCTTAAAATAAACATTCGCCTTGTTAGAGCGATTTTGTCGCTTATATGATATGAAAAGAATTGTAGTAAAAGTAGGTTCTAATGTCCTCACCACAGACTCTGGCAAGCTCGACATCACTCGTATGTCGTCGCTCGTTGACCAGATTGCCTGGCTTCGCTGGCATGGATATGAGGTGATATTGGTCAGCTCAGGTGCGGTGGCTTGTGGCCGTCGTGAACTTCAGGTTGATCATCACCTTGACTCTGTTGAACAGCGTCAGCTTTTCTCTGCTATGGGACAGGTAAAGTTGGTGAATCTCTATTATGACCTCTTCCGCGAATATAACATCCACATAGGACAGGTGTTGACGATGAAGTCAAATTTCCAGACTCCAGAGCAATATCGCAATCAGCAGGCTTGTATGGAGGTTATGCTTCAGAATGGTGTTATTCCTGTTGTGAATGAGAATGATACCGTGTGCGTCACAGAGTTGATGTTCACGGATAATGATGAGCTATCCGGCCTTATTGCCCAGATGATGAAGGCTGAGGCTCTCATTCTTCTCTCTAACATTGACGGTATCTATACGGGCAATCCTTCTGATCCAGAGTCTGAGGTTATTCGTTCTGTTGCTCCGGGTGAGAGTCTTGACAAGTACATTCTCCCTTCAAAGAGTTCTGCAGGTCGTGGCGGTATGGAATCTAAGTACAATACCGCTTGTCAGACGGCAGAAGCAGGAATCAAGGTTATCATAGCCAATGGTAATCGCCCGGATATCCTCCGTCTTTTGTTGGAGAATCCAGAAGAGACTGTTCATACAGAGTTCCTACCAAAATAAAACAAAATAATATGCTTGAAATTTTCTCGAAAGTTAAGGTAGCGAGTCGTTCTCTCGCTTTAATCCCAGATGCTCGTCGTGATGAGATTCTTCTTGCGGTGGCTGATGCCATTCTTGCAAGTGAGGCTTCTCTTCTTGAGGCTAATGCAAAGGACTTGTCACGAATGGATAAGTCTAACCCTCTTTATGACCGTCTGCAGCTTACTCCGGCTCGTCTTGCCGATATAGCTTCTGATATGCGTCATGTTGCAGCCCTCCCGTCACCTCTTGGTCGAGTTCTGAAGGATAAGACTCTCGAGAATGGTCTGCGTCTTCGTCGTGTGTCCGTACCTTTTGGAGTAATTGGTATGGTGTATGAGGCACGCCCAAATGTATCCTTCGATGTCTTCTCTCTCTGTTTCAAGAGTGGAAATGCATGTGTACTGAAGGGCGGAAAAGATGCTGATGATTCTAATCAGGCTATCATTGCCCTTATACATAGCGTGCTCGACAAGTATGGCGTTGACAACGATGTTGTAGCTCTCTTGCCTTCTACTCATGAGGCTACAGCTGAGATGCTTAATGCCGTTGGCTATATTGATGTCTGCATACCTCGTGGTAGTAGCCGCCTTATTAATTTTGTGCGCGACACAGCGAAGATTCCTGTTATTGAGACAGGTGCAGGTGTCGTTCATGCTTATTTTGATAAGGATGGTGACCTTGAGATGGGTAAGCGTATTGTGAATAATGCCAAGACTCGTCGTGTTAGTGTCTGCAATGCCCTTGATTGCCTTCTTATTAATAAGGAGAGAATTGCGGATCTTGCTGCTCTTTGTGAACCTCTTGCGAAGAGTAATGTGAAAATATATGCTGATGAGGCCGCTTTTGCTGCCCTTTCTGGAAAATACAGCGATGAACTTCTCTTCCATGCAACGGAGGAGTCCTTCGGGACTGAGTTTATGTCATATTCAATGGCGATCAAGACTGTGGATTCTCTGGAGGCTGCTATCTCTCATATTACAAAGAATGGTTCTGGCCATAGCGAGTGTATCATAACCGACAATAAGGAAACTGCTTCTGTCTTCCAGGCGCAGGTTGATGCTGCTTGTGTGTATGTTAATGCTCCTACGAGTTTCACGGATGGTGCTCAGTTCGGTCTTGGTGCAGAGATTGGAATCTCCACCCAGAAGCTTGGTCCTCGCGGCCCTATGGCTCTTGAGGAGATGACCACGTACAAGTGGCTTATTGATGGTAACGGCCAGATTCGTCCATAGTTTTATTGTTATGTCAATATCTTCTTTATACGATATTTTTCTTAAGCATCCAGTCATTACTACAGATAGTCGTGACTGTCCTGCTGATAGTATATTCTTTGCCCTCAAAGGTGAGACCTTTGATGGTAATGCTTATGCGCTGAAGGCTTTGGAACTTGGTTGTGCCTATGCCGTTGTTGATGAGGCAGAATATGCTACTGATTCTCGTTGTATTCTTGTTGATGATGTTCTTACAACTCTTCAACTTCTTGCCAACTATCATCGCAAGGCTCTTGGTACTCCGATTATTGGAGTAACAGGAACTAATGGTAAGACAACTACAAAGGAACTTATTGCGGCTGTATTGTCAGAAAAGTACAATGTGCTTTTCACTCAGGGCAACTTCAATAATCACATAGGTGTTCCAAAGACCTTGCTTCGTCTTACTAAGGAGCATGAGATTGCTGTTATTGAGATGGGGGCAAATCATCCTGGTGAGATAAAGACTCTTGTTGATATCGTTGAACCTGATTTGGGAATTATTACAAATGTAGGAAAAGCTCATCTTGAGGGCTTTGGCTCTTTCGAGGGCGTTATCCGTACTAAGGGTGAGCTGTATGATTTCCTTCGTTCTGCAAAGAAACATGCGGTTTCTATGCCTGGCGGTCAGTCGTATGAATGCCCGAAGGTTTTCATACATGCCGACAACGAGCATCTTCTTGGCATCTCCCATGATCTTGCCCTCGTGAAATATGGCACGACTCCCTCTTCTAATCTCGCCGTCTTTGGCGAGATAGCAGAATGTGCTCCGTTCCTTTCTTTCTCTTGGAAGAATCAAGCTGTAGGCTCTAATGCTTCTGTTCATAATGTGAATACTCACCTTATCGGCTCCTATAATATATATAATATGTTAGCGGCTGCCACTATCGGATTGCATTTCGGAGTTTCCGAGGAACAGGTTGATCATGCGCTCGCCAACTATATTCCAAGTAATAATCGTTCTCAACTTACAATAACTTCATCTAACAAGCTCATCGTAGATACTTATAATGCTAACCCTACGAGCATGAATGCTGCTTTGCAGAATTTCCGCGATATGAAGGTTTCTCCTAAGATGGCAATTCTGGGAGATATGCGTGAGTTGGGAGAGGTAAGTGCAGAGGAACATCAGAATGTGGTGGATTTCCTCAAGCAAACAGATATTACGAATGTTTGGCTTGTAGGCTCTGAGTTCGCAAAGACAGATTGCAACTATCGAAAGTTTGACAATGTGGATCTGGTAAAGCAAGAGATTGCCGTCAATCCGCCCAAGGGAGAGTATATCCTTATCAAGGGCTCAAACGGCATAAAACTATTCCAACTTCCGGAATTGCTTTAATTAAATATAATTTCAGAAAAGACCTTATTGTAACTTTAACCTTACGATAAGGTCTTTCTTTTCTCCCCCGGGCCGAGTTCGTCTTGCCCCTCTCATTTCCGCAACGCTCTGCTCATATCTTCCGAATATCGTCTATTTTCCTTGATTTTGGTCATTCAGGCCGTGAAAAAGCATGATTTTCTGAAAATATTTCCCGAAAAAT
>CADCHG010000009.1 GCA_902801155.1 uncultured Prevotellaceae bacterium | reverse complement strand
GCGGCTCGTCATCGACAATGATACATGATAGTAGTTGATTCATAAGATATTAAGGAAAGAGGGTGATTCTGACGTGGTATATATTGTCGGGAGTGATATTCTGCTCCCATTCATAACGACCGTGATAAACCAGTTCCAATCTGCGGCGAGTGTTCTCCAGCCCTATGCCCGATCCGCTGCGATCCGTATCGTTCTTTGGGTAGTTGGTGTTGTCGCAGGTGAATACCAGTCGGTCAGGCAGCTCTTCCAGATGAATGTCAATGCTGGAAGGTCGGTTGCTGCTGATGCCGTGCTTGAAGGCGTTTTCTATTAGCGAGATGAATAATAGCGGTGCTACTTCCAACTGTGGGTTGTGAATGTTGAATTCTGAATTTATTACAGCCTTTTCGTTGCAGCGTAGTTTCATCAGGTCGATGAAGTTGCGCATGAAACTGATTTCTCCGTCAATAGGTACCATTTTCTTGTTCGTTTCATACATAGCGTAGCGAAGCAGGTCGCTAAGCTGTGCGATGGCATCCTGTGCGGCATCAGAATCAATCTGTGTCAGACTGCTGATGTTGTTCAGGGTGTTGAACAGAAAATGAGGGTTGATCTGGTTTTTCAGCCACGCCAACTCGGCCTCAGTGTTCTTTGCTTTCTCTTCTTTCAGCTGTTGCTTTATCTGGCGGATGCGGATGAAGTGTCGGATGGCGATGGCTATGGCTGCCATAACGCAGTTAAGCACAAAGAATATCAGGAATCCCGAGAAGACGCCTATCCACATATGAGAATTCATAGCGTGTATGTAGGGATTGTTGTGCCTATTGAAATAGAACATGAAAAATCCAGAGTTCAATCCAAGGATGAGCACCAGGTTGCAGAGTACAAACCACCAATTGCGACGCTTGAAGAAAAGATAAGGGCCAAGCAGGTAGAAGTTGACAAAGTAAACCACAATAGAGGACTGGAACTGTCCCCATGCTACTAATATTGAGGGCCAGATAGATGTCACGTCCCTTGTACTTAGGAATGTGGCCAATGGCAGTGCGAACAGAACTGCTGCCCACACTGCCACATGTGCCCCAAATAGCCATATGTCTTTTTTCTCAATCTTTTTCATTTGTTTGCAAAGATACAATATTAATATGAAACTACCAAATTATTGTTGATTAACATCTCCGATACTGTTGTACATTTCACTTTGTGACTGTTGTTCGATGAAATCATTTTGAATACGGCTCTGTCGTTTCTGGCGTGTCATGATCTGGGTATTGCCGAAAGTGTAGCTGGCAGTAAAGGTCACGCCGTAGATAGGCACGCTTATGTTATTATGTGCGGTAAAGTTTGTGCCTTTGTTGTAACTTTCAATATTCAGTTTGCCACCCTTGTTCAGTCCAACCATTCCTGATATGCTCAGGCTAAGTTTGTCATTCAGCAATGTCTTTGACATACTTGCTGTGACAAGATTGAAACCGCCACTCCACCCCTGTAGGGTATAGTTCTTTGTGGAAGCAATGGCAAAGGCGCTGAGCTGTAGTTTCCAAGGCAGTGTCTGCTGCACACCGCCCATGATGTTTGCTGTCCATCCGTTATTGCTCTGTGCGAGTGTGTTGCTGCGTAGGTCAGTGTAATTCAAGCCTCCATTGAAGAACAGGCGTGTGTTCTTTGTGATGAGGTAGTTCACGTAACCGCTCAGTCCAGTCTGATGACTACTTACGACGTTGCCATAGGTGGTATTCAACAGGTTGTCAGCATCGTAGAAGCTGTATTGTGAGATAGCATTGTCCACAAAATTATGGTGTAGGTTCAAGTTCATCATCAGTTTTGATGAGAAAACATTATAGACGAGTGTGACGTTGTGAGCCTTCTCTACATCAAGGTCAGGGTTGCCGTAGGTTAAGGCTATCGGATTGGTCTTATCGACGTAAGGGTTCAGATAGCTGATGCCTGGGCGTGAGATTCGCATGTTGTAGCTCAGACCGAGATTACTGCCTTGTGAGAGGTTATACTGCAAGCTTGCCGTAGGCACCAGCGAACTATAGTTGGTGCTGAAATCCTGTCCATTGCCCAGATGATACTCCACATCCTGCCAAGTCTGCTCGTAGCGAAGGCCTGCTTTTGCACCTAACTTACTCCAATTACCGGCAAACTCACCATAACCAGCCAGAATTTTGTTACTATATTCGTAGTCTGAACTGGAAGAAGGATCATAGACGTCCTTCAGGTAGTACTTGGCATCTGATGTGGCATCGTGCAGCTGTAGTTTACTGCCAAGACTAAGCGTTTTGCCTGTGCCGAGTGGCATTGTGTAGTCAAGCTGGAAGATATGGTTGGTTGTCTTGTCCTTGTTTTCTGAGTAGCGGTCGGTCAGATCAAATGAAGACTGAGAAGTCAAGAACGAAGAATCGAAGTTGCTGGTCATCTCCGTTGTTGTCGGACTATAGGTTAGCTGATATGTTAAGGCCAGTGATTGTGTATGTTCCTGATTCAAGAAACGTTGATAGTCAACACTTCCGCTGAACGACGTGTTCTTGTTTTTCATATCAGTACTACTGCCATAGGAAAAACCATTACCGTATGGAGAACCACCCATTGTTGTCGTAGTAGTGCCTGTACTCTTCATCGACATTGAGTTTAGCGAAGCGGTAACGTTGATATTACTCATTGGGTCGAGTTGGTAGCCCAATGTCAGACTTCCCATAGTGAAAGGAGTCTTTACATCATTAGTGCTGGTCATCAGTTGCTGTACACCGTTATCTTGCATCTGCTCCATTTCCGTCGTGGTAGTTCCGGGCTTGTTGTACGACGTCATCACATTGGCACTGTAAGACAGTTTGCCCTGCTGACCGCTAAGGAAGGCTCCACCACTCATTTGTTTTGTGCCTACTCCGACACGGATGGTGCCATTATAGCCGTTCAAACTCTGGCTTGCCATTGGAGTCTGACGGTTCATAACAATGTTCAATACGCCTGCAGCACCTTCTGCATCGTACTTTGCACCGGGATTTGTCACTACCTCGATGCTCTTTACCGCTGTGGCTGGCATGCTTTTGAAAACCATAGATGGATTGCTGGAGAACATTGGGTTAGGCATACCATCGACGTAAACCTTGAACGATGACGAGCCGTTGACGCTTATATTGTCCTGTCCGTCAACTGTCACCATAGGTACCTTGCGAAGCATGTCGAGTACTGTGTTAGACTTAGAGTCCTCGTCTTCTGCCACATTGTAACTCATCTTATCGACTTCCATTTTTACCAATGGCTTCTGAGCTACGATTTCCACTCCTTTCAGCAAGTTCTCGTTCTGCATAATATACAATGTGCCCATGTCGAGCATATCTTGTTCCCCTAATTCTATAGTCTGCTTCAGGTCTTCCTTGCCTATGCAGCTGAATACGATGTCGAACTTGCCCTTGCCTTTCACTTCGTGCGAGAAACGTCCTTCCTCGTCAGTCAAGAACATGGCTACTGGCTTTTCGGTTTTTCCTGCATTAAAAACACGGACGGTGGCAAAAGGTTCGCTTTCACCAGAGGACTTATCGGTTAATACGCCCTTTACCGTTGTCGTCTGCCCCATCATATTGCCAGCTATGATCAGCAAAGTTGCAATTACTAATAAAGTCTTTTTCATATCTTTTTATTTTTTTATTGTTATACTTGTTTTGTTTGTTTTTTTCTGTTGCAAAGGTATGAATAAATGGGTTGCGACCAAAATCACTTTCGACGTTTACCCCCATGTCTTTCGACGTTTCCCATAAAAACAATTATTTGGTTTCTACGATTGTTCAGAATCCCTGTGTAAGCAATAAATGAATTCCTTTAATAAAGTGAGGTTGTCTTTGGGGGAACCTTATAATGTAATGCGTGAGAAGAATTTGTAGGGGAGCATGCGAAGAATGCTGATTGTAAATCAGATTTCGCAATATTAACATTCTAATTGTAATATAAAGATAACAAATTATTAATAAATTCGCGATTTTAGTAAAAATCTTTGTGTTTTTATCGTTGTTTTAGTTTTTATTTGTAACTTTGCACTCGCAAAAAAACGAAATCAGTCAAATTCGTGTGACGGACTGATTTACATACAAAGCAAAGTGAAATAAAAAATCGGCGTAGGCTCACTTCGGTGGGCCTTTGTTCGTTGTATGGGGTATGGTGGGTATTGAAAATATAAAACCCCATCCAATTGGATGAGGTTTCTTGGTTGCGGAGGCCCGACTCGAACGAACGACCTCCAGGTTATGAGCCTGGCGAGCTACCAACTGCTCCACTCCGCGATGTTATTATCTTGGCAAATGAGGTTTCGTTCTCAATTGCGGATGCAAAGGTACTGATTTTTTCTGAAACTGCCAAGAAAATCGGCTATTTTTTTGTGTTTGTATGGGTGAATGTTCATTTTCCATCCCAAAAGTTTGTGATATTTTTGGATTTTACGTAGAATTTTTCTATCTTTGCACATGAAAATACGAATGTGCAATCTATGTCAATAAGTAAAACCGAACAAACCTTTGTGGATGTTGCCCGGAAGCTGTTTGCCAAGAACGGTCTTGAGGGAACCACGATGAATGACATCGCTCGCGAGTCAGGCAAGGGACGTCGTACGCTCTACACCTATTTCAGTAAGAAAGAGGATATTTATTCTGCCGTTATAGAATCGGAGCTTGAACGTCTTTCCGAGAAACTCGACGAGGTGGCGTCGAAGAAGATCCGTCCGCAGGACAAGATTATCGAGCTTATCTATACTCACCTGAATATGATACGCGAGACTGTGGTAAGAAACGGCAATCTCCGCGCAGAGTTTTTCCGTAATATATGGATGGTGGAGAAGGTGAGGAAAAAGTTTGATGCCGACGAGATTGCACTTTTTCGTAAGGTGTATCAGAGCGGGGTGAAGTATGGTGAGTTCGACATCGACAACATAAACCTCGTAGCAGATATTACCCATTATTGTGTCAAGGGACTTGAGGTACCTTATATATATGGACGCTTAGGTCAGGGAATGAACGACGATGCCACTCGTCCGATTGTGAGGAAAGTGGTTTACGGTGCATTGGGTAAAATGCTTGACACATAGAAACCCTTTCTGCGATAATTCGGAGTGGAATGTATTACGAAAACATTATATTTAAATATAAATATTAAATCAAAAATGGGATTATTAACAGGTAAGACAGCACTCATTACAGGTGCTGCACGTGGCATCGGTAAGGCTGTTGCCATGAAGTTCGCTCAGGAAGGTGCTAACATCGCTTTCACTGACCTTGTACTCAACGACGATATGAAGGCTGGCCTCGAAGCTACTCGTAAGGAAATAGAGGCTCTCGGCGTAACATGCCGTGCTTATGCAGGCAATGCTGCTGATTTTGCAGAGACTGAGGCTGTTGTAAAGCAGATTCATGCAGACTTCGGTTCAATCGACGTACTCGTAAACAATGCAGGTATCACAAAGGACGGTCTTATGCTCCGTATGTCTGAGGCTCAGTGGGATGCTGTTCTCAGCGTAAACCTTAAGTCTGCGTTCAACTTCATACACGCTTGTGCTCCAATCATGCTCCGTCAGCGTGGCGGTTCTATCATAAACATGTCATCTGTAGTTGGTGTTCATGGAAATGCAGGTCAGTGTAACTACTCTGCTTCTAAGGCTGGTATGATTGGTCTTGCAAAGTCTATCGCTCAGGAACTCGGTCCTAAGGGCGTACGTGCCAATGCAGTAGCTCCAGGCTTCATCGAGACTGCTATGACAGCTCAGTTGCCAGAGGAAATCCGTAAGGACTGGATGAAGAAGATTCCACTGCGTCGTGGTGGTCAGGTAGAGGATATTGCTAACGTATGTTTGTTCCTCGCTTCTGATATGTCAAGCTACGTAAGCGGTCAGGTAATCCAGATTGATGGTGGTATGAATATGTAATTAGTGAAGAACGAAGAGTTAAGAGTGAAGAATTTAAGTTAGTATTGCAGTAAAAGGGCATCTATCGGTCTTTCGCAATAAATGGTAACTTAAATTCTTCACTCTTAACTTTTCTCTCTTCACTTATAAACGGAAAATAGGCAGATCTTCGCAGACCTGCCTATTTTATTTAGAATACGTACCGAAGTACGTATTTGGTGTTTAACTCATTTCACAACGTGTTGCACACCGATGACGAAAAACTAAGATTACTAAAATTCAAACCTATGATTTATATGTTTTGTCTTATTGTTTTAGGACTTACCATTGTGGAGGACCTTGGCGGTTCTGACGCTCTTGACGTCTTTTCTCCATGTCTTCCGTATAAGCCTTGAACTGGTCGGCAGTCATGATTTTCTGCAGTTCCTCATTGTACTGTTTCATCATTTCTTGCCAGTTGCCGCCCGGACGAGGACCTTGGTGACCTTGTGTGCCTTCAGGCCTCTGTGGACGTTGACCGTTACCGCGTGGCATCATCTGCTTTTCGTTGAGTTCTTTCAGGGCAGCTGCCTGTTTCTCATCGAGACCGTATTTCTGAACCATCATCTCTGTGCGTCTCTTGACCCATTCTGAACGGTCCATACGTGGTCGCTGATTGCCACCTTGCTCATTCTGTGCTGAGGCACCTACGCCAACAGCAGCTATCAAAAAGATAGATACTAAGAATTTTTTCATAACGAAGAATTTAAAGTGTATTAAGCGTAATTTTAAATCTTGCTAAGACATCATGGATTCCTATGTCTATCCTTTCGACTGCAAAATTAATAAAAAGTTTAGTAAATCTGCAAAAAAAAAGAGAAAAAATTCCATATTTGATGTTTTTTTACTAATTTTGTGGTCTAATGAATGACAAAAAAAGGAAAATAGGAGCGTTTTTGGGAATTATTGCACTTTTGCTTGTCGTGTTTTTGGCAGGCAGATGTGTCGCTTTTTCTTCCAGTTCAAAAACAGAAGAAAAAGTTGATTCCGTTTCCGGACCTACATTATTAATGCAGTTGCAGCGTTGCTCCCGACTGAATACTGCGGAGGTCAAACTTCATAAGATTATAACCCACGACGACGAGTTGAAATTGTCGGGAAGTCTCATGGGCAAGGAATTGTCGGTCAATATCCCTGCAGGAAGGCGTAAGGTTGCCATTCCGCTCTACGCAACTGTAAAGGCGAGCATAGACCTTGGAAAGGTTACCGATGACGACATCGTGCGTGAAGGCGACAAGATTACGGTTTTCCTACCAGAACCGGATGTGGAGATAACAGAAACCCATATCGATCATGAGGGCGTAAAGCAGTACGTGGCTCTTACACGTAGGAACTTCAGCGATGAGGAGTTGCAGAAGTATGAACTTGAAGGCCGTAAGTCTATAGAGGCATCGCTCGGCAGTCTTGGTCTTGAGAATATGGCTCGTGAGAGTGCTGCCCGACAATTGGTGCCAATAGTTCAAGCATTTGGATTCAAGGATACAGATATAACCATTACATTCCGTAAAAATGAAAAGAATAACACGATTCTTAGGAGGCTTGAATAAAGGTCTTACGCGCTTGTACTTATTTATTATAGCATTATGCGTAGTCCTTGTCGTTGTCGGCATAGTATGGACGTGCAATGGTGTAAAGAACACTTCTCTGTCTCTTGGAGTCAATGAGAAGATTGATTGTACTCCTAATATCGTCGATAGGATGAGGGCGATAGGGCAGTGGGAGTTCCTTACTGTTACTGACGAGGAACTCATAGACACCGTTCGCAAGGGATTCTTTTCTGATGATGAACTTGTGCGTATATATTATGGTAAGCTGCGACTTGGCATCGACCTTTCTGACTGTTCCGAGGACTGGATAAAGCAGAAGGACGACACGATTTACGTCACAATCCCCGAAATCCGTCTTCTTGACCAAAATTTCATAGATGAGGCTCGTACAAAGTCTTTCTTCGAATCTGGCAAATGGAGTAATGCTGACCGTCAGGCTATGTATGACAGGGCTCGTGAGCGTATGATCTGGCGTTGTATGAATCCAGAGAATAAGAAAGTTGCAAGGGAAAATGCCATTGAGCAGGTACAGAAAATGCTTGCTCCTATTGCAAGTCCGAAAGCGGTGAAGGTAGAGTAAAGCCTAACCAAGCCTTCCGACCCCTATCCCCAACCCTTTCCCCGTAAGGGGCAAGGGAGGAGAGCCGACAGATGGGCGAAAGGCATGTTAATTATTAATTGTTAGTTATTAATTGAATAGTGCAAGAAATTATCTCCGAAATAAGCGGCATCCTCTGGGGATGGCCTATGATTATAATGTTGTTGGGAACGCATCTGTTCCTGACAATAAGGCTGAAATTCCCGCAACGTCATATATTCAAGGCTATCCGCCTGTCGGTTAGTCGTGACAAGGACTCTACTGGTGATGTATCTCAGTTTGCCGCCCTTGCCACAGCTCTTGCGGCTACTATAGGTACAGGAAATATCGTGGGTGTGGGTACAGCCATAGCCCTTGGAGGTCCTGGAGCGGTGTTATGGTGCTGGCTTACCGGCGTGTTCGGTATTGCCACTAAGTATGGTGAGGGCTTACTTGCCATCAAGTATCGTGTGCAGACGAAGAAGGGTAAGATGCTTGGAGGCCCTATGTATGCCCTTGAACGTGGTTTGGCAGAGAGAGCAACCGGATTTCGCAAGACTATGTGGAAGACGTTGGCTATAGCCTTTGCCTTCTTTACCGCCTTGGCAACCTTCGGAATCGGTTCTACCGTTCAGGCTAATGCCATATCTACTTTGAGTTCTGATACTTATGGCGTATCTTCTGTTGTGGTGGGAGGTATAGTCACCATTCTCGTTGCTGCCGTTATCATGGGCGGCGTTAAGAGTATCGCAAGGTGCTGTGAGATGCTTGTTCCGCTTATGGCTGCTCTCTATGTTGTAGGATGCGTGGTGATACTCTGCATAAATGCTGCCTATGTTTGGCCGGCTATGAAACTCATAGTCGTTTCGGCTTTCAATCCTGATGCTGCGGGAGGCGGTTTTGTCGGCTCTTCAATTATGATTACTGCAAGATACGGTATTGCCCGAGGACTCTTTTCTAACGAATCAGGACTTGGTTCTGCTCCTATTGTAGCTGCTGCCGCTCAGACGAAGAATCCTGTGCGTCAGGCACTTGTGTCTTCTTCTGGAACATTTTGGGATACGGTTGTGATATGTGCTCTTACAGGTGTCGTTATTGTTTCTTCCATTATTGCCTACCCGGATATCAATATGTCGGATGGTGGTGTCCTTACAAAGATGGCATTCTCGAAGATTCCTTATATTGGCGAGCCTTTGCTCACTTTCGGCTCTTTGACATTCGCATTCTCCACTATTCTCGGATGGAGCTATTATGGAGAGAGGGGAGTGGAATATCTTGCCAATAAATATATGCACAGACAAGCCCGCAAGGTAAAGGGAAGTGAGAAAACCAAGCTTACAGGTCACGCAATCAACTGTTACAGAATCATATTCCTTATCACAACCTATCTCGGGGCTGTTGTAAGCCTTAATCTCGTTTGGGATTTGGCAGATATCTTCAATGCCCTTATGGCAATTCCCAACCTCTTGTCGTTACTTTTCCTCTCAGGTATGATTGTGCATGAAACGAGGAAATACCTCTGGAGGGATAGATTGGATAGAGAATAACAATAATCCCCCTCTCGATACTATATAAGCAAAAGATAGTCAAGGAACAAGCGGGAAATGAACGTTTTGATTATCCTACCGCTTTTCCTGTTATTTTGAATCCTTGAAGTGAACCCCGAAAGTTTCTTGCCATACTTTCGGGGGTCATTTCGTTTCCTGTTTTTGTTGGTATAAAATAATGTGCTCCCTCTTTCAAGGCGAAAGGAGGGCATTTTTTCCGTCGTGCCTCCGTTTTAGCTCCTATGTAAATACCATTAAATTACCATTAAAATACCATTAAGATACCATTAAAATACCATAGTTAATGGTAATATTATGGTATTATTATGGTAATATAATGGTATTATAATGGTATTATCATCGGAGGCACAAGGGAGGAGCATAGGATGAAGAACGAACCTAAGACATAGAAAAATCCCCTTCTCTCAGCACTAAAGGCAAAACGTCAAAAGGCTGAGAGAAGGGGAATTATTTAGAGGGTTAAAATCCCACACCACCAAAGAATATGCAGATTACAATCGCTCTATAATTCTTTGAATGTTATTTTGTCGGTTATTTTTAATTCTTTTATTTTCTTTGCAAAAAGAAACAAAAAAACTAATACGACCAAGGAAAACGGGGAAAAGTTTTGGCTTGATATTCTTTGGCTTTTTCGGGAAACCGTAACTCGCTCTTAGAAAACACAAGGAATGGCGCAAAAATGTATTGTTGTGTGTAAGTGGTTGAAAATGTGAGGAATATTGTTGTTGCGTAAGCGCTTCCTATTGTCGCGTTTATTGATGTTTGTGAAAAATATATTAGCAAAAATTTGGATTTCTCAGTTAAATTGTTTATTTTTGCAAGCACAAGGAAAAAAACGAATGTCAAACGACAAAAAGACTATGCCTTTGGGCTTTCGGCCTTAATATCCATAGAAAATATGTTAAGAAAATTATACTTATCCGTTCTCATTGTCTTATGCTCTTTGAATGCATTTGCTCTCAATCTCAATGCTTTACAAGGTGTTGAGGGTGGGGGATATGCTGAGCTTGCTCCTCCTGACACGATGCGGCATGAGGTCTTCCATAGCAAGTTTGGAAATGACGTGGAATTTCCGAAACTAGGCGACAACGCAAAGGAGAATGCTGTTATCCTAAGTAAGTTCTTCTCAACGATCTGCATGAAGAAGGATGCAAGGATAGAGACTTTTATTGCACTTATACCTCTTGTTCCGAAGAGTGGTGACGAGCTGAGCGTTGAGACTCTCGACAAAATGCTTCCTGTCAGTTATCGTTGTTTCTATTCAGCTTCTATGGAGTATCTTCTCTTCTGCGAAATGGGTGGAAAGAACAGGACTTTGAGACAGATTTTCTATGCGTTCCGTAATGAGGCGAGTGCAACGTTCACTTCTCTGTGTCATAAGCGTCCAGAGGTCTATTGTGCTCAGCTTGACTCTGTTGCAGCTTTTATCAGAAATCTTGACTATATCGGGGATATCTATCCTGAATTGCAGGGACTTAAGTCAAGAGAAGAGCAGGCTCCTATTGTTGAGAGACTGATTGCTTCCCTTGATGCAGTCAAGAATAATATGCGCATTAGTGGCAGTAGGGAAAAGAAGTTCAGCGAGCTTATGTTACAGCTTTACAAGGATCCTGAGCACGTGGATTTACATAAGTATTTCTCAGAAAAGATGTGCCAGAAGATAGAGAGTAAGGAGCTGGAACTGAAATATATAAGTCCTGATAAGACATGGGAGAACTGGGACGTGAAGAATCCGGATTTATGTTCTTTCTCCTTTGAAAAGGTGAATACCTTCCAGGTTATATTGTCGAATAAGCCGAAGGACGACTATCTGCTTGATGCTGACGATACAAGAGAGATTCGTTCATTTTATCTTGAGTTTGCATCAGAAGGAGATAGTAACCTTATAGACAATGTGAATGTCCAGACGGTTTCAAGATAAGTAACCTGATGAAAAGAATCCCGATATTATATCTTTTGTTCTTGTGTGCTGTTGTGGCAACGGCACAGGAGAAAACGTATGACCTTACCAAACAGCAACCTGTGTATTCGGAGAATGTAGGTTACGGATATGATGTGGTTGAGGCTCCTACGTCAAAGAGCGTTTCCCCGTTCTATTTCTCAGTAAAAGTACCTGATGGCAACTATCGCGTAACCGTTCGTCTTGGCTCTAAGAAGCGTGAGGGCGAGACTACCGTACGTGCCGAGTCGCGCAGGATGATGATAGAGAAATGCGTGACAAAGAAAGGGCAGTTTCAGGATTTCTCATTCATAGTAAATAAAAGGAGTGTTGAAATACCTTCTTATAAAGGTATTGACGGCAAGCCTACACAACCTTCTGTCGTGAAAATAAAACCAGGGGAGGTAGGTTCTCTTA
Organism: uncultured Prevotellaceae bacterium; assembly: GCA_902801155.1. Classification (GTDB taxonomy): domain Bacteria; phylum Bacteroidota; class Bacteroidia; order Bacteroidales; family Bacteroidaceae; genus Prevotella. The sequence goes on along the minus strand of CADCHG010000009.1, from coordinate 41,750 downwards.
CATGGGATGAAAAACTCACTCTTGAGTTTAACGGAGCTTCGCCTTGTGTGCAAAGTGTAAGGATTGAGCCTGATACAACGGCTACAACCGTATTCTTATGTGGAAACTCCACGGTTGTGGATCAGGGAACGGAGCCTTGGGCTTCTTGGGGGCAGATGTTTACGAGATGGTTTGTAGAGCAATCTCGGCCTCTCCCCCCGCCCTCCCCCGTAGGGAGGGAGCCGGAAGGCGAAAAGAAGTCCTCCTTAAAGGAGAAATTAGGAGCGCTTTCAATTGCTAACTATGCAGAAAGCGGTCTTACTGCCACTTCTTTCATGGCTCAGAATAGGTTGGAGAAGATTCTGTCGGTGATAAGGGAAGGCGACTATATAATCTGTGAGTTCGGACATAATGACGAGAAGGAAAAAGGACCGGGTACAGGTGCTTGGTATCACTATTCTGTGGCATTAAAGAAGTTCGTGGATGTGGTTCGTGCGAAGAAAGGCAATATCATTTTCTGCACACCGACACAACGCAGGTTCTTTGACTCCGAAGGCAAGATAAAAAATACACATGGTGATTTCCCGGCAGCAATGAAGGCTGTGGCTGAGCGTGAGAACGTGCCTCTCATAGACTTGAATGCAGAGACGAAGACTCTCTTTGAGACTATGGGCGTTGAAGGCTCAAAGCATTTGCTCGTGCATTATCCTATGGGAACTTTCCCTTGGCAGCAGAAGAAGTTCTCGGACAACACTCATTTCAATCCCTTTGGCGCATACGAGGTTTCAAAGCTCGTTGTGATGGGCTTGAAAAGGCTCAATTCCCCATTGGTACAATATCTTTCTTCCGACTGGAAGGATTTCTCTCCAAGCCAGCCAGATGATTGGCAAATGTTCTATTGGCCATTGTCACCAGTATATGATGGCAAGAAACCGGATGGGAACTAAAAGGCAGTTAATTTGTATTCCCCAAGTAGGTCCGTTATAGGTCCGTTGTAAGTCCGTTGTAGGTCCGTTCATCCTATAGTCCCAGCGAGCGGACCCAGAGCGAAGGAATAGCGAAGGGAGAACGAAGGTGAGACGAATTGTCAAAGAACCTTGTTTTGGGATTAAGATATCGAATTTGCGATAAAATAAGTGATGATTATTAGGGCAATTTGTAATTCGCAAATCGTAAATTCGTAAAAATTGTACCATTTTACAAAAAAATGGATAATTTTTCTTTGTGATTTAATTTATTTTTACTACTTTTGCCACCAGATGTAATCTATACAATATCATGATAGATTTTTAACATAAATAACTTAATAACTTTAACATAATTAACTGACTTAGGCTTATGATTAAGAATTTACTCTCATTGGCGTTGTTGTCATCGATGGCTATCGGTGCTAACGCTTACGGCGTGGATGACATGATCTACACACGTGCTGCGAAATATAAGGTAACTGCAGCTAACCTTGTAACTAACGGAGAATTGAAAGGCGCATCATTGGATGGCTGGACGGCAACAGATGCTACAGCCGCAGGTCTTTCTGATGTCTTTACGGTACTTGAGGATGGTGGCGTATCTGTAAATGCAGGTATGAATGCCTTAACAAACGGTATGTACCAAGTTGTTAATATTAGTGAAGGTGGAACGTACGTTGTTACCATGAAGGTCAGGGGGGCAGAGCCTGGCTATACAGATGTTGACCTCTTTGCTGCGGGCGATAACTATATCTTTGCGTACTTCAATACTGATGGCACTCTTTCTACGGCTGGTGGCGAAGATAATAAAGTACTTTCATACGGAGAGAATGGTTCAGCAGAAGAGAATTGTTACAGCTTCACAAACGAAGATTTTACAGAGTTTGCCTTCCCTGTAAAAGCGAAATCTGACGGTAAGATTGTCATTGACCTTCGTGGTCTTACTGCTGGCATTGAGATCAAGAATATTGAGTGCCATAAGGTAGAAAGCGTAGTTGATGAGCGTGTCGCTCAGGCACGTCTTGCATGGATTAAGTATATTCTTGATGGTTTTGAATGGACAAACGATTATGAGTACTATGCGGATGTTGTCGCTGATGTTGCAGCTCTTGAAGATGCAATTAAGAATAATGGCGACATAGAAACGTTCCTCAGCAATCTCAATGAAGACTTTAATACCTTTGCAGAAGCCAACCTTTCCAATGTATTCAATACTGTGAATGGTGGTGGAGCTGGTAATGATTCTCCCAACTGGATGAAATGGACTGGTCATTTTGACAAACTAATCCAGAGCTATAATGGTGCAAGTGGTTGGACTTGGACAACTGACCGTTGGGGGCACAAGCAGGATAAAGTTGATGGCGTTCCTCTGAGTGAAGAAAATGTTCCAATGCAGATTCAATGGATGCGTGCAGCTTCTGGCACATGGGATAACATCGCGACATTGCCATGTACCCTTGATAAGGGAACATACTTCTATAGCGTTGAAGGCCGTGGCGGTATGATGACCAAGAACAAGAACCGCTGGGCACGTAATAGTGGTTATGAGTGTGCTGCAACGCAGATTTTCCTCAGTATTGACGGAGCTGCAACTGCTGCCGATACCCTTGATTGTGGTATGCTTCCAACAACGGTTTATAAGGCATACATCAACAAATATACTATTGCTGAGGATTCAAAGGTTAATGTTGGAATACGATGTAACCAGTCTCTTGATGTAATTAATGGTTTTGATGTGAATTTCTCAAATCCTGTGCTTTATAAGGTACTCGTGAAAGGTGAACTTACACCTGAGCAGAAGACGTATCTCTCAAATGTAGAAGTACAGATTGCTGCTACAGAGAATCTTATCAAGGAGGCAGAGGAACTTGTTGCTGCAACCCAGACAGAGAAACCTTGGGGTAAGGACAATCTTCAAAAGGGTATAGACGAGGCGAAGAAGCGTGTGGAGGTTTGGAAGAAGTTCGACCAGAAAGCTCTTCTTAATCTCATGGATGAGGGCAAAGCTACCTATAAAGCAGAGAATACAATATTCTATGTTGAAAATGAATATATCACTAAGGATTCTCTATATTCATACGAGGCTCTTGGCGATGTTATTATGAATGCAGGTGTCCGCTATCTCAAGAATGAGTTTATCAATGTATTCAATGCTGTAAATACTCCTCTCACGGATATGCCTGCTGCTATTGCTACTGCTGAGCAGACTCTTGCTACTGCAATGTACACAAGTGGTGACAAGACTACTTTCAGCGCTATAATCAAAAAGGCAAAGGATCTGTATGCAGCCCAGATGGCTACACAATATACAGCAGAGGGTTCACAGGCTCTTGTTGATGCTAAGGCTGAACTCGCAAAGGGTATTGATGATTTCATCGCTTCTGTGAAGATGGAGTACCTTGTTGACATCGACTTCTCAAAGACTTATACAGAAACTCCTCCAGCAGAGGAAGGTGAGGATCCTACATACTCTATCGAGGGTACAAAGGGTAAGATTGACATTCTCGGCACATTCTCTAAGGATATGCAGACGGATTGGCAACAGTATGCATTCGGTTTGGGCTTTAACAATGTAGAAACACAAAAGGAAGCTCTCTTCTTCGGTAAGGGTGATGCTAAGGTTGACATCGACTATGCTCCAAAGAATAATGACGTTGTTATCTTATCGTTTGATATTTATTACGGCTACCTTGGTAATGGCAAGAAGTTCCCAAAATATGTAATGGACTTTGGTTTGCTGAATGCTAATGGTGACACAATAGGTTACTATAGTCGTAATTGGGATATAGCATCTGAAAAAAATACTCTTAATATCGACGAATCTAAGTTCAGCTGCATTGGTGGCAAGAACAACGGAAATGTGCAGGGTAATATCTGCACGGAGAACAATAGAACTCATTTCGAGATTTATCTGAACTACACAGACAAGAACATCTCTGTTGCAACTACTTATAAGGGGGCAAAGACTGTGAATGAGGCTGTTCAAATGTCAGATGGCGACAATGTACTCAAGAAGATCATCTTCTCTTCAAACTATACAAATGGTGAGCGTTGCTGCTGGCTTGACAACGTGAAGGTATCTGTAATTAATGACGTTCCTGCTGCTGGAACAACTGGCATCAACGAGGTTGCTTCTGTTGCTAAGGCTTCTAAGGTCATCAAGGCTATCGAGAATGGTAAGCTCGTTATCAAGACAGATAAGGGTACATTCAACGCAGTTGGTGTTCAGATCAAGTAGGACAAAAGTCAAAAGACAAAAGGCGCAAGTTCTTAGTACTCAGGCTTTAGACTTTGGACTTTAGCCCTTAGACTTTAGACAAAACAAGTATGAATCCCCCATTCCTTAGTGGAGTGGGGGATTTTTATTCGCTTTTTTTCGCATTTTTTTCGTGATTTATGCGTTTTTGTCATTTTTTTTTTCTATTTTTGCAAATTGAAACAGGAGGGCAATAAAACCTATATTTTAGTCCCTTACAGTCGAATTCCTAATAACTCACACTAACACGGAAAATATTAACGAATAATACCAATAAAGCAATTATGAGAAAGTTCATCTTATGTGCGTCTCTTTCATGCTTGGTTATGATGTATTCCTGTCAGAGGGATGAGCTTGTACCTGCTGACGAGAAGCCTGAGTGGCTCGGTTCCACGATATATGAGGAACTGAAGTCGGGGAGGCATCTTGAAGGAACATTTAATAACTATCTGCAGTTGGTTAAGGATCTTGGATATGACGAGGTTCTTGGCCGTACAGGTAGTAAGACGATATTTCCCGCAAATGATGCAGCTTTCGAGGCTTTCTTCCAGTCAGACAATGCCTTTGGCGTTCACTCGTATGCAGAGTTGACCGGAGGCATGAAGAAACAGCTTCTATATACTTCCATGCTCGACAATGCGATGCTCACAGGTATGCTTTCGAATGTTTCCGCCGATGCAAACAACGTCAGCCGTGGCATTGCCTTGAAACATGCTTCAAACCTGAGTATTACCGATACAATATACACCCTCTACTCCGGGGCTGTCATGCCTCAGGGTAATTCCTATTGGAAGAACTACTACAAGAAAGGCATTAACGTGATCTATGACGGTACTGTTCCGATGATTGTACATTTCACCCGAGAGCAGATGCTTAACAATGATATCACGGTGACGGGGGCCGATTGTGATTTCGGCATTCTGCGTGGCGAGAACGTTGGTGCAAGCGTTGATGATTCCCAGAATGCGTATGTTTTTGGCAATAAGATCATAAAGAGCGACGTAACCTGTCTGAATGGCTATATACATCAGGTGGATAAGGTTATCGTGCCTCCGGGTAATGTGGGGCAGGTGCTACGTAGCGAGAAGAACACGAAACTGTTCTCGCGTATGCTTGATTATCATTGTGCTCCTTACTATAATGCCAGCGCAACCAACTCATATAATTCATGGGCATTGCAGAATGGACGTGCGGTGCTCGATTCTATCTTCGAGGTTCGTTATTTCTCGAAGAAATCGCACGGCGCTGGTGGTACAACTCTTGATCCAAATGGTTCTTCCACTACAAGCAAACAATTGCTGTGGGATCCAGGATGGAATCAATACACCTCTTCCTCTGTCTCTTTGGCTGATATGGGGGCTATCCTTGTGCCAACGGATGAGGTGTTGCAGAAATATTTCTGTGCAGGAGGCGATGGGGCCTTCTTTGTTGAGAATTACGGTAGGAAGGGACTTCCGAACACTCCAGAGAATCTTCCGGAGCATCTTGACACCATGTATGTGAAGGGAAAAGGCATCCTGACCACCTTTGTAAACAACCTGATGCAGAGCTCATTCATAGAGAGCGTACCGAGCAAGTTCAGTAAGATTCAGCAGAATGCATCGGGCGAGTTCATGGGACTAACCACTGCTGACCTTGCACGTAAGCAAACCCCTGAGGGCGAGAAGTACGATGTCTGCGTGGCAAGCAATGGTGTGGTTTATAAGCTGAACCGTATGATAGTACCCGACGAGTATCAGTCAGTACTCGGTCCTGCGGTTATCTTCCCAGAATACAGCATAATGAACTCCTTCGCGCAGGACAAGACAAACGGCACTTCCGCTTCCACATGGGGAGCCGACCTTTACTACTATCTCCTTGCCATGAAGTCGAAGTTCGCTTTCTTCCTGCCAAGCAACAATGCGTTTTCTGGATGCTATATCGACCCTGTATCACTCGGCTCTGCAAATCCCCGTGCCCTTGAGTTCTACTCACATTGGGAGACAAACAAGCGAGGCGAGCTTGTGGAGAAGATTGGTGTGAAGGTTCACGACTACGACAAGGCATTGGGTAGGGTTTCCTCTTCCATACGCAACACGGTGGAGGATATCACAGCAAGTTCAAAGGACTATAAGTCGCAGGTCTATGACGTATTGCAGTATCATACGCTTATCCTTGATTCTGCAAATGTGGATCGTTTCGGCGAGAACCACTACTATCTCACGAAGCATGGAGGAGCAATCCGTCTTGACAATTTCCATAAGACCGTCAATGGCAATGTGGCATCGTTTACAGGCAAGGTAAGCGGCGGTGCACAGTTGGATAATGGAGCAGAACCGGCAAACATAGTGCGTGGTTGGTATCCAACGAAAGGAAACGGTTACACCTTAGCCCTTGATAATGTTATCCAGCCGTCGATAACGAGCGTGTATGCGCTGCTGCATAAGTATAAGGACCGTTTCTCTGAGTTCCTCGACATGGTATCAATCTTCGATGAGTCCATGCTTATGAGCTGGGCAGGCATAGCCGAGACTGCTGTCGTCGGAACATCGCCACAGGAGCGGTATTACGTATTCTCTGCCAAAGGCGGATGTGCACTCGACCAGAACGTAAACTTCTTCAACGGCTATAACTACACCTTCTTTGCGCCCGACAATGCGGCGATGCAGATAGCCTACACCCAAAACGGACTTCCGCGCATATCCGACATCAAGGCCATATACGAGAAGTATCAGGGTAGTGAGGGCGACTATAGCGAGGCTGAGATAAGACAGGCAAAGGCTGAGGTGCAGAAAAAACTGAACGCATTACGTGCCTTCGTGAGATATCATTTCCAGAATAACTCCGTGTTTGCAGATAACAAGGTGCCAAGAACCACCTATCAGTCAATGTATTCCTCTGAACTCGGTATCCCGGCCAAGATCACCACGGAGAGTACCGACGGCATCCTCACCGTAACCGATGCGACAGGTCACAGCGTCAGGATCAATGCGAACTCAACTGATAAACTGGTGAACAAAATGACCCGCGACTATGAGTTTGATGCCCGTGCTGCATCCGCAAAGAGCATCAGCGTATCATCCTTCGCGGTGGTGCATCAGATTAGTGAGCCGTTAAAATACTAACCCGGTTGCCTCTCCCCCCCCTCACCCCACAGAGGGAATAGTTACCTTTTATCGCTAAAAGGGTAAATCAAGGGGCTGCAGAGCCAATTGAAAATTGAAAATGCGTCATTTGAAACTAGCTTCAGCTTGTTGAGCTTTAGCGAAAAAATATATAATATGCACAACATATTTCGACATATAGCGAACGCCTTGCGCACTCCGGCTCCATCCCTACGGGGGAGGGCGGGGGGAGAGACCGTAGTCCTTTTGGTCTTGTTTATATTTCTCTCTCTCTCTTCCTTCGCCCAGACTCGCGTTATCTCGGGTACGGTGAGTGATGATATGGGACCTATCATGATGGCTAATGTGGTGGAGAAGGATGCGAACAACCGTATCGTCTCTGCATCGCAGACTGATATGATGGGTAACTTCTCCATGGAGGTAAAGAATACGAAGAACAAGTTGGAAATCACTTATGTTGGTTGCAAGAAATATAGTGTGACGATTGGTGATAAGACCACGTTTGAGGTGAAACTTGACTCAGAGAACACCAGCCTAAAAGAGGTTGTAGTGAAGGGCTCGCGTACTACATCGGGTGGCCTTAACATTGCCAAGAAAGAGATGACTGTTGCACAGTCAACCTTCAATCTCTCGGAGGTGGAGGGAATGGCGTTCACCTCTGCCGATGAGGCATTGCAGGGCGAGATTGCCGGACTTGACATCGTGGCTAACTCAGGCAACCTCGGCGCAGGAACGACGATGCGTTTGCGTGGTGTCACCACTATCAATGGCAATGCGGAACCACTTATCGTTGTTGATGGTATGATATTTGACAACCCGGACAAAAGCTTCGATTTTCAGAATGCCTCAGAGGAAGAGTATTCATCACTCCTTTCCGTTAACGTGGAGGACATAGCGAAGATAGACGTGTTGAAGGATGCCGCTGCCACAGCCGTATGGGGTGCAAAGGGTGCAAATGGCGTGATCGAGATAACCACGAAGCGTGGCAGTCGCGGAATGCCCCGTGTGAATTTCTCGTATAAGTTCACCGGCACATGGCAGCCGAAGGGCTACACCCTTCTCAACGGTGACGACTACACCATGCTCATCAAGGAGGAATACTACAACCCGAACCAGTCGAATACCGCCACCTCCAACATCCGCGAGATAAACTACGACAAATCATGGGCTGATTTCGAGAATTGGAACAATAACACCGATTGGGTGAAGGAGGTCACGAAGTTCGGGCCGCAGCATTCATACAACCTTAACATCACGGGAGGAGGACAGAAAGCTACCTTCCGTATCTCTGGCGGTTATGACAATCAGGAGAACTATATCATCAAGCAGCACCTCGACCGTCTGTCAATACGCCTTGTTCTCGACTATAACGTGTCTGACCGTATTCGTTTCTCAACCAACTTTGCATTGACATACACGGATAACCTTATGAACTACTATGATATAGTTGCTCAGGCACAGAAAATAGCGCCTAATATGAGCGTGTATAAACAAGATGCATATGGAAATGATACAGGTCAGTTCTATACTATGAATCCTGTCGGAACACTCAATGATCTCACCCCATATACAGGCAACTACACTTCATACGAGCTGCGTTCCATCTCTGAGATAGGCAACCCCATGGCAAATGCCCACCAGTCATGGAAAAGGGATGAGACCTACCGCATCACGCCCGACTTCAACATAAAGTACGAGTTGCTCGGTACGGCTGCTGGACAGACGCGTCTCACGTTCAACGGCCGTGTGGATTTCGACATCTACGCACGCTCGGTGCCCGCTTATGTGTCGGCAGAGCTTGCACCGTCCACATGGACCAACTCGCCGCTCCAGTACAACTACTCAGAGAAGACAGAGTCCAATCGCCTGAAGATAGGCGCGCGCGGTGAGTTTGTCTTCAATCCATATTTTAAGAATGAGGATATCACCATGACCATGCTTGCCCGTTACGAGATGAGCACGGAGCGCGGCAGTTCGCAGTATGTTGCAAAGCACAACATGCCCAATGGCATCACGTCGGTCGCATCTGAGGGGGCGTTGCTCTACACCACCATCAGGGGCAAGCTCTACAACGGACTGTCGGACGGCAACACACGTGCCGCCTCACAGAACCTCCTCTACAACGCCCACTTCTCCTATAGGCAGCGCTACAACCTCGGTTTCTCCCTCCGTGCCGACGGCGATTCCAAGTTCGGTCCCAGACAGAAATGGGCATACTTCCCAGGTGTGTCTCTGCGCTACAACATATCCGATGAGCCGTTTTTCGAGCCGTTGCGCAGGCACGTCTCAATGGTGGGACTGCGAGCCTCATGGGGCATCAACGGCAAGTCACCCGATGCTGATTACCTGTTCTACAACACCTACACTACCACCACGGGCGCCTATGGGTCAGCCTCACGTATGGATGGTTTGAAACTCGATGATCTTCGTTGGGAGAAGACCACATCATACAACTTCGGTTTTAATCTCGGTTTTCTTGATGATATTATTGAAGTTGATTTCGATTTCTATCATAAATACACACAGGATCTGTTGCAGAAGAAAGTTGTCATCCCTACGACTACAGGTTATGCGGACCTTGCATATCAGAATGTAGGATGTATGAAGAATGATGGTTGGGAACTGAATATTTCAGGTAAGAAATTCCTGAAGATTGGTGAGTTCTCCATGAGTGCAGGCTTCAATATCGCTCAGAACTATAATGAGATAACGGAGATGGATGACCGTGTGCTCAATGCAATCAATTCTGACTGGAGCGCCACGAAACGCGGTGAATATCTCAATCGAGTTCAGACAGGTAATGCTCTTGGCTCAATCTATGGCTTTCGCAATAAGGGCGTATATCAGTATTCGTTCGATTATCTCAAGAACTACAATACGGAGCAGATGCAAAGCAATCCAGCGTGGACAACAACTGACTACGAGAACTGGATAAACTCAATGCTTGCCGACGGTAAGACAATGCCAGTTGTCACGGGTACAGATGGTAAGGTGGTTATGGATAACAATGGCCAGCCAAAGCGTATTGTATATAACTATACCCCAGGCTCTACGACATACACTTTCCAAGGTGGTGATGCTATATATGAGGATATCAACCACGATGGACAGATAAATGCCCTTGACATAGTGTATTTGGGAAACTCCATGCCGAAACTGCAAGGCGGTTTCAACGTGACGTTGCAATATGGTTGTTGGAGTATGAAGGCTCGCTTTACATATCGTTGGGGTAATAAAATAGTGAATGCTGCACGTCGTGACCTTGAATCCATGGCTGGTGCATACAACCAGTGTGCTACGGTGAATTGGCGTTGGCGTAAGGATGGTGATGTGACAATGATTCCACGTGCTATGTATGTTTATGATGATAACTCGTCATACAACTATCAGGGTTCTAGCCGCTTTGTTGAGGATGGTTCATTCCTCCGTTTCCAGAATCTTCAGGTGGATTATAACTTCCCTAAGAAAACCTTGAAGAAGTATGGGTTGAATCAGTTGCATTTCTACGTGACTATGAATAATCTATTCTGTTTTACCAAGTATTCTGGTGTTGATCCTGAGATATCAGTTGGCGGTTGGGGTATTGCAATAGATAATAAGACTGCGCGTTCAAAGTCGTTTACCGCATCTTTAGCTATAGGGTTCTAACTCCAAAGGCTGATTAATAGTGAATAATTGATAAAGAATAATTGATAATGAGTATATTGCACAACATATTGCGACACATAGCGAACACTTTTAGCAGAAAAAGCTACTTGAAAAGTTCACCCTTTGGTAGATGGGTGGCTTGGGGCCTTTTCTTTTTGTTGGGCTTTTCCTCTTTTACCTCCTGCGTGGATACTGTTATCCTTCCTGATGACAAGACAGTGGAGGAGGATTTCTGGAAAACAAAGACACAGGTGCAGTCAATGGTGAACGGAGCCTATACTTCAATGGCTTCTGAGGACGTGCAGAGAAAATTGATTATATGGCAATGTCGTTCAGATGAACTTAATGTGAATACATCGTTGAGTATAAATGAGTTGAATCAGTTTGATTCAAACAATCTTCAGACTGATAACCGCCATAATAGCTGGGCGTCAATGTATTCCGTAATCAATACCTGTAACCTTATTATCTCAAAATCGGCAGAGGTGATGGATATTGATCCTAACTACCTTGAGGGTGACCATAAGAATGTGGTAGCTCAGATGAAGGCGTTACGTGGGTTGTGCTATTTCTATCTTATCAGGGCATTCCGTGATGTGCCATTGGTCCTTGAGCCATACAAGGAGAGTTCTCAGCAACTCAGCGTTGGACAGACTGCAGCCGGAGTGGTGCTTGATCAGATAATCTCAGACCTTGAGGAAGTTAAGAATGATGCACTCTCAACAGCTAATGTGACGGATAATGTGCAGAAGTATGGTTGCTTTACACGTAATAGTATCTATGCACTTTTGGCTGATTGCTATCTGTGGAGAGCATCTGTAAATCATTCTATTTCTGACTACAAGCGTTGCGTGGAGCTATGTGATATGATTCGGGATGCGCGTGGCATTGCTGTTAAGCGTTCCAGCAATAGCAGTCAGTTTGATGATGACGGATATAATCTAAATCTCTTCAGAAATTATTTCCGTTCATTCGTTTCTGGAAATGATAGTGAGTCGCTGCTTGAACTTCAGTTTAACGATAATACAGGTCTTTGTAATGCCTATTACAAAAGCAGATCTACATCCAATGCAAAGCCTTGGTTCTATACCAATTCGTATTATTCATCCATAAAGAAAAATACGAATATAGGCTTGAATGTTAATGTGTTTAATCAATTGCATACTAGTGATGCGATAACTGATGTCCGAGGTTTTGAGAGTGTCTATAACTTCAATACTGGAGTAGAGGATGAGGTGATGATTCGTAAGTATGTTGGTCAGAACATAATTGGGGATGTCATCGCTGATGCACCGTCAAATCGTTCATATTCTGGCTATAGGACAAATTGGATTGTGTATCGTGTTACAGACGTGATGCTGATGAAGGCTGAGGCTATGATTCAGATTGCAAATCTGATGCACGAGGATGTAAAGTCTGTTGTATCTCAGATTGCTAATGCAGGTTCACTCCATGACTCCGTGTCAATTGCTAAGAGTGTATATTCTAAGGTGCAAGAGATAAGCAACAGTCTCGTTACAGGTATGCGTCAGGTGCAGATCGTGAATACACGTGCACAGAAGGATGGAATATCCTTGTATGACTCTCTTGCATATAAACTCAATGTTCAGGAGGCAGAAACGGCTGACTTCGCGAGAGCTGTTGCCAATTATGTTTCTTCGTTGGACAAGACATGTGAAGATCTTGAACTTGAGGTTATGAACGAGCGTGCTCGTGAGCTCTGCTTTGAGGGTAAACGCTGGTATGATATGCTTCGTTATAACTATCGTCACATGAATGGTGTTAATTATACCACTCTTATGGTTGACCTTGGTGACAATCAGGCTAAGAATCATGAAGGTTTCCTTAGTCTAATGGCTCGTAAATATACTAACAGAAACGGCTCTGCTCTGGTGGCAAATATCAAGACAGAACCTTATCTGTATTTGCCAGTACTGAAGTCGGAAGTGGAAGTAAATGCTCTGTTGAGACAGAATCCTGCATATAAGGATAGGGCAACGGCAGAGAGGAATTATTAAAAACACCCCTCCCCCGGTTCCTGACGCATACTCGGAGATACTCAATCTCTGATTTCCCATAAATAAATGGAGATGAGTAGATGGAATTTATCGCACAAATGCTAATTGATAATAGAATTTGTAAACATGAATATTTGTAAATATATAAATAGAACTCTGACAGTATTGCTATCTATAATGCTTCCTCTTGGGGGGCTATGGGGCTTTTCTTCTTGCAACAAAGAGCCAGATGAATCAGACCTATATACATTTACGGGGCAGACGATTCAGGAATTTGTTGAAGAGGATGATAATCTCTCACTCTTTAGGCAGATTCTTGAGAGGGCCAACCTATGGGCTGAGATGCGCACGTATGGTCAATACACTTGTTATGCACCGAGCAACGAGGGCGTAATTGCATATGTGGATAGTTTATGGAATGACCCTAAGTCAACGGATGATAATGGTAATCTGGTGCATAATGGCATGACGGATAACTCCGTTGAAGGTCTTACGGATCAGCAGTGCAAGGAGATTGCCAAGTACCATATCTCAACGATGACATATCTCTATGCCGACTTGTCGGAGACATCAAGTGCAGGTGCTAATGAGGTGTTTACGTATCTCGGTCAGACATTCAGTTCTGAAATCTGCGACGACGGATCCGTGCGTCTTGGTGGCTCTGCCATAGTAGACAGGGATAATGACCGCCATGATATTGAGCTTGCAAATGGATATCTCCACTATATCAACAAGGTGATTCCTCGCAATACCCAGACAATCAATGAGATGATGAAGAACCTCACACAATATAAAGTATTCTATGAGGCTCTTGAGAAGACTGGTATGCTCCCGTTGCTTTCAAAGACAAAGAAGGAGTTCAATGACGCTATTGATAATAATCATGGGCGTCCAGGCTCAAGTTGGTCTTCTACCGAGTTCTATGTACCTGCGGAGTGTAACGTTAGATACACGGTTTTTGCTGAGGATTCTACAATAATGGCAGCTAATGGTATTCGCACATTTGCTGATTTGAAGGCAAAGTGTGTTGAATGGTATAAGGATGCCGAGAACTGGTATCCGTTGCCTGATGGTGAGAAGGTTAGTACGGGCGATGACTACACCTATACCTACAACGTGGTGAATATGTTTGTTCGCTATCATATTCTCAAGGCTGGTATGGCAACTTCAAAGCTGCTCTTCGGATATAATGCCTCTAACGTGAACTGGAACTACGCATTTGGTGGTGAGCCGTTTGACTATTATGAGACTTTGCTTCCTCACACCTTGATGAAGATATGGCAGCCTTTGTATCAGAAGGAGAACGGAGAGATATCAACAGGTTCAAGGACAGGTATCTTCATAAACCGATTCCGTCAGCATAACACATTGACCGACGAGGTTGGTACTATGGGTAAAGCTTCTACGCATCAGGTGCTTATCCCTGGCATAATGGTATATACCGATAGTCGTAGTAACATAAAGGCACTCAATGGTTATGTGCATGGCATAAACGGTATGCTTGTTTATAGTGCGGACGTGCCTCAGAAGGTACTAAACGAGCGTTTACGCATAGATACAGGCTCTATGTTGTATGAACTTGCCAATAATGATATCCGCTTTGCTACAGAGACGGAGATAGCAAGTAAGAACCTGAATGGTTCGGCTGGTACTATGACTCGTTTCCCTGTGGATTATTTCGATAATCTGTATAGCTTTACAGGCACTTCATCTGGCATTTCTTGGTACACACAGGGAGCTTGGCGTGCATGGGAGGCTGACCAACTTTCCTTCTGGGGAGCATACGACTTTGCTGTAAAGCTTCCGAGTGTTCCTACGGGCGATTATGAGCTTCGTGTCATCTATCCTCCTATGGCAAACTCAGGACTTATGCAGTATTTCATAGGAACGTCGAAGAATGCTGCTTCGATGCAACCGCTTGGAGTTCCTTTCGATGCCCGTTATCCGAACTCATCGCTTGATGCAGATCGTGATGCTACTGGCTATATGTTCTCAAGCGAGTTCTCTGACTATGGTGTGGCTTCCGACCTCGTAATGCGCAACCATAATTATATGCGTGCTCCTGCAAGTTTCTCTCGTGGTACCTACAACGAGATAAAGGAACGTGCTACATCTGCGAATCAGCTTATACAGACAATAAGCAACTGTTGCCGATATGAGGAAGGTTACGGAACAAGTATGATGCGTCGTATTCTTGGAACTATCCATCTTGATCAGCGCAATGATTACTGGTTGCGTCTGCGTAACCTTATTCCTGAGGAGACCACACTCGGTGGATCATTCGATTTCCTTGAGCTTGTACCAACAACTGTCATCAATGATGCAACAATGACTGAGGATTGGTATTGAGCCTCTTGAAATGGCCTAATTGATAATTAATAATGAATAATTGACAATTGATAATGAATATCAGGAAATATATAAATAAGCCTCAGATGGCATTATTGTCAATCATGCTTCCTCTTTGGGGGGTATGGGGCTTCTCTTCCTGCTCCGACTTCTCATCCTATAACAACCCCGTGGAATCTGATCATCCATCTGCAGGAAAGACGCTGTGGGAGAATATATCTGCAAAAGGAGAGTTGAGCGACTTTGCGCAGGTTCTTCAAGCTGTAGGATATGATGCAGTACTGAATGCTCCTACCACTTATACGGTGTGGGCACCTGTCAATGGAACGTTTAACAAGGACTCTATCATGGCATTGGCACAGAATACTGCGACAAAGAAGAAGGTGGTGGAACAGTTTGTGTATGACCATGTGGCAAACTATTCACACTTTGAGTCGAATCCGAATGACACGGTGGTGTATATGCTCAGCAAGAAACTTATACGTTTCTCTGGAAAGAATACAGGTACTCTCACATTCGATGGTAAGATAATAAACAGGGGTGACGAAGCCTTTAATACCCCGTCAAGCAATGGACTTCTCTATACTATTAACGGCATGGTGCCTTTCCGTCCTAATGCATACGAGAATTTCTTTACCGACAAAAAACAGTATGGTATAGCTGATTCATACTTCAATGCATACGTGAAGAGGTATGAGAAGATAACTCTGGATGAGGAGGCTTCTGTTAAGGGTGAGATTGTGAACGGCTATCAGGTGTATGATGACTCTGTTATGGTGAAGTCAAACTCATTCGTTACCAACCGTCAGCATCTCAATTCTGAGCTTGATAATGAGGATAGCCTCTATACCGTCATCATACCAACAGATGCAGCGTGGCAGAAGGCATATGACAAGATAAAGTCGTATTATAAGTATATTACGCCTATCAAATATCAGAATCTCAGTAGTTCCTCTACAGATTTTGTAGGCAAGAAGGGTGGTACTTGCCCTACTACATCCACGGGTAAGGCTACTATCCTTGCAGCCAATGTGGGTGTTGATGCAAATAATGCCGCTACTCTGAGCGCAGCTCCTTCTGATGCAGAGATACAGGACACTAAGGCTTACTGGACAGACTCTATTGCAAAACGCTGGATAGTTATCAATACTGCCTTTTCAGAGAATAACAGAAAGTATAACTCAAAACTCGGGACTGGTGCCGACTTTGCTGAAAATGATACTCTCTATTCAACTTCAGGCAATAAGCTCACCGAGCTTCAGAAACTTGACAAGGCTACAGTGTTTAAGCAGCAGTTGAGTAATGGTCATGCACGCGTAGTGAGTGAATATCCATTCCGCGCCTTAGAGACATACGCCCCAGTAATCAAGACACGTAAGCCTGGTCGTGTTGTAAGTACAAGTGGATACACATATGATAATTTTTATATTGAGCGTAGAAATCTCCTGGAATCATTCTGTAAACTTGATGATGACGAGGTTAATCTAGAGTATGTACGGGCCTCCCTTCCTGAAGGCTCTAACTATGCTCCTGAGATGGACTTCTATCTTCCTGATGTCCTCTCTACCACATACGACATCTATGCGGTGGTAGTTCCGGCAATCGTTGATGGCTCTCCTTTACCATATACTCTGCGTTTTGACCTTCATTATACTGATGCGAAGAACGAACCTCAGACAGGACGCTTGGATGGTGATACGCTCCAGACCACTATAGCAAAGATTTCAAAGGTCAAGGCTTTCGAGAATAATCCTACTAAGGTAGATACCATATATCTTGGTCATTTCACATTCCCTATTTGCTACTATGGAACAGATGCTGCTCCTAACATCAAGGTTATGAGTACTTTGAGCTCATTCAGTATGAGCAACAAGACTAAGTATGATGCGCAAATCCGTATTGCGAATATCATTCTGAGACCAAGGAATGATGAATAGCGTTAGCTTGATGAGCTTCTGCGAATAAAGAAAAAATTTAGAAAGAGTAAATGAAGAATACGATAGACATAATACGAAGACAGGGACTAAGGCTCTTTTTCTGCGCCATAGCCGTGCCCTTCTGTGCCAATATCTACGCTCAGGATGTGGAGGATGATACCTTTGACGATGATACTGTGGAGGGATTCAAAGCTCCGAAGCGTACTCTGCAAGTCGATAAGAATACTGTTATACAGCTTGCTGGCATTGTAATAGACGATGCCACAAATCTTCCTGTTGCCGGTGTCCGTGTTCAGGCTCTTGGTGACAATCGATATACGGCTATGACTAATGCGAAAGGTGAGTTTACGATTGCGGTTCCCGATTTCTGTACCTCTCTCTATGTTAGCTCTCTTTCATATATGGCACAGCAGGTGGCTATCAGAAGTAATGATACAATGCAGAGGATTCAGATAAAGCTGATCAGTAAGAAGTTTAGGAATATGTATGTTGATGGCACTGACTATACGGCATCTTCAACCTCTAAAATGATGGGTGGTAGCATTGTGCTTGATGAGGAAATACATGCTAATCTTGCTGGTCATCTTCGTTCTGTCACACGTTCTGGAGTGCTTGATGGTGGTAGTGCAATGTTCATCCGTGGCCTTAGCTCTATAAATGCAAATTCTCAACCGCTTATAATTATTGATGGTGTGGAGACAGATATGCAGCTCAATCGTGCTATCTTGCATAGTGGACATGCATTTAATGGTTTGGCATCTCTTTCGCCTGAGAATATAGAGAAAGTGACGGTGCTGAAGAATGCTACAGCGCTCTATGGAGCACGTGGTGCCAATGGCGTAATCCTCATAGAGACAAAGCGCGGACACAGCATGGCGACACGCATTGATGTTGACTTGTCTGCTGGTATCACATTGATACCTTGTGCTCAGAAGGTGATGAATGCTTTGCAGTATCGTGACTATGCTACGGAGATGCTCGGTACTGTGTCAGAACTGAGGAAGTCGGAGAATCGTGATGTTATTTTCAACTTTCTGAATGATGATCCGAATAGTTACTATTATAAAATGTATCACAATGATACCGACTGGAAAGATGAGGTATATCGCACGGCTGTGACGCAGAACTATAACATCAACGTGCAAGGTGGTGATGATATTGGTATGTATAACCTGTTTGTTGGGTATGCCAATGCTCAGAGCCCTGTGAAAGAATCGGGTTTCGATAGACTGAATGTACACTTCAATACCGACATTAGTATATTGTGGAATCTCACCACGAAGTTTGACATGTCGTTCGTACGTACCAATAACTTCCTTTTTGATGACGGTTTCCCTTCAGACTTCAGCAAGAGTCCAGTGACATCGCCAACCGATCTGACACTTATCAAGTCACCGCTCATTACACCATATCAGTATAACAAGCATGTAGGTGGATTCACAAGTCTGTTGTCTGATTATGATCAGTTGTTCAGTCCGTTGAGCCAGAAACTTCATAACAACGCTTATGCGTATTCTCTTGCAAATCCGACTGCCATTATAAAAAATGGAAATGGTGACAACAAGAACAAGGTTGAGAACACGTATTTCAACGTGCAGATAGCCCCGACTTATACTATTAATAGTCATCTCTCTGCAACTTCGCAGTTCAGCTATTACCTCAATCGTAACTCACAGCGATATAACCGCCCTTCAGGAGGCGTGCCTCCATTTGAGGTGGAAGGACTTGGAATAGTATATAATCAGAAAAGCTCGCTCTTTGCAAAGGAGACTAACGTGCTGAGCAATACTCACATAGACTGGAACAACAAGTACGGAGCACATAATGTGGCTGTGGTTTCCGGTTTCCGGTATAATAGTTTTTCATACGATGCAAGTGATGCAACTACCGAATTTAGTTCACCGCAGTCGGATAAGAATTCATATCTGACTGCTGATCCGTCGGCCGGCTATTCCGATGTGGATGGTGCAAAGGATGTCTGGAAGAACATACAGTGGTATGCGAGTGCAGATTATAGTTTCCGCAATCGTTACTTCGCCACAGTTTCGCTTCTTGCAGAGGCAAACAGCCGTTTTGGAAAAGAGTCACCTGGTGCATTGAATGCATTTGGCACGTCGTGGGCTGTGTTCCCTAGTGTTCAGATGGGGTGGGTGATGACAAACGAGGACTGGTTCCCAAAGGATGCGGGTATAGATTATCTCCGTCTTAATGTCGGATATGACATCAGCGGAAATGATGATATTTCAAACTATGCTGCACGCACTTCCTTCTCATCCGTGCGCTATAACTACGACGCGATAGGAGGACAGATGACGACTATTGGTAATGAGCGTATAAAATGGGAAACAACGACGAAGTGGAACGTCGGGTTCCTAACCAATATGCTTAATAACCGACTGTCTCTTGATTTCAACTTTTACATCCACAAGACAAGGAATCTCCTGACGCTCAAAACCTTCTCTTCACCTATTTCGGGTATAAACAAGTATTGGAATAATGGTGGAGAACTGAGAAACAAGGGCTTTGAGATAGCTTTGTCTGGAAAACCGGTTGCAACACGCGACTGGACTTTTGAACTTGGGGCAACAATAGGTCATTATGCAAATAAAGTGATAGCGCTTCCTGACGGCAACTATACAAACTCTGTATATGGCGAGGATAATATCCTTGTTTCCACGGGGAATCCTGTGGCGCTCTTCTACGGTTACAAAACAAATGGCGTTTTCGCTTCAGATGCAGAGGCTCGCACGGCATGTCTGCAAGGGTATCTCGTTATGAAGAATGCAGCAGGACAGGATGTTAGGTTCGGGGCTGGAGATGTGCGTTTCGTTGATCTTAACGGCGACGGTGTTATAAATGATGCTGATAAGACGGTGATAGGAAATCCGAATCCTGATATATACGGTAACATATTCGCTACTCTGACATGGAAAGATGTCACTCTTGACCTTGGCTTTAACTTCTGTCTTGGCAATGACGTATATAACTATCAGCGTACTATCCTCAACTCTGGTTCCGCATTCTACAATCAGCAGGTAGCAGAACTTGACCATTGGCGATATGAGGGACAGAGGGCATCGCTTCCGCGTCTTGCATACGGAGACCCGATGCAGAACAACCGTTTCTCTGACCGATGGATAGAGGATGGCTCATACCTGCGTATGAAGTTTGTACGTGTGAACTGGCAGTTGCCTATGCCTGAGAGCTGGCAGTCATGGCTTCAGGGCATCAGTGTGTGGGCAGAGGCGCAGAATCTATTCACTCTCACGCATTACACGGGTAATGACCCTGAGTTCAGTATCGGCAATAGCGTGATGTATCAGGGCATAGACTGCGGAAATATTGCGCAGAGCCGTGCATTTGTACTTGGATTAAAAATAAATCTATAATAAATGAAAAATTCGATTCTGAAATATAAGAATATGGGTAGGGTGCCATTCTGCATTCTGCGCAAGTTCGTCAGCTTCGCAGTTCCACTTTTCGCACTTCTCTTTACGCTGAACTCCTGCTCTGACATGCTTGAGACTGACAACGAAAGTATGGTCTCTAATCCTGAGTTGAATGCAAAGACGGACTCTGTGTTCTATGCACTTGGAATAGCTCAGGCTATGCAGCAGGTGGCTGACCAGTATTTCTATATTGGAGAGTTGCGTGGTGAGCTCGTCACCGTGGATGAGGCTAATACCGACAAGAACCTTAAGGAACTTGCCAACTATTCTGCCAGCTTGGATAATGCGTACGATAGCTCGTATGTGTTCTATAAGGTCATTAATAACTGTAACTACTATCTTGCTCATCGTGACTCTACGCTGAAGACTGGTTCGACAAACGTGGCTATTGATGAGTATATTGCCGTTGCTGCTTGGCGTGCGTGGGCTTATCTTCAGTTGGCGCGAATATATTGCGGTAATGCAGATGGCCTCACCATTCCGTTCTACACCGAACCGTTGACCTCAATCTCACAGATTGAGGCGAAGGCTGCGGATCCTGCCTGCCAGAAGAACCTATCCCAAATTGTAGAGACGCTTGCTCCAGAACTAGAAATGCTTCTGAGCCGTTATCCGAATACCAGGGTGCCTGATTTCAACGAGCCCATCCATCCTATCGGCACAACCAACTGGGGTGAGAGTAAGGCAATCGATATGTCGAAGATATTCGTGCCTGTTCAGGTTATTCTCGGCGATATGTATCTTGAAACGGCGCAGTATCAGAAGGCAGCCGAGAAATATGCAGACTATCTGTGTAGGTATGGGGTGATGCCGGAAGAACGTTTTTCTTTCCGTATGAAGGATGATATTACTTTCCCGGAAGATTACTCTCTGGATTTCAATGATATGACCGATAACTATAGCTTTTCTTTTGCCAATAATTCAAATCCGAAAGATGTAGTTTCCTATATCCCGATGGCGGTAAGTTCGCTGAATGGAAAGACATCGACCGTGCCATTGGCATTCGGCTACGACTATTACTCCATAAACCAGTCATCGGATTGTCCTCGCGCGGATAATATTCAGATTCAGCCGTCGAAGGCGTTCTATGAGTTGACCGATTCTGCCGATTACTATTACTACCCCACAAGCTATAACGGTCAGTCTGTCAATACCAGCTATCCTACCAATGTGAAGCGATACAAGGCAGGCGATGGTCGTGCAAGCATAACATCGCTAAATAGTGATCCCGACTTGGCTATTCTCTATCGAAATCCTTCGGATGTTACAAAGACGTATGTAAGCAAGGTAAAGAATGCCAATGTATATCTTTATCGCACATCTACCATCTATCTGCATCTTGCGGAGGCACTCAATGCTATGGAATATACCGATGCGGCATTTGCCATCCTCAAAAACGGTATATCCACATACCTTGAGAACCTTGTTCGGAAACCTACTCTTGATTCTGAGGGTAAAATTGTGCTTAATGTTGACGGAACTCCGAGGATTGAGCCGTATAAGTATATGTCGCAGAAATCGGTGGATATGCTCGGCACTACCTTGCCTTTCCTCAATGCGCAGTATCGTGAAATCTTCAACGCGAATGATGTGTATGGCATTCATGCTCATGGCTCTTGCACCTACAACAGGAAGGAGAATGAGCTTGCACAGTCGGCAAAAGGTTCACGTGCGACGGCCCTTGGTTCTCAGATGAATACCCATTATTTGCCTGATGTCATCATCGGCGAGAAGATGAAGGAGATAGCAGGGAAATATGGCGTTAGCGTAGGTACTTCAAAGGCTGATTCTGTTGCTGCTATGCTTGATTTGCTTTGCGATGAGTATGCCAAGGAATTTGCCTTCGAGGGACGCCGATTCTACGACCTCCAGCGTATTGCCCGCCATTTCAATGAAATGGGAATATGGGGCGGTAACTTCGGTTCGCTATGGTTTGTAGAAAAACTTTCGGGTAACCGACCGCAGAAAGACCTCCGCGATCCTCGTAACTGGTATTTGCCATTTAAGTGATGGTGAAAAATAAATTGTCTTGTCCCTGAAAAAAATGTTTTTGTTCGACATTTTTCAGGGCAAGATGGTTTTCGAAGTTCCACTTGGCTAAAAGGAAAATAATAATTTCCTTTGCATGCAGAAAATATTAACCATAAAACAATAGTACGTCGAATTTTATAAACAATAAAGCATTTAGCTTTGCAAAAGCTAATAGTAAATCTATTTTTCATTTCATGAAGACAAAATCTTTTATTACGGCCATATTATCTTTCATCTTTGCCCTAAACACTCATGCCGATGCCATAGACTCGCTTGAAAGTGTGCTTCGTGACAAACCGCAGATTCAGGAAAAGATATATTTGCATCTCGATAACAACTGCTATTTCCTCGGTGATACCATCTGGTATAAGGCTTATGTGGTTACTGCTGATGACCTGCACCCTACCAATCTTTCAAAGCTGTTGTACGTGGAACTGCTCAATTCCGATGGATTTGTGGTAGAGCGTCAGCATGTAATTGTTTCCGACAAAGGCTTGACCTGCGGGCAGTTCGCACTATCCGATAGCCTTTATTCGGGATATTACGAGATTCGTGCTTATACCAAGTGGCAGCTCAATTTCAATGTTACCCATCGCAAGTATTCATTTATTGACGAGCGAAGGTTCTATAATAAGCAGATGTGTGCCGATTTCTTCCGCGAGTATCCAGGATTGTATTCGCGTGTGGTGCCAGTGTATAACAAGGTTGAGAATGGTTCATACGATGAGCGCTATATGTCGCGTCGTCCCAAGCAACACATGCAGAAATCCACTCGCCGTCTTCTTGTGAAGTTCTTGCCAGAAGGAGGAAATAGTGTGCAGGGAGTTAAGAATACTATTGCCTTTGAGGCAACCGATCAGGATGGGCAGGCTGTTGATGTTGAAGGGAAACTTGCCGACGGAACAACAGTAAAGACCGATTATATGGGACGTGGCGTTTTCTCCTATACACCATCTGATACTCAGGAAAAGATATCTTTCAAATGGGAGGGTAAAGAGTATTCGTTCAAACTTCCAAAAGCAGGAAAACAAGGTGTTGTTCTTCATTATGACCACCTTACATCTACAGCTACCGTAAATGCCGTTGGCATAAAGGCGGCAGCGTATGCTTTGCTATGCCGTGGCAGACTGCAGAAATTCCAGCGTCTTAATGGTGAGAGTAATATATCGCTCAAGGATATACCGTTACCAACAGGTATCAATGATATTGTAATATATGATGCTGATGCCCACCCTCTTGCTTCCCGACTCTTTTTCGTGAACAATCACGATATGGGCACTAAGATAAATATGAAGATGACAACCGATGCTGGTGAGGTCGGGGATAAGACAATTTTGAAACCATATCAGAAAGTGGATTTTGAACTTTTATCCGCTACTAATGCTTCATCGCCTAAGACTTACTCGATTGCGATACGTGATGCAAGAACTGATGATTGCGGTTATGACGATGGTAATATCCTTATGGATATGCTCCTTAGTAGCGAACTTCGCGGCTTTGTGGCTTATCCTGCCTATTACTTCGCCTCAGATGATGCAGAGCATACATCACGTCTCGACCAGCTCATGATGATACAGGGGTGGCGAAGGTACAAGCGTGTGAAGAAGGCTCGCTATATGCCTGAGCTTACCACCACCTTTGAGGGAAGTGTGTATAAGATTCCAAATACAGCCGAAACCATTGAGCCCGAGGATGTTGAGAAAATGATGAAGAGCTCCTCCTTATCATCTGATAAAAGTGATACCTTTGCTTTCCTGAATCGCAGTGGAGGTAACATTGACGAAAATGTTACTCCTGTTGATGATTCCGTTGCCGAAGTACCTGAGATAGAGACCGATTTGCAGGAAGAGGCAACCATTGAGCCTCTTGACGATTTCCATAACGGCAAGGCCTTGAAGAAGGAAGTGCTTGTCGAGGGCGAGGTGGAGTTCGACGGCAAAAGCTATGGCGTTGTTGCCAAGACTGGCGATGGAGGAAAATTCTCATTCCAGATACCTCCCTACTATGATAATGGCATACTTTTCATCAAGGCATACAATGTGAAGGATTCTGTAAAGCGTAGTATGGAAGGCTTAAAAGACAAGAAATGGCGCGATGAGCGAGCTTTCCCCGACTATTATGTCAAGCGCGATATGTTCTTCCCTGTTTTCACCTATCCCTACTCATGGTATCAGGTTAACTCACCTGAGCTCCTTTTTGTTGATGAAGACGACGATGGCAACATTCCGCAGACAAGCAGACTTGCCGGCAACCATACGCTTCAGACGGTTATCGTGAAGTCACGTCGCCGTGGCAAACGTTCATGGGATTTGTCAAAGCCAGCCATTGTTCGCGATATCTATGCCCTGTATAACGATGTTACCGACTATGGACTTTCGCCAGGCGTGATGAATTTCAAGAAATTCCCCCTGCAGGCCGTTAACGGTCTCTTCGGTAATATGGGGTTGATGCAACAGCCCAATGTACGCGCTATGATGGAGAAAGCAACCTTCTTCCGCAACTATGTGCAAGGAACATCAGAGTTTGATGTCAATATGTCAACAAACTATATGTTCGACCATCTGCGCCTCAGTAGAATGAAAGAAGTGCGTGTATATACCGATTATGAGCTTCGCACAGATTCCGGTTATGTTGCCGAAGCTAATGCAGCATCCGTTTTGCTCGACTTCATTCCAATCGAGGACGACGGAGTACGCCCCTCATATCGCGACCGCCGATATGTATTCCCAGGCATAACGTATGCAGAGGAATTCTATAGCCCCGACTATTCAGCCCTATCGCCACAACGCCCAGTCGATTATCGTCGCACACTCTACTGGAATCCCAATGCCCGACCCGATGCCGATGGCAAGTTCACTATAAGTTTCTATAATAATTCCCGTCCAACTCGCGTTCGTGTTTCAGCCGCCGCAATCGATTCGGGAGGAAAAATCTATTATTGATGCAGATTATGAATACTTTGAAATCCAACGGGTTAAGATACGCGGATTCCGATGCCCCTATCATGCCGCGCAGACGATTCATAAACCGTAATTCGTTTTAAGTTTTTTAACGACTTTCAAAAAAAAGATTAAAAAATGCAATTCTGTAAAAATATTATACAATAAAAGCATAGAAACAAAGTTTAATATATAATACATAATGTTGTTTTCTTAAAACAGACGAAATGGAAAAAACTTACTCTAAGATCATGATGCTCTCAGTGGCGTTTATGATTTCAATGGCTACATTTGCCGAGACCAAAATCAATGGTGTCTATTACAACTTAGACGGTAACAAGAGAGAAGCACAGGTAACCTACAACGAGAGTGCTCCTGCGGATTCTTATTCGTCTTCATATTCTGGAGCTGTTACCATTCCGCAGGTTGTAACCTACGAGGGAAAAGAATATACTGTCACATCAATCGGTGAAGAGGCATTCTTTGAGAATATTGGTCTTACGTCAGTTACTATCCCTAACTCCATAAAGAGCATTGGCGACAAGGCTTTCTATGGATGTAGTGCACTTACTTCTGTCACGATTCCTAATTCCGTGACCACTATCGGCGAGGGCGCATTCTCCGCTTGCAATGCTCTTACTGCTATCAACATCCCAGGATCTGTTGAGAATATCGGTATGGGTGCATTCTCTTCATGCAATGCCCTCTCTACAATCATTGTCGATAAGGATAATGCAGTATACGACAGCCGTAACGGATGTAATGCTATCATTCTTGTTGCAAACAATATGCTCATTGCAGGTTGTAAGGGAACAATCATCCCTAATACCGTGACAGGTATCGGTGCTTGCGCATTCTATGGATGTCAGAGTCTTACCAATATCAGCATTCCAAATTCTGTCAGGACTATAGGTAATAATGCATTTGCCCTTTGCTATGGTCTTTCTTCAGTAAATATCCCTGAGTCTGTAATCACAATCGGCAGAGGAGCATTCATGCTTTGCTCATCACTCTCTTCCGTAACAATCAACGGTATCAACACAAGTATCATGAGCTATGCCTTCGATGGCTGTAACAGTGTTGCTTCTGTAAAGATTCTCTCACAGAATCCACCTGCTATTGATAACATGACCTTCGCAGTATATCGTGACCTCCACGTACCTGCATCAGTAGTAAAGGCATATCAGGTAGCTGATTACTGGAAGAAGTTCCGTATCGTAGGCGATAAGAAGTAAATCGCCCGATTCTGATAACGCAATATCTCATTCCCACACTCTCAAATTGTCTATTGCAGATTATTTGGAGGTGTGGGATTTTTCGTCGCTTTTCGTGTCGGAAAGCGGAGGCTTATGGGTAAGTCCGTTGTAGGTCCGTTGTAAATCCGTTGTAAGTCCGTTTCAAGTCCCATCATCCTATAGTCCCTATGAGCGGACTCAGAGCTAAGGCATAGCTTTATAGCGTCATTGGTTTAATGTTGAAGGTTTATTACAGTCTTAGGTTGAAAATGGCATATCGTATATGCCGTGATTTAGGAGTGGTGACGTTGCTACTCTTGGCATTCCTATGCCTTGTGGTTTATGGACTATGTTGCATAGATGCGAAGTACAGGTTGCTTGCATTTGTCGTTATTGCCTTTTGGGTGTTACAGGCAAGAGGTGATAGGATGTTCCTTGAAAGTCAGTTTGGCAAGAGATATAGAAGGCTGTTGGTATCAGATACGCTTATCTTGGCTTTGCCGTTTATCGTGTTCGCGATAATAAACTCAAACTGGCTTTTCTTGCCTATCATTATAGGTTCAGCGTTTGTCTTGCCTTTCCTGCCAAGATATAGCTCTGGACTTACAATTCCGAGTTTCCCGCTTTTCCAGAAGGGAAACTATGAGTTTCAGAAATTCTATAGATGGCATGCTATTCCTTGGATTGTGTTGCTTGCGCTATCTGTGACTGGTTTGATATATGATAATATTCGCGTAACAGAGGTGGCAACAGGATTGGTTTGCTTTGACTTGATGAGTGCTCTTATTCTTCCTCCTGATAAAAACTGGATGCTGAACTATCGCTCGGCTTTGCATTTTCTGAGGATAAAGACTGAACAGATAGCCGTGGGATGTGGTATGTTACTATTGCCTTTCCTTGTGTTGTTGCTTGTCGGAGGCATATCGTGGATGTCTGTTGTCAGCGTTTATCTTGCTGAAACAATTCTGCTGATAGAAGTGGAGATGCTGAGGTTCACTATGGCGGACAATCAGCTGATGATGATATTCGTACTTGTTCCATTGGTATTTGTCGCATATTTTTCAATCGGAATACCGTATGTATTCATCCTGTCTGTAATGTTATTGGCATGGATTATGTTCAAAGGCTATTCATATATGTCAAATGTAGTAATCAATGATTGGAGTTAAGAATCTTACGAAAAAATACGGCTCTCAGGTATGCCTTGACAAAGTTTGTCTTTCTCTTGAAGAGGGAAGGATATATGGTATGGTGGGCGAGAATGGGGCAGGCAAGAGTACGTTGTTCAGATGCCTTACCAATTTGGAGAGCTATGATGGTGAGGTGGAAATTCCCAATGGCTTGACGGTAGGGTATCTTAGTGATACTCCTTTCTACTATACATACGTTACAGGTCGTGAGTATATTGAGTTTTGCATGAAGGCGAGTGGTAAGGTGCTTGATAAGGCCGCATTGGAGGAGATAAACTCTCATTTCCGTCTGCCTTTGGATAAGTATGCCACGAGATATTCACTTGGTATGAAGAAACGACTTGCCATCATGGCGCTTATGCTTCAGGAACCTGACATTGTGATTCTTGATGAGCCTTTCAACGGACTTGACATCGTGGGTACTATCATTCTGAAGAAATGGTTCAAGGACTTGAAGGACAAACACAAGACTGTTATCTTCTCTTCGCATATCATCTCTTCGCTTACAGATATCAGCGATGAGATTTTCTATATCCATGCCGGCAAACTGATGAATAGTTTCAAGAGCGATGTTTCGGCAGAGGAGATTGAGAATATTATTGCGGAAGAGGTATTATAATTACGAACAAAAATTTTCTAATTACATAGTTACATGAAAACAAAAAGAATTTTATTCCTATTGATGGCGATATTCGTCATTTCGTTTGCATACGGACAGGAGAAGGATGCTCAATTGGAAAAGGCGGATGCCTTGTGTAAAGAAGGTGTGGCTCTTCATGATCAGGGGAAGTATGAAGAGGCTATCAAGAAGTATGATGAGGCATTAGCTATTGCTCCAAATGTCGTTGACGTTATAGCTGAAAAGGCTTTTACTTTGAGCGCAATGGGTAAGAAAAATGAAGCAAAGAAAATGATGGAGAAACAGATCCAGAAGGCTGATGCCAAGGATTTGGCAACCTTGTATTCTACTTATGCCGGCATTTTGGATGATGATGGGGAACGTTTGAAGGCTCTGGAGATTTATGATAAGGCTATGCAGGCGGTTGATGAGGAGGATTTCTCTAGGATGCACCATATCTATTATAATGCTGCCGTCACTATGTCTCGTTTAACAGACAAAGACAAGCAGGAAATGCCTGACTGGGATAAGCATCTACAATATTGCCTTCATAACTCGTTGCAATTACGACCATCACATGCTGATACTTACAGATTGTTGGCTTTGTTTAATACAGAAAAAAAATGGTACTGTGATGCATTCATGTCATATGCTATGTTTGCCATGTTGGATGGCAGTCGTGTTGATTCTATAGAGGATGTATTTGCTGAGTGGGCTGAATTGAAACTTGATTCCGCTTCAGAGTCGCTAACTACTATTGCATTCAATAAAGTAAATGAGATGACGAAGAGTGAGCCTTCAGAGTATGGTAGGTTGTATGATATGTTTTCAACAATAACGCCATTGCTTTGTCCTGATACACTCGGCACGCCGCTTCCTATTGCCTATACTTTAGATTTCTATAATCTTTCGATAAGGCCTTTTTTCGCTGATTTGAATCGCCAGGGATTATTGGAGTGTTTTTTCCATGTCGCAATGAAAAACTCCAAGAAAAAGTATATCACCAATGCAGATTGGGTGGCAAAACATAAAGATTTAGAGGGACGGATGTGGAAATATATACAGGATAAGGTAGTCTTTATGAATGACATACAGTATGGATTCGTGCCTGATACTATGATAATAAATACTGCAGAAGATGCAAGAAAGTATAATGCTTATGTTATGGGATGTTGTAAGTATTATCTAACACATTTATTAGAAACTCCTCATATGGATAGAGCCGCAAAAAATATAATTGCATGGTCCACAGCTTCTCAGGATGTAACTGTGAATGTGTGCTCTTTTATTACGAATTTAACAAGTAAAAGTCAAGATTATCTGGTTCCATATATTGCTGGTTGTTCTTTTGCTGCATTGTCATTAGGAGAAAAGAAATTTACTCAAGATATTTGTCGTGAAGGTTTGCTTGGTGTTCTTTTCAGATATGCTAACGAAAAAGAAAGGCTAGGGAAAATAGATGAATTGGAGAAACTACAGAATCTTGTAGAAAATGACCAGGAGGGTTTTGAAAAGTTCGTAGAAGAAAACTACAATAAATAGTTTATAGCTGTTGGCTGATGGGTGTTAGTGGTTTGTAGCGACGATGCTATACACTAACACCCATCATCTATCACCCACCTCCCATAACCCATAAGCAATAATCAGCGCTCGCGTGCGTTATTATATAGAATATGAATAAGTCTCTTTTTTCTCTATCTTGTATCGCTATCGTGCTTATGCTGTGCTCATGCGCGGCAGAGAATGCTATGCGAAAGGGTGAGAAATTCCTATCGCTTGGCGAATACTATGATGCGGCGGAGCAATTCAAGAAGGCTTATTCAAAGACTCCTCCCAAGGAGCGTGAGCTTCGCGGACAACGTGCCTTGAAAGCCGCTACGTGCTATGCCCGTGTGAGTAGCACCATGAAGGCGTTGGCTTGCTATCGCAATGCTGTGAGATTCAATCAGGCTAAGCCCGAGGACAGACTTACATACGCACGGATGCTCCTGAAGAATGGTGAGTACAGAGCTGCCTTGAAGGAGTTTGAGGAACTGAAGGACAGTACCGTTAGCGAGGAGGGCTCGAAGAGAATCTCTCAGGCTGACTATGACTTGCTCGTAAGGAACGGCATCACGTCGGCGCAGTCGGCTCCCGAATGGAAGAAGGCTGGTTCTGCCTATACGGTGAAGAAGATGGATGTGTTCAACGGCCGTAGGGCGGACTATTGCCCTGTGCTTGCCGGTGACCAGTATGACCGTCTTTACTTCACCTCTACACGTAACGAGGCGCAGGGCGATGAGTTGAGCGGCATAACAGGAGCTAAGCCGGGCGATATTTTCTTTTCCGACAAGGATGAGAAGGGCGTGTGGGGCAGACCGCAGGAGATAGCCAGCGGACTGAATACCGAGTTTGACGAGGGCGCTTGCTGTCTGTCGGTTGATGGCGGCACGATGTACCTTACACAATGTCCTACCGATCCTCAGTATCCTCGCTATGCCACTATTGCTACGGCTCAGCGTTCGGATGCTGCATGGGGCAAGGCTGCGGAATTGAAACTTACGAATGATACCCTTTCATCATACGCTCATCCTGCTATCTCGCCCGATGGAGAGTGGCTGTATTTCGTTAGCGATATGCCGGGAGGAAAAGGCGGCTTGGATATATGGCGCACACGACTTACGGCTTCTGGAATGGTAGGTGTGGAGAATCTTGGAGAGTCTGTGAATACTCCGGGAAATGAGATGTTCCCTACGTTCCGTCCTAATGGCGACTTCTATTTCTCAAGCGACGGCCATCCGGGTATGGGAGGATTGGATGTGTTCATAGCCGTGGCAGGTGATGATAACAAATACCATCTCTCGCATCCCGGCTATCCTCTTAACTCTCAGGGCGATGACTTCGGACTCACCTTTGAGGGCAATCATAACAGGGGGTTCTTCTCAAGCAACAGGGGCGATGCTCGTGGCTGGGATCATATCTATTCTTTCGAGAATCCTGAGGTGGTGCAGACTATCCGTGGCTGGATATACGAGCAGGACGGATATGAGCTTACTAATGGTGTGGCAAGGATTGTGGGTAGCGATGGTACCAACCAGTCGTTGGGCGTTAAGAGCGACGGTTCGTTTGAGTTCGTGACAACTCCGGGTGTTGACTATATAGTGTTGGGCAGTTGTCCGGGATTCTTGAACCACAAGGAAGAACTGCATGTGGATAGCGCTAAGACATCCGAGGTGTATGATCTCCAGTTCCCTCTGGCTTCTATCTCTGCTCCTGTGCTTGTGGATAACATCTTCTATGTGTTCAACAAGGCAGATTTGTTGCCTGAGAGTACCGTAGCCCTTGACTCGCTCGTCATGATGCTCAATGAGAATCCTAATATCACCATAGAGCTATCGGCTCATACCGACTATCGCGGCTCTGACGAATATAACAAGGCTTTGTCGCAGAAACGTGCCGAGACTGTTGTTGACTATCTTATAAAGAAAGGAATTGCAGCCGACCGTCTCACGCCTGTTGGCTATGGTGAGGAGCAACCGAAGAAGATACGTAAGAAGGTGGCAGAGCATTATCCTTGGCTCAAGGAAGGTGACATTCTTACCGAAGAGTTTATCACGAAGCTCAAGCCTGATCAGCAGGAAACGGCTAATGCCCTTAACCGCCGAACAGAGTTCAAGGTTCTCCGCACCACCTACGATATGTTTGACGAGGAGGGCAATATGAAGAACCCTCCAAAGCCGAAACCGAAGAAGGAAGAGGTGGAAGAAGAGGAAGGATGGTTTGAATTCTAAAAGCCCACCCAGTCCCTCCCCAAGGGAGGGTTCCTCCCCCCTTACCCCCTCAAGGGGGAGTAGATAGTATTTCTAATCATAAGAAATGAAAACGAAATTTTATATGGAAAAGATCACAAGCGGCAATACTATATCGCATCCCTCCCTTTGGGAGGGCCTGGGTGGGCTTCCAAAAGAATTTATCGATTATACCTCTTCGCTCTTTGGCGAGGAGAGATGGAAGAATTATCTTGCTTCCTTCGAGGAAAGTGTGCCTGTTAGCGTGAGGCTGAATCCGTTTAAGACCCCCCTCCAACTGACACATACTCCGATGTTATCAACATCGGACTTCCCCCGAGGGGGAGGGCTATTTGATAGTAATGAAACCTTAACCGAGAATCCAGATAACGAGAAAATGTATCTAAAATTCTCCCCCTCGGGGGAGATAGAGGGGGGCGGTATTACCCTCGTCCCTTGGTGTCGTAACGCTTACTATCTCTCAGAGCGTCCTAATTTCACGCTTGACCCATTGCTCCATGCAGGAGTATATTATGTTCAGGAAGCAGGAAGTATGTTTCTTGATGAAGTACTTAGACAATTGAAAATTGAAAATGGAAAATTGAAAATTAATGAGCCGCAAAATTATCAATTATCAATTGTCAATTATCAATTAAACTCTGTTCTCGACCTCTGCGCCGCTCCTGGTGGAAAGTCAACCCTTCTTCGTGCCGCCTTGCCAGATGATTGTGTGCTTTATAGCAACGAGCCTGACCGCAGAAGGGCGAATATCCTGATGGAGAATATGCAGAAGCAAGGGCATCCAAATGTCATTGTGACGAACAATTATGCCATTGACTATCAGAAATCGGGACTTATGTTTGATTTGATAGTATGCGATGTGCCATGTTCGGGCGAGGGAATGTTCCGTAAGGATCATGATTCGATAGGGGAGTGGAGTCTTCAGAACGTGATGAAGTGTGCCGCTCTTCAGCGAAGCATCATAGAGGATATCTGGCCTTGCCTTAATGATGGTGGCGTGTTGGTTTACAGCACTTGTACCTTCAATCTGCATGAGGATGAAGAGAACGTGAAATGGATTTGCGAGACTCTCGGAGCAGAAATTATCCCTATTGAGGTCCGTGAAGAATGGAATATCACAGGCTCTTTGCTCAAAGGCTGGGACAAACCTGTCTATCGTTTCATCCCCGGCACCACCAAAGGTGAGGGATTGTTTATGGCGGTGTTAAAAAAGACCCCCCAGCCCCCCAAGGGGGTGTTTGTGGATAGTAATAATCCATCAAAGGCATCTTTACAGCAAAAAAAGGTATCTAAAAAACTCCCCCTTGGGGGGATGGGGGGTCTTCTTCGAATCCTCTCCGACGGTCATCCAGTCGGCACACAGAAGGGAAAGAACATCATCCCTGCTCATGCGGAGGCTCTGCTCATCAATCTGCCAAAGGATAAATATCCGTTTGCGGAGTTATCAAAGGAGGATGCCTTGAAGTATCTTCATCATGAGGCAATAGTACTTGATGCAGATGTGCCCAAAGGCTTTGTCATCGTCACCTATCAAGGCCATCCATTAGGTTTCGTGAAGAATATCGGCAATCGTGCCAATAACCTCTATCCGCAGGAATGGAAGATAAGAAACCTGTAAATCCTACTTGTTCGGTTATTCGTTTCCCACATTCTGTACAGGTATTGCCACCGTTCTCCCTCCGTTATGATTCCGTTGTACCTCTGCTCTTTAGCCTATAAAGAACTATAGGATCAAGGGAGGTACATAGGAGTTACATGGGATTTATATAGGACTTGCATTGAAGCTTGAGAAATCCATTAGCAACGTTTTTTAATAAAAAACACCAAAGAGTTTGAAGAGGGGGGTGCACTTTTGCCTATTTTTACCCCTTTGCCTACTGATAACCAAAGATTTACGTTGCGTGTACCCCCCTCGAAACGCTATACTATAGGTACACTTCATGGGAAGGGGGGTGCACGCTTCGCTATTTCTTGATTTCCAGTTTGTTATACCCCTAAAATGGGTAAAAGTGCACCCCTATCTATAAATTCTCTTGAAAAAAACATCTTGAACACGGAAAATACGAAAGATGCGAAAATTTTTCGTTTTTCTTGTGAGTTTTTAAAGGAGAAACGGATTTATAGGTTTTATCTGAAATTTATCTCTCACTTTTCATTTTCTTCTCTTCCCTCTCAGGTCCGTTGCAGGTCCGTTGTAAATCCGTTGTAGGTCCGTTCCTTAGAAGAAGAGCAGAATGGGAGGTAAATGGGAGTTGCAAGGGATTTGCAACGGTACTACTTTTACTTATAAGATTAATGCGAGATTAATGTATATTCACGGAGTGAAACATATAATGTCCATAAATACAACATTAATATCGCATTAATTATTTTTATCTGAATTTTATGGTCGTCGTGGAAAATTTTTGTTCCGTCCAACGAGCGTAGGCGAGATTTTCGTAGAGTCTTTTGAACCTTGCGAAAATATCCCTTTAATTTGTGTTATCTGTGGTCGAAAAAATCGGTTAGCGTTAATTTATAGCATATTCAATCACAAGTACAACTACACAGCAGATGACGGATACGGGAAAAAGTCCGAGACCGAACCATGCGGCGATGATGCCGAGTGCAAGGGCAATTGCTCCTGCGAGTGGTGATGATGTTGCCTCTGTTATTGCTGGGAAAGTCATTACGGCAAGGGTGACGTATGGCACATAATAGAGGAAACTGCGGAGAAATGTGTTCCTTATCTGCCCACGGATAAGTAATGGTGGGATGATGCGGATGAGATTCGTCACCACAATCATTATGAATATGTAGATCCAGAGATTATTCATTTTTTATTGGCTTTATTATCGCTGCTGCAGCAGAAATGAGTATCGTGAGCAAGATGGTGCGTGTGCCCGAACTCCATTCGCTGATTATTGGCAATATGGCACAAAGTCCGCTGAGGGCAAAGCTACAGCATACGGCGATACCCACGTTACGGTCTTTCTTTGAAGGTGGAATGATGATGGCTATGAACATGCCATAGAGAGCCACGCTAAGAGCAGAAACGATATTGGCAGGAAGTATGTTTCCTGCAATAATGCCCGACATACAGCCTAAAGCCCATGCAGGGGTGGATATGGCAAAAGCTCCTAATGTGTATCTTGGAGCGAGATAGCCTTTATATGCTATTGATATTCCGAATATCTCGTCTGTTATACAGGCTGAGGTTATGATGCGCTTGAAGAGCGATGTGCCCGGACGGAATTTCTGTGTCAGGGCCGTACTCATAAGCAGATAGCGTAGGTTGGCTATCAGACTCATGCCTATAACCTCGATATATGCTGCCTGTGCTCCTGCAAGGGTATAGCCGGCATATTCACCGGCAGAAGCGCGGGTGAAGAATGATGCGAAGAAGCCCATGAAGGCATCAAGCCCTACATTGCCGGCGATGATGCCGAGCGAGAAGGCCACGGCGTAATATCCTAATGCTATTGGTATTCCGTCACGAATGCCGGAGAGAAAGATTTTCATAGAAAAGAGTGTATAGTGTAAGGAAAGTATAGCGAAAGATTCATACTGGTGTCCACCTGTATTAAGTATTATTCACTATTCGTTATTCACTTTTCACTTATCATTCCCAACCGAATTTCATCCAGTCGATAGCTTTATTCCATTGGTAAGCCTTGATGCTCACGTTTGGGTTTAGATATTTGGAATCAACGTTGGAATAGTACGTCTGTGGAATGAACATCGACAAGCCCCCGTAGTTATCATCACTCATCTTGAACTTCCTGAAATTACTGGTGCTGAGTTCTGTACTAAGCCAGTCGGCAAGATTCGTTTCCTTGATATCCTTTGGATGAACGGAATATACTACAGCCTGTTGGAATGTATTATCCCAAGTGTTGAAATCGTTCTGTGATAGATATTTGCGCATAATGTGGCGCAGGTCATAGTATATGGCTATGTTTGCTGATTGTGAGTTTATGCCATAGTATATAATATCATAGACAGGAAGGTTGTCCGGATATTGATAGTGCACCATCAACGTGTCTATCGCACTCTGTGTTGCCTGAAGAAGATTCTCCATGCTACTTGTCTTTACAACAGACATAGGCAGACCGTCGGCAGGAAAACTTGAAAAGTTAGTGTATTTGATATAGTCATCAACTATTGCCTTCCCCACATTATCCTTTGCAAGAAATAGATCAGATATGATATGATCGTATGGAGCTCCACAACCAGGAATCTCGGCTGGTGAACCGATGATATAGTCACATACATTTCGAAGCTCGTAAGCCAACTCGGCGCACATCATCTGACAGCAATCGAAGAAGATATAGTCGAGATGATGAGTCTTTGAAAGAACATCGGCAAGTTCTGGTATGTTTATGTACCTCTCATTGCCGTCGCCTCCGTCCGGATTATCCTTGCCTGAATCCCAGCCGTATGCCTTGCGTCTTGCTTTTGCCTTGCCTGTGTATTTATCTGACATCATAATCCACCCGTTACCATGTCCCCAGAAAGTCATTGCGTATGAATCTGCGGGATATTTAGTAAATGCCAAATTGATAATTTCTGACATATTATCTTTGTCGGTGGAATACCAGTCTGTCTTGTATTGTTTCACAACGTGCATTCCCCTTTTGTCAACCTTGGCAATGAAAGGCTTTATGCTTTTGCTGCTACGGTCGGCATATACTAAGAGGTTTACGTTGTCGGGAAGATTGGCTGCTCCGCGTACAATCTCCGTGGAATCATTTGTATAGAAGGGTGAGTTGAGATTGTTTTCTGCGCACATATATATGAGCACAGTCCTCGCTGCCTTTGCTTCTGGTGCATCCGGGTTGTCTTTATCTCCACAGGAAAAGAGAAAGCCAGTTGCAAGACAGCCTATTATTAATAATTGCAGTAATGTTCTTGTATATCTCATTTTCGTTAATCATTTATTGAGCCGCAAATCGGGCATTTGCCTTTTTGTGAAAGGCGATTTCCGCAGTTGCCGCAGATATATTGCTTGCGTGATACCGTATAGTAGCGCTTGATAGCGAAATAGCAGTATGCCACTAACAGAGGGTAGCCCACGTAGTTGAGTGTCGTGATGCTGAATATGATATAGTTGATAGCACATACGCCTATCATTCCTGATAGGTAGAGTAGGGCATCTACAAGTGGCAGATTACGTTTCACATCATCTACCGCAGCTATGAATACTATCGCCATTGCCCATACCGAAGACATGAAGATTGACAGTATGAACGGCACTTGGAATGGGTTCAGCGTAGGATGATAGTAGAAGTGCTTCCAAGTCTCAGGGGCAAACATCTGTACTGATGCGTAGAATGTTGCCGCTATTGCCACTATGAGGCAGAGCAGGGTAGGGTAGAACGATGAAATGTCGCGGAAATGCACTATCGGGGCATTCCTGCGGTATATGTGTCGCATTACGTATGCAATACCAATCAGCACAACGATGATCAGCGAGATGATGATGTGCGAGTCGGAGAAGAACATGATAGCCTGAGAGATAGGATCAACAGGCACAACTTTTGGCAGAAGTTCAGTTTCGTGAATCCATCCCCATCGTCCCTCATCGGTTGCAAGCTGAACCCATACAGAATCGATGGAGTCTTGCGGCAATATCCTTATGTCGCCCACCACTACGTGATGATTCTTATATACGGCGAATGTATCAATCTCCATCTGTGACACCATCTCCTCCGGCTGCTGTACGAGCAACGAGATGGAGTCTTTATACACCTCGAAGTTATAGCCCTCAGTAAAGTGGTGTGTAGAATAGAAGGAAATGGAATCCTGCTGTTCCTGAGTAAGAGTATCGCCTGTCGCAAGCGCATCATGAGCCTCTTCCTGCTCATTGATTGTGGAAGAATCACGATAGCAGGAAGTGAGGAGGAGCCCCCCCCCAATCCCCCATAGGAGGAATATTTTATATAGTATGTGTCGTAGTGAGGGCATGTTAATTATTGGCCTCTCTCGCCTTTTCTTTTTTCAAACGCAGAGGCGCAGAGACACAGAGTTTTCTTTTTTCTGAATAAATCTTTGCGCCTTTGCGTCTTTGCGTTAGAAAAGGAAAGCAGTAGGCATGTTAATTATTAATTGTTAATTGAAACAACATTCATCTGACAATTCTTGCAGTCGAACTGCAACTGGAACTCACGACCGTCAGAAATGGAAATCGTAAGCGGTTCTTTCCAAGGAGCACGTTTGCCCGACTTTGTGCAGAAACCCATCTCGTTGCGGAGGCAGTAGCGGCATTGCATGAGGAGAAGAGGGGATGTGTGGCCTCTCCCCCCGCCCTCTCCCGTAGAGAGGGAGCCGGAATGCTCAAAGCCTTCCAACGAGCAAGCCTCAATTCCCTGCGCCTTATAAAATTCCTTCGCCTTACGGTTTGAGGCATTATATAAATAAGGTGTAGGGTATTTCGGGTGGTGGGTGGTAGGTGTTGGGTGATGGTGTATAGTATTTTCGCGAGTATTACAATCCTCCAACACCCAACACCTATCAGCTATCACCATTCTTCTCATATTCGCCAGCACGCTACTTGGAATGAAAGCCTTCGTATCTATCTCAATATCCTTGCATTGGTAGATAGTGCCACCGAGCTTTGAGAGTTGTCGCCGTATGTTCTCTTCCTGTGGCTTTGCTGCTGGCTGAAGCTCGCAGTCTGATTGAACCGTAGCCGTGCGCCCAACTTCATCCTTGGCTGTTAGAGTCAGCTTGCCGTTCTCTTCGTAGAGACGGAAAATGATATCTATCTTACGCTCACTCGACGGCTTGGCAAGAAGTGTGGTGAATGCCTGATCAAGATTACGGAAGAGCATTGTGCCCGGCTTCAGCGATTCTGGCATACGCAAAGGGAAGATGCGGTTGCCCTCCACCTTGTTCACTCTGAAACCCACAAGTCCCGTCGGTGTGAGATAGCACAACCCATCGCCATTGGCAAATGAAGTGGTGGTGGAGATATTGAATGAATGACCTCTAATCTCCTTCACCTTACCCACAGGTTCGCCCATCGCCTTTGGTGTGTCGAAAGAAACGAGTCCTTGCTTCCTGCCTTCTGCGAAATAGGTGGTAAAGCCTCGGTTGAATGATTTCTGTATGTTAGGCGTGAAAGTGTATGTGCATCTTCCGAATGAAGCGCGTCTGTATTTCTCCGGGTTACGGCGCACCACCTCATTAAGTGCCTCGCTATACGCTGCCGTGATGTTCTTCACATAATCCACATCCTTCAACCTTCCCTCTATCTTGAACGAGGTAGCACCTGCATCTGCCAGTTTCTCAAGGTTGTCTATCTGTGCCATGTCTCGCAAGGAAAGCAGGTGTCGCTCGCTTTCGAGTACCTTTCCGTTCGCATCCTTTAGCGTGAAAGCCAAACGGCAGAACTGAGCACACTCGCCTCTGTTGGCTGAGCGTTGGAAACAATACTGCGATGCGTAGCATTGACCTGAATATGATACGCACAAGGCACCGTGGACGAAGACTTCGAGAGGGAATACCCCTTCCCCCGCCCTCCCGAGGGAGGGAGCCTGTCCGATCAAGGAGTCGTGAATATCTGCAATCTCCTTGATGCTCAGTTCTCTTGCCAGCACCACTCTGTCAAAGCCTTGGTCGAAGAGCCATTTCACCTTTTCTGCCGAGCGGTTATCCGTCTGTGTTGAGGCATGAAGCTCGCAATGCAGAGGCTTTTCCCTTTGTTTCAGAAGCGAGAACAAACCCATATCCTGAACGAGGATTGCATCCACGCCGATGCTATCAAGTTCGTCAACGAGCTGAAGCGTGTCGTTAAGTTCCTCGTCATAGATAATGGTATTCACCGTCACGAATACCTTGGCACCAAACTGATGAGCATACCTACACAACTGCGCTATGTCCTCCACGGAATTACCCGCAGCAGCACGTGCACCGAAGCGTTGTGCTCCGATGTAAACGGCATCCGCTCCATGGTCAATGGCTGCTATGCCGCATTCAAGGTTCTTGGCAGGGGCTAATAACTCTAAAGATTGCATAGAAACCGGCCTCTCCCCCCGCCCTCCCCCGTAGGGAGGGAGCCGATTCGGCAATGGGGGTAAGCTAATATTTTTTGTTATTACTTAAACAATAAAGGGATAATGCCTTTCGCCTTCCGGCTCCCTCCCTACGGGAGGGCGGGGGAAGGGGCCTTTACTTTATCTTCCTAATATCAAACGGTGTCTTCTGATAAACGTAATAGTTTATCCAGTTCTGGAACAAGAGATTGGCATGAGCACGCCACGTAACCACAGGACCCTTCTTAGGGTTATTGTCCTTGTAGTAGTTCTTCGGCATCTCCACATCGTCGCGCTTGTCCTTGTCGCGCATATACTCGTTATGAAGCGTCTCCGGATTATACTCCATGTGCCCCGTGATGTAGAACTCACGACCACGGCGAGCCATAGCCATACTGACACCCGACTCAGGCGACTCGGCAATAAGCGTCACGTCAGGCGATGCGATGATATCCTCACGATACACCTCGGTATGGCGTGAGTGAGGCATGGCGAAGGTATCGTCAAAGCCACGGAAGATAGGGTATCTCTCCTTACGCACGCAATGCTGACGGAAGATGCCGAACATCTTCTTAGGAAGCAAGTGCTTCTGTATTCCGTAGTGATGATACAGACCTGCCTGAGCCGCCCAGCAGATATACATCGTCGATGTAACGTGCGTGCGACTCCAGTCGAATATCTTCGTAATCTCATCCCAGTAGTTCACTTCCTCAAACTCCATATTCTCCACTGGTGCACCCGTGATTATCATACCGTCGAATTTCTCGTCCTTCAGTTCGTCGAAATCGCGGTAGAACATCATCATGTGCTCTATCGGGGTGTTCTTTGAAGTGTGGCTCTTCAGTTTCATGAACGTGATGTCAATCTGAAGAGGGGTGTTAGACAGCAGGCGTATCAGGTCAGTCTCTGTCGTCACCTTGATAGGCATGAGATTGAGAATGACGATGCGCAGCGGACGGATATCCTGTGAATGTCCTCTGGTCTCATCAATAACGAAGATATTCTCACCTTTGAGAATGTCTATTGCAGGAAGTTTATCGGGTAATCTTAATGGCATAATAAACGTATAACGGCCCCTCACCTGCCCTTCGGGCATCCTCTCCCCAAGGGGCGAGGGGGAAATTACATTTGTTCGCTTTGTGGGATGTGATTTGTAGTACTAACTCCTCCCTCGCCCCTTGGGGAGAGGGTGCCCGTAGGGCGGGTGAGGGGCTGTCTTTACCAC
>CADCHG010000008.1 GCA_902801155.1 uncultured Prevotellaceae bacterium | reverse complement strand
ACTAAAACAAAAACTAAAAACAAAACGACGATGAAAAAATCCTTTATCACATTTATGTTTTTACTCACCGCAATCTGCAGTTGGGCACAGGAGTCAAAGGCTTCTGATGAAAAGAGTATTGTCCCAATAATTGTTGAAGGTACTTTGGAGCGTGTACCTCCAGAGACTGTCGTTATGGTAGGGGGGCGCCAGTGGGGAACTGATGGCTATGCTCCACTTCAGGGGGATACTCTAAGAAACGGTAAATTCAGAATTGTTTACACACCAGAAAGCCCAACAGATGAATATTTGTTGATAGCAAAGTATGGTCCGTCCATGAGTCGTCATTCTTTGCATTTATATGTAACTCCAGGCACAAAGGCTACTATAACAGGTGTTGGGATTCATGAAATGAATTGGTATGCAAAGAGTGACAATCCCAAGCAAATTGAGGCAAATGAATATCGTGCCTACTTGGATGAGAAACTCCCGGGGTATTGGGATCTGAAAAGAAGAGACGATTGGGTTAATAAAGAGGATGATGACTATTACTCTGTGAAAAAGAAGGTGAGAGAAGCAGATTCTCTATATGTTGAGTACATGATTGAATTCATGAAAGACAGA
Organism: uncultured Prevotellaceae bacterium; assembly: GCA_902801155.1. GTDB lineage: Bacteria > Bacteroidota > Bacteroidia > Bacteroidales > Bacteroidaceae > Prevotella. Next base: position 60,084 of record CADCHG010000008.1, on the reverse strand, counting down.
AAATACAGTTCTGTCTTTGCAAGCAACCTCTGTACTCTTTCCCTCATGATTTTAGAGGGTAAAAATAAAAACATGGGAATAAGGGGAAGGGCTGCAAAGTTATTGGCTATTGTTCCTAAGGATGCGCCTTATGATGAATTCATCAATAGGGCAAGAAAATACTTGTTGCCTAAATACGAGCCAATAAAGATTGGTGAGAAGTTGCATGATTTTGTGCTCTATGACCATCAGGACAAAGAACATCACTTGACGGAATTCAACGGTAATGGCAAATACCTTCTGCTTGAATTCAACTCAAGATCCTGCGTTCCATGTGTGAAGCATCGCCCTAATGAAGTGCTCAACAATCTCTATAAGAACCATTCCGACAAGGTGGATATGCTAATGGTGAATTGTGATGCTCAGTATTATTGGGATATAGAATGTAAAGACCCGAATAAATACGGCAGGGACCCTTGGCATGAATGGAATGACAAGAAAAATGCAGAGGATATTATGCAGAGATACGGAACAGAAACAGGTCCGAGCTATTTCTTCGTCTCTCCAGATGGCGTTATCCTTGGAAGAATAAGCGATCAAGAGGATTTGAAGGCTGCTATAGCGAAGTATTTCAAGATTTGAGTATAAGGTCAAGAAAAATGGAAGCGGATTTATCTGATGTGCCTGAGAATTAGCGGAATGTGTATCGCTCCAGCTATCAGACAAATCTGTTTCCTTTTACTATGCTCTACGAGGGCGCAAATTTGCGCTGTTGAATATCATGAAATATGTGGGTCGAATTTTCGGCTGACATCATTCCTGCGTGGGGAATATGCTTTATTAAACAGACGACGCAAAAAACACAAAAAAATTACAGCAAAAACGCACTTTTTCACCTTATTATATCAATATTTATCACACATCATCATTTTTCGGTATTTCCAGAAAAATAATCCATTTGCAACCAAATTGCAAACAGATCTTTGTAATTTTGCACTCGAAAGATTGAAACACGCACCGGCTTCAGCCGACGTTCGTTATCTTTCGAGTGCGAGGTGCAAAGCACGTTGTCACTCGGAAAAATCAAGAGTTAGGTGTTGGCGGTCAGTCAATATATAATAAACGCAGAGCCGCAAAGCCGCAAAGAAAAAGGCCTCTGTGTCTTGGCGTCTTAGCGTTCAGAATACAAGCCACCCTATCAAAACAAAATGTAAAAAGATGTACTCGAAATAGATTTATAACCCCTAAGGGTGAGACAAATGAACGCCCTTGAAAAAAATGATGAAAATGAGAAAATTTTTATTGCTGACGACTTTATGTGTAACATTAGGTATTCAGGCTATTCAGGCACAAGAAGTCAAAGACAGTACGACGAAAGTACAGAAACTACGGGAAGTGGTTGTCACTTCTTCGCAATCTGCAAGTAAGAGGATGAAGGAGGTGCAGATTGGTGTTGAAAAGATTGATATCGGGAAGATGACACAAATTCCGACCTTGTTTGGCGAGAAGGACATTCTGAAATCCATTCAGATGCTTCCGGGCGTGAAGGCAGAGAGCGAAGGCTCTTGCGGTTTCGAGGTAAGAGGCGGTACGGCAGCGCAGAATCTTGTACTTATTGACAATGCACCTATATATAACCCAGGGCATTTCGTTGGACTATTCTCAGCCTTCAACGACGAGGCAATGCAGACAGCCTCACTCTACAAGGGACAGATTCCGGCAATGTTCGGCGGAGCTACTTCATCAGTACTCGACGTGGCGAGCAAGGCAGGCGATATGAGCAACTGGCACGCAGGCTTCAGCATCGGATTGCTTGCAAGTAAGGTGGAGGTTGACGGTCCGATAGTGAAGGATAAGGTGAGCATGCTGTTCTCAGCACGAAGGTCATATCTCGACCTGTTTCTGAAGCTGAGCGAGAAGTACAGTGAGAACACCATGAATTTCTATGACGTGAACTTCCGCACCGACTTCGACATATCACCAGCAAACAAGGTGTTCGTGTCATTCTACAAGGGTAAGGACAATATGGAGATTGACGACCTTGCCGAGATGCGATGGGGCAACATGGCGGTGTCAGGCGGTTGGAAATACATGCTTAGCGAGAAGTTGCGCTTCAACACCACGCTCTCCTTTAACAGATACAAGAGTAAGATGGGTTTCAATGCCACGCACCTCGACTATAAGATGAACGGGCACATAGAGCAGACCATTCTGAAGGAGAACATAGACTGGCGACCATCTGCACATCACGCCTTCTCAATCGGTGCACAGGCATCATACGACGACATCGTCTCAGCAGAATGGGAATATCTCACCATCCACGAAAAGGAGCAGCGCTACGGCACGGAAATAGCCGGTTGGGTGAATGACGACTGGAAGGTTGCGAAATGGCTGGAGATGTCGCTTGGATTGAGGTATAACCACTTCAAGAAATACGATGCAATAGAGCCTCGCGCAAGTATGAAGTTGAATATCAACGAACTGCATTGCATCAAGGGCGGATATAGTCGCACGGCGCAGAACATTCACGCAATACGCAATTCAAGCACTTCAATGCCAATGGACCGCTACACGCTGAGCACGGATTTCGTAAAGCCGGAAAAGGCTGATCAGGTGAGCCTCGGATATTTCGGCATGACGAAGGAAGGCGACTATGACTTCAGCATTGAGGGCTACTACAAGTGGGTGCGTGACATCTACGACTATAAGGACGGCAAGAACTTTGAGTCGGACATCGCCATTGAGAATATTATTCTTGGCGGTAAGGGACGTGCATACGGCATGGAAATGAGTGCCCACAAGAATAACGGACGCCTCACGGGTTGGATTTCATACACCCTCTCATGGAGCGAGAACAAGATTGACGGCATCAACAACAATCGCTGGTACACAGCCAACAACGACCGCCGCCACGATGTTAACCTCGTGGGAATGTATCAGCTCAATGACTTCTGGAATGTATCTGCATCGTTCATATTCAACTCAGGACAGGCTCTCACGGCTCCAAGTGCGAAGTATCAGATTGACGGCTCAACGGTGTATTACTACGCCGAGCGCAACGGCTATCGTGCACCGTCATCGCATCACCTCGACTTGAGCGCCACCTACTCAAAGAAGCTCAAGCATTGCGAGCGCCAGTGGGCTTTCGGGGTATATAATATCTACAATCGCGAGAACCCTTACGTTATCACGTTCTCTGAGGACGACAACTCAGCAAGCGGCACAAAAGCCACTCAGACAGCACTCTTCGGAGCAATTCCGTTTGTATCGTTCTCGCTGAAATGGTAAGACCTACCCAGTCCCTCCCCAAGGGAGGGTTCCTCCCCCCTCACCCCCTCAAGGGGGAGTAGTTAGTATTTTGATTAATAAAATATATAATTAGAAACGAATATGAAAACAAGTATGAAAATAAATATGATGAAATTTTATAAGGAAATAATAAGCGTCAATACTATTAAAAAGCTCCCCCTTGGGGGGCTGGGGGGTCTTCTCCTCCTCTTCTCTTCCTGCGAAAAAGAAATCGACATGGACTATCACACGGTTGAGCCGCTATACGTGGTGGAGGCTGGCATTTCAGAGGAAGGAGCCGTGGCACGAATCTCGCAGACACAGAACGTGACCGATGAGATTGGCAAGAGTCCTGTAAGTGATGCCCAGGTTGTCATCACCTCCGACAACGGAGAGCGATGCATCCTCAAACTCGATAGTGCAGGCTGCTATTCTTCTTCAGAGATAAAGGGCGTGGAAGGGCGTGAATACACCATCAGGGTGCAGATTGGCGATTATGTCACGGAGTCAACATCGCAGATGCAGGAGCAGTTCAGTATCGACGACACATATATGTATAAGGTGCAGATGCTTGAAGACGAAGTGGTGTACTACCACGTTGATGTAACTGGCTATAATACTGATACTATCGGCTATTTCTACACCCTCGTGACACGCAATGGCAAGCCGTATAAGTGGTCAATTCTCGACAACAAGGGATTTGACGACATGACGGCTATCAACGTGGGATGCTTCGTGTATTGCGACCTCGACAAGGACAACAAGGACATTCTCAAGGACGGTGAGGAGATTGCCGTGGAGGTGCGAAAGATTGACAAGCGCACATACGACTACCTCTATGCTCTCTTCATTGCTGAGCGCTCTTCTTCAAATCCTATCCGTAACTTCACTAATCCAAGTACCCTCGGCTATTTCTCAGCCTATCACTCTATGCGTCAGAATGCTCTCCGCTTCTCGAAGGAATCACTTGAGTTCTACGATGACCTGATGGAGAGTAAGAAACATAAGTTTGAGGAGAGGTAGAGTTTAGAGTTTAGGGTTTAGGGTTTAGAGTTTAGAGTTTAGGGTTTAGAGTTAATTGGCTCTATGACTGCTCTTGATAATAAAAAACCACCTTCGCCATTCGCGAAGGTGGTTTTCTTTTTATATAATGTCGAAGGTAAAAACTCTACCCTCTAAACTCTAATCTCAAAATATTACACAAGATGTGCGATAAGGCTCTCACGATCGCCTGGGAGCATATCGATAACAGGAACCTCAATCATTGTGTAGCAACCAGGCTGCTGCTTGAGAGAAGCACGTGCTACATTGACGAGTACCTGTGCAGTAAGAGCAGGGTTGTTAATCTTCATGTTGAACTCGAAGAGCTGGTTGTGTGTCTTACCAGAAACACCCTTACGAGTGAGGTTTACGCCATGACCAACATCATTGAGTGCGTCAACGCTTTCTACCTGGAATACGTGTGTCTCATCACTTGCGAAGTATGGGTCTGCCTTGATAGCCTTTGTAACCTCAGCAAGGTCAGCACCTTCCTCAAGCTCTACATATACCATACGGCGGTGGATACCCTCACCTACAGGGATAGTCATTGAAAGTGCGTCCTTAACACCAGCCTTTGAGCGAACACATACAGAGTGGCCCATAGAACGGCCAGGACCGAAGTTGGTGTAAGAGAGTCCCTTTGGTGCGAGGCTCTGCATGATAGTACGTACGATAGAGTCAGAACCCGGATCCCAACCAGCAGAGATGATGGCAACAGTACCGTTCTTCTTTGCTACTGGCATGAGGGCTGCGCGGTAGTCGAGGATGCTTGTATGGATATCGAATGAGTCAACGGTATTGATACCCATTGCAAGGATTTTCTTTGCGTATTCCTCGCAAGAACGTGTTGGAGTAGCAAGGATAGCCACGTCAACGTCCTTGAGTTCGGTGATGTCCTTAACAACATCATACTGTGCAAGTTCAGCAGGCTTGTTCTCTGCGCCATTACGACGTACAACGCCAGCAATCTCGAAATCCTCAGAAGCCTCAAGAGCCTCTATGGCATACTTACCGATGTTACCGTAACCTACTACGGCTGCTCTAATCTTTTTCATTTTTATTTCTATATTATTTATTGGTTGTTTTGCTGAATGCTGATTGACAAAAGACAAAGGTTAGAGCCTTAGTCCTTAGACTTTAGACCTTAGACTTTAGACCTTAGTCCATATTCGCCTGCAAAGGTATAAAAAAAATGTCAAGAATTATAGTTTTCAGTAAAATTTCTTATCAAAATGTCAGCATTTCTTTCGAATTATAAGAATATTAACATATTTTTTACCCCAAAACTATAATTCTTGACACTATAGAGCGATAATGGTTACAGATTGTTAGCAATGCAATTCCACTACAAAGCGAGTACCTTGTGAGAATTCGTCGTCAAGACGCAAATTGCCGTTAAGTTTGTAAGCAATGAGGGCACAAGTAGGAAGTTGCATTCCGTCATCCTCTGCAAGGTCTCTCACCTCAGCAAATGCCTGGAATGCGATATCACGTCTTTCTTCCGGCATAGAGTATCCGATGCCTGACACGATGAAGTTGCCGGTATGCGGATTGCGCTTCTTGAATTCGAGGCTTACACGCTCAGTTTCACTACTCTTGGCAAGTTCGGCAATGAGAGCCACGAGCAGTTGCTTGAGAGCCTCCTCGTTTGACGGGAATGTGATGCCGTGAGCGTCCATCTTGATAGGGAGGTCGGCAGACACGCTCTGTCTTACCTCATTTACCACATCCATGCAGAGGCGCTCCATGTTGAGGTCGTCCTGCTCATAGAGTTCCTCGCGTGAGTTCTCAAGCACCATATACTCCTTGATATGCTGCATGAAGTTCTGGAGAGCAGTCACCTGCTTACTATCACCCCGTGCGATGGCATCGAGCGATGGATTTATCTGTTCGCTTATATTGTTTATGAAGAGACTCTTCCTCTCATTATTATTATTGGCAATCTCAAGGCTGTCGTTGAGTTTCTTTATTTTCAGCATATTCTTGAACTTGAGCAGGACGAAGAATGCCAATGCCAATGCCAGAGCCACGGCAATGATGATGAGTACGATGATGAAGCCCCACTGTACTGCAATCTTGGTTGCCTTGCTGTCGATGTCCTCCTGAGCCTCTGCATACTGAGCTTTCACAGCCTTGAGTTCAGCAGCAGCACGATCGTTTGCAATGGAGTCCTTCCATTGTGTGTACATCTTCTCGAGCATACTTGCCATAAGGGCATTTTCCTTACCTTTTGCCTCTGCCACCATGCTTTGGAAGCACTTGTCGATACTAGCATCATCCTTGCCCTTGGCACGGCGGTTGAACACCTCCCTATAGCATTTCTGTGCAAGACTTGTGTTGCCGGTCTTGGCACAATAGGAACCCTTGGCTATGAGCATATCCTCGATGACATCGCTCTTGCCCGACTGACGTGCATAGTCCTCCATCTTCTCCATCTGTGAGCGCGCATCATTAGGCTTGTTGATGCGTGAATACATACGGAAACGCTCCTTCGCTACAAGATAATGAAGATCAGGATTACCCTTGCCTATGGCAGAATCGAGTGCGCGGCATGTAGCAAAGGCCTCCCTCCACTCCCTTTCCTGAGTCAGGCGGATACTTTCCTCAATGCCTTCCTCTACCTGTTTCTTCAAACTGCTCTGCGCCTGCATGGAGATGGCGCCACATGAGAGCATAAATAATAGAATTAGTTTTCGCATATAGTTTAGAGTTTAGAGTTTTTTTAAGTTTTAACATTCCACACATTCCGGTTTTCCGGGTTATCCGGATAATCCAGAATCCTACTTGCACATCGCCACACAAATCAAATCCTGAAAGTCCTTGGCGTTCTGTGCTCTGAGCACTCCCTGATTCATGATACTGAAGGCGAGTACATGACCGTTGGCAGCCTTAGCATAGCCAGCGAGACTGCTAACGCAAGCCAATGTTCCTGTCTTTGCCCTTATGCAGCCCTGTGCCTTCGTTCCCTTGAGACGTTTTGCAAGCGTACCATCATAGGCAGCGAGCGGTAGCGACGGAATCAGCTGGTTGTATATGGTGCTATTCTCGTAGGCATATCTCAAAAATGCCACTTCAAGCTCAGCTGTTACGTAGTTATAGAGCGATAGTCCAGAACCGTCGGCCAAACGGTAGTTTGAGGGATTGAATCCCATTCTGCGGATCAGGTTCTGCTCAAAGGCCTTTGCAGTTGAAGCACGTGCAGGTTTGTTGAATGATGCGGCAAGATGATAGAACATCGACTCTGCATAGAGATTGTCACTCTCCTTCATCATCCTACTTAGAATCTGGTCTATGCTATGCGCACGCGAACATATATCAGTTGCAAGGAACGGTGCTTTCTCCTCGATGACCTCACCTTTCAGGACTATACCCTGTCCTTCCATCTCAGCCATGAGTTTCTCCATCATCTGGTCCTTGCGCGAATAGACTAAAGGAGAGAGGACGGGGTTGTCATCGTCCCAGCACCACCCTTCTCCCAAGAGATCCTTTTCCTTGAAAGAACGATCAGCGCAGAGGTTTCCTTCTATGGTATCAACACCAATTTTCTTCAATGACTCCACAAAGGCTATAAGGTCATCACGGTTGAAACGTGGATCCATGCCACCTACAACATATACGTTACCCTTGAGCGTGCGAGTAGAGTCAACCACCGTGCCCGTGTGCTTCAGAAATGTCTGGAACTGATACGAGCCTCCCAACCTGTCGAGAGCCGATATGGCGGTGAGCAACTTCATGGTGGAGGCAGGACGTAGAGTTTGTTTCTCGTTGACGGCATAAAGCAGCGAGTCTGCAGTAAGGTCGTAAATCATGACAGCGAACTGCGATGTCTTCACTGTGCGACTCTTCATGATGATAGTGTCAAGACGAGTCCTGAGCGACTCTGGCCAAGGCAGGGTGTCGTTGGCAAGTGTGTCTCCGAGAAGGGCAAGGGCATCAGCCGCGAGGGAATCACTAAACGCATCTATGACTTCCTCCTGCACCGGTTTCTGTGGCTCCACCACCTTCACCACATGATGCTTGCGTCTTACCTTCTTCTTCTTCGGCTTCACTTTCGGGCGCTTCGTATCTTCAAAAGATAACTGAGAATCGGAAACTGAAAAATCCGTCCTTGCGTTAGAATAATCGGCAGAGAAGAGGAGTACTAGCACCACCCCACACAAAATGAAGTATTTCTTTATAGTATTAACACTCATTTGTTATTTAGCATGTAAAATTTATTCGCTGAAGCTCATAAAGCCAAAGCTAATTCCCATTTACATTTTTCACCTACGAATAAAGCACTATCTATTCCCTTCTCCCTCCACGGAGGAAAGAACAGGGGTTAGGAGTCTTACTTATGCGGATAATCCGTAGTATAATGCAAGCCGCGACATTCCTTTCTCTCAATAGCCCATCGGGTAATGAGATATGCGGTATTGATCATATTGCGGAGCTCGCATATATCCCTTGTTGCCTTCACGCGCTTGAAGAGTTTCTCTGTTTCCTCATAGAGTACGTCAAGACGTGTCCATGCCCTTTGCAAACGGAGGTTGGAGCGAACGATACCGACATAGTTTGCCATTATCTCACCTACTTCCTTCACACTCTGGGTGATAAGCACCTTTTCTTCGTTGGTCATAGTTCCCTCGTCATTCCATTCCGGCACGAGTGTGTTGAAATCATATTCATCAACATGCGCAAGAGAATGGCGGGCAGCGGTCTCTGCATATACTACAGCCTCAATAAGCGAGTTACTAGCAAGTCGGTTACCACCATGAAGACCTGTGCATGAACACTCACCTATGGCATAAAGACGACTTATGGAAGAGCATCCATTGAGGTCAACCTTGATACCGCCACACATATAATGGGCAGCCGGACGAACAGGTATGTAGTCTGTGGTTATGTCAATACCGATGGTCAGACATTTATGGTAGATATTAGGGAAGTGCTTGCGAGTTTCCTCTGCAGGTTTGTGGGTAACATCAAGACATACGTGGTCAAGACCGTGAATTTTCATTTCCTTATCTATGGCACGTGCCACGATATCACGAGGAGCAAGGCTTAAGCGCTCATCGTACTTCTCCATGAACGTCTCTCCATTAGGCAGACGGAGAATACCGCCATATCCGCGCATAGCCTCTGTGATGAGAAATGCCGGATGTGTCTCACCCGGATGGAAGAGAGCCGTTGGATGGAACTGCACGAACTCCATATCGGCAACGGTACCCTTTGCACGATATACCATTGCCTCACCATCACCGGTAGCAATGATTGGATTTGTAGTGGTCTGATAAACAGCTCCACAACCACCAGTACACATGAGTGTCACCTTACTGAGATATGTATCTACTTTATGGGTATCCGGATTGAGGACATATGCGCCATAGCACTTTATGTCCTTATTGCGACGTGTCACGGTAACACCGAGGTGATGCTGAGTGATAATCTCAACGGCGAAGTGATGTTCCTTTACCTCGATATCGGGATTGGCACGCACGGCAGCGATAAGTCCGCGCTGAATCTCGGCACCTGTGTCATCAGCATGATGGAGGATACGGAACTCTGAATGACCACCCTCACGGTGAAGGTCAAACGTGCCGTCTTCCTTTTTGTCAAAGTTAACGCCCCACTCCACCAGTTCCTTTATCTGTGAAGGAGCCATACGCACTACCTGCTCTACGGCAGCACGATCGGATATGAAGTCGCCGGCAATCATTGTGTCTTCGATATGTTTCTCGAAGTTATCAACCACAAGGTTCGTGACAGATGCCACACCACCCTGAGCAAATGAAGTATTTGCCTCGTCCAATGCCGTCTTACATATAATGCAGACCTTACCTTTCTTAGCCCTTGCAATCTTGAGGGCATAGCTCATACCGGCAACACCTGCACCGATGATGAGGAAGTCATATTTGTATTTCATAACTAATTACGAATTACTAATTATCTGTTATCTATTTCAATAATATCAAATTCAACTAAAAGACCTGTACCTACCTTGTCAACGAGAACTTCATTGCCAGACCGAAGTCGTGCGTCGTAGTAGGATAGCTGCTCGATGTGAGCAACGGGGTATTCGTCTGAGAGTCATAGAAGAAACTCATGGTGAGCAACTTCGATATGGTATAATCAGCTGTGAAACTCAGTTTAAATGCCTTGTTTCCGCTGTTTGCCGAACTCTCTCTCTTTTCGATGTTGCGATTTATGGAAGCCTGATTGCGCAGACTAATGTCAAGACGAAGGTTCATGTCGTGATTGAAAGACTTAGAGTTCTTTGATGACGACCTTGTCTTGCTCTTGTCCTCATCATCACTACTACCATCCTTGCCCCTATTGTTCCCAGACTTCACAATTCGCCTATTACGTCCTGAGAAGCGGAAGTCATTTATCTTATATCCACAGCCGAGAACAAAATCCTTCGAGAGTGTTTCGTTGAGCATTACACTTGCCATTGAGAGGGTAAGGATGCGGGTAGTACGATACTCGAGTTTGAATGACATGTTATTCCTCATCGTTACATCAACTCCTAGCAGTGGTGAGAATGCCTCATTAATACTTACCTGAGAAACATTGTATATACTGTTCAGCACAGGTATATCCCTTCCACTTGTGCCATCCGTGATGAAGCCAAGATTTTCGCCCATATATGACCTGAAGGTCAGGTAAGACTGATAAGAGCCAACAGCATACACACTCTTATATGAGTGGTTAAGGTTGACACTTTTGAAGATGTTCTGGAAGAATGTCATATTACTCAATCCACTATATCTGACAGTCCAGTTTGGCAACATCTTCGTCAGGGCAGGGAATATAGTCAAGCCATCGGTACCTGCATAGGTACTGAGGAAAGCAGGAACCATGACATCAGCACTATACTTATTGACGCCAGGATCCTCATTTGGATTAAATGGCCGACCTGCTTTTTCTCCGTCTGGGTATATTGCACCAGCATACTGTGCCTGTACTCTTGCCCGGAAGCCGTCAAGAGAGTTGCAGAACCTCTCGAACGATGCAGAATGGAAACCATTCTCCGCACTTCCCATACCCTCAAATGCAGACTTTATGGAAACAGTTGTCATTGTGAACTGTCCGCTATAGCTTATAGGGAATGATGCCTCGTCGCCATACATGAACTGCATAGACTTATTTCTTGTCATTATACGTGAGGCATTAAGGTCAATCCTCAGGTTACGGGCAGGTTCAAGGGTTGCCTTCAAGTTAAAGTCCTCGGTCTTATTGGTTGCTGCCGGAGTGGTAACAAGCTCATCACCGCAAAGCCACTTATTCTTCTTTGCCTTTTCAATATAATCGTCACCCACGAATCCAAAAGCGAAGCCCAAACCCGGAGCTAATGCATTATCACTTCCCGTATTCTCCGATTTCTGTCCAAATACATCACCAACAGAAGGCTTATATCCCGGTAATGACATAGAATACTGGTTGCGGTATGTGATATTTACGTTACGTACCATCATGAGAAGACGGGCAAATGACTGCGTAAGCTTGTACCATTGCTGGTCATCCTTCTTTGGCTTTGCAACAACCGTAACCTTCATGGTGACGTCAGAGTCAGCCTTGTTGATAATCCTTATCTTGTTGTCATCCATCACCTTATACTTGACAGGGATAAGTTTACCCTCGGCATTGTGCGCAGTAACAGTGAGTTTTTTTGACTTTTTGCCATGAACGAGCACAGTTGATGTATCAGCCTTGACGGTTACCTCCTTCTCATACCTGTTACGGTTTTGAGCAAGTTGTTTTTTCTTCTCAGCCTCAGCCTTTTTCTCTTCCTTCTCCTTCTGCTCACGTTCCTTCTTTTCTTCGGCAAGTTCCTTAGCATCCTTTGCCTTAGCATCCTTGCCCTTTATACTTTCTTCTTTCTCCTTTTTACTACTTGTATTACTCTTTTTCGGAACACGCTTCACCGCCTTCTTGAAACGCTCGTTTACTTTCTTAAGGTAAGGGATCTGATCATACAGTTTCTCCAGATTCAATGTGCTGTTGATTGCCAACTGACGGTTCATGCCTATAGTATTACCATACGAGGTTCCATCATCCGCCAGACTACCCCTCTGCCAGGTATAGCTTGAGGTGTAGTTGGCATCAGCATTAAGCCAGTTGAATACAGGTATGAGATCGAGCGGCAGCTTATAGGAAGCAGAGAACGACTGCTGATAATCCAACGGAGTACCCATATGTTTGAGACTCGGGCCGACAACAGAATCCCTGTATGCGTCGAGACGATCCAAATAGAGGGCCTTATCTTTCTGCGTATAAGGAAGTTCCTCTATCTCTGCATGAGTAGCACTCTGGAAATTAAGGTGAAGGTTCTTAGTAAGATCCCACCTTATGCTGAAATCACGATTCCACAGGAACTGTGAATTCAAGGTCGCAGGAATTGATTCGGAGGCTCCGAGATCCTCCATGTCACGTTCCTGGAACTCATATCGATAGCGGTTTATATCACTATTGAACGATACATTCTGAGGCAACCAGTATAGGCTGAATCGCTTGACGATATCATAATACTTTGACTTGCTCTTTATCTTCTTGAAAGGCTCAAACGGCTTATACACAGGAGTCCATGAATATGACAGCGTACCTTTCCAGTTATCTTCATTCTCATATACGGTTGTCTCACCTGTAGTATTGTTATGAGAGTGGCTGTATGAGAACGTGAAGTTGGCAGGGTCGTAAGGCATAGGATGACGCTTCGTAGCAATTCCCACTCTCACACCTGAAAGCGAGAAGTTCGTACTGACGCTCTTCATTATGGCAATGCTCGAAATGGAGTCTTTCTCGTGCTTGCTGCCAGCCGACTCCAAAGCGTCATCAAGTTCCATATCTGTATCAAGAGGATTGAACTTTGGAGCAGTCTTTTCGCGTGTCATACTATAATACAATGGAGCCTGCACCTTTGCCTTCTCGGGAAAGAACTTACCAAGTTCGAAATTGGTGGTGACGCTATATGTGGTAAAGTTGTCTGTCGAGCGTGAAGCCACTCCTTCCTCAAGTCCGCCGAATCCCTCACTTGTGTATTTGCCAGTAGCATTGACATTGCCGAAATCCGACAACTGCACATTGAGATTTCCCTGTGCAGCCCATCCGCCAGAGTTTTCTGGGTCAAGAAGACGAAGTTCATTAACCCACACCTCACCACTCTTCTCCGTACCGGCAAGGTTTCTCACGCCAATGACCATAGTCTTCACTTCACCAAGAGTAGGATTACCCATGATGCTTATCTTGTTCTTCGGTGTATCATCGTCATAGACGCTGAACTCAGCATTGTAGGATGCTAGACCTGCATTCTTTGCCTTGTTACGCGCCTTCTTCAGCGCAGTAAACTTGCTAAGCCTTATATTCAGCATATTTTCCTCCGGCCACACAGCACGGCATTCAGCACCCGAATATGTGCTGTACTTACCCGGAGGCGTAAGCTTGAGCGGAATCTCATACTCGTAGTAGTTGCTCTTATAGTCAGAACCAAGTCGGATGAAGATAGCCAACTGATCATCCTGCAGATTGCTGACATTAGGCTCAAGAGCATTTGCATGTACGAACATCTGCAGATTCTTGTACTGACGCATATCCAGCGTCATATTCTTATACACAGCCTTTGCATCACCTGTACTCATACCGGTAAGCATGAAGTTCATTGCCGACTCATTGCTCTCTGTGAGCTGTGGCTGTGAAGGGTCAACAACGCGGGTGATGCCAGGAGGAAGGACATAGTTGACAGGTGTCTTTTCTCCATTCTCCTCAATATTCACATCGCTGACTGCCATCTGGGCTGTATTGGCAGAGTTTACATTAAGGTTCTGCTCATAGACACGCCATTCACCACGAACGAGGTCGAGGTTAGCGAAACGCAATACTATCGGTTTCTCGAAGTTGGTCATGAACATACGCATGAAGCGGATGCTAGTGAAATCGTTTATGGAACCTATCCTCTCCCTCTCAGAAGACTTGATAGGAATACGGAACTGATACCAGTCAACAACAGCCTTTGTTCCATTCTTGAGAGTACGCGTTGCACTACGCTTGTCAACGATGTAATTAGAACCGACCACAAAATCCTCAGGACGGATGCTGACCCTGTACTGATAGTATTTCTCGTATTCGTTCAGGGTATAGTCCTGATTTATATCCTCTACGTCAGGAGTTGTCTTATATGAAGAATCAAAATTACTGTCACTCTCAGGAGAGTTACCCTGAGGATTGTTGATATACTTATATCTCTCAAGGATGGATGCCTTACGCTGATCAAGCTCTGCCCCACGGAAATAGCGATAGTTATCACCGGCAGGGTCGGCATTGATAGAGTCGAGGGCAGGACCAGTAACGTTGGCATTAGCATATGTAATGAAGTCATTATACTTAGCACGTTCTTCCTCGTCGGTAAGTCCGTTCAAACCCACATCCTGCTTGTTGCGTGAGCCACCTGTAGTAGCAAAAGCATATGTAACCGTGCTCTGCGTAGGTATCTTACCCCACTGAGACCAAGTAAATGACTGACTGCCATCCACAGGCATACCGCTCTCATAGAACTTCTTTCCGTCACGGAGTACATCTTCCGAAATGTCACCAAGGTTGAAATAGAGGTCACCGCCATGTTGTGAAGCCGTACCATTCTCACGTGTATAGATAAATGGATCAAGCATCCAAAACTCTATATACTCAATATTGGCAGCCTCGAAATCATTGGTATCAATCCTACGCATCATACCTCCCCAAGCATTACGAGGCTGAGTGAGATGACCTGCACGATCAAGACTTGTGGTAAAGTTATAAGGTCCTCTTTCCTCTGGATAATACGCAAGATTGAGTATTGACAACGTACTTGACACGCCAGAATATGCACTCTGATCACGATTCGGGAACACCTCTTTTGTATAGACTTCTCGAACATAGTGATTAGACAACTGTTCCACATCGCTCTTGATATGGCTCGGTGTAAGTGTAGAACCGTTCCTTGTGAACAGAGGGTCAATTGTGTACCATGCAAGACGTGCACGATTAAAGCCACTCGTCAAGCCAGATTTATCAGCTGATTCCCTGAAAGTGGATGGTACGCTTGACAGCATCCACGATGTAGGTGCGCTGACATCAATACCAGACTTTGTTGATTCAAAGTCATCAATATACGAAGCATTGTCCTGCGTACCACTTGCCTGACCAGCTATGAGTTGAGCGAACTCACCGCTAAGCTGAATATTTGAAGGTTGCGTTACATGCAGGAACGGTACCTTGTTGAGCACATTGGTCAACCATTGGCTCTCTTTCTTCCAGTTGAGGTTCACACCCCATATCGTATTATTCAGAGGCTCAGCACCCATCTGCACCTTTGTCGTAAGACTCTGCTCTGAAAGGTGCTGTATCGTACCGCTCATCTGAAAGTCTTTCGAAAAGTCATACTCCCAGTTGAGGCCGAACATAGTCTTTCGCTGCTGACCATAGTCGGTATTGCTCTCAAGCGAAACATTTATGGCAGTACCAGCATCTATGATACTCTGGTTGAGAATAGTAACCTCACCTGCCGAATAGTCAACCGAATAGTCACTGCCCTCTACCAATGTCTCGGCACCGGCTGTAACGGTAACAGAGCCCTGAGGCACATTATACGCACCTAACGAAATCACATTGGCAGCAGTTCCCCTGAACTGTCCCTGAAGCATATATTTATCCTTCTCGGCTATCTGTTTTGCTACAGTCTTCGTTGAATCATACAGCTCAGTATAAACATACTTACTTGCCTGTGTTGAATCAAGACCGTTCTTAATAAGAGCATCATAGAGACTTTTTCCGAAAGGCTCCACTTTCGGAAGGAACACACGACCATTAGATACGGTATAACCTTCAACGTAATCAAAGTAACCGTTAGAATTCGGTTTGTTGTTATTGTCTATACGGTCTGCACCAATAATCCTAAGCAAAGGAGTTGATTTTACCTTTGGTTCTGGAATATAGTTGAGATATACACCTGCCGTATCACTCTGGTACTTGATGTCAAGTCTGAACTTCTGCTTCTCTACAGTTGATGCGAGATAATATACGTTCTTCATCATCAACGGCCAGTTGCCTTGTTGAGGATTGTTTGACGTATTCTTCAGCGACTTCACAATGAGCGCCTTATCCACATCGCCATTACTTTGGGAAGCCAGTTCTCCCACACGATGAACCTGTCCGTTATATGTATATTCGAAAGCCACGGCAAGTACCTGATCCGTCTGGAGCGTTGATTTCAAAGAAACATAGCCGAGTGCCGAATTGACTGTATATTCTGAAGGAGAGAGCTTACGAGCCTTTTCGAGTTTCTCGTAGTCAACACCGCCGACAAAACCTGCGATACCGTCAAGCACAGAGGCCGTCTGGTCAATATTCCGGGCATCAGCATACGTTGTAATAATTTCATTATACTCTCTGTTTGCATTATTATCAGGAACAGCATAAGGACCATTTCCACCCCACATGGAATTCTTCGGGATACCTTCACCAAGGTCAGTAAGCGCAATGATGTTACGCGTATCTGTCGTCTGACCTGTCTTATTCGTCACCCATATCTCCACATTGGTGATACTGACTCCCGATGCAATATTCGGCAACATACCGAGTGCCTTGTCATACATATCACGGAAATATTGTGAGAGGAAAAAGTGACGGTTCTCCTCATAGTTGGCTGCATCTATCTCAAAAGGCGTAAACTGCGCCCCACCCTTACTGCTCACGCTCTTTGAATTTGACTTCTTCTGAGACACGACAGTCTGGAGCTTGAGTTTACCAAACTGCATATCGGTTCTTATACCGAAGAGTGATGTAGCACCAGTGATGAGAGACGAGTTTGTCGGGAAGCTCACGTTACCAGCCTCCACGAGTTTTATTATCTCATCTTCCTTGCCCTCGTACTTCAATTTCATATTCTGAGCATCGAAATTGAAGGTAGCATCGGTATTGTAGTTAAGGTTCATGTTCACCTTGTCTCCCACCTTACCTGTGACATTGAGGTTTATCTTCTCGTCAAAGTCGATGGATGTGGTGTTCCTGTTTCGTATAGGCAATGACGGATTGTCTATAGACTTAACGGTAGCACCGAACTTCAGCTCGGCAGATCCCTGTGTCTTGATTCGCACTCCACCAGGACCGAATATCTTCTCTGCCGGTCCTAACTCAAAGTGCATATCCGTGAAACTGAACTTATCCTTTCCCTTGGTCTGATAGATCTCGTCATTCTTTGAACGGAAGAATTGTGTCAGTTTCTGCTTTTCAACCCACTTCTGGTATTCCTGCAACGACATCATCACAGGAGCAGCAACCCATGTATTTCCCATCTTCGAACCTATCACATAGCGGTCAAGGGTATCGTTATACACGACATCCTGCTTCAGATTCTCCGGACGACTGAGGTCTGCCGCCCCCTGTCCGAGGTCATCATATGTTATAGGCATAGTACGCTGAATCTTCCACCGTGGATGAAGAAGACTGTCAGGAATAGTATCTTCCTGAATTGTGATCTGCCTCCTTATATCACTTTTACGAACCTTTGGTTTCTGCGTATCTTCATCATCCACCTGCTCTTCCGGAGCACCTTGTGTACGCGTTGAACTCCTTTGCCTTCTGGCAGTCTTGTCATCCTGAGCAGACACAGTTTCCCATATCATCGTCGAGATAACGATGAGAACAACTCCGAGCCAAGCCTTTCTAAAAGACAACTGGTCAGAGAATATTTTCTTCAAGGAATTGCGTTTTTTCATTTATCTGCACCCCTTCCCTATCACGGAGGGTAGTCCGATGTTGATAATATCAGAGTGTGTGACAAGGTCGGGGCTAGGGCCTTACTTAATCAACTTCAACGCCTGCTTTATCACCTGCTCAACAGGCATATCTGGATGAGCTTTGAGTATATCTACAACCACCTTCTGACTTGGAGCTGGTGAGAAACCGAGCATCGTAAGAGCTCCGACGGCCTCGTCACGAACCTCATTCTGCTCTGCGGAGAGCACAGGCATACCGGCAGCCGCAGCACTTGACTGCAAATCTGCAATAAGTCCGCTTGCCAACATCTTGTCACGAAGATCCACGATGATGCGCTGAGCCGTACGGAGTCCTATGCCCTTGACAGACTTCAGCGATCTCTCATTACCAGAGGAAATGACATTCACCAATTCTGTCGGTGAGATTGCTGACAGAATCATACGAGCGGTATTGCTACCAACGCCGCTAACGGTTATCAGCATTCGATAGAGTTCTCTCTCCTGCTTGTTCACAAAACCGTAGAGGGTATATGAGTCATCACGTCCACCAGTCATAATAGCCTCGTGGATGTATAACTTCACTTCTTTCTTTGTCTGAATTGCTGTATAGGTATTTAGTGAGATGTTGATACCGTACCCAACACCGGCAGCCTCTACAACCGCCTGCGTTGGGGTCACCTCCGTCAACTCGCCTTTAATGTATTCTATCATAGCCTTTTATGTTGCGTTCTTGTTTATTATTATAAATAATAACGTGCGCGTACATACAATTATTGCATAACAGACGAAAATGAGCATTAAATATAATATATTTTACATTTTTCATGGGGCATAAAAAAAAACGGAGCATTCATTGCTGATGCTTCGTTATTCTTATCTCTTTTAATTTTTTACCTTTAGGAAACAGTGTATCGTTTACCCTGTAATTTTCAATTTAACCTGTAATAACAATCTTTTCCCTATAAAAGCTCGTACCTAAATGAGCATATCATTATTAACAATTAAATTTTTTCTATCTTTTTACCTAAACAAGCCTTAATCTACCAAAATAGATTGGAACTTTGTTTTATGTTATCCGTTATTTGAATATAATCTTTTACCGTTATCGAAAGCCTTTACTTTCTTAAGACGGTGCAAAATTACTAATTGTTTGCGAACACACCAAATTTTTTTCAAAAAAAATGACTGCCTTAAGTGTATTTTTGACAAAAAACAACAAATTGAGCAAAAACCCATGTATATTTTTACATTTTTTTGCAAACTTTCTTCCAAAAACCGAATGTCACACAAATCAAAAATCAAACATTTTTTCTTCCGCCGACACCAACTTTGACGATTGTAAACTTGCTCTATAAAAACCATAAAAGTCCGCTATGCATCCTTTATAAAAAAAGAACCAAACTCGGTGAAATACCGTTCAAAGAGCGAACCCAGAACGGACTTACACCGAGTTTGGTTATTTGGATCTACGGAAGATTATCTTACTTACTTGTTTGCATCCTTCAGGTTTGCAATTGCCAGCTTGAGGTCAGCCATTGTAATACGTCCGTATGGATCGAATTTCTGCTGACTCTTGACTGAGCCGCCCTTACCTTCGATGATATGCCAGGTAGCACACCAGCAAATAGCCTCCCAGTGGTCAGAGTCGATGTCATAATAGTCAAGATATTCGTCGCTACGTCCGAAGTCGATCTCACGTTTCAGATTGAATGCTTCTGCATATCTCATAAGCATAAACGTAAGGTCCTGACGGGTAATCCATTTATCAGGAGAGAAATAGTCGCCCAAGAACTCAGGGAAGCCCATTGTCATAGCCCTCAACTCACCCCAGACGATAGCAGCCTCGTATTTTGTTCCTGCCACGTCCTTGAAACTGGTCTTGTATTTTGAAACGTTTGGCTTTCCAGCCATTTCATAGAGGTAATTCATCACGTATCCACGTGTAAGACAGTCGCTTTCCTTAACACCTGGATCCAATGGAGAATATTTCTCCTTAGCTGCTGGTGTGCCGTTTGACTTGGCGTTTATCTTAACATCGATATTCACCCAGAGGTAAAGTTTGTTGTCATCACCAGTAGAGACTTCACCACCCATGTTTATATACCACTCATGATCGATTTTATATTTTTCATCTTTTTCGTAGGTACCTTCGTTATATACCTTTATGAGATATGGATTACTACTGAGGTCTAACGATGTGAACCTATTATGAGCTGCCCACAAGAAACGGAGCTGTGGATTCTTTGAGAGGTTTAATGAGGTAATTGCATTATCCTGACACTGGACTATGACAAGTTTCGGATTCTTTGACAGATCCAATGAAGTGAGTGAGTTGTAACTACAAATCAGTTTGTAAAGCTCAGGATGGTGGCTTAGATCCAAAGTCTTGATACCAGTCTTCGCACAATTGTAAGTCTGCAAGCCCTTCATATTATTGATATTTACGTTGCCGAGCTGTTCGTTGTCCCAAATATCGAGGCGCTTCATCAAAGGGTTATGTGAAAGGTCCAAAGATGTGAACTCATTGCGGAAAGCGTCCAAGTGCTGGAGCTTTGGATTCTTGCTAAGATCGAGCTTTTTGAGCCCGCAAGAACCACACATAAGATGCTCCAATTCAGGGTTATGGGTAACGTCCAATTCCTTGAGCGGAGTGGTATTACACTCTATATACGCCATCTTCGGGTTGTTCTTTACGTTGAGCGTCGTAAGCTTTGGACAATCATGACAATACACCCAGATAAGATCATCCAACCCTGTAAAGTCGAGCTTGGTGAACTGGTTTCCTGAACACCAGATGCCTGTGAGCAACTTATTATGGCTTAGATCCCAGTCAGAAATCTTGTTGTCCATACAATAGATGCCGCGAAGCTCTTTCAGATACTCAATACCCTTGAGCGACTTAATGCCCATATTCTGACAGTAGATATTGCGGAGGTAGATGATTTCCTGCTTGTCCAAGGTTCCGTCACCGTTCTTGTCGTAGTCACGACCTAAGAGCAAAGCCCTGAAATTCGGGTCAGGGAATGTTTTTGCGTCGATTTTCACCGGCACGATTTCCTCTGGAACAGCGGTAGAAACCGTCTCTGTTCCTGTACCTGTTCCTGTACCAGTCCCTGAATCTGAAGTTGATGTTGAAGTTGAAGTAGAATCGTTTTGCTCTCCCTTTTCCCCTTCATCGGTTTTATCACTAGATGATGACGATGTACCTTCAGAAGTTTCCTCTGTCTTCTCATCCGGGAGAAGTTCATCGTCTTTCTCGTCTTTGCCACAGGCTATTGCCAATGAGCCGACGAGTAATAGCGCAACGCACTTTAGTAGATAATTTTTCATTTCGTTGTTAATAAATATTAGTTATCGTGAATATGTATGTCGAATATAATTGCCTGTTAAGCTTCATGTTAAGCGGTGGCAAAATTACTGATTTTTTCTGTATTTTTGTCGGTTTTTACAATTTTTATGACGTCTTAACTGCAAAATACACCTTACGAGCCATAAAAAAGCATAGATAAAACACAAAATGTTTTGTTGTTTTGAAATAAAATATTAATTTTGCAGCAATAAATCCGATAAGACATGAAAAGGTATGTTATATTTTTCCTTTTGATTTGTGCCAATTCAGTATTCGCGCAAGTCATCCCAGACAGTGTTGATCTGAGAAACAATTCCTATTGTGCTGTATTCGAGAACAATACTCCTGCAAGAAACAAATACCAAATTGCAAAGAAATGGTTTGCTGCCAACCTGCAGAACTACCGAGACATCATAGTAAGCGAAGATGCCCGCAACTGCAAGATTGTACTGAAGCCTTTGGTGCTTTACAAGGCAGACACCTATTCAAAATGCTATCTCGCCACATTACTCACCTTCGAGTGTGACAACAAGCAGTTCTCCGTGAAGTTCGACAACGTGAAAAGGAGGGCAGCATTCACCACAATGGCAAACGTTGAGAGTGCCGATACCGTTTATCAGCAGAGTAAGCTGACAACCGACATCGAGATTGGCAAGTACCGCAGATACATGGCGCTGAAGGCAAAGCATGCGCCAACGGCTGAGGAACTGAAGGAAATAAGGTCTTTAGCTTTCTTCGACAACTACACAGAGGATGCTCTCCGCAGGGAGAATATGGTTTACTACCATGAGTTGCAGAATATAGTAGCAGAAATCGTGAACAAGCTGAAGCTGACCTTAGAGGAATAAGCTTCAAAACTCAATACAACCAACGTGAAAAACGGAGGAAGAGTCTTGCTCTTCTTCCGTTTTTTTACGTTTTATGCAGAAAATCCTACGAGATTTACCATTTTATAAAGAAAAAAGCATTATAAAAGAAAAAAATATATTATCTTTGCACACAGACTTCGATAATACATACATTATTAATAATAATTTAAAAAATTAACTATGAGAAAAATTTACACTTTTCTTGCGTTATGCCTCATCTTTATAGGTGCGACATCAGCGATGGCCGCAGACGGAAGGACTTTCAAAGACTTTGAAATTAATCTGGTTACGACTTCTGCTCCTACTCTTCCCGAAGGCGTTACACAGATCAGCTATCCAAGTTACGGCGTAAACTATCGTAATGGTGATAACCATGGTACTTCATGGTATGCAATCCAGTTCGATGTAGATGGTCCAGTCAAGATTACTCTTGGCGGATGTGAATATGCCAAGGATAACTACCAATGGGTAGATGGTCATATAGAAGATGCTGCAGGAAATGTCCTTTGCGAAAACGTAGGCATTTGTGCTGCAGGATGTAAAGGTTCTGCTTCTTATGAATATAAGGGTGGTGCTAATACTCTCAAAGTATATTGTGGTGAGTATTGCCCTTATGTTAAGGTTGAGAAGATTGATGCTTCTGCAGAACCAAAGCCTTTCGGCTTCAATATTAATTTGGTTACGACTTCTGCTCCTGCTCTTCCTGATGGTGTCACACAGATCAGCTATCCAAGTAATGGCGTAGACTATCGCAACGGTGATAACCATGGTACTTCATGGTATGCAATCCAGTTTGATGTACCTGGTCCAGTCAAGATTACTCTTGGTGGATGCCAGTACATCAAAGAGGGCTATGAGGGCTATGTAACAGATGATAAAGGCGCAAAGCTCGGTGACTTGAAGAACAAGACCGAGAAGTGCTATCATGAAGACGGAAGTGCTGCTACATTCGAATATAAGGGTGGAGCTAATACTCTTAAAGTATATTGCGGTCAGTACTGCCCTATTCTCAAGGTTGAGGCTATCGAGGCAACTGATCCTACCGTAAAGGAAAAGACTCTCTATAAGACTAAATTCCAGGATTGGGATGCTGTTAAGGCAAGCGATACAGAGACAACTATAAAGAAGACCACAACAGATGGTCAGGAACTTACATTCTCTCTGTCGAGAACTATGCTTGACCCAGCAGGTACTGATGGGAAGTTTAGCGCTGAGTGCATCACGGAAGGTTATATGAGATGTGAGAAGAAGGCAAATGATGAAGATCCACTTCCTTACATAAAGACTTCTACTCTCGCTAACGTAACAAGCGTTAAGTTTGTTCACGCAGCAACAGGTGGTCAACGTGGCTGGGGAATCAAGGTAAAGGGTGACGGTGATGCAGACTGGGTTACTCTTTCTTCAGATTTTACTATAGAAAAAGGCAAAGAGGTAGAAGTCAATGTAAAGCGTACTAACGTACAGCTTTGGTTCTACAACCTCACTCCTGACCAGTATGCTTTCTTGACATCTCTTGAGATCAAGGGCAATGTGAAGGTTGAGCCTCGCAATTTCGAGGATTTCAAGGTTGATTTCCGCACAAATCCTTATACAGTTGTTGCTCCTAAGGATGGTCTTCCAAATGGCGTAACATTCGATGGTGGTACATTCCACGATGAAAAGCATGGTTACAGCAATGTTAAGATGACCGTTCCTGTTGACGGTCCTGTTAAGTTCACTATCGGTACTAGCGCATACACACAGCAGGCAACTGTAAGTATTGACGGAGGTGAACCTACCGCAATTGAGACATTGGGCTCAACTGACGACGAATTTGGTAAATACACCAAGAACGTTGTATATACTTACAATGAGGAAAAGGCTGCAACTCTCACATTCGACCTTGGCAAATACTGTCCTTACTTCTTCGCAGAGGCATGTGACCAAATCCCATATGTATCTGTTACCTACTATAATACAAATGGTAAGGCTATTGGTGAAGAAACAGTTATCGGCAACTCAGAACTCAAGTTCAAGTATTCAGCTGCTGACGTAACAGTTCCTGAAGGTCAGGCTTTCCGTGGCTGGTTTAATGGCAAATCTGTATCAGCTAAGAAGGTTAAGGAGGGTATTGCTCTCACAGAGGACATCAAGCTCTACGCTAAGGCAACTCCTATCGAGGTTGCAAAACTTGGCGCAATATTCAACTATCCTCTAAACAACGCTTCTTTCTATCCAGAGGATCATGAGTTGTTCAACACAACAGGTGTGTTCAATGATGTTCAGCATGGCTTTAAATTCACGCTTTCACAGAATTTCAGCGTAGATGTTGCAGGTAATGCAGTTCTCGTATTGACAACATGCAAATATCCTGAAACTAAAAAAGGCGAACAGCCCAAAAAAGCTACTATTACCGTAACTGATGCAGAAGGAAAGACTGTAGGTGAGCCTATCACACTTCCTATAGAGAATGCAAATGATGGTACTACCGTTCCAGTCTCATATAATGGTCCTGCTACGACTCTGACCGCTACAGTCACCAGTGGCAACGCTGAGGCCTACATCCACAATGTTACAGTATATAATGTAAAGGATGTTCCTACAAAGAACGAGAATGGTTACTATGAGATTGCGTCTGGTGATGCAAGTGGATTTGTCCTCGCACTTCAGGCAGCAAAGGAAGGTGACAAGATTTTCCTCCCTAACGGTACATACGACCTTGGCGAGAGAGTTCTCACTACAATCTCTGTCAACAACGTGTCTATCATCGGTGAGTCTATGAATAATACCATTATCCGCAACGCTCCTGACAAGTCAACAGAATCTATCAACAATACAGCAACTCTGGTTAACACCTCTAAGAACCTCTACATTCAGGATCTTACTATCCAGAACGATCTTGACTACTATGCTGTAGGCGGCACAGCTCGTGCAGTATCCCTTTGGGATAAGGGTGAGAATACTATCTGCAAGAACGTGAAGATGCTCTCTTATCAGGATACTTATTACTCTAACAAGGCAAGCAAGTTCTACTGGGAGGATTGTGAGCTACATGGCTGTGTGGACTATGTATGCGGTGACGGTGATGTTGTATTCAACCGCAGCACATTCGTTAACGAGTCTCGTGCAAAGGACAAGAAGAGCGGTTCTGACGTTATCTGCGCTCCTAATACTTCAGAGACAATCAATTGGGGATACGTATTCCTCGATTGTAAGATCTCAAGTCTGTGTAACAACTTCACATTTGCACGTTCATGGGGAGGCAAGTCAAAAGCTCAGTTCATCCGCACTCAGATTCTTGACAACTCTCTCGCTTCTTCCCGTTTCACCATCGAAGGTATGAACGTAGCAGCTGACAAGTTCAAGGAGTATGCAACAACGAACTCTGCTGGCACCATCACTACCCCAAATAGCAACGTGATCAACTTCACCCACTCTTCTGGTAACAAGAAGTATGAGACAGTTCTTACAGACGCAGAGGCTGCACAATACACCGTAGCAAACATCTTCGGTGAGTGGGCTCCTGATAAGATTGCTGCTCAGGTAACCGACAAAGACAAGGGCAGCGTATTCCTCGTTAATGGCAAGATTACAACAGATTGCCCAACTGAGGGTAAGTTCCGTATCGCCAATACACGTGGCGGTTTCGGTCCTGAGGTTGACGCAAGCACAGCTACAGCTATCGAGACTGTTACATTTCCCACAACAATGAATGCACCTAAGAAGTTCTTAAAGGACGACAAAATAATCATCCTCAAGAATGGGAAAACATACAATGTCGCTGGTCAGGAAATGAAATAAACAAGGCTTTCAAGCCATAACAACAAACTTCAAGAGAGGTGTTTCCGATTTGGAAGCACCTCTTTTCATATTCTGTAAAATTAGTGATTTCCTACGGAAAATAAAAATATTATTTGAAAGTGGTGAAAAAAAACTGTATAACCGCGAAATTTTCCGTTGTTTTCTTGCAATCTCAGAAAAAAATCATTATATTTGCAACGTGTTTTTCATGGTATTTAGATTATTAAGGTTAATATGCACCCATAGCCTGTGAAGGTTGTGGGTGTTTTCTGAAATATATGGGCGCTGGATGCACCTCCGATGCTGCTGTTTGCCATATAGAAACTGTTCACTGAAGCTTACCAAGCTCTATGCAAGTCGTCGAACTCATGTTAATTAATGTTATGCACAGCAAAAGCTAATTCATCGAACTCACGTTAATGTTTCAAAGCAAAGCGTTTATTTCTTCGAAAATGTATCATTAAAGATAATTTCCCTTCTTTTCCCTCAACTTCAAATGTTGCAAAAGCACAAACGAAAAAGCATCCAAATGTTGCGAAAAATCGCTCAAAAAGAAGAAAAATAGTGCAATTTTGTAAAAAAAGTGCATTTTTTCTTGGAAGTTACTCTTATTTTTTGTATATTTGCCACAGAAGAACAGACTACGGTCTACATTTATTTCCAATATATAGTGATCCTTATTTCGATAATAATACCAATTTGTTATGAAAAATGTTATATTGACAATAGGAGTACTATTATGTACTATCACGGCACTCGCGCAGAAGACATATTTCTGCTCCCCTAACGGAAGTGCGACAGCTGAAGGAACAATCGCTTCTCCAGTCGATTTCGCTACGGGCATAGAAAAAATGTCACGCGCAGATACTCTGTACTGCCGCGGAGGTCAGTATAACCTGAAAAACACCATACACATCAAGAACAAGGACGGATTCAAGGACAACCGCACCGTTATCATGGCCTACAAGAATGAAAAGCCTATTTTTGATTTCCGCAAGCAGGAATACGGCAAACGCGGCATCATGGTTGAGTCCGACAATATGTATATAAAAGGTATCACCATACGCTACACTGGCAAGAACGGACTCTTCAACATCGGTTCTTACAGCGTATTCGAGAATCTCGACGTCTATGGCAACGGAGATACCGGCATCCAGATGAAGAACGGTCACAGCAACCTCATACTCAACTGCGACTCTCACGATAACTTCGACTATAAGCTCAAGGGCATCGATGCTGCCGACTTCGGAGGCAACGCCGACGGCTTCGCCGACAAGCAGTACTACGGCGGTGGAAACACCTACCGCGGCTGTCGCGCATGGAACAACTCCGACGACGGATGGGACTTCTACGCACACTCCACTGCTTATTATGGCGGAACAGTCATAGAGGACTGCGTCTGCTACGGCAACGGTCCTGAGGAGTACGACGTTCGCAAGCATCCACGCTACGAGACCGACAAGGAATGGTTCGACCAATTCAAGGGCGACGGCATCGACATCACCGACAACGACGGTCAGCCAGGTCATGTTTCTCTCAGACACTATACCAACTATGGCAACGGCAACGGCTTCAAACTAGGCGGTAAGCGCACGGTTCACAACGTAACCGTGAAGAACTGCATCTCCGTGAAGAACAGAGTGAAGGGATTCGACCAGAACAACAACCTCGGCAGCATGTGTCTCTACAACAACACCAGCTACCAGAACGGTGA
Source organism: uncultured Prevotellaceae bacterium (assembly GCA_902801155.1). Classification (GTDB taxonomy): domain Bacteria; phylum Bacteroidota; class Bacteroidia; order Bacteroidales; family Bacteroidaceae; genus Prevotella. The sequence goes on along the minus strand of CADCHG010000008.1, from coordinate 32,334 downwards.
GAACTACGGATTCCACAACAAGGAGGAGGGCGGTAAACTCGCTATCCGCAACAGCATAAGCATTGATGGTCAGAGAAGCGATGTATTAAAAACAGCTACAACCGTTCATACGAACAACACATGGGATACAGAGGGCATACAAGCCACTGTAGAGGATTTCAAGTCTGTTGACTGTCAAAAATACATTCTCGCAAAGCGTCAGGCTGACGGTTCACTTCCTCAGACCCCATTATTCCGTCTCACTCAAAGTTCAAAGCTCAGAAATGCAGGTACATACGTTGGTACGCCATACTCAGGCGACCATCCTGACATCGGCACATTCGAGAGCGGAAAGCCGACACAGAAAGACACCGTAATTTATTCAGAAAGCTTCACTGAAGCTATAAGTTTGTGAGAAAATCCCCTTCACCCCAAAGGGGCATCCATTAATTATATAATCTAATCCGTAATTGATAATTCCTCTTGTGGGGGCAGAGGAAAAGCATTTTTTGGAAAGTAAAAGATAATGAATGATTGAAAAAAGTTTTAGGTTTTGGTAAAAAAGAGACGCAAGGATTGCTCCTTGCGTCTTCTCGTTATGTCAGAAAGTAAATTCGCATCTAACGCAACTCCGTTGCTGAAATTCCACAAGCTATACCTACGCAGATAAACTCGATTATAATACCATTATAATGGTATTTATATGGTATTTACATAGGAGGAACAACGGAGGTAAAACGAACTAGCATGGAAGCTAGTTCCACATTCAGTAAAAAAGTAAATCGGGTTCTTGGTAAGTAAATTATTCTACTTAGAAAGTAAATTACTTTCCTTAAAACGCAGAACCGCAAGGTGTTTTTCACTTTTTCTGTTGCTTGACAGGGAAAGTGAAATAGGTGTCAGGAAAAGGTTCGTTCTTCAATGTGAAATGCCACCATTCACTATCAAGAGGCTTAAAACCATGACGAAGCATCGCATTACGCAGAATCATACGATTGGCAAACTGCTGGGGAGTTATGGAGCGCCCGACAGGTGACTTGCTATTATCGCCTGTATATTTGCCTGTTTCAGGATTTCCACAGAAATCAGGATGACTCTCAGGACCGAACCAATCGAATGTACCGCCCATGTCAACTTCCTTTTCCGTATTCATATCAAAAAGCGTGAGGTCAACGGTACTACCACGAGTATGACCGCTTTTCTCGTATATATACTCCTGCTCAAAGAGCACGCTCTTGTCGAGGTCTGGATAGAAATATCGCTTCATAAGCGTATCGGGGATATTGGCAGCCCAACGCACGAAGTGGTCAACGCCCTTTTGCGGACGATAGGCATCGTATATCTTCAGCCTATAGCCAAGTTTTATGACATCGTCGCTAACAGCCTTGAGACTATCAGCCGCCTGTTTGGAAAGCAATGCCGTTGGTTCCTCATAGCCATCAATGCGGGTGCCCACGAAGTTATACGTACCAAAATAGCGTATCTCCATAATTGCATCGGGAACGACATCGGTAAGAGTAACGAACTGACTGGTATCGTCGGTTGTAGTTGTCTCTGCGCTCTTCTTTTCTGTCGCGCTCTTGCAGCAGCACATCATTGCCACCGCCAATATGCTTAACGCAATTTTCAAATTCTTTTTCATAGCATCATTATCTTAGGGGTTATTAATTAACGAGAATTCCGAATTTTACGTATTCATACTAACTCTATACCATCATCGGTAATAGTGATAAGTCTTCGCTTATAGAGGTCGCCAATGGCACGCTTATAGGTCTTCTTGCTGACACCAAACTGCTCCTTGATTTCCTCTGCACTACTCTTGTCTCCTAAGCGGCAACGGCCTCCACGATATTGCAGATAGTGAAGTAACTTCTCTGCAAAATCCTCGGTATGCTGTCTGCCACTCGGCTGGAGGGCGATGTCTATCTTTCCGTCTGAACGAATCTTTGTGATATACGCCTCTACCTTATCGCCTGTATGGATTTCCCTGAACAGCTGAGAGTCATAAAGCAAAGCACCATACTTGTTATCAATAATAGCCTTGAAACCGAGATCGGTCTTTTGCCAGATGAGAGCTGAGACCTTATAACCAGGCAGCAGCCCCCCCCTCCCAGCCTCCCCGAGGGGAGGAGTGGATAAGTCACCTTTTTCTCGCTGCGAGAGAATCGTATCTTCTTTTTCCGCAGAGGGTATATATTCCATGGCAAGCTTATCATTTTCAAGCCATTTCTCAACCTTTGCAGAAGCCATGATGCGATAGCTCTCCTCGTCAAGATGAACGTGAACGATGTATGAGCGACCAACCTCCATGCGCTTTTTCTGCTCACGGAACGGACAGAAGAGGTCTTTCATAAGTCCCCAATCAAGGAAAGCACCAAATTCATTCACCCAAGCCACCTCAAGATAGGCAAAATCGCCAACCATAGCCTTCGGTTCAAGAGTGGTAGCCACACGGCGCTCCTCATTGTCGAGATAGACAAACACATCAATCTCGTCACCAACCTCAAGGTCTTCAGGCACATAACGGGCGGGAAGCAATATCTTGCCCTCATCATCACCCTCAAGGTACATGCCGAAATCAACCTTCCAAGCTGCTTTCAGCCGGTTCTTCTGTCCTAACAGTATTTTCTTCATTGTTGTATATCACTCCATCTTTAAGGTGAATGCATCTGTCGGTTATCTGTGAAAGTCCCTCATCGTGGGTTACGATGACAAAGGTCTGGCCGAACTTATCTCTCAGGTCAAAGAAAAGCTGATGAAGCTCTGCCTTGTTCTTTGTGTCGAGCGAACCCGAAGGCTCATCGGCAAAGATGACAGCAGGATTATTGACCAAGGCACGAGCTACAGCCACGCGTTGTTTCTCGCCGCCAGAAAGTTCAGCAGGCTTATGCGATGCACGATCGGCAAGTCCCATGAACTCAAGCAGTTCCTCAGCACGAGCCTTTGCCTCTTTACGGCTCTTTCCTGCAATAAAGGCAGGAATCATGATATTCTCAAGAGCAGTAAACTCAGGCAATAGCTGATGAAACTGAAACACGAAACCGATATGTTGATTGCGGAAATCTGACAGTTTCTTGCCCGACAGTTCATTTACAGAGACACCATTCACAATCACAGTACCGGTATCTGCCTTGTCGAGTGTACCCATAATCTGGAGAAGCGTGGTCTTTCCGGCACCACTTGGCCCGACAATACTCACGACCTCTCCCTTGTCAATATGGAGGTCAATGCCTTTGAGCACCTGAAGCGAGCCAAAGGACTTGGTTATATTCTTTATATCAATCATTTGTCAAATAGAAAGTTTAAAGTTGAAAATTGAGTTGTCAATCTTCCTTTCCTGTAATTTTCTTCTTCATATACTCCCAGAGGCTCTCCTGCTCAGTATGCTGTGCAGCAGCGAAGGTCATAGCATCAGGCTGACTTCCATACTGATCAGGGAAGATAATCATGACATTCTTCTTGTGATAGTAACGTGTCAATTCATCAGGCAGACGCTCCATTGCCGACTTATAAGAAACCGTACCTTGACGGGCCGTGATTACCACGAGCATATGATGATTCTCAATACTCTCAGCAAGTGATATGAACCCGTTCCAATGCTCCATCTCCACATACTCGGCACGCATAGACTTATGCCTTGCCTGTACGAATTTTGTTATGAACTCCAGAGTATTGCTTCTACCATGGAACACGATACGGCAGCCAAGACGCTCCGTGAGTCGTGACAGTCTCTCAAGCCAGCGATAGAAGCCCGGCTCAAGTTCCGCACGTGAAGGCACAGCAACCTGAAGAGCACGCAAGGTGTTCAGAGGTATCACACAACGGGCAATGATAATCTGACGGTTAAGGGAGTGGAATATGCTCTGTGCGAACTGTCCCCAGAACTTACGTGTTGAGTTGTCATGGATATGCTGTCCAAGAATAATCTCCGAACAGTCATACTCCTTGAAAGCATGGTTTATACCATTGGCTATGTTAGTTGCCAAACGTACCTGTGGAAGAACAGGAACATCGGCAGCAGCAGCCTTCTGTTGCACATGCTTCAGGAGCTGTTGTCCCTGTCGCTGATTATATGCAGCATCCTCATCATCATAAACCACATTCAGAGCTATCAAGCCACGGTTCAGGCGGCGGTTGCGCATCATTATGGCGAGATCAAGCAACGTATCACATGTCTCTGGATATTTCACAGGAATGAGAATCTTCTCATCATCACCCTTTGATTCCTCGAAATTAGCGCCCTTATCCTGCTTTTCCTTCAGAACAATGGCACGTGCTGCATTATCCGTCACAATGGTAGAAATGACACAAGTGAAGAGAATCATTATCACCACGCCATTGAGCACGCCATCATCAAGGAGATATTGACCTGGATTTACTTCCAATTTCATGCCAATCATTACAATCGCAATAGCACCGGCAGCATGGGCAGAGGTGAGACCGAACATGAAATGTCCCTCCAGCCTGTGCATACGGAATACGAATGCGCTGAGATATGCCGCTAAAGCCTTTCCGATAGTTCCGAAAACTACCATACACGCCATTATCATGATGATATCGCCACCGGCAAAGAGCAAGCGCACATTGATAAGCATACCCACACCGATAAGGAAATACGGAATGAAAAGGGCATTACCTATAAACTCTAGTCTGTTCATCAGAGGCGATACCGTAGGGATGAACCTGTTGAGTATCAAGCCTGAATAGAATGCGCCGAAGATACCCTCAAGACCTATCAGTTCACTTGCAGCAGCACTAAGGAACAGCAAAGAAAGAACGAAGATGAACTGCATCACGGCATCGGAATACCTGCGCAGGAAATATCTCGTAACACGAGGAATCACATAAACCGTCACAGCACAGTAAGCCGAGAACTTAACGGCGAACAAAGCCCAAAAGGCATATCCTGTGCCTCCAGTGGCACTTCCCACAAGGGCTGCCATAGAAACAAGGGCAATGAAGAGCGAGAGCATTGAGGCACCTACGGAAAGCGTAGTAACGGTGTTCTTCTGCAAGCCATATCTCGCAACTATTGGATAGGCAATAAGCGTGTTACTCGACATGATACAGCCAATAAGAACAGATGCCATCGGACTGTATCCGAGATACCACGTGCAAGAGAAATAAGTCAGGACGAAGGGGATGCAGAAAGACAGGAAACCATACCCCAGAACCTTACGGTAATCGCTCTTCAATCCCTCCATATCCATCTCAAGTCCGGCAAGGAACATGATATACAGAAGTCCTACCCTGCCGAACAGTTCAAAACTCGAATCGCGCTCAAGAATATTGAGGCCGTACTTGCCGACAATAACACCGGCAATAACCATTCCGATGATATGGGGAATTCGCAGTTTTCCCATGACAATAGGCGCAACAAGAATGATGCATAGCACGACGAAGAATATCATCGTGGGATTGGTTATAGGGAAATATTGCGAAATATCTAGCATTGATTTATGTTTGTTTTCACCTTTTTTGACTGCAAAATTGCAAAAAAATCGGCAAAATAGCGAATAATCCCCCGAAAATTATTAATTTTGTACCGCAATTTTGAGATTTTTTATAACAACAACTAAAAATTAGAAGAAATGAAAGTAGCAATTGTTGGTGCAAGTGGTGCAGTAGGACAGGAGTTCCTTCGCGTCCTTGATGAGAGAAATTTCCCTATGGATGACCTCGTTTTGTTTGGTAGTGAGCGTTCAGCTGGTACCAAGTACACATTCCGTGGTAAGGAATACGAGGTCAAGCTTCTCCAGCACAACGATGACTTCAAGGATGTTGACATCGCATTCACAAGTGCTGGCGCTGGTACATCCAAGGAGTTTGCAGCTGACATTACTAAATATGGTGCTGTGATGATTGACAACTCAAGCGCATTCCGTATGGACGATGATGTGCCATTGGTTGTACCTGAGTGCAATGCCGAGGATGCCCTCAACCGCCCACGCGGTATCATCGCAAACCCTAACTGTACAACTATCATGATGGTAGTGGTGCTCAAGCCATTGGAGAAACTCTCCCATATCAAGAGAATCCACGTAGCTTCTTACCAGAGTGCTTCAGGTGCCGGTGCAGCAGCTATGGCTGAGCTTCAGCAGCAGTATAAGGAGCTTGCCAATAACGAACAGCCAACCGTTAACAAGTTCGCTTACCAGTTGGCTTACAACGTAATTCCACAGATTGACGTCTTCCAGGACAACGGTTACACCAAGGAGGAGATGAAGATGTTCAACGAGACAAAGAAGATCATGCACACCGATGCTAAGTGCTCTGCTATGTGTGTTCGTATCTCTTCTCTCCGTGCTCACTCTGAGGCTGTATGGATTGAGACAGAGAGCCCTATCTCAGTAGAGGCTGCTCAGGAGGCACTTCGCAATGGCGAGGGCGTAACTCTTGTTGACGATCCAAAGCGCGTAGGAGCAAAGGCTAATCCTGATGCAAGCAAGGAGACAATGGAAGGTCTGCCTTACCCAATGCCTCTCTACACAGCTGGTAAGGATGACGTATATGTAGGTCGTGTACGTAAGGACCTCTCAGATCCTAACGGACTTACATTCTGGCTATCTGGTGACCAGATCAAGAAGGGTGCCGCTCTGAACGCCGTTCAGATTGCCGAGTACCTTATCAAGGTTGGAAACGTAAAATAATGACCGATTTCAGTTTACTGAACAAAATAGACTCACCGGAAGATCTTCGGAAACTTCCGGTGGACAAGTTGCCTGAGGTTTGCCAAGAACTGCGCGAGGATATCGTGCAGGAGCTCTCGGTAAACCCTGGGCATCTTGCATCTTCACTCGGCGTAACGGAGCTTACCGTAGCCCTCCATTACGTCTTTTCTACTCCTTACGACCGCATTGTATGGGACGTGGGGCATCAGGCTTACGGACATAAGATACTTACAGGCCGACGCGACGTTTTCTATACAAACAGGAAACTGAACGGGCTGCATCCTTTCCCTTCTCCTGACGAGAGTGAATATGACACCTTCACCTGCGGACATGCCTCTAACAGTATTTCTGCTGCACTTGGTATGGCGGTTGCAGCTAAGCTGTCGCCCGACACCAAACAGCCATCGCCGAAGGTAGTTGCCGTAATCGGTGATGGAGCTATGAGTGGAGGATTGGCATTCGAAGGTCTTAACAATGTCAGTTCTTCGCCAAATGACCTGCTCATTATCCTCAATGACAATAACATGTCGATTGACCGCTCCGTAGGCGGTATGAAGCAGTATCTTCTCAACCTCACCACCAATGAGTCATATAACCATTGGCGTAACAAGGCTGCGGAATGGCTCACAGGCAAGGGCTTCCTGAATGATGACCGTCGCAAGACTATCATCCGACTGAACAACTCCATCAAGTCGGTTCTCTCACAACAGCAGAATATTTTTGAGGGATTCAACATCCGCTATTTCGGTCCAGTTGACGGGCATGATGTGAAGGAACTCGTAAGGGTTCTCACGCAACTCAAGAACATGCGCGGCCCTAAGCTCCTGCATATCCACACAAAGAAAGGCAAGGGCTATAAGCCAGCCGAGAATGCTGCAACAATCTGGCATGCTCCGGGTAAGTTTGACCCGGATACCGGTGCCCGAATAACAAGCAACGAGGAGAACAAGCCGCCAAAGTATCAGGATGTATTCGGTGAGACTCTTGTGGAACTTGCCAAACAGAATCCTCGTATCGTTGGTGTTACTCCTGCAATGCCTACAGGCTGTTCAATGAACAAACTGATGGAAGCATTTCCTGACCGTGCATTCGATGTGGGAATTGCAGAAGGTCACGCTGTTACATTCTCTGGAGGTATGGCAAAGGACGGACTCATTCCTTTCTGTAACATATACAGCGCATTCGCACAGCGCGCCTATGACAACATCATACACGATGTGGCTATAATGAAACTTCCAGTAGTGTTCTGTTTCGACAGAGCCGGACTCGTAGGTGAGGATGGAGCTACACATCATGGGGCTTTCGATATGGCTGCCCTGAGACCAGTACCTAACCTCACCATCTCATCCCCGATGGATGAGCATGAACTTCGCCGACTGATGTTCACCGCCCAGCTACCAAACAAGGGACCGTTCGTCATCAGATACCCGCGAGGTCGTGGTGTACTCATAGACTGGCGATGCCCTCTTGAGGAAATCAAGGTAGGAACGGGCAGAAAACTCACTTCCGTGGAAGGTGAAGGCGAAGGAATAGCGATTCTCACCATAGGTCCAATAGGAAACACAGTGGAGGAAATGCTATCCACCAACACCCAACACCCAACACCTATCACCCACTATGACATGCGCTTCCTAAAACCTCTTGACGAGGACATACTCCACGAGGTAGGTAAGAATTTCAAGAAGGTGATAACCGTGGAGGATGGTGTTCGCAATGGTGGACTTGGTTCTGCCGTTACCGAATGGTTCCAGGATTATGACTATGATGTAAAGGTAAAGCGTCTCGGATTGCCAGACAGCTTTGTTGAGCAAGGTACGGTGGCAGAACTTCACCACATCGTAGGAATAGACGAGGAAAGCATCGCAAAAACTTGCGCTTCGCTTTAGAATGAAAGCAAATTGCTTACGTGAGGATTGGGAAAGTAAATTCCCAGTAAATTATATTCAGTAAATTAATCTCAGCACAAGGAATTTCCAAACAAATTTGCATTTCCTGATATAATTTACTGATTCAATTTACTCCCAATTTACTTTCAAAAGTCATCCGCGCTAGCGGAAGCCAATAAAACTTATTTTATTTCTAAGGCTTATGAAAATCGTAATTGCAGGCGCACGCGCCATCGGTACATATCTGGCAAAGCTCCTCTCCCGAAACAATGAGGAGATTATCCTTATTGATGATGATGAGGACAGCCTTGATAATATCTCTACAAATTTCGACGTTCTCACCCTACACGCCCATCCAGGCAGCATCAGCGCACTTCGTCAGGCCGGTGTGCAGGAATGTGATCTCTACATTGCCGTAACACTTGATCAGCACGTCAACCTTGAGTCATGCGCCATTGCCAAGGCTCTCGGAGCAAAGCAGACAGTTGCGAAGGTGGAAGACTATGAGTTTGCAGACCCAGAGAACCACGACATCCTCAAGGCTTCAGGCGTTGATTCCGTGATATACCCGGAGCTTCTAGGTGCAAAGGATATCATCAACGGACTAAAAATGTCATGGGTACGTCTGCGATGGGATGTGCATAACGGTGCGCTTGTGATGCTCGGCATCAAACTGCGTGAGACTGCAGAGATTCTAAATCAGCCCCTCAAGGATATATGCGGACCAGAGGAGCCTTATCTCATTGTTGCCATAAAGCGTGGCAACGAGACCATCATCCCTAACGGTAATGACGAGCTACAGGCTAACGACCTCGCATATTTCATGACAAAGCGCAACTATATCCCTCTCATCCGCAAGCTAGTAGGCAAGGAAGGATATGCCGACGTGAAGAACGTGATGGTCATGGGCGGTGGCAAGACTGCTGTAAGAACGGCCTCTACCCTGCCCGACTATATGAATATGAAGATTATCGAGAAGGATCCTGCACGTTGTGAGCTTCTCAACGAGCTTCTTCTTGATACAGACCGTGTACTTGTCATCAACGGTGACGGACGTGATGTGTCTCTCCTCATAGAAGAAGGCATAAAGAACACTCAGGCATTCGTTGCCATAACAGGAAATGCCGAGACTAACATCCTCGCTTGTCTCACAGCCAAGCGTATGGGTGTGCGCAAGACCGTTGCAATGGTAGAGAACCTTGATTACGCAGCAATGGCAGAGAGTCTCGACATCGGTACAATCATCAACAAAAAGGCTATTGCAGCCAGCCACATTTACGAGATGCTGATGGATGCCGACGTGTCAAACGTGCGCTTCCTCATGAATGCCAACGCCGATGTTGCCGAGTTCGTGGCACAGCCGGGCTCAAAGGTGACAAGAAAGAAGGTATTTGAACTCGGAATACCTTACGGAATGACAATAGGTGGAATTGTGCGCGACGGTGAGGGTATCCTCGTCCGTGGTGGTACGCAAATTCAGGCAGGCGATAATGTCGTAGTCTTCTGCCACAATGCCGATATGAAGAGAATAGAGAAATTCTTCCTTTAGGAAAGCAAATCGCTAACGCGAGGATTGGGAAAGTAAATTACCAATAAATTAAATTCAGTAAATTATTAATACAACATTTCAAGCAATTGATTAATTTACAGATTAGAATTTACTGATTCAATTTACTCTCGATTTACTTTCTAAAAACCATCAGCGCAAGCGGAAGGCTTGGTTAGGCTAATGAACATCAAACTAACATACAAGATTCTCGGTTCACTACTCTTCCTTGAGTCTGTGTTCATGATAATGTGTCTTGGTGTATCTCTGATATATCAAGAAGATGACACGTTTGCATTCATCCTGTCAATACTCATCACACAGATGTTCGGTTTTGCCTTCCGCTATCTCGGCAGAGAGGCATCCAACACCATGAGCCGACGCGACTCCTTCCTTGTCGTCACACTCGCATGGACTCTGTTCAGTCTCTTCGGAACCCTGCCGTTCCTCATCGGAGGCTATATCACCAATTTCACCAACGCCTTCTTTGAGTCCATGTCGGGCTTCACCACCACAGGCGCCACCATCCTCAATGATGTAGAATGTCTGCCACACGGAATACTATTCTGGAGAAGCCTTTCACAATGGATTGGCGGTCTCGGTATCGTGTTCTTCACCATTGCCGTACTGCCTTCTATGGTAGGCGGTTCTGTAAAGGTCTTTGCAGCCGAGGCAACTGGTCCTATCAAGACCAAGCTGCACCCTCGTCTCTCCTCTACGGCAAAGAGCATCTGGATTATCTTCCTAAGCCTCTCCATCGTCTGCGGAATAAGCTATTACCTCCTCGGAATGAATGTCTTCGACAGTATAAACTATGCCATGACAACTCTCGCAACAGGAGGCTTTGCCACACACAACGACAGTATCGAGACATTCCAGTCACCGGCAATGGAATATATCAGCACCCTGTTCTGTTTCCTTTCCGGACTCAACTTCATCCTTCTCTACCGCTGTGTAATAAAGGGCGAAGTGAAGAATCTCCTAAATAACATAGAAGTGAAGTTCTATGTCGGCATCACCCTCATCTTCACATTCTTCATTATGGTGATGCTCATCACACACAACGGCTATGACTATGAGCATGCCTTCCGATGTGGCATATATCAGGTAGTTTCATTCCTCACCACCACCGGCCTCTTCAACGATGATGCTGCCCAATGGCCTCATGTCACATGGGTAATCCTTGCCGTGTGTATGTTCATTGGCGGATGTGCCGGCAGTACAAGTGGCGGCTTCAAGGCAGTAAGATGTATAATGCTATTGAAGGGAGTACGTAACGAGTTCCGACAGATGCTGCACCCTCACGCCATACTACCATTACGCATAGGCGCTACCAATGTTCCAAACCAGAAGCGTGTCACCCTACTCGCTTTCCTGACCGTCTATTGCCTCATGTGCATCTTCTGCGCATTTACGATGATAGCAGCAGGTGTCGATAACACCAACGCCATCACCATCACCATCTCCACGCTGAGCAATGTAGGTCCTACGCTCGGAACAGAAATCGGCCCTACGATGTCATGGGATGAGCTCCCCGACTTTGCCAAGTGGATTTGTTCCCTCCTCATGCTCATGGGTCGTCTTGAGATATTCTCTGTACTGATTATCTTCACCCCAGCGTTCTGGAAGGAACAGTAAAAGCCTAACCCGTCCTTCCCCAAAGGAAGGTTCCTCCCCCCTCACCCCCACATGGGGGAGTAGATACATTTATATCGCTATGGGGGAAATTTAATTGTTAATTCAACTTTCGGAAAGAGCCTGGAAGGCTATACTATGAGTAACCGAGGGCATACTCGCCGAAGGAGAGGATGCCCTCGGATAGAAAACCACATATTCTTTATCAGCCTGGAAGGCTGTACCTGATTTCTCTTAATGCAACTTCCACGATGTACTGCCTTCCAGGCAGTATAGAAAGGGATATCGTAATCCCCGCACATCCTCGTTACACTCGTATGTACGGGGTTACTAATAGTATTGCCTTCCAGGCACTTCTACACTTCCGAAAACTAAATTTTTTAATTGTTAATTGAAATGAAGTTCGACTCTTATAACGATGAAAGCCGACGTGAGGAGCTAATAAGAATGATAGAACATTCTGTACAGCAACTCAGCCTCGGCGAACTGGAAGCCCTTTACTATGACATGGTAGCAAAGGACTATATAAAATAATATTTTTAAATGGAAAGTGAATAGTGAAAAGTGAATAATACTTAGATAATAATACTGCTATCGCCGAACGTGAGTGCCCATCAACGTCCTTCCATTCTGGTGGCCACCAATATTAAGTATTATTCACTATTCACTTTTCACTATTCACTTTTCAATCATGCTCATAATCCTCCGACAACTTATTCATATTCTGATATGTTGTCTTGATATCATCCCAAGTGATATCGATGCAATCCTCTGTCTTACGCTTGGTCGTAGTGTGGGAGATAAGCCAGTCGTAAGTCTTCTGCAGATAGAACAGACGGGCAAGCACACCATGATTTCCGCCCTCAAGCCAGTCAAAGCGCAAGAGCTTATCCTGTCCAATACCCTTCAGATAGTCCACCACCTTCTTCGACTCCTTGACACCCACAGCCCTATCAGCCGTACCGTGCATAATCCAAAGAGGCAACTTCCCAAGTCCGCTCATATCCTTCAGCGAGCAACCGCCACAGAGAGCCATAGCCGCCGCCACCTTCTCAGGATAAGTGCCCACGAAATCCAGCGTACCATAACCGCCAAGACTCATACCGAGCACATACACGCGCGTTGAATCAACATTATAATTAGCTTTTGCCCATTCCAGCAAATCATTAATCTTCGAAGGCTTCCACGCACCACCCGGATTCTGAGGCGCAAGCACAAAAGCAGGAATCACCATACCCTTGTCAATGGCATGAAGCACACCATACCTGCGCACGCGCATCAAGTCCTTACCGCACAAGCTCGCACCATGAAGGAAGATGACAAGCGGCATCTTATGCTGCTCAATTTTATAGTCCTCAGGAATAAAATACCAGAATTTATACCCGTCAGGCACAGCATCCGTCAATTTCAGATACTCGCCCGCCGTCTGAGCCGAAACTGATACTATACTGGCAATCATCATTGTCAGTACAACCATAACACGTTTTATATTCAAGATATTCATTACCATTGTTTAGAAAATAAATATTAGGTCAAAGGGGCAAAAGGCTTTTGACTTTAGACTTTTGACCTTAGCCTTTAGACTTTTGACTTTAGCCATTATCGTGGGACAAAGTACAACTTCGCCCACAGATAATAGTGCTTGTCAGCCATAATGGCTGGTGCACGTCTTTGATTATCTGTGGGCAAAGTTAAGAAAAATCTCCAAGACAACCAATACTTTTTAGATTTTTTAGCCAATACCCACTTATTATAACGTCAGTTCGATTATATTTACTTTCTAAAGCACAACCTCGCGCAAGCGAGCATCTTCCGTGTTTCCCATCCTTATCAGTATTTAAAGAAAAACGCAAAAAACCAAGAAATTAGTACTATTTTATACGAAAAACAGTAAAATTCATAGATATTTATAACAAACATGCACATAAAAAACAATTTTCCGTACATTTTCTTGTATATATTTCCAAAAATATATAACTTTGTTCCCGAAAACCGAATGCCGAAAATCGGTTTTCTATACCCTAGAAAATAATAAATCATAAATTAAACACTAAACACTTATGAAAAAGAAAAATTATTTAGTCCCAGAAATGAGGCTTCATGAATTGAAGACAGGACGGATTATGGCCGCATCTTTAGGCGAGGCCGACACAAACAACTCAAACCAGAAACCTGGCGGCGTAGAGGATTTTGAAGAAGTAAATGCTTGGTAAATAAAAAATTGTTGTTTATGAAGAATTATAACATTTGTATAAAGACTGCCCTTGCAGTCTTCGCAGTAGCGTTGTCTGCATGTTCTTCAGATGATGATATTGCAGATAATAGCTCCAACAGTCAGGAAAAGCCAGTCACAAACAAGACCATGACTTTCCGCGCAACTATGGACGACGGTAGCGGCTCCAACAGCAAAGCTACCCGTACAGATTTCAACGGTAATAACACAATCTGGGCTGCTAATGACAAGATTTACATTCTGAATAAAGCAGATGTAGATGAGGAACACCCAGCAGGAGGAGAATTTACTATTGGTGAGCCAGCAGATGGCCCAAATTATGGCAAAGAGGAGAATTTCTCAGGAGATAAGATAAAGGCTAACGGAAGTGATAATGACCAGTTCTATGCTTACTATCCTTCAAGCAGTTTCGATACTGATAACGAGGTGATGACTGGAAACATCCCAACCGTTCAGACTGCAACCGACGGAACATACCCCCAGACCTTGCATTACATGACTGCGTATTCCACAAACTCTACCTTTAAATTCAAGAATGTATGCGCACTCTTGAAGATTACGCTTACAAACAACACGACCATAAGCAGAATAAAGGTGGTGGCAAACCCAACCCTTACAAATCTGTATGACCAGCAATTCAATTACACAAATATCGCAGGTGGTTTTACCGCTACAATCGGTTCTGATGGTACAGCAACCACAACTGCAACAGGAACAAAGAATACATACGTAGAATTGCGTGCTGCTGGTGATAATGGTAAGGCAAAAACCCCTTTAGGCAACGGTACATTCTATATGGTTGTATTGCCTGCTGCAATCAACGGCTTCACCCTTATTCTTGAGGATAAGGATGAAAATGTCTATCAGCGCGTAAATACTTCGAGAACGGCATTTGCTAGAAACGAGATGTATAATCTTGGTTCATACGACTGTACATCTGCAACGACTCTACTAAATTCCGGATTGACATCATTTGGAAATGACGTTGTTGACCTTGACCTCCCTTCAGGAACACTTTGGGCTAAAAAGAATCTGAATTCAAAAAACGGCTTATTACAAAATAATCCTGAGATACTTGGTTTTACTAGCTCGGAAACAGATTACGGAGGCTATTTCTCTTTTGGCAAAAAAAGTGTTTATGCGATAGGATTATATGCAGGAAGCAAGCCAGAACTGGATGAATCCACACTTAAAAATGCTTATGACCCAGCTTATTCTTATGCTTCTTTCAATCAGAAGTATTGTATGCCTATTTATGCTCAGCTATATGAGTTCTACAATCATTTCTCTAATGACTACAAGCAGTCTTTTATATCAAGAACTCTGGGAGTCGCAACAAATGGATATGCGATATTTACTGCGCCAACAGGTACGGGAAGAACAATAACGATGCCTTATACTGGTCACTATATGGGTGGTACTATTTTAAAAAATGAACATACGCATATGTCATATTGGAGTCGCACCGCTCAGGATCAAGGAGCAAATTTAAATCCATTAGATTGGGCAAGTTCATATTGCCTTGAAACGGAAGAGAAAACTGTAAACGGCAAAAAGGTTCCAGAACAAGTCAATGCTGGTGGTGGT
The DNA here is from genome assembly GCA_902801155.1 of uncultured Prevotellaceae bacterium. GTDB lineage: Bacteria > Bacteroidota > Bacteroidia > Bacteroidales > Bacteroidaceae > Prevotella. The sequence continues at coordinate 16,797 of CADCHG010000008.1, read as the reverse complement.
AGCAACGCATGGGTAGATGATGCTTATACTGGTCGTGCAATCCGCCCAGTTGCTACAAACATTAAAATCGCTCCAATAAAATAACGAAATAAAAGAATAACCATTTCTCTCCCTACTCTTCATCGGGTAGGGAGATTTTTTTGCCCTTTCCGTCTCAGATTTCAAGACTATCCACCTCCGCATTCTTCCTCCTATGATCCTATAGTTCCGAAGCGGACCTGAAACGGATTTACAACGGACCTGGAACGGACCTAGAACGGACCTAAGGCAGAGGCGAGACAAATAAACTAGAAAAAAAAGAATTTTTGCAACACTCGTCAACTCGTCACCCTCAACGCTGCAAGTCATTGTGACTCTTTGCGTTACAGCGGTGATTCATTTTAAAGCACTCGTCACCCACTCGTCACCCATATCTCTGTAACTTACTGACGATATGGAATTTACACGACCATTTCACTCGTCACCCACTCGTCACCATTTTTAGGGTGACGAGTGAATTATCTCTGTAATTCATTCTATATCAAGATGATAAGCCACTTGAGGGTGACGAGTGGGTGACGAGTGAAACGAAATGAATCACCGCTACAACTCTCTGGCGCTTAAAGCCTTACAGCGCTGAGGGTGACGAGTTGACGAGTAGTACAAAAATTCTTTTTTCTGGTTTTCGTTTTTACCAGACATCAATAGTTTTTGATATCGCATTAATTTTAACGTGAGTTCGATGACTTGCTTCTGCTTGGAATAATTTTCTAAAAATTTTTGTTCCGTCAACAGCAGCTTGCTGCTAAAACGACAAAAGGCTCACAAAACGTGAGCCTTTGTCTGTAGCAGAATTATCAATTATTCATTATTGAGATACTCGTTCTCTGCTTGTTTACTTTCCACCTACCGAAGCACTATAGATGCGCTCAAGGAACTGGAGGGCTCCTCTGTAACCGATGTGTGAACGGTTTACTACAAGTGTTTCTGATGAAGGTGTAGAGATCTCGAAGAAGAGAGCCTCCTTGTCGTTGGCAAGATTCAGCTCCCAGCTTGTGCCGAGAATAAGCGGCTTGCCAGCCTTGAACTCCACGCTCTCAATGAGCTTGATGACCTCGTGACCGTCTTCCTCAAAGTCAACGTCGATGCTGACACCCTCAGAAATGTTGTTCTTGAAATATTCAGTAATGGCAGGACGGAACTTCGCAGGTGTGTTGTCGGTGATGACAACTCGCTTAGGAATGAGACCGATCTGGTCGGCAAGGAACTTGGAATATGCCAATGCGTAGGCTGCATCTGCCGTTACGGCAAACTCACTCGGCATTCCATACCAGTACTCGGCAAAGAACTCGGAGAAATGCTCCAGATAGTAGTAGTATATCTCAGCCTCCTGCTTGATGAATTCCTCTGACTGTGCCTTGTCGATTCCGGCATATTCCACCACCTGACGGATGAACTTTGCCGTAGCTTCCTCGCCTACTGGTATCTCTGGGATATGGAGGAAAGGCTGATCGTATTTCTTCTGCAAGTGCTCTGCATTCCTTACGCCTACCCAAGGAGACACAACGAGGTTGAACTGTGCCTGTGGTATCTTCTTCCATGCCTCGACACCCGGATTCTCAGGACCGAACAATACGTTGACCTCCAAGCCTGCACCGCGGAGTATGCGTGCAAGTTCCTGATAGTCGCCGCGCCAGTTCTGGTTGTAGTAAGGAGTCTCGAACCACAGGTTCACGAGTCCCTTCTTCTTCTCGCCGCTATAAGGACCTACATACTGGTCGATGATGGCATTCACCACCTCCTCATGTCCGAAAAGGTTGTTGCCCTTGAAGCCCGGAGTGTTTGCATAGACGATAGGATAGCCAGCCTCCTGATAGCTGCGGACGAGGTCAGGCACGTTATCGCCGATAAGTTCGCCCGTACATCCTGTGAGAACAACGAAGAGGTCGCCCTCATAGATTTTCAATGTTGACTTGATAAGGCTGTCGAGAGTCTTGATACCGCCAAAGACGACATCGTTCTCCGTGGCATTGGCACTTGGCATATTACCGCCACCAGCAGCAATACTGCCCTGGAAGGCATTCTCAAAGGTAAGCATGGCGGTTGTCTTGAGCTGACAACCAGGTGAGCAGTTAGCAATAGGAACTGCTCCTTTTATTGCAACTACGGTGTTTGTGGCACCAACTGCACAGGCATATCTCACGTTAGAGATTACCGTAGGTTTCTTCTTTATCTGTTCGCTCATATGTATATTCGGCTGGTATGGCTTATATTACTTCTTCTAATTTCTTCTCAATATCCTTGAACACGTTCTTATCGTTTGAGAGAATGAACGGATCGGTCTGGCTGAACCACCAATCGTTGTAAGGCAGGCGCACGTGACGCTGCAATGTCTTGTTGAACTTGGTGCGTGAGAGTACACCGACCAAGATTTCCGCAATTCGCAGTATGCCGTCGTAGCCTACTGGGATATGCTCATCGCCAAGTGCGAATGTAGGAACTCCGAGGTGTCCGGCAACAGACGCAAGTCCTGGATGACGGATGATGAGGAAATCAGCCTTGATGCGGTTAAGGAGCTGTGGCAACTGGAACGCACGTGTCTTGCTGACGGTGTAGTGAGGTATATCACCATAGGTTTCAACCAACTGCTTCAAAGTGTCCTGATTCTTTCCTGCTCCGTCATAGATAGGGTCATGATGGAATACCAAAGCACCTTCGTTCTTTATGCCAAGTTCTGCCAGTACGCTGATAAGTCCGTGGGCATAAGCCGAACCAGTAAGCACCATACCATGCTTGCCATTGAAGAACTCGCGGAACTCTGCCAGCTTAGGAGCTATGCGCTTGTGCTCGCTCTCAATGAACTCCTCAGCCTCCTTCTCCTTGCCAACCACCTTGGCGATAGCTCTGAGCCATTCGTCAGTACCTTTGATACCGTATGGCTGTGGAGCGTCAATCTGTGGCACGCCAAACTGCTCCTGAAGGGCAGCTCCCATATATCCACCGAGAGTTTCGCAGAATGTTGTAGTGGCAACGGCTTCTGAAGCCTGACGGATTTCCTCGAATGAGGCACAGTCGAGCAGATAGTTCACCCTCAATCCGAGTGGCTTCAAGAGGTCTGTGAACCAGTCGCTTCCCCAAAGGGCAATGATATTGATGAGGTCTTTCTGCTTCTTCTTTGGGTTCTTCTCAACAATCTGACGCAAAACGCCGTGGAAAGCCACGTCGAAACCTGTGCTCCAGTGCTTGCTTCGGAATCCTTCACAATGCAATGGTATTACAGGTACTCCAACTTCCGGCTCCATCTCCTCGGCTACGCTGTCGATATCCTCACCTGTGATGGCTGTAGCACAAGCCATAGCGATGAAGATAGCCTTAGGATTATAGCGTTCCTTGGCTACGCGGATAGCATGACGCAACTTGGCACTACCGCCGAATACCATATCCTTCTCCAGCAGATTAGTGCTTATACAGAGAGTGTTCTGCTGTGGCTTGCCGCGTCGTGCCAATCCCATGTGCATGGTAAGGTTGAACTTGGCATCCTCACTACTACAACCAATAGGAGCATGGTTGATGAGTACGCAGTCGGTCAGATTGCCTATCTGACATTGCACGATGGCATTGGAGCACATGGTCTCCTGATTAAGCGGACTCTGTATCTCGCAAAGACGGCATCCCTGTCCCTTTGCCGGACAGCCACCATGCTTCTTGAGACTTCTCTCATCATAAGCCGACTGCTTGATGAGGTCTTTTGCCGAACCGTCCCAACCGATGATTGTGCCTAAGCGCAACTCACGGTTTTCAACGGTAGTCATATTTAGATTTATCTTCTTTGACATTTTTAGTTTTGTTTTATGTTGAACGCTCTGTTGTCCAGTTTGTGATAGTAACTCGTGATTTTGGAGAGTGCCTCTTCCACGGGTATCTCTATGTCGAATACTGAGATAGCCTTGAGTTCAAGCAACCGACGTGCGTTCTTGCCAACCTTTGCAGCAACCACAGCACGACAGTCAGCTACTATCTCTACCGATTGCGGATTGCCTCCGCCCGAACACCCACCACCATTGCCTCCAGAACAGCCACTTCCCTGACATCTACCTTCAGCTTCAGACGAAACATCCACCTTACGGTCTTCAAGGAACTGGAAACTAAGTCCTTCGGCGGTGTAAACCTTCAGGAAAGGAGAACTGCCCAAATGCAAGTCCACATTCTTTCCGTCGGATGATGCAACTGCTATCTTATAAGCCATCGTTATTAATTACGAATTACCTATTTTGTTTAATTACGGATTACCAATTACCTTATTGGCGAATAAGGTTAACTTGGTAATTCGTAATTAATTTTTGCTAAATCTTATAATCGTCAGAAGTCTCCATGAAGCCATACTCCATAAGGATTTCCTCAAGACGCTCCTGAGTCATAGGAGTTGGGATTACGAAGCTATCATTCTCAATCACAGCCTGCGCAAGGTTGCGATATTCCTGAGCCTGACCAGAATTTGGCTTGTACTCTATCACAGTCTGCTTGTGAATCTCAGCATGCTGCACAATGTTGTTACGTGGTACGAAATAGAGCAGCTTTGTACCGAGTTCCTCAGCAAAGGCACGGAGAAGGTCGTGCTCGTGATCCACGTTACGGCTGTTACAGATAATGCCACCGAGGCGCACACCACCAGTCTTGGCATATCTCTTTATACCCTTTGCAATGTTGTTTGCTGCATAGAGTGCCATCATCTCGCCTGAAGCCACGATATAGATTTCCTTTGCCTTACCTTCACGTATAGGCATAGCGAATCCACCGCAGACAACATCGCCAAGCACATCGTAGAACACATAGTCGAGGTCGTCGGTGTATGCTCCGAGGTTCTCAAGCATGTTGATAGATGTGATGATACCTCTACCTGCACAACCTACACCAGGCTCTGGACCGCCAGACTCCACACAACGTGTGCCGCCAAAACCAGTCTTCATGATCTGGTCGAGCGAGATATCCTCACCCTCATCGCGAATGGTATCAAGCACCGTCTTCTGAGCAAGTCCACCCAAGAGAAGGCGTGTAGAGTCAGCCTTGGGGTCACAACCTACCACCATTACTTTCTTTCCATGTTCTACCAATCCAGCGGTAAGGTTCTGTGTCGTTGTAGATTTACCAATACCACCCTTTCCATAAATTGCAATCTGTCTGATTTCTCCCATGATTTTTTCTTTACTTTATTATTTAATTATTGATTTTGTTCATTAAAAACTATGCGAAGAGATTCTGAATCTCATTATACTGGCGAAGTTTCTCCATTGCATCGGTAATGTCTCCGGGAAGAGCCATAGGAGTAATGCCCTTATCCTGTATGATAGCCATAGCCCCCATGCCTATGCGAAGTGCCACGATATACTGACAGTCAGAGAACTGCGCGACATTTTCCTTCATTTTCTCCGTGGAATGTGATCCTCCAAGGCAAACGGGAGTCACATTTCTTTCCTCTACAAATACGTATTCTCCTTCGAAATATTGATAGATGTAGAAAGATGTTGCCCTGCCAAAGTGGGTATCCACGACATAGCCGTCGGATGAAGCAAATGCCACCCTGAATGCGTCGTACTGCTGATTACTATCCATGTGAAAATGTTTCGGTTAGTTCCAAATCGCCACTATATACTTCGTCAGAGAATTCTGATACCCCAGGCACTCCCACCGCATCAGCACGACAGCGATTACAATGCCTGAATACATTTATGTGCTGTTCGGCATCCTTACGAGCCTGTTCTATCTCGAAACAGTATGGAGCACGCTCATCGGCAAGTTCGAAGGTCGGGATAAGCGGAATAATGTTATATATCTCCACACCAAGTTCTGCCACTTTCTTTGCTATGTCACCGATATGCTGCCCGTTGATTCGAGGCACGAGCACCGTGTTCACTTTTAACGTAATACCACTACGTGCTATTTTCTCCAAGCCCTTCAACTGATTTTCTATTAGAATCTTAGCACCTTCAAGGGCATCGTATTTCTTGCCATGATAGATTACGAACTTATTAAGTTTTGCCTCTATCTCCGGGTCTATGGCATTGACCGTGACTGTGAGCGAATCTATTCCTGCATCTATTATCTCATCTGCCTTCTCGTTGAGTAGCAAACCATTTGTACTCATACATTTTAGCAGTTCAGGAAAACGCTTACCTATGAGTCGGAAGGTCTTCAAGGCTGCATCTGTAGCAAGGGTATCACCGGGACCTGCAATACCTGCAACCCTTATCTCCGGACATATCTTCAGCGCTTTTTCCAGCACACTGATGCTCTCCTCTGGTGTAATAACCTTCGAGGTTACGCCCGGACGGTTCTCTGTCTTGCTAAGCACACGGTGGCAAAACCTACAACCTATATTACAACTGCCCGACACGGGCAGATGAATACGGCCTGTAGTTGCAGCCTTTGGTCCGAAACAGGGATGATTATTTATAATGTTATCCTTATTTGTCATTATTTTTTATGTATAATTTTTTCCGAGTGCAAAATTATACATAAATCCTTACCAATACAATAACTACAATACGGCATTCAATATACCTATTTTTAGGTATAATCGGAATTCTACGAAAAAAATAATCACACAAAAATTATTACTTCTTCCACACAAAACCCAAGTAGAATTCCTCCCCCCAAAAAGCTTTGAAAAAAATACGATTTCATAAATGCGAAACAGAAAAACGTAACACCCACACATAACAACAAAAGGCTCACAAAACGTGAGCCTTTTGACCTTATAATAATTATAACAACGAAGTAATTATTCTTCTGTTTCTTTCTATATTTAGAGTGGGTACTCGTCGAAAGCGTAGAGGATGGTTGAGAGATAGCGCTCGCCTGTGTCTGGGAGGAGAACAACAACCTTCTTACCCTTGTTCTCTGGACGTGCTGCAACCTGTGCTGCTGCGAATGCTGCTGCACCAGAAGAAATACCCACGAGAAGGCCTTCTGTCTGTGCGAGCTCACGACCTGTGCGGATTGCATCATCGTTGTCAACATCGATAACCTCGTCGATTACATCGGCGTTGTATGTCTTTGGAACGAAGCCTGCACCGATACCCTGAATCTTGTGAGGACCGCTCTTACCGCCGTTGAGTACTGGTGATGTGAGAGGCTCTACAGCATAGATCTTCACGTTAGGGTTCTTTTCCTTGAGATACTTACCGATACCTGAGATTGTACCGCCTGTACCTACACCTGCTACGAAGATATCTACCTTACCGTCAGTTGCATCCCATACCTCAGGACCTGTTGTTGCATAGTGACGTGCTGGGTTTGCAGGATTCTCGAACTGCTGGAGGATAACGCTGCCCGGAATAGAGTCGCGGAGTTCCTCTGCTGCCTTGATAGCACCAGGCATACCGTCCTTGCCGCTTGTGAGACGTACCTCAGCACCGTAAGCCTTAACGAGGTTGCGACGCTCAACAGACATGGTCTCAGGCATTGTGAGGATGAGGTGATAGCCCTTGACAGCACTTACGAGGGCGAGACCTACACCTGTGTTGCCTGATGTTGGCTCGATGATTGTAGCGCCTGGCTTGAGGATGCCCTTAGCCTCAGCGTCCTCGATCATAGCGAGAGCGATACGGTCCTTTACTGATCCGCCAGGGTTGAAGAATTCCACTTTTGCGATTACTGGAGTCTCAAGGTTCTTTGCCTGAGAAAACTTGTTGAGTTCGAGCAGAGGGGTCTTACCAATCAGCTCGGTGAGTTTTTTTGCGATTGCCATAATACTATATTTTTTAATCTTGTTATTTATTGTTTCTGATTTCTGAGTGCAACGTGCAAAGCATCCTCGCACGAAGAAATAGTAAACGTCAGCTGCAAGCTGGTGTACGTCTCTGATTTCTGAGTGCAACGTGTAAAGCATCCTCGCACGAAGAAATAGTAAACGTCAGCTGCAAGCTGGTGTACGTCTCTGATTTCTGAGTGCAAAATTACAGCTTTTCTATCATTTACACAATACCATAAATATGGTAAATTGATTTTAACCCTAAATTCTATAAGGTATATAAAACAAAAAAGCCCCATAAAAATGGGACTTTTCTTACGAAACATACCTTCTTTAACAGACAACCACTTGTGCAGAGCATAATTCAGAAAGTAAATCATGACGCACGTTTTGATTCGTATCTCCTTATAAATAATGTGTAGGCGATGAGGGCCATTGACACGAAAAAGAGACCGACAAGGGCGCAATAGTTGTATGTCAATCCGAGACTGATTGGTATTCCTCCAGAAAATGCGCCTATGGCATTGCCGAGATTAAAGGCTATCTGCACCATTGCACCTCCAAGAAATTCGCCACCGTCAGAATATCTCAGCAAAAGCAGTTGCTGTGGAGCGGAAACGCTGAAGAGAGCGGCTGTAGTTATCACCATACACACGACAGAAACAATCGTATTCTGCGAGAAGAAAAAGATGAGGGCTAGCATCAGGAACATCGTCATCACTCCATATCTGCCCATGTGACCGGGACCTGCCTTGTCGGATATCTTTCCTCCTGACAGATTGCCTGCCACCATACCTGCTCCTGCAAGTACCATCATGAAGGTCATCATCTCAGCAGGGATGCCCGACATATTGGTTAGTAGAGGCGCGATATAACTGTAATAGCAGAAAACTCCGCAATTACCAAACAATGTTCCCAAGATGACGAGCCACGGTGCGAGGTGCTTCAGGAAACGGAATGTGCCCTTGAAGCCTATATTGGGAAGCGGAGGTATGGAAGGTACGAACCTCCAGATGGCAAGCAGAGTGGCTATGCCCCATGCGCATGAAAAGATGAAGACCAGTCGCCATGACAGGATACCAGTAAGCCATGTGCCAAGAGGTATGCCTATAAGATTGGCTATCGCCATACCGACACTCACGACAGCCACGGCAAAAGCCGATTTCCCATCGGGAGAGATCCTGTCGGCAACAATACTCGTAACTCCGAAATAGGCACCGTGAGGAAGTCCGGCACAGAAGCGTGCCAGAAGAAAAACGGCATACGAAGGACTTGCCGCCATCAATGCAGAGGCAGAGACGAAGATGCAGCAAAGCATGAGAATGATACGCTTCAACGGCCATGTGCGCCCGAGCATCAACAGCATCGGAGCTCCTACACACACACCAAGAGCATAAGCGGAAATAAGATGTCCGGCTACAGGGATGGACACAGAGAAATCGCTTGCCACGTTAGGCAAGATAGCCATCATGACGAACTCGGTAATGCCGAGCCCAAAAGTGCCCATAGCAAGAGAGACAAGAGCCCTTTTCACTATAAAGTTTATTGTTTTAAACACAAAGGCACTAAGACGCTGAGCAAAGAAATCCAATAATAAACTTTGCGTCTCCGCGTCTTTGCGTTTTAATAATATCTGTTGGCAATGCCCTATACTATGATATCAAGCTGTGCTTTCAAAGCTGTAAGTTCAGTCTTCACGTCCTGCAGCTTGCGAAGCACCTTATCTGTTCTGTCAACGCCAGAACGATTGGCATGCAGCATTTTCTTTGCCGCAGCAATCTTGAAGCCACGTACTCTGATGAGGTTATAGATGACCTTGATATCATCTATCTCCTTCATGGTGTACTGACGAACCTTGTTGGCAGTTGTCTTTGGCTTGATATGAGGAAACTCTGTTTCCCAGAACCTAAGAGTAGGCTCCGTTACACCAACAATCTCTGCCACATCCTTGATGGTGTAATATACCTTTAAATTTTTCTCGGACATATTGGGGAGAGTTTTAGAGTGAATAACGAATAGTGAATAGTGAATAATACTTAGTGAAAAATACTGCTATCACGATTATAGAGAAAACCCATAATGGTGTCCACCAGTATTAAGTATTATTCTCTATTCACTTTTCACTATTCACTTATTATAGTTCGCAGAGTTCTACAGCCTTGTCGAGGGCTGCAGAGATGCCGTCAGGATTCTTACCACCAGCAGTAGCGAAGAAAGGCTGACCGCCGCCACCACCCTGAATGAGCTTGGCAGCCTCGCGCACAATCTTACCAGCGTTGAGGTTGTGATCCTTGACCATATCGTCGGAAAGCATTACCGTGATGCTTGGCTTACCACCTACCTTTGTGCCGAGAGCACATACGAGTGAGCCTGGCATAGCCTCACGAATCTGGAATACGATATCCTTACATTGCTGTGCATCAGCAGGAACAACAGCCTTGATGACATTGACACCATTGATATTCTGTACCTGCTCTATGAGCTTAGCCTTGATACGTGCAGCAGCCTGTGCCTTCATTGCCTCAACTTCCTTCTTCAAGTCCTCGTGCTCGTCAATGAACTTAGCAATAGCACCCTGAAGATCCTTGGCATTATTGAACATATTGCCGATAGCCTTTGCAGTATCTTCCATAGCATAAAGCATTTCCTCGCATTGCTTGCCAGTAACAGCCTCAATACGACGGATGCCGGCAGCAACACTACTCTCAGAAACAATCTTGAACATACCGATACGGCCTGTGCTGCTTGCGTGAATACCACCACAGAACTCGCAAGAAGGTCCGAAACGAACAACACGAACCTTGTCGCCATACTTCTCGCCGAAGAGGGCGATAGCACCGAGCTTCTTTGCCTCCTCAAGTGGAGTGTCACGATGCTCGTCAAGTGGAATGTCCTCACGAATCATTGAGTTCACGATGCGTGAAACCTCACGGAGCTGCTCATCGGTTACCTTCTCGAAATGAGAGAAGTCGAAACGGAGAGTATCAGGACTTACGAAAGAGCCCTTCTGCTCAACATGATCACCGAGAACCTGCTTCAAAGCATAGTCGAGAAGGTGGGTTGCTGTGTGGTTGGCAGCACTTGCATTACGAAGGTCTGTATCAACGCAAGCCATGAATGGAGCCGTAGGATCCTTTGGCATCTCCTTTACGATATGAACGCTCTGGCCATTCTCACGACGTGTGTCGATTATGTTGACGGTCTCGTTCTCAGAAACAAGGACACCCTTGTCGCCTACCTGACCACCCATCTCACCATAGAATGGAGTTGCAGAGAGTACAATCTCGAAATATGTAGCTTTCTTGACAGTCACCTTACGGTAGCGGAGAATCTCACACTCATACTCTGTGTAGTCGTAACCTACGAACTGCTGCTCGCCCGGCTTGAGTTCTACCCAGTCAGAATTCTCTACCTGTGCAGCATTACGAGCACGAGCCTTCTGTGCCTCCATCTCCTCATTGAACTTAGCCTCATCAACGCTTACGCCCTGCTCACGGCAGATAAGCTCAGTGAGGTCGAGAGGGAAACCGTAGGTATCAAACAGACGGAATGCCTGAGTACCGTCGAGCACGTTCTTCTTCTCTGCCTTGAGAGCCTCGATAGCATCAGAGAGCATAGAGATACCCTTGTCGAGAGTGCGGAGGAATGAATCCTCCTCTTCCTTGATAACCTTACCGATAAGCTCACGCTGTCCTGGGAGCTCTGGGTAAGATGGTCCCATCTCCTGAATGAGAACTGGGAGGAGCTTATATACGAATGCTTCCTTCTGATCGAGGAATGTATATGCATAGCGAACAGCACGACGAAGGATACGACGGATGACATAGCCTGCCTTTGCATTGCCCGGAAGCTGACCGTCAGCGATAGAGAATGCTACTGCACGGAGGTGGTCAGCGATTACACGCATTGCCACATCTGTTTCCTCTGCAGCACCGTATTTCTTGCCAGAGAGACGCTCAATCTCCTTGATGATAGGCTGGAATACGTCTGTATCATAGTTAGAATGCTTGCCTTGAAGAGCACGAACAAGACGCTCGAAGCCCATACCAGTATCGATTACGTTCATACCAAGTGGCTCGAGGTGACCGTCAGCCTTACGCTCGAACTGCATGAATACGATGTTCCATATCTCGATAACCTGTGGATCGTCCTTATTGACGAGCTCACGTCCAGGAACCTTTGCCTTCTCCTCAGGAGTACGAGAGTCGAGGTGAATCTCGGAGCAAGGACCACAAGGACCAGTATCGCCCATCTCCCAGAAGTTATCGTGCTTGTTACCATTGATGATGTGGTCAGCAGGAACGTGCTTGAGCCAGTAGCCATAAGCCTCCTCATCGCGTGCAAGACCTTCGCTATCATCACCCTCGAAGATTGTAACGTAGAGGTCAGCAGGATCAAGCTTGAGAACATCAACGAGATACTCCCATGCCATATCAATAGCACCTTCCTTGAAGTAGTCACCGAATGACCAGTTGCCGAGCATCTCGAACATTGTATGGTGATATGTATCGTGTCCAACCTCCTCGAGGTCATTGTGCTTACCACTTACACGGAGACACTTCTGAGAGTCCGCACGGCGGCGTGGCTCTGGGTCGCGTGTACCGAGGATTACATCCTTCCACTGGTTCATACCAGCATTGGTAAACATAAGTGTTGGGTCATCTTTAATCACCATTGGTGCACTTGGCACGATGGCATGTCCTTTCTGTTCGAAGAATTTCTTGAACGAGTCACGGATTTCGTTTGCTGTCATCATTGAGATTTACTATTTTTTTATTTACGATTTACAACTTTATGATTTTAAGGTGCAAAATTAGCAAATATTCTTGATTAAACAAAATAAATTCCCCAATTTCCTAATATTTATAATATTAAAGTCCAGTTTTTAGCATAAATATAGTAATTTTGCAGTCGCTATCACCTAGCACCTATCACCCAACATACAATCAAATGCATCGCAAAATCATCAATCTCGCCCTCCCATCCATTGTATCTAACATAACCGTGCCATTACTCGGTCTTGTAGATACAGCCATAACAGGCCATATGGGTGAGGCACGCTATATAGGCGCTATTGCCGTAGGTTCTATGATTTTCAACATCATGTACTGGCTCTTCGCGTTTCTTAGAATGGGAACAGGCGGAATGACGGCTCAGGCATACGGCAGAAAGGACTTCGGAGAGGCTGACCTTACAGGACTTAGGGCAATCTGTATATCCTCACTTATCGGACTGGCTATCATTATTTTGCAGTATCCCCTACTCCATCTCGTTATGTGGTTTATTGCTCCTGATGAGAATGTCACCCAACTTGTGTATTCATACTGCTATATCTGCATCTGGGGAGCACCGGCAAGCCTCGGTCTCTTTGCCTTAAACGGATGGTTTGTGGGTATGCAGAACACAAAGATTCCGATGATCATTTCCATCACACAGAATGTGGTGAACATACTTGTATCTCTGTTATTGGTGTATTGTCTTGGAATGAAGATTGAAGGTGTTGCATCAGGAACGCTGATAGCACAATGGGCTGGTTTCTTCATGGGATGTTTCTTCTTTCTGAGAAAGAGAAGGGAGATTCCTTCGGATGGCAATTCACGTGTATCATTATCGTGCATTTTCGAGTCATCGGCAATGAAGTCTTTCTTCACGGTGAACAGGGATATTTTCCTTCGCACATTATTCTTAGTATCTGTAAATCTGTACTTTGTAGTGGCAGGTGCGAAAGGTGGGGAGATTATTCTTGCCGTCAATACCCTGCTTATGCAACTATTCATTCTGTACTCATACATAATGGACGGATTTGCATATGCCGCCGAGGCACTTTGCGGCCGTTTCTATGGTGCTGGTGACAACGCTTCTCTAAAGGAAACGATAAGAAAGGTTTTCTATTGGAGTATGGGACTGACAGCTATCTATTCCATCGTATATGGAGTTGGCGGACTTGACTTCCTACGCCTTCTCACAAACGAGGAAAGCGTTATCTCTGCATCCGAAGAATACATCTTCTGGGCAATACTGATACCTATTTCTGGAATGGTGGCATTTGTATGGGACGGTGTGTTTATAGGCATGACGATGACAAAGGGAATGCTATCAGGAACATTCGTAGCTGCTATTGTGTTCTTCATTACATATTTCTCTCTCGAAACCACATTACACAATCACGCCCTGTGGCTCGCCTTCATTCTTTACCTTACGGCAAGAGGCGTGACACAGAGCGTGTATTGGCATTTGAAAAAGATTAAAGGGTAGAGAGTAAAGGGTAATGTAGATAGTATTTATACTATTATTCTCTTTACTCTTTACTCTTTACACCTTCCACTTTACTCTTTACACTTTATACTTTACACTAAAAAACTACTCCTCTCCTGGAACTATGAGCTTATAGCCCTTACCGTGGATGTTGATGATCTCAATCTGGTCATCATCCTTGAGGTGCTTACGAAGCTTTGTGATGTAAACATCCATAGAACGTGCATTGAAGTAGTTATCATCAATCCAGATGGTCTTCAAGGCGAAATCACGCTGGAGGATCTCGTTGGCATGACTGCAAAGCAGAGAGAGAAGTTCGTTCTCCTTGGTTGTGAGCTTAACCATCTTATCGCCATTGGTAAGGAGCTGCTTCTGTGTATCGAAAACGAAGCGGCCGAGCTGATATACTGTGCTCTCCTTTGTCTTCTTTCCACGAACACGACGAAGGATTGCCTCTATACGGAATACAAGCTCTTCCATTGAGAATGGCTTTGTGATATAGTCGTCTGCACCAATCTTGAAGCCTTCAAGAATATCCTCCTTCAACTGCTTGGCAGTAAGGAAGATGATAGGAATCTCAAGATTACTCTGACGGATATCAGAAGCAAGTGTGAAACCATCCTTCTTAGGCATCATAACGTCGAGGACGCAGATATCAAACTTGTCACGCTGGAAAGCGCGGAAACCAGCCTCACCATCAGGGCAGAGCTCTGTTGTGAAGCCCTTAGCCTGAAGATACTCACGAAGCAACATACCGAGGTTCTCATCATCCTCGCAAAGCAGAATTTTTACATTTTCTTCCATAATAGTTATTATTTTTATATTTTGTTTCTTTACTCTTTACACTTCACTCTTTACACTTTTCACTTTCTAGCACAACGGCAACTTAATGATGAACTTTGTTCCCTTGCCAATCTCAGACTCTGCATGTATGGTTCCCTTGTGAAGATCCACAATCTGCTTGACATAGGCAAGACCAAGTCCGAAGCCCTTTACATCATGTCGGTTACCGGTGTGAACTCGATAGAATTTCTCGAAGATCTTCTTCAGGTTCTCCTTCTTGATACCAATACCATTATCGGCAATAGAGAGATATACATGCGTGGCATCATTCCATGTACGAACATTCAGATGAATATCCACATCCTCTTTCTTGTACTTAACGGCATTGTCCATAAGATTGAACACCACATTCGTGAGGTGCATCTCATCAACATATACCTTTGAACTCGTTGCTGCCAAACTACTGTCTATCTTTCCTCCTGAAGCCTCAACCTTGAGGGTGAACGTATTGATAACGCCCTCTACAAGTTCGTTGAGTTCAAGGTCGCGCTTCTTGAATGTAACCTTCTTGTGGTCGAACATTGACATCTGCAAAACCTTCTCAACCTGGAAACGCAAGCGTTTTGTCTCATCAACGATAACACCTGACAGATGCGAGAGCATAGTTGGCGACTTTGTTATTGTATCATCCTTCAGCATCTGAGCAGCAAGTGAGATACTTGATATCGGAGTCTTGAACTCATGCGTCATGTTGTTGATGAAGTCATTACGCATCTCAGAGAATCGCTTCTGACGGAAGATAACCACGATAGTGAAGATGAAAGTGATAAGCAGCACACCTGTGAAGATAAGTGCCGGTATCATGAACTTCACACTTGAGAAGATATAGCTCGACATATCAGGGAAGTGGATGTTCACAACACCCATCTTCGAGTGCGGATCATTACGGAAAAGAACCTGCGTATAGGTATTCTCCTCACCTTCATCCGTGTAGTCAGGACAACGATAGACTTCTCTACCATCACTTGTGTTGACTGAAAAATGATAAGGAATAGAGATACCATTGTTTAGAAGCTCTGCTCGTATATCCTGATCGAGCATCTTGAAGTTTATCCTCTCCTTCAATGGCTTGTCAGATGCTGTATAGAGAATATTATAAACCACCTCATCAAGCAACGCCCTCTGATATACATATCTGTTTCGGATAATCTCCTGCATAGACTTTGCAGCCTCAGAAATTGAGCTTTCCTTATCAGAATGGAGTATCATAGCCTTTGGCACCTTTGAAGGCTTCAAGGTTATGGTCTTCAACTCAAAGGATGAGTATATCGTACCGTCTTCTCCTGCCACCGCATATTGATGCGACTGCTGAATACCAGCGTTCAACTTACCGCCTACACTTGACACGGAATCAAACTTGATAGCGCGACGTTCTGTAGCATTAACATCCTTCTCCAAGTATCTGAGCGTCTCGTTCATCTCGAGGTTACGTGAAGCCTGATACAAGGCTCGGTTGACAGATTCATTGAATTGCTCTCGCTTCATCTTGGTCATCTCCTCGATATATGAAATCTGCAAGTACAGAAGACCTACGAATGAGAGTCCCATGACAACGGCAACGAGCCATATAGTTGATTTCTTCATCTATTCTTTCTAATTTTTTGACAACGTGCGAAGCATCCTCGCATGAATGGAAAAGTGCGTGTCTGCCCTAAAGGCTGGCGCACGTTCTTTGATTTCCCGAATGCAAAAATACTAAGATTTCCGAAACAAGAGAACTAAATGTTAATTTTTATCGTCTATTTTTAGCGTTATTAACATAAATATTTATCTATATTTTATTATTCGTAATTATAATTTTACCATAAAAGCAAAAATTAAAGGTGAAATGCGCAAATACACTTTTCACCTTTTTACTTTACACTTTCTACTTAACGTGAGTTCGACGAATTCAAGACTGCGAGGGCTGAAAGCCCGACACCTAATAGGGCAGTCCGTAAGGGCTGTTATTCTATAGATGCGTGATTAAA
>CADCHG010000007.1 GCA_902801155.1 uncultured Prevotellaceae bacterium | reverse complement strand
CTATCATGTATCATTGTCGATGACGAGCCGCTAGCCGTCAAATTACTGGAGTCGTTTGTTGCCAAGACCCCGGAGCTGCGACTATTAGCCTCGTTCACTGATTCCGTTGAGGCAATCAATGCCGTGAAAGAGCAGAAACCAGATTTGCTATTCCTCGACATACAGATGCCCGACCTCAATGGCATGGAACTGGCTCACATGATTCCACCGACCACACGCGTCATCTTCACGACGGCCTTCAAGGAATACGCTTTCGAGAGCTATGAGGTTAGTGCGCTAGACTTTCTACTAAAGCCTATCCGCTACAACAAATTCCTTGCTGCTGTCGAGAAGGCTAAACAATGGTATGAACGTGAGCCTTCCGCTGATGATGCAAAGTCAACGAGCCTCTTCATCCGTGTGGATGGAGAGCTTCGCAATGTCACCATCGACAGTATAACCTATGTCAGCGGCATGAAAGACTATGTCATGTTCTACCTTGACGGAGAGAGCAAGCCACTAATCACACACCTCACCATGAAAGCCGTGGAAGCGATGTTGCCTACGGACAGATTCCTGCGCGTACACCGTTCCTATATCATCGCTGTTGATAAAATCAAGAAAATTGACCGCAATGACTGCATCTACATCGGGGAGGAAATCATCCATGTGCCTGAAGGTTACCAACAGGCATTCCACTCCTTCATCGAGACACGCTCGTTCTAATCCATAATCTACAATCAGGTTTTATTTGTATACCCAAAAGAATCGTCCCTTCAGCAAACACTATATTTATTGTATGAAAAGTACAGAGAAAAACAAGAATTAAAAATACAAGAACTATTTGAATACGATTATAACACATACGCAACAGAGTACAAATGGAGAATAAATGGCAAAAAACTTTTTAATTGGAACAACAATTTTGAGACAATACCTTTGCATTCTCGGGAAAAAAAAGTAATTTTGTACGCAATTTCAAAATAATTGGTTCCAATATAAATAAAAAAGTGTAATAACCAATATTAAGATGTATACGTGTAAGATGCATATTTCTTTATTGATGCAGATGCAGAAATCCAAGTCAAATACGATGAAGCTTTCCCATACAATCAATTGGAATTAGCATTCCATGTGATTCTTTCGAGTTTATCGGGTATAAATGATATAAAGCCTAATGGAAAAAATAAAGAACAAATACATTCTCCTATTCTTCTTTTTCATAGTGTGGATGTTCTGGGCATTCTATGCACCTGCAATGCTAAACTATCAGGAAGAAACACAGTTATTTCTCTTTGATAGTGAACAGTTTATGGAGCGGATTGCCATGCCTGCTGGTATAGCAAGATACGTTGCAGAGTTCCTTGTGCAATTCTATTATAATGCCATTGTAGGAGGTGCAATAATTGCTGCCATATTGTGTGCGATGCAGTTGATTATGTGGCAGATTGTGAGAAGAACCTGTAAGATGTCAGATATCTGTTTTGTCCTTGGATTCGTCCCATCTATACTGCTTTGGTACTATCAGGGGGAGATAAGGGTGAAATTGACTTTCACAATCGCTCTCCTTATGACGGAGATCGCCATGTTGGGGGCTACTTTGCTTCAACAAAAGAAATGGTACTATGATACCTATCTTATATTAGCAACTCCGATATTGGCATGGATAGCTGGTCCTGTGGTGATGACTTTCGGGTTGTTCATAGCCTTTACGGCTTTTACGAAACCGAAGAATCGCCTTATGCTTGCAATGGCAGCCTATGCTCCTATGTGCATATTTATCAGCAGTTTCTTTGCTCTGGCACCACTTGATCGTCTCTTTTGGGGAATAGGCTATACTATGGATGTTGATCATATTAATGTATGGCAGATCGCCATTATAATCGTCTTTGCAATAACACCATATTGCCTAAATCTAATTCCTCAAATTACCAATGTAAAGACTGCCATAAATATTAAAAAGTCATCACTTGTATTACTTTTGGTCATGATGGTTCTGGTAAGTTTTAAGTGCATTAATAAAGATGAATACGAAGTGCTTGAATACGATGCTCTTGTTCGTGCAGAAAAGTGGGATGACATTATTTCTAAAGCAGAGAAAAAAACACCTAATACTCCATTGACCGTTGCGTCTCTTAATCTTGCACTTGCAATTAAGGGACAACTCATGCAACGTGGTTTTGATTTCTACCAGAATGGCTGGACAGGTGCTTTTCCAAGATGTGATATGACCTCAGAAATCTCTATCATGACTGCTGAAATATTTTTTCATCTTGGTCTCGTAAATACAGCCCAACGACTTGATTTCGATTCCATGGAGGCTCTTGCAGATAATGCAAAGAGTGTTCGCGTGATAAAAAGACTTGCAGAAACAAATCTTATTAACGGACAGTATGATGTGGCAAGAAAATATCTCAAGTTGCTTAAAAAGACCATGTGTTATGCATCTTGGGCCGGCTGTACCATGAAACTTCTTGACAACGAAAAGGCCATAAATGACCATCCTCTTTATGGGCATCTGCGTAAACTGCGTCTTACGGAAGATTTCTTATTCTCTGATGACCAGATAGATAAGATTATGGGGAAACTTTTCATGCAAAATACAGAAAACACTCTTGCTACGCAGTATCTTCTCTTTCTACCAAAGTTGGAGGGCAATGAGCAGAAGTATATGATGTATTTGAATTATGTGAATAAAAAGACACAAAAGAAATGAAAAGAAATATAATAGCTCTATTATTGGCAACAATGCTTTTCAGTTGTACAACAAACGTACAAAATGCGGAACAGGTTAATGAGTATCCCAAAATATATCCGGATTATATCGATGTGACGATTCCTGTGAATATTGCGCCAATGGATTTCTCACTGATGTATGATGATTATGACTGTGTGGATGTAGTTGTAAAGGGCAGTAAAGAGGGGAAGATTCAATCAAACGGTGAGATTGTAGATTTTGACATTGACGAATGGCATACTCTATGCGAGAAGAATAAGGGAGGTTCATTATTGTTCACCGTTTGTGTGGAGAAGGATGGCAAGTGGACTCAGTACAAGGATTTCACCATGCATATATCTGATTATGAGCTTGATGAATGGGGACTAACATACCGTCGAATTGCTCCTGGATATGCTTTATTCAGTCACATGGGCCTTTACCAACGCGACCTTTCAACCTTTGATGAATATGAAATAATGGACAACAACCGTACTCCAGGCGCTTGTATAAATTGCCATACAAGCAACCGAACCAATCCGAAAGAATTCCTTTTCCATGTACGCGGTTCAAAAGGAGCCACAATGTTGCAGAAAGGAGGGAGTATGGAGGCTCTAAACACAAAGACTGATGCCACATTGGGATTATGCGTATATCCTTATTGGCATCCAGAGGGAAAGTATGTGGTTTTTTCAACTAATACAACCAGTCAAAATTTTCACGTCACAAAAGACGAACGCATTGAGGTGTTTGACTATGTGAGTGACCTACAGGTGTACGATACGGAAAAGCATGAACTCCTACTATCTCCTTTGGTTACGAAACCTGATTTTAACGAAACATTCCCGGCTTTCTCTTCTGATGGTAAGATTATATATTTCTGTAGTACAGTAAAGCGTACGTATCCGCGTGATTATAAGATTGTCAGATATAACCTCTACTCTATCGACTTTGACGCACAGAAAGGAGTATATGGTGACAGTGTAAAGACTATCATTGATGCGGAAGCTGATAGTATGAGCATCTCTATTCCAAAACCTTCTTATGACGGGAAATACATTATGTACACGTTAGCAAATTATGGTACTTTCCCAATTTGGCATAAGGAAGCTGATTTGTGGATTCTCAATCTTCAGACAGGCGAGAAACGTGCAATGGATGAGGTTAATAGCGATGATACAGAGTCATACCATAACTGGAGCGCTAATAGTCATTGGTTCGTTTTTTCATCACGTAGGGATGATGGACTTTACACTCGGCTGTATCTTTCATGCATTGACGAAAACGGAAAGGCCACCAAACCTTTCATGCTTCCCCAAAAGAATCCCCGCCATTACTATGAGCGCTTGATGTATAGCTACAATGTGCCTGATTTCACCAAGACGAAAGTAGAGATAAACTCAAAGACTACGGCTAACGCTATTCTTTCACCTGTTAGACAAGGCATCTCTGCACGTCGCCAGTAAACAAGACAACAATTGGTCTTAGTTTTGTATTGGAACATTTAATGATTATAGTCCCTAACACACATCGGGAGTCCTTATCTTTCTCTGCCCACCTAAATGAGGGACAAATGAAAGGAAACCGGGAGCGAGATTAAGACCAATCAATAAAAAATATGCCACTCAGCAAACTGAGTGGCATATTATTGTTCATGAGCAACCTCATCTATACAAGATGATGACGTGTGTTTAACACATCATTCTATTCAGCCTGACTATTGATATTGTATTTCCTGCCGTTCTTTACAATCACAATCTTGCCGTTTTCAAGGAACTTTCCAGTCTTCTCTCTGTCCTTTGTCTCTATTTCAGCAATACCAGCTGTTACTGCATCCTCTACAATCGTGAATTTCTTCCAGACATCTGCAGCCTCGTATGCAGCCTTGCAACCAGGAAGTACAAGAAAAGTACCATATACACCAACACAGTCGCATCTATTTTCTGTGGAGTTTTAGAAAAATTGGTAACCGTTTTTATTTAAATTTTACGAGTGCAAAGTTACGATTTTTCCGTTGCGGTTCAAAATATTTTTCTGGATTTTTCTGTTATGTAAGAATATTTTTATAATTCCGTGAACACATCGTGCCGGCACGAGAGAATATGTGGGCGCAAAATTGCGCCGACATCAAGATATTAAGTGACCTTAACACCAAGGTAAAAAGTACGAGGGCTGAAATTTCAGCCGACGTAAAGACGGCAATCAGTCTCCGCGCAACAACCTCTTTTCGAGGCTGTTACATAATTATTCACAGTGCGTGGCGTCATTAAAATCATGACAACGGTTCTACCCAAAGCGTAACATTTGTATCACTTGTAACATATTTTTTTCACACACCCCCTTACAACCTGCATTTCCTCTTCTTCAATACCCAAAATTATATATAATATTATATTATATAATATTATATATAATTTTGAACATACGACAGATAACAAGAACGTAACTCATAGTGTGTGTGTAAAAAACATGATACATATGTTACAAGTGTTACGTTTTCCCTGTCATTCATAAGAATATTTTCTTCAACCCATTGACCATCAGGGCTTTCCTTTAAAAATACGCTAAAATCAGCATTTCTTCACACAAGATTTTGGTACTATGGGAATCTCTTAGTAACTTTGCACTCGGGAATTGGGTGATAGGTGTTGGCGGTTCGCACTCTAACCACTCCCCCTCTACCTCCGTTGTAATACCGTTATGAATCCGTTGTGAGTCCGTTCCATAAGCCCTATCCGGAAAGGGCGAATGAAGGGAAATTCATGGAATGCATAAGGAACTACTCAGCAAGAAGGACCACGCCAAGCTGCTTCATGCCGTCCATCATAATCTTGAGAGGCTTGGGGAACCGTACATGACGCACAAACTTCGTCTCCTCCACCGCTGGCATAGCGTCTAGTATCTCCTTGCGGAAAATACCCTCACCACGATAGGGGTTGATAGTGAAATAGCCTACACCGAGCGAGGTTAGGTTCTGGAAGAAATGAGTTCCCTGCGAAGGATCCACACGATAGTTGTCAAGGCCGACCTCCACAATCAGCTTTGCAGCGCTGATATGCGGCCACTTCACAGGCACGCCGAGCCAATAGTCACTTGACCCCCATCGCCCCGGCCCTGCAAGGATATAGTTCTCACCACGGGCAAGGAAACCACAGTTTATACGCTCGATATCATCAGCCACGTAAGGATTGTTTGAAGCTGTGAAGTTCTCGTCGGTCTTGACATAGACAACATCCACCACATCCTCCGAAACACCATGACCGAGCGAACTTGAAGTGCGGATAAGGCACTCATCGTCAGAATAATTCGTAAGGTCTTCGTTGAGTTCCTGCTTTGAATCCACTATCGGACGAATCTGAAGGAGATAGAATTCCACCGTCTTGTCGCCTTTGATATTGGCAGCAAACTCAATCTCCACCGGACGACGCATAGCCTCAGAGCCGAACTTCATAGCCATCTGCATAAGTTCAGGAATAGGGGCAGCATCATTCTGGAGTACTCCAGCAAAGGATATGAGCTTCCTGCCCTCGTCATACTGACCGTCGCGAATGACATTGTCGTATGGGTCGAAGGTTGAAACGATATGTCGCATAGAGCCGTCGTTATAGTCGGCATCCTTAATCCTCACGCGCTTGATATTAAAACCGTCATCCACCTTAAAATCCTCGTCGCCTTCACTCATGTCAAGGGCATAGAAGATTGTCTGAGTCTCCTTTAGGGCAATCTCCATCTCACTCATCTGCAACACCTGACGAGGATGATAAGGGCACACACGAAGGGTTCTGCCACCATCAACGATATACTTGCCCAAGCCCATAGCCAACGATGCTATGCCTTCTTCGGAAGTCTCATCGCCAATAGGGTAATAGTTGAGCGAACGAAGCACCCCCGACATGTTAGGATAGTAGAGCGTCTCGCCATTACAATTGTGAGGCATACCCACGACCTCCTGAAGTACCACAGCCATTTTCTCCTGGTCGATAACATTAGAGGTGGCAGTCATATATGCCTTGGAATCCTTGTAATAGACAGAGGCATACACGCTTTTGATTGCCTTCGCAAGCATACTGAGCATCACCTCATGGTCCTCGATATAAGGTATCATATATGTGGAATAGACACCTGCAAACGGCTGATAGTGGCTATCCTCAAGAAGCGAAGATGAACGGATGGCTAACGGACGCTTGGTGGCACGTATGAACGTCTCACAGTCGCGACGCATATCATCTGGGAACTGAGCCTTCAAGAATGCCTCAAGAATCTCCTCGTCAGAGGCATCGCTAAGCGCAATAGGATAAAGGTCGTTCTCTTCCATGAACCTGTCGAAGATGTCGGTACAAAGCACCACGGTCATCGGAATTGACACCTTAACACCTTCAAACTTGTCGAACTCCACCTTGCTCTTTATCACGTTGTCAAGAAAAGCGAGACCACGCCCTTTACCTCCGAGAGAGCCTTCGCCTATACGGGCAAAGTGGCTATATGAGTCGAACTTCAACCTATCGAATACTGCCACCGTACCTATATTCTTCATGTGACGATACTGCACAATTGCATCGAAAATAATCTGACGATGAGCATCCACATCCTGCAACTTATGCCACGTGATATGCTTTAGGAAAGCAGAAACCGGGAATATGGCACGCGCAGAGAGCCAGCGAGATACATGATTTCGCGAAACGTGATAGAGCATAGATTCACGAGGGATGCTGAACACATGATCCTGCAATTCCTTCAACGAGCGCACACGCTGGACAACCTCATGCGTCTTCGGGTCACGGAAAAGGAAATCACCGAATCCCATGTGCTCCTCCATTGCCTTACGCAAATCCACGCTTATCTTCTTCGAGTTCTTGTCGATGAACATATAGCCTTTCTCCCTTGAAATAGCCTCATTCTCAGGCTCAGCACTCTCCATAATAAGAGGTACATATTCGTCCTGACTGCGGATATAGTCGAGCAACTTAAATCCGGCATCTGCCACCTTCTCACTCTCACCATTAAGCTGCGTATAGCCGGTGATAGGGAAACGGCAGTCGGAAATCACGCCAAGCATATTCTCCTTGTACTTGTCATATATCTCCACAGCCTCAGTATAGTTACGAGCCAAAACCACCTTCGGTCTTCCTCGCATACGAAGGGCAGCGGCATGAGGATTGAGGGCCTCGGTTGCGAAACGCTGGCTCTGCATGAGAATGAAGTTGTAGAGATGCGGAAGTAGGGATGAATAGAAACGAATGCTATCCTCAACAAAAAGAATGACCTGAACGCCCTCGTTTACATCGTGCTCAAGGTTCATGCTGTCCTCTATGATCTTGATGATAGAGAGGATGAGGTTGGTGTTGCCAAGCCAACAGAACACGTAATCGAACATTGAAAGGTCCTCGTTCTGCATTCTTCGCGTGATACCATGACTGAACGGAGTGAGAACCACACAAGGCAGATGAGGGAAGTCGGCCTTCACCGCACGGGCCACATCGAAAGCGCCATTGTCCAGATTACCCGGCATACAGATGACGAGGTTAACGTCAACGGAAGTAAGTACGGCACGAGCCTCCTCCGTAGTACTTACCTGAGTAAACGTAGGAGGGTATCGAAGGCCAAGTTCGGTATATTCATTGAACAGTTTCTCATCTATACGACCGTCATCTTCGAGCATGAAAGCATCGTATGGATTAGCGATGATAAGCACCCTGTAGATGCGCTTGTTCATCAGATTGAGAAACGTGACGTCACGTAGTGGAGTAGAATTCATATAGAAAGCCCCCTATCCCCACAAAGGGGAATTCTTTATAGTATTTTCCGCAGAGGGCATTGCGGGGATAATGGTGTTCCAAAAACCTTCAAGGAAATCTTTTGGTTCTTTTGTTTTTTTAGACTGAAAAAAAGAATCCCCCCTTGTATTTCAAGGAGGAATCTTCTTTCTGCATTTTCCTTGAGATTATTGGTTGTTTACGTTTGCTTATTTCTGAGTGCAACGTGCAAAGCACCTCGCGCGAAAGAAATAGTGCGAGTCAGCCCTAAAGGCTGGCACACGTCTCAGATTTCTGAGTGCAAAGGTAACAAAAAATAATCAGAATGCAATATGTTTTTACAGTTTTTTACTTCTGAATCTTCGTCTTACTCGTTACGACCTCAATAGCCAAAGGTTCGCCTTGCGTTCTGCCGTTGAGAGACACGGAAACCTCGAAACTCACGTTGCCGTCCTTTAGACTTCCGTCAGCCACCACCATAGCCGTATAGCGGAGAGTTTGACCGGGAAGAATGTTCTCTATATGAGCGGAAGGAGATACAAGAATATGGCTGTTGCCTGTACATTCCACAACTGCAGGAATCACGTCATACTGCATCTGAGAGGTTATGTTCTTTATCTCGAAAGAGACTTTTCCGACTTCTGAACGCTGTAATATTCCATCACCATTAGCATCGGTAAAACGCACATTCTTCAATTCGAAGACCGTTGAACTGGATTCTGCCACACTTGACTCAAACTCAATACGGTCATCACCAGAATTCGTAGAGTCAAAGCCGCTGTCATAATTCTCTTGAGTGTCACGATCGATATGTTCACGATGCCTCTGTCCACGATGTCGCGCTATACGCTCACGACGGCGTTCCGCGCGCTCACGACGAGCCTCCTCGTAAGCTTCAATGCGTCGTTCCTCCTCTTCTGCACCATTCTGAGCACCGATGACAGCACCTGTAGCCATACCAACCACCGTACCGACGTCGTGACCATAATGACCACCAATGATACCGCCAATGGCAGAACCAAACCATCCGCCAAGCATAGCACCGTTGAAAGCACCTTCTCCTGCAGTTGAACCACAAGAGCTCAGCAACAATACGCTACAAGCACCTATAATGATTGACTTTCTCATATACTTGAAAATTACATACCTTTTTTTCGATGGCAAAATTACACAATTTCGCTGATACGAAAAAGCCAGAATCCCGAAAGTAGAATAGGGATTTCCCTATTTCAATCTCTTCACGCTACCATTCTTCTTAAATTGCAGTACACATTTTTGCAGGCAATGGTTCACATGGTCAAAAATAAATGCCGGGTCAAAAGCACGACCGGCTATGCGGGTTTCAAAATGCAGATGCTCGGTAGTGGCACGTCCCGTACGGCCAGTTGTACCTATCACATCGCCCGCTTTCACCTTGTCACCAACATTCACATAGTTCTTATTGTTGTGCGAATAGCGGGTTTCAAGTCCGTTAGGATGACGCACAGTAATGCATTTGCCGTAGCCAGAGAACACTCCCGACTGCACCACAAGTCCGTCAAATGCGGCATAAACTTCCCTATTCGGAGCATTCTTTATATCCACACCTGAATGACGTCTTCTACCACCATAGCCGCTTATTACATGAGAATCCTGCAGAGGATAATGCCAAGAACTAATGGCAGTAAGGTCAAGGCGATAAACCGACTTGTCACCGAAAGGATCATTAGTATCCATACTCATACCCTCTGGTTCCTTCTTCTTATGCTCCTTGCGTGTTGTAGTCACATTAACTGTCTTACCAGCCTTGGTAAAGGTAGCCACCTGACGATGAAGTGCATGTGCTTCCAAATCGAGAATGATTTCAGGATTAATCTTGCAACCATTCACCATTATGCTGAACAACAGACTTCCACGACCTCCCTCTTCGCCTATAATAGCGATAGTTTGACCAGCCTTAACACGCTGTCCGACCTTTACGAGGTTCTGCGCATTATGTCCATATACTGTCTCAAGACCATTGTCATGGCGAACCACAATCACATTGCCCATATCATGAATATGTCGCGAGAGTCTCACCATACCGCCAAACATAGCCTTCACGGCATCTCCTTTGCTCGACTCTATAGTAATATCAGAAGAGGTCACATTTGTTATCTTTCCCACAGGAAGAGGGAAAGAATATTCATCCTTGGCAAACTGGGCAAAATCCACCAAGAAGGCATTGGAATGAGAGAAAAGTCCAGGAGTCTCAACACTTATCTGATGCTGCTCCACATTAGTGAAATCATCCACAGCAAAGCTTGTCAGACATAGTATCGAGATACATACGAATATAGCTGTTTGAAATTTTCGATTCAGGCTCATGACTGCAAAGGTACGAAAAAAATGCCGTAATAACAAAGCGATTATAGAAGATTAACGATATTCATCATAAATTAGTGATGACAAAAATTATCAAAATTCATCAAACTCACGTTAATTGCCACAGATAACACATTGATATCGCATTACTTTTTCAAACACAAAGCACACGAAAAAAGAGAAGAAATTCCATTCTTGTTCCACAGTATCACTTCCCGAGATACTCCATACATACTCCATAGTTTCGATGGACCATCGATGGAGTAACGATGGAGTAACGATGGAGTATCTACGGACAAACAACAGAGGAACATTACCTATATTAAAACGACACCTGGAGAGTTCGAAAATTCTGTATTTATTGTCTGTTTAGGTAGGATTGCCAGATATAAGACTGTGAAAATTTGGTCATTCCGATAATTCTTTGTACCTTTGCACGTGATAAATACAGCCAGCAACACACGTTGGTTCACATCATCTGATATGGAAATAAAGGACTATGCTATAAAATGCTTCCGAGATGAGGCGCAAGCCATACTGAACCTCATTCCATTGCTCGACGACAACTTTCAGAAAGCTGTGGAAATGATATATAATTGTAAGGGAAAGCTCATCGTTACAGGAGTTGGCAAGAGCGGTCATGTGGGAGAGAAAATTGCCTCCACACTCGCTTCTCTTGGCACCCCATCCTTTTTTCTCAATCCGCTTGACGCCTATCACGGCGACCTCGGAATGATTGACAAGGACGATATCGTGATGGCCATATCCTATTCCGGCTTCACCGACGAGCTTCTTCGTTTCATCCCACTTCTCATAGAGCGTAAGGTGCCTATCATAGGCATTACTGGAAATCCTGACTCTCTCCTTGCACAATACTCTATCTGCCACCTAAACATAGCCGTTGACCATGAGGCAGACCCCTTGAACCTTGCCCCTACATCTTCAACCACCACAACAATGGTTATGGGCGATGCCCTGGCTTGTGCTCTTGTCCACATGCGCAATTTCAAGCCAAACGACTTTGCTCTTTTCCATCCTGGCGGTTCACTTGGCAAGCGACTGCTAACCACAGCCGAGGATGTGATGTTCAAGGAGAACCTCCCTGTCATTCCTGCCGATATGCGACTTGGCGAGGCTATCATAGAGGTGAGCCGAGGAAAACTGGGAATGGGCGTATCACTCGACGAAGAAGGACGTATCATCGGCCTCATCACCGATGGTGATTTGCGACGTGCTACCGAGCGCTGGCAAGAGCAGTTCTTCAACCATAAGGTTAGTGATATCATGACCACCTCACCGAAGATTGTGCTTCCAACGACAAAGATTACCGCCATTCAGGCAGTAATGCAGAAATACAAGGTTCACAGCGTACTTGTAGCCGACAAGCAGAAACATCTTCTCGGCATCGTTGACCACTATGGATGTATGCTGTAAAAGTAATTACGAATTACCAATTTCCTATATAGCTTGTACGAGCCATGTTAATTGTTAATTATTAATTGTTAATTGAAAATTGGAATACCACTTTTCCGAAGAAGATAAAAAACGTTGGAATGACATCCTGATGGGATGCCTACATAAGTTCGTGGAAATATGCGAGGCTCACAAACTAACATATTTCTGCGTAGGAGGCACCGTTATAGGAGCCGTACGACACGGTGGTATGATTCCTTGGGATGACGATATTGATATTGCCATGCCCCGTCCCGACTATGACCGTTTCCTTGAGCTCAGCAAGACAATAGACCTCGGTCATTACGAACTTGCCACGCCGGAAATGAAAGGCTATCCATTCTTCTTCTCAAAGTTCTGCGACAAGGATACCTCGCTAATCGAGATCGAAAACGTGCCTTGTCTCTATGGCATCTACATCGACATCTTCCCAATCGACGGCACATCATCCGACAAGGTCGAGGCAACTCGCATGATGAAAACCTTCAAGCGCTGCTCAAATAAGATTGACGCAACAATAGCGCATCTTTCGTTCAAGGAATACGTAAGCCTATTGCTACAGCCAAAGCAATGGGGACGCATGGCATTCCAGACAGCCGCCTTCCTTTTCGGAAGAGAGACTATCCGCAAGCGACTTATCCGCAAACTCAACGCCATTGCCAAGTCCCACGACTTCAATACATCGGTAAACATAGCCAACTATGGAGGTGCATGGGCAGAGAAGGAAATTCATCCAAAGGAATGGATTCTTCCACTAACAAAGAAGAAATTTGAGGACACCGAGGTTTATATTCCAGGAAACTATCACGAATACCTCACACAGATGTATGGCGACTATATGCAGCTACCTCCAGAGGAAAAACGCATAAGCCATCATAACCACGCATTTGTGGATTTGTATAAGAGGGTAAAGTAAAAATGCCCGAAAACGCGTTGGTAACGAATAACGGGTAACAATAAGGAAAATAGTGTAAACTGCCGCCTATATTTTTAATTTCTATATATAATAAGGTATATAAACTCCTTAGAAATTTTCAGTAAAATTTTTAGCCATACACTAAAATCCTTATTGTTACCCGTTACCTGTTATTGACCGGGATTTTGCTTATCAACTGAGTAAGGATATATTATTGTAAGATAAAGATAATGAGGCTGTTATATACAAACCAGAGAGCTTAACATAAGCGGTTGCCAGTCTCAATAGCATAACAATAAGCATTAATTTCTGGCAGATTCACTTTGTTCAGCATGCTTGAAAAACGATGTAAAACGCGAAAATCATCCCAAAACCATCTTACCAAAATTAATATAGGCTTCAATGAGATTCTGCGAGGACTTTCAACTTCCTCCGATGCAGATCCGTTGTACCTCCGTTCCAGGTCCGCTATAAATCCGTTATAAGTCCGTTCACCCTATAGTCTCTAGAACGAAGGAAGAGCGAAAGCACAACGGAGGCACAACGGCATTTCTAACCTTGCAGTAACGGGTAACAATAAGGATTTTAGTGTAAGCGTACCTCATTACAGACACAGCCCCCCACATCTGGATATGCTCTGTTGGGTGGGGATGATGCTAACGAGGCAAAAGCAAAGACTATAAAAGGGCTGATACTTCATGTAAGTACAACCCAGAATTTATCTGATCAAAATTATTACTAGACAGCAATATAAAAAACTATTTCTTTATCTTTTTCAAGAAAAATTGCTCGCACTCAGCAAGTATCTGAACCTTGCATAGTTTCATCACAGCATAGTAAATCAGAGTTGCAATAACACATCTTACGATTAGAAGAAGATAAATATTGGTTATCGTTCTGGTTGTGTAATAAGTGATTGCCATAGTTATTGCAGCCGCAAGCGTGAATGGCGCTACATCCTTGAACACATTCCACCAACTATAACCTATGAGTCTGCCAGTAAAGAGATGCCAAGGTAAAAGCCACAGAATCATCATGGCAGAATAAGCCGATACCATAACAAACATACCATAATCGGAGAAAGCATAAACGACGGCTATCTGGAGTAATATCTGACCGATATTGAGCCACATATAGATATCGCTTCGCCCATGACTTATTGCAAGATTCTGATACATAGTGTGAATAGGCATAAATGCTCCAGAAATACAGAGTACCTGCAATAGAGGAACGCATTCAAGCCACTCTTCCTTGATGGTAATAAGAATGAATTCCCTACCTACGAGAGCGAAACCGAACATCAATGGCATAGAGAGGAAACAGGTGAATCGCAACATCTTACGAAAAGCATCCCGTCTCTCATCTTCTACCAAAACTGGCTGAGCAATCTGTCCGACGGTGTTGGCAACGAGCGAATATGCCATAGTATTCCATTTGAATGCCTGAGTATAGCTTCCTACCTGATGAAGGGGGAACCAACGTGCGAAGATAGGCGTAAGGATATTGGCAGAAAGCGTGTTGAGTATCTTCGTAACAAGAATCTTCAGAGCAAAAGGAGCCATGAGGCGAACTGGTCCGAAATCGAGAGAAAGCCGAGGTCGCCAATCGCGCACATAGTAATAGCGTCCGAGGTTCACAACTATCATATACGTCACCTGTTGCCAAGCAAGCGACCAATATGCGAAGCCCAAAAGGGCAAGCGTGATACCCACCGCACCAGAGATAATAAGAGCAAGCGCTCCGATAATGGCTATTTCGCGATTCATCATGTTCTTTGCCATATATCCTCCATGGGCTATGCCGAGCGAAGAAATGAAGAAGGTAAGGAATACCACGCGCGATACAGATACGAGGCATGGCTGATGAAAGTATTCGGCTATGAGAGGCGCGCTCAGGAAGAGTACGGAATACATCAACACCGACATACAGACATTAAACGAGAATACGGAGTTGTAATCGCGTGCCGTTGGACGCTTTATGTTGATCAGTCCCTGGGTAAAACCTGCACTCTGAAGGTCGGCAGCAATGGCGGTAAAGATGGTGAGAATGCCAATGATGCCATAGTCATCCTTGGTCAGATGACGAGCAAGGATGATACCTATTATGAGATTCAGTATCTGGGTAGTTCCGCTGTTGAGCGCTCCCCAGAACAGGCCTTTCGCCGTTTTTTGTTTTAAAGATTCAGGCACTTGTTATTAATTACAAATTCTTATTAGTCGATAAAGATAATCCGTCAGTTTCAGCACAAATCCAGACTTGCTATGGAACAACCAATAGAGCAACCGAGCGCTGAAATGCTCTGGAACATAGCCTATGGTTTCATCTGCCATACTAATAGGAATATCAGACCTTCCACATTGGCGATAGGCATTTAGAACGCCTATTTCCAACGACATTGGGAGATGTCCTTTTCGCTGATGATAGAACGAGAGTACCATCGACATTGCACGGAAATACGACAGGATATTTCTCTTCGTTATATTTCGCGTATAGGAATTAATGTTATCTGTGCGATAATAATAAACGACCTCATCCGTCCATGAACGAGAAGTTACGCAAGCGAGTCGGCTTGTAGCACATATATCCTCTGCAAAATCGATCCCTTCTATAAAGAGATCTTTGACCTTATCCAGAACAGAAGTCTTGTATAGCCTTCCCCATACACGAGGCAGTATGATATTCTGACAGAGAATCTTATCGAGATACTTTGAAGGTTCGTCGTGGGGGGGAGTAATGACCTTACCTACTTTCTCATCAACATAGATGGCATAAGCTCCATCCACGATATCCGTATCCGTTTCTTTCATTCTTTTGACAAGAGTTTTCACAGCATTAAGAGGCAAAACATCGTCGCTATCCACAAACAGGAAGGTATCAGTATGAACTTCGGAAACAAGACGTTTACGGGTAGTACCGATTCCCATATTTGTATCATTATGAACAATTCGTACACGTTCTTTTCGTTCCGGATATCGCTCAACAATCTCACGCAGCAACTCTATACTCCTGTCGGGAGTACAATCATCGCAGAACACATACTCAATATCAGAATATGTCTGCGAAAAGAGTGATTCTGCACACTCTGCTATGTATTTCTCCACACCATAGACGGGAACAATTACGGTTACGGTCATATCAAAGAGGTATATGCTTGAACTTCGAGTTTAGGAAACGCATCACCTTCGCCAAAAGACGAAGCAAAGGGAAGATGCTTTGGAAATGTGAGAGTACGATGAAATCATTGAGCATGGAGTTATTGATGCGTGAGAAACGGAGATAGTCCTCACGATAGTATGGCTCTATGACCTCTGAAACAATACGACGGTTCTCTACGAGCGTATCCCGCCAGTTCTGCTTGCTCACTCCCCCACCCTCGCAAATGGAAAGTATGGACGGAATAGTAGCTATAGTAGCTTTATCGCGTGCCATAGGCTCCACAACCGATTTGAGGTCAGCTATCAATCGGTAACTTTCATCAAAGCCATACTTACGAAGTAACTCCGTACGATAGTATGTAGATTGATGATTAATACCGAGCGAAAGAACATCATAGAGCGTCATATTCTCAGGAACGGGACGGTCAGAGTCCCCATATCGTGCCCCACCGAGAATAATATCGGCATCAAATCTACTAACTGTGGTGAGCACATCGGGAGTTGCAAAGCAATCACCAGCATTCATAAAGATGGTATAGTCGCCTGTGGCATGAACTATGCCCTTGTTCATCGCATTGTATATGCCATTATCCTTTTCAGATACAAAGACAGTGATAAGCTCACCAAAATTCTCCACAACAGTCTTTGTAGAATCTGTACTTGCGCCATCTATGACAATGACCTCAAAGCATGGATAATGCAGAGCACTCACGCTCTGGAGTGTTCTTTTGAGTCCGTCAGCATTATTCAATGTGACAACGATGATAGAGAATTTCTTATTGCTCATTTCCATAGATTTCGATATATCGTTTGGCAACAGCTTCTTCTCCGTAGCAGTTTATGATCTTTTGTCGGGCATTGTCTGATAGTCGCTTGTGATTAGCCTCATCAAGCACATAGAGTATGCCTTTTGCCAAGTCCTCGGAGTCCTTGTAATTGGCAAGATAGCCATTATCAAGATGGTCTATCATCTCTGGTATGCCGCCCACGCGAAAGCCCACACATGGAGTACCGCAAGCCATTGCCTCCATGATAGTATTTGGAAGATTCTCAGATAGAGAAGGAAGCACAAAAGCATCCACGGAGGCATAGAGTTTTGCCATTTCACGGGTGTCGGAGATATACGGAATATCTCTACCAAGGGCGACAATCTCCACCTTTTCGCTACTGTCATTGTTTATTATCTTCGCCGCCTCATCAAGATATTGCATTCCCTTCATTGGGTTGTTCACAAACTGTGCCACAAAGAGCACACGACGATGATCCGGATGTGGCTCAGGCTTGAAGATTGCAGTATCTATAGGATTAGGTATTGCAACAACTCTCTGCTCTGCCATCAACGGACTCTTCAAGGCTTCGTTCATCAGCCATTGACTACAAGTGATAAACTGTATCCTGCTCCCTGCATAGAGTTTTTGCTTACGCTCCCGTGTAGAGCGTTCAAGACAGTCGTCCTTCTGCTGTATCTTTAGATGGTATGCCCCCATGGAGTTCCAGGCGTCGTGCATAGTCCATACGACCTTCTTGCCGTCATCAAGCATCTTCTTTACGGCGGCAAGACTTATGAATCCCTGGTTTACCCAATGAAGGTGTATCACATCAGCCTCTTTATACTCACGGGTATGGGTGACATCCTGTCCCAGAAGGGCAATATCGGTCGCCCATAGATTGCGAGTGGAGAATCCCTTGCACATCCAGATAATAGCACGCTCAAAGATGCTTGTCCACGACTGCTTACGAAGTCCAACAGGTCCGAATGTAATGTTCTTTCTGCAAAGCATGGAAACCTCCACACCATTCTTCTGAAGAGCGTGCATTAATCGGGTTGCCGCTATGGCAGCACCACCCGACGATTGGAATGTGCTTAATATGAGAACCTTCATCTGATGATATGCTGAACTATGATTTGAAGATTATGCCCCCACATATATAATGTAAGGAACAGGACGGCACATACTATAGCTGTATTCAGCCTTGGCTTTGTGGCAGTCTGCTTTATGAGATACGCCACGGCTATCGGAATAACGAATGCCCAATGTGCAGTCATTATATACACATCGGCAGAGGCAAAGTTGAGGCCTACATGCAGAAGCATATCAAAAAGGAACATTGACATCACCATCCACATTAACCGTTCCTTTCTTCCGCACCACACTCCTGCAGCAAAGAGAATGACAATCAATGCCTCAAAAGCATAGTTCCACCAGTACTTATATCTCACAAGCACAGGACGATGTTTTTCCTTGTTCGCATCACGGAGCGGATAACGATTGTGAAGTATGAAGCCTTCGCCAAAGACATTCTCCACAAGCGACGGCAAACGGTCAATCTTATAGTCGGTGTTGGTAACGAAATCAAGATGAACGAGTTGTTTTTCCTTACGTATCTGATTGTCTGCCTGTTCTTTCTTCCACTTCACAGCAAAGACAGAGTCACGCGCCATACGCCTGTTCACAGTCCGTTCAATGTTGCGTTTCTCCTCTTTCTGAGTATTCTCCTGCTGATAGAAATACAGACCTCCTATCACACCAAGAGGAATGAGATATACGAGGAAATGGAACACTATCTTTCCGAACGATTTCCTGCCCCATTGCGTGAAAAGGTCAGCCAATCCTATCTTCACGAAGTTTGTCGTGGTTATGCCTGTTGAGACGAAGAGCAAAGGCAACGACTGCCACAAAGGCATTGTCTTGCCTTTTTGAATGGCTCTTCCTGCAAGGTATATGGAGAGAAGGAGAAGCGGAAGGGTGAATGCCATGTGGTCCTCCACGAAGATGGTGAGCATTACATGGGAGAAGGAATAGAAGTAGAAGGTGAGCAGCAGGCTAATCTTAGCAGACATTTCCAGCAATCTACGCATTATCCTATACAACAGTAACCATGAGCAAAGACTGCAGATCACGAGTAATACGCCTACAATGAAGATGGAACAATTAATGCCAGTCTCTTCCATCAGCCATGCATTGAGTTCTGACAACGGCCACATCATTCCGGCAAGCAGCGGATGACGAGAGATAACATAGAGAGGACGCCACTTTGACACTACTATATATGTATATGGGTCGAAGCCTGAAATCTCAAATCTGTTCCAAAAAGCACTCCAGAAGCCAACCTTCGGATTCGTCCACGATACATAGTGATACTGAAGCATCATTATGTTTAGTGCCACGACGATGACAAATCCTATCAGCGCAACAAGCAATGTCTCTCTATGTCTTGTTAGAAACTTCTTCATAGGCAATATCCAATGATGTTAACTATGTTCCATGCAAAACACCACACGGCTGTAAGGGCACAAACCGTATATATAGCCACAGACCTTCGTTTTCTATTCTCTATAGTCTTAAACAGATATGCCATTCCTATCGGAAGCACAAAGAGATAGTGAGCCGACATGATATATATCTCATTGATGCCGAAACCAAGTCCCATGTGTAGCAACATATCCATCAGCAAGAAGGACATGGAAGTCCAGAGAAAAAAGCTTTTTCTACCCATCCAAACTCCTATGACAAAGAATATTACGATAAATGCCTCTGCAAGATAGTTGATATATCCCAATAGGTTGCTCGTATCATATTTCACTATCAATGGGCGATTACGCAGAACATCACCGAGCAAGTAATCACTATGCAACAGAATTCCCTCACCAAAGAGACATTCTACAGCCACATCCCATCGCGAGGTAGTTTTATCTGTCCAGCGCATGAACTCGCCCTTGGCTATAGGCTTGCCTGTATTCTTATTCCATATCTTCTTGTGATCACGACGATATTTCTCGACAGCCTTCTGCTGCTTTATTTTCTTAGTCAATGCCTCGACTGCAGCTGAGTCCTTTGAACCTATTGAATCACGCACCTGCAGACGTATCTTCTCTGTATATTCTCGGTTTTTCTTCGCCTTTACCTCATTACGAGCCATCTCCTTCGGCCATACGTATGTACGGTATTCCCAACGGGCAAAGCCCCATATCATAGCAGATGGCAGAATGACGGCAAATAGCAGAAAACGCCACTCAAAGAATCGCTTACGACGAGTTACAAGAGCAGCAAGGAAAACCTTTAGTCCGTTGTTGAGCGAGATACCAGCCGTGAGAATGAACATAGCAATCGTCTGCCACATATTCAATGCCGAACCGTTCCTTAGTTTCTTACCAGAAAGATACAACGTCAGCGTGAGGGCGAACATCGATATGATGAAATGGTCGGGCACCATTGCAGATAGCATTATGAATGCCATGCTGAACGTGAGAGCCGTAAGCAAATAGGCTTCACGTTTTTTCACCATAATAATCTCCTTAAAAATCCTGAACAGGAAGATACTGGAATAAAAGGCACAGAAAATTATAATTAGCGCGGTGATGACTGTAGAGAAATTCTTGCCCGTGAGCGTCATCATCAACTGATTCAACTGGTAGAACGGCCACATGAAGAATGCTAGGAGAGGATGTCTATATACGTTGTACGCCGTATCCCAATAAGATATCACCTCGTATGTCAAGGGATCGAAACCTGAAATTCTAAACCAGCGCACGAATAGACGATGATAGTTATCTGACAACGCACAGAACCGTCCCCAGTACATATATACAGTCATGAAGTTAAGAAACGAGAATATTAGAGCTGACACAATTGCCAGCCAACGCTCGTCCTTACGTATTTTGAATATGTCAAATATACTCTTCATCTATCTTTTTTACGAAACCGTGATTCTCTCATCCGCAAACTCCAGCATCTCCTTATCACCTCGTGAATCACCAAACGCGGTGACGTGGAAACTACTCCTATCAGTTTCCAGTTCGGGATATGCAGCAAGTATTCGGTTTACTTTCTCTTGTGCATAGCAGTTGGGGGTGAGAAATCTTCCTGTGAAACAAGGATTGAACTCCATCTTCGTCCCTAACACCTTGAATTCCGGAACAAGACGGCTCACCCAGTTCTCTGGACTCGCAGTTACCACCACCACTTCGTCACCATTCGCTTTTGCATCCACAAGTTTATCATAAAGATCATTTCGCAATATATGCCTATGACTATCGGCAAACCGTTGGCAGAAGTCATTGAACTCTTCCACTGTCATCCGTCCGAAACAATGGTGCAGAAGCCGCTCC
This sequence comes from uncultured Prevotellaceae bacterium, assembly GCA_902801155.1. Classification (GTDB taxonomy): domain Bacteria; phylum Bacteroidota; class Bacteroidia; order Bacteroidales; family Bacteroidaceae; genus Prevotella. Next base: position 44,994 of record CADCHG010000007.1, on the reverse strand, counting down.
TTTGTGCGCTGATTGGAATATCTGCCCATGAACATCAGTATGAGCCAAGGCAATATGCGAAGCAAGGCAAGAACCAATCCCAACCTACCCTGCTGGTATATTATTATCGACATCATTGAATCCTTAGTGGTCAATGTGCCGTCGAAGTCGGAGAAGATAATTTTTTTCATAAAGTAAAAATTAAAAAGGAAAAAGTATGATTTGTTTTTTCTGCAATTAACCATTACCACATAGTGTAATCATACTTTTTAATTCTTATTTTTTCCTTTTACTTCTGATTGTCTATACGTATATTATGACGAGATACGCTGCAAACCACATTGCGATAACCAATTGAAGGAAATGGTCGGAGTACAGCATCTTGGTTGGATCGCCACTCTTCTCATCAACAAGGGTGAGTTGCATATAGCGCAGTAAACCGAGAATAACGAAGACAGAAGTGAGATATACATAGTCAGAGCCTATACGCTGAGTGACCGATGGCGATACGGTGTACATAATATAACTCACCACCGTAACCGCAGCCGTAATGGTGACAGCCTGATTGATAAACGTGAGGTTATATCTCTCCGTGTTATGTCGTGGAGCCTCTCCTGTCTTCATCATCCTCACCACGTCATCCCTACGCTTGGCAAACGAGAGGAAGAGCGTTAGCAGGAAGGTCATCATCACGAGCCAGTTGGAAGGTACAATATCAGTTGCAAAACCTCCGGCAAGAATTCTCAGCACGAAACCGAACGACAGCACACACACATCCACTATAGCATGACGTTTCAGCCATCTACAATAGAGTATATCGAGGATGAAATATGTCACCACCACACCACCGACAAGCAAAGCCCTGTCTTTCATCAACACAATGAACGCTGCAGATAGTATCATCATCAAAGTCATTATCACATAACCCTGCTTAATGCTTATCGCTCCAGATGCAATTGGCCGCTGGCATTTCTCAGAATGCCTACGGTCATCTTCTACATCGATGATGTCATTATAGCAGTATATCGCCGAAGCTGCAAAGCTATATGCGAAGAATGCCATAAAAGCATATATGGCAGACTGGCTATCAGTAAGAGCGCCACCGAAGAACATCGGCAATAGTATGAAGATATTCTTTGCCCACTGGTATGGTCGTGTCAAGCGTATGATATTTTTCATTGTGCTATTTCTGTTTGCTGAATGAATATTTCAGAATGACATTGTTTACCAAGTAATGTAGCAGCCATGCCAATGGCATCGTGACGGCAACAGTGATCAGGAATGTCATCCAGTAACCAAGGTCGGTGTTCCTCTCAAGGGGCTTGAGCACAAACTCTATATGGATAAGATATGCCTCAAGACTCAAAGCTCCGAACCATGCAACGCTCTTATTGAACCACTGAGGTGTGCGACGAAACACACGGTTGAGAAGGATTATAGTTGTGACAGTAAGAGGAATATAAAGCATTCTCTCTATGAAGAGAGGAAACTTCCCGTGAATCTCCTGTTCAAGCCAGATGCTTGTGCATAGCGACATAAGGAACATTATCCATACCATCCATATACACTGTCCGTCAAGGCTTTTCTTCTGTCGCACCATCTCACCCATATTGATGCCAAGGAAGAATATCGGCACACGGCTCCAGAATATCTCTATATGCCCAACGGCCTGATGGATTGGCGTTACCCACTGAACGAGGATACACCACATCACCATTACAAGAACGAGCCAATGATATATAGGATGCCGTCGTATCAATTCCATATAGGGAGGTGCAAAGATATATAGCATCATTGTAGCAGGAATATACCAAAAGGTAAGCTCATCGTGCAACCAAAAGTCCCAGTTGACAAGTATATCACCGAAGAGGTCTATCCAATGCACACCGTCAAACCGCGGAATATAATACAGACATGCTATTATTAGCCATACTGGATAAATGCGTTTCAAGCGCCTCATATAGAAAGATGCCCAGTCTTTGAAGAAGGATCCATAAACACTTCTCTTTGCCCATGAGAACCACAGACCTACGCCTGAGAGGAATAGGAACATATCCACACCAAGGTTACCCATTCGTCGAAGACCATAGAAATCGCTCCACCTTGGCAATCCAACGTGGAAGAGGATAACGAAAAGCATCGCCATCCCCATGTGCTCCGCCCTGAATCGGGAGACGTTTACGAGATCTATGTCCTTTATCTTCACAGAAAAATAACGAATTACTTGATTTGAGCCATTATTTTCTTGAATATCATCGCCAGCATAATAGTGGCAACGATATAGAGCAGTAATCCAGCAAAGAGGTCGCCGTGGCGTGATATCGGTATAATCACCTTTCGGGTTATTGGATGACACACGAACATTGCAGCGGAAATACTTCCAACCCATGAAAGAATATTCATAAGGAATTGCGGGAGCAACTTAACAACTGCCACGGTACCTATGCAGATAAGGAAAGGTACAATAATCCACGTAGCAAACCAGAGGCTAAACAGGAATATCAATGCCGTACTTGCAATAGCCAGAGATGCATAAGTAGAACGTGTAAGTTCATTAAATCGGTTATACCGAGCGAACAACACTCCTACAATGAAGACTGGCAGAGAACCAAAGATATTATAGCGATACCATTGAAGCGCCAATCCTTCGGGTAAGAATAGCAGCTGAGCAAGAAGTGTAACGGCAAACAATCCACCGACAAGCCACTTGTTCGTCCGTAGGTTTCTGGGATAGAACACCAAGCGATACATCACATATATCTGCACCATTAAGCCAAAATACCAGTATGGTCCAGGCCAGATGTCGTGATCTGGATCTCGGTAGAAATTGCTGAACATACCCAACTGCCCAACTACGTTCCAGAATTCATATCGACGTGGTGCCGGTGTCATATAGTCAACCATGACGTATGCAGCATATCCCACAATCATCATCAGGAACAGCTTTTTATAATGCTTCCAGATGAATGAGAGAGCACTATCCTGATTGCTTTCTGCCAAAGGTGATTTCTCATATTTCATCACCAAGCCATAGGCACTAAGGAAAACGAAAACAGGCACACCATAATGTCCGAAGAAAGAGATGAGGTGGGCAATGAGTTCCCAAGAGGGATGCGCAAGCTCAACCATCAGCCGTCTGACATTACGCTCAGAAAACTGATACTCATTCTCCTGCACCATCTTCCCGAGCCAGTGGCAGTAGTTATGTAGCACGATTGCGAGGATGGCAATTCCACGCATCGCCTGAGATTCCGCTTTGCTTATTTTTATCATTTACTCTTTACAACTTCATCATAATCCACCAGATGCTGCATCAGTCGCTGGCGTTTCTCATTATACTGAGGATTCAGCAAATCAAGCTCCGGACGATACGCCTTGCACTTTATTCCTGCCAGCCCAAGCAGAAGATGCGACATTGCATCGGTCATAAATGGTTTGTTCTTTGCCTTCCTTATCGCAGCCACCACGTCAGGATGCCTCTTCGAATACTTCGCTGTACAATAGAACCACATAGGAATCTCATATTCCTGTTGGGCAATGTCTTTAGTGATATTCGTGGTGTGGTTTCTTCCACAATGATGCAACGAACCTGGCCCATAGACCTCATCACCATGATCAGGGAAGTAGATTATCACCGCATCATCATTCTTGAAACGGTCAACGATAGCCCCAACGACAGAATCATTATACCACACAGCACAATCATAATATGCTATGTTCTTCTTTTCCTTCAACGTGTTCTGCGGACGGTCATAACCAGAGGCAAAGAATTTCATCTTCTGCTTTGGACACCTGATGCGATAGTTCACATGCTGTCCCATGAGATGAAATATGGTAAGCGAAGGAACAGAAGCAGTATCAGCAACACCTTCCGGAGGTGCCACAAGACGAGCATAGTCTTTCAACAAATCCTCATCCCATAGGTGTGTCTCTTCATTCCTGACATCAAACTGTACCTTACTCAGCATCTCATCATTTATGAAGAAGCCACCGCTGAAATCGTATATAGCATCCTTGGCATGTGGCAGAAACTGATTTGTAAGGAAGTTGACCTGAAAACCAGCCTTGCGGAACAGTTGGCAGAACAACGGATAATCACACCAGTCACCTTCTTCTCCAACGGTATAGGTCGTCATAAGATGCTTGAACACAAAACTCGTGAGATTCCAAGGTGCCATGACATCGGAATACTTCACCAATCGTCCGCTCTTTTCCATCTTCACCTGTCGTGGGGTATTCTTCTTTTCATACCCATAGAGCTGAGAATGGTATTTATTGAAGCTCTCACCAATAATCAAAACGATATTCGACGGCTTAGACTCCTTTAAATCCGAAGGTATTCCAAGTTGCTCAGGAGTCATCTTTTCCACCTTCTCAGCCTCTTCCTTCAGTCTGTCAAGCTGTAGGGATACAAGGTGATTGGTAAAAAATGCATCTGCAAGACGATAGACTGGCTGATACATCATCACCATAGGACGAAGATTCATGTCTTTTTCCACGTCCCCAACCGTCTTGCAACTGAAATGGCGAACCATGCACTTCTTATTGGTAATGGTATCGTTCCATCCAAGAATAATGAGGACTAAAGCAAAAAGGCTAAAGGCATAAGGAACAAGCCTATTTACCCATTCAACATTCCACTTTACCCTCTTCACTTTCCACTTTATCAACTCATAGGCAACATGAACAAGCAGAACAAGCAACACCCATCCAAGTTCGGTTGTAAACAGCACCTCAAGATTGACATAGGTGCTAAAGAACTCAGCAGTCTCGTTACCTGTGGTCTCACCAACGAGTAACAGCATTGACGGACTTATGGTATTGCCAAACTGCACCATACAGAACGTATCTATGATGGCAAGCGAATAGGCAATGACATAGATAATACCCCTTACAGCCTTGCGCAAAGGGAATTTCCATATCTTCTGCGGAACGAGCGCAACAAGGAATGTAAGTATCAGCAGGTCAAAGAAAAGCTCATAGTAGAGATTGTCATATACTTTTGCCCCCTTCCAATTAGGAAGAACGGCATAGCTCTCAACTATACCTAGAGCATACATGAACATAAGAAAGCCAAGACTATCCTTTGAGAATAGCGACTTTCCCATGCTCTTGATATATTCTATGATTCTTTTCCCAAAAACCATTTATACTTTTTACTTCTCCATATAAGGGTCAGTTCCGAGAACTGTCTTTGCAAGACGCTTTGCCTTATCACGGAGTGTATTTACATCTGCATCCAAATCTCCATAACAGAGAGTTACACCCATACGACGGCCGAAATGTCCACCCGGCTTACCGAAGATTCGAACACGGGTACACTCTTCCTTCAAAGCATCAACGAGATTGAATTCTGGTGCCTCTGTATAGTCCTTGTCTGCAAGAACAACAGCAGAAGCACCTGCATGCTCAAGACGGATATCGTGGATAGGAAGTCCGAGAACAGCACGAAGATGAAGTTCGAACTCAGAAAGGTTTGTTGTGTGGCCGAGAGTCACCATACCAGTATCGTGTGGACGTGGAGAGAGCTCAGAGAACACTACACCAGTATCTGTCAAGAAGAACTCAACACCCCAAATGCCATAGCCTGTCAAAGCCTTTGTCACCTTGTCTGCCATTTGCTGGGCATCCTTCAAGTCCTTCTCAGGAATCTGATATGGCTGCCAAGACTCACGATAGTCACCACCCTTCTGAACATGTCCGATAGGAGGACAGAAAATCGTTGGAGCATTCTTCTGGGTAACGGTGAGAAGTGTAAACTCTGAAGTGAAGTGGATGAACTCCTCTATGATAACCTCCTTCACGTCACCACGGGCCCCTGCCATTGCTGCATCGAATGCAGTCTTCAAATCCTCAAACTTCTCAACTGTACTCTGACCATGACCGGAAGAAGACATAAGAGGCTTAATTACACAAGGAAAACCAATCTGCTTGCTTGCCTCAACAAGCTGCTCGTAAGTCTTTGCATAGAAATATTTCGCTGTTCGAAGTCCAAGTTCCTTGGCTGCAAGGTCACGGATAGCCTGACGATTCATTGTGTAGTTCACCGCACGAGCAGAAGGCACAACTTGAATGCCCTGCTTCTCGAACTCGAAGAGACGCTCTGTACGGATAGCCTCAATCTCTGGTACGATGATATCAGGCTTATGCTTGTTCACTACGGCTGCAAGAGCATCGCCGTCGAGCATTGAGAAAACCTCACGCTCGTCTGCCACCTGCATCGCTGGAGCATTATCATATTTGTCACATGCCACAACATAAACACCTTTACGCTTTGCAGCAATAACGAACTCCTTACCAAGTTCACCAGAACCTAACAGTAAAATCTTTTTCATAAGTCTAAGTATTAATTGTTGTTATTAGCCATTTGTTCTTTTCTTGAAGAAATAACCTCACGCACGAATCCAGAGATCAGCCTTGCCGTTCCTTCAATTCCCAACAGAGAGGAATTGACGCACAGGTCATAGCTTCTTGAGTCGCCCCACCTCTTTCCTGTGTAATAGTTATAGTAGGCAGCCCTTTCCTCTTCTTTCCTCTCTATGAGTTTCCTTGCAGTCTCCGCATCGCACATCTTCACCCTCGAAACACATGCTATACGGTCTTCCAAGTCTGCATGGACAAAGACATTGACCACATTCTCCATATCTCGGAGCACATAGTCAGCAGACCTGCCCAAGAAAACGCAAGAACCCTCACTAGCAGCCTTCCTTATGGCGTCGCTCTGGAACTTGAACAATGCCTCGGGCGAGAGCCTGTCCTCATAGAAGTTTCCGTCAGTTATAGTCTCACGGATATGGAACAGATGATTGAGGAATCCTCTGTGCTCATCGTTCTGTTTGAACAACTTAGCGGAAAAGCCGCTCTCCTGGGCGGCAAGGTCAAGAAGTTCCTTATCGAGCAAACGAGCATTAAACTCCTTTGCAAGCAACTTGGCAACTTCACTACCGCTACTGCCAACCTCACGACCTACATTGATAATTATTTTTTCCATACGCTCGATTTTTTCATCATCACCGCTGCCACAACAGTAGCAAGGGCGTCAGAAAACGGCATTGCGCTCCATATACCCCATAGCCCCCATATCTCCGAGAAGATAGCGAGAGCAGGAACAAGGAACAACAACTGTCGAGAAAGGGAGAGGAACATACTCACCTTTGCCTTGCCGATACTCTGGAAGAAACTGGTTACAACTATCTGGAATCCCACAATAGGGAACATCATCATCATCATCCTTATGGCTGTACTTGCAAGATTTATCAACGATTCATCCTTGGTAAACAGCCTTGCGCATGGATGGGCAGCAAACATAGCCACGAGGAATCCGACCGTACAAACCACAGTAGCACAAGATATTGCGAGCTTCACAACCTTGCGAAGACGGTCATAATTCTGCGCTCCATAGTTGTAGCCGGCTATAGGCTGCATTCCCTGATTCACGCCCATTGCCACAATAACAAACACGAAGCCTATTCTGTTTGCTATGCCATACGCACCAACAGCAAGGTCACCTCCATGCTTCATCAGACAGGTGTTGACAAAAATCACCACGATACAGCTACACGCATTCATCGCGAATGGCGAAATACCAATACCTATGATGTTCTTCACTATCGGTTTGTCAAGTCGGAAAAGACTATAGTCGAAATGCAGAAGTTCATTCTTGTTAGAGAACAGCCTCCATTGCCAAGAAAGCGCAAGGAACTGAGAGAGTACAGTTGCAAAAGCAGCTCCCCGGATTCCCAGATCCAGACCATAGATGAAGATTGGATCGAGAATCGTATTGACCACAACCGTGAAAATCGTGGCATACATAGCATGACGAGGCTTACTGGCAGAGCGAAGCACGGCATTCAAACCGAAATACAGATGCGTGAAGACATTACCGCAAAGTATTATCTGCATATAATCCCGAGCGTATGGGAGGGTATTGTCAGAAGCTCCGAAGAAACTTAGAATAGGATCAAGGAACAGTAGACATATTCCACCGAAGCAGAGTCCCACAACAATATTCAGCATCATGCAATTACCCAGTATCTTGTTGGCTATGGCATAGTCACGCTGCCCAAGTTTCATGCTAATGAATGTACAGGAGCCCACACCTATTGCCGCACCGAAGGCTGCTGAGAGATTCATAAACGGGAAGGTGATTGCCAATCCTGCAATTGCTAAAGCACCAACGCCTTGACCGATAAAGATGCTATCCACCATATTGTAGAGCGAGGCTGCAACCATAGCGACGATTGCCGGCAAAGCATACTGCATCAGCAATCGACCAACTGGCTTTGTGCCCAGCTCCAAAGTGGCTTGTTTATTATCCATTTACGAACATTATTTATTTACGGTACAAAGTATTATACTTCGCACGAAGAAAATAGTGCACGTCAGCCTCTTAAAAGGCTGGCGCACGTTTACAATTTTCGAGGGCAAAGTTAATGTTTTTTTATATCATTTCAAAATAAATTCGTCAATTTGTTTTGCCAAATCAGTTTTTTCTCATATCTTTGCGCAAAATTCAATATCTTTATGAACCTCACACTCTACCAACTCAACAATCTTGTCAGACAGGTTATCGACTATTCGCTTAGCGATACCTACTGGGTGGAAGCCGAACTTGCGGAATGCCGCGAGTCGGGCGGGCATTGTTATATGGATTTGGTGCAGAAAGACGAGGACACATTAGTCGCTCGTGCTCAGGCACGATGCTGGAGAAGCACTTGGAGCTATGTCCTACCGAAGTTCATGAAGGTAACAGGCGAGCGACCACGTCCCGGAATGAAGGTTCTGCTCTCGGTAAAGGCTCAGTTTCATGAAGCATACGGCTTTTCATGGATTGTTCAGGACATTGACCCGAACTACACCCTTGGCGATATGGCTCGCCAACGGCAGGAAATCATTAACACATTGAAGCGCGAGGGCATCTTCGACCTCAACAAATCCCTCCCTGTCCCGATGTTCGCCCAGAGAATCGCCGTTATCTCCTCCCAGACAGCTGCAGGATACGGGGATTTCTGCAACCAACTGATAAACAACGAGTACGGATTTCAGTTCACCACCCGACTCTTCCCTGCCGTTATGCAAGGCGAGCAGGTAGAACAGACAATCATAGAAGCACTTAACAAAATCAACGATTCCATCGAGGATTTTGATGTTGTGGTAATCATACGAGGCGGTGGTGCCACAAGCGATTTCTCAGGTTTCGATACTCTCCAACTTGCTGAGAACGTGGCAAACTTCCCTCTTCCTATAATAACAGGTATCGGGCATGACCGTGACGAATGTATTCTCGACATGATTTCATGCGTAAGAGTAAAGACTCCAACAGCAGCAGCCACATGGCTCATAGACAACCTCTTGGAAACTCTCGACAGAATCGAGGATGCCTCACGAAGTATCACGGATTATGTCCGTTCAAGAATGGAGCAAGAACGTCTTCGTCTTGGCAGAATACAGAGTTTCCTACCCGTTGCCTTCTCTCTCAAGAAGACAAAAGAAGAGGCAAGACTTGCAAATCTCGCGACAAGACTCCACACTTCCGTCAATCAGCAAATAAACATCGAGCAGAACAGAATTGCGAACATAGAGCAGAGGCTCCCTCTCATAATAAAGAACAGAATTGAAAGAGCATCATACCAATTGGAGATGCTCTCCCAACGCACAAATGCCGTTGACCCAATCCATGTTCTTAGAAGAGGATATAGCATAGCTCTCCACGATGGAATGGCGATAAAAGACCCTAAATCGCTCAAGAAAGGCGACGAAGTAACTGTCGTAATGGCTTCTGGAGCTATCGATACTATTGTAAAATAAAAGAGACAAGATATGAAAAAAGCACCTAATTATGAAGAGGCAGTCTCACAACTTGAGGAGATTGTACAGAAAATGGAGAGCGGAGAACTCGACATCGATATGATGAGCACCGAACTGAAAAACGCTCAACAGCTCATCAAGCTCTGCAAAGACAAGCTCACAAAGACCGACGAGGAAATCAAAAAGATACTCGAAAGCGGCAAATAATACCGTCGTTTGTCCGCTCTTCCTCCCAAGATACTCCATCGTTACTCCATCGTTACTCCATCGCAAGTCCATCGTTTCGATGGAGGATCGATGGACAAACGATGGACTACTGATGGAGTTACTACGGAGGAGAAAGGAAGGGAAACGGTATTATCTGGCGTATCTGAAGATTTATTTACAGGAAATAATTTACTGACAATTTACTTTCCAAACAAGTCGCACAAGCGAGCATTTCAGATATTAGTTTCATTTATTTAAGGCTTGAAATGAAAAAAAAAAGCCTACTTTCTTGCAAATTTAAAAGAATATTTATACTTTTGCATTTCAAAATTTGATTTTTCCGAACTAAAAAATAACAATATGAAAGATTTAGATTGGTCAAATCTGGGGTTTGGCTACAGACCTACAGACTACAACGTTCGCTGTTACTATCGTGACGGCAAGTGGGGCGAAATCGAGGTTTGCTCCAGTGAATACATCAACATGCACATGGCTGCCACATGTCTGCATTACGGCCAGGAGGCTTTCGAGGGCTTGAAGGCTTACCGTTGTCCAGACGGCAAGGTGCGTGTGTTCCGTACCGACGAGAATGCTGCTCGTATGCAGTCAACAAGTCGCGGAATTCTCATGCCAGAGGTTCCTACAGAGCTTTTCAATGAGATGGTGGACAAGGTGGTCCGTCTGAATCAGGATTATATCCCACCATACGAGTCAGGTGCAACGCTCTATGTTCGTCCTCTCCTCGTTGGTACAGGTGCCCAGGTTGGCGTTCATCCTGCCAAGGAGTATCTCTTCATGATTTTCGTTACTCCGGTAGGCCCTTACTTCAAGGGTGGTTTCTACGCAAACCCATACGTTATCGTTCGTGAGTTCGACCGTAGCGCACCTCTTGGCACAGGTATATATAAGGTAGGTGGCAACTATGCAGCTTCCCTTCAGGCTAATGACAAGGCACACAAGCTCGGTTATGCTTGCGAGTTCTATCTCGACGCAAAGGAGAAGAAGTACATCGATGAGGCTGGTGCTGCTAACTTCTTCGGTATCAAGAACAACACCTACATTACTCCGAAGTCAACATCTATTCTTCCTTCTATCACCAACAAGTCTCTCATGCAGTTGGCTGAGGATCTCGGCATGAAGGTTGAGCGTCGTCAGATTCCAGAGGAGGAGCTTGAGACATTCGAGGAGGCTGGCGCTTGTGGCACAGCAGCCGTTATCTCTCCAATCTCACGTATCGACGACATCGAGACAGGCAAGAGCTATGTCTTCGGCGATAAGCCGGGACCTGTTTCAGAAAAGCTCTTCACCAAGCTCCGCAATATCCAGTACGGCATAGAGCCAGATATTCACAACTGGACTCGTGTAGTTATCGACTAATACAAATTTTATTTATAAAACGCAAAGTCGCAAAGACGCAAAGCAAAAAACTTCGTGCCTTTGCGTCTTTGCGTTTAAATTCTTTTTTACTCACCCTAGCAAACTTTCAAAATCGTCCTAGAGGGAAAATCTCCCCTATTTACTTTCCATGTAAAACACTGCACACAATCACCGAAAAATTCATAATTTTTCACGTTAAATTACAAAAAAATGTTACTTTTTAGCAAAAAGTGCACATATTATTTGTCTTTTTAGAAAAAAATTTTTAACTTTGTCCCCAAATTCGTGTTAACGATAACATACAAATAAGCAAAATAGCGTTTACACCTTGTGAATTGCGGGAGACAGAAGACGAGTCAACTAAAAGGACGGCTTGCAACGAAAAAGTGTGTAGAGTACCCAACGGCTATAAAAACAACTAAAAACATTGTGCTGATTATTCAGGGATAGCTAAATCAGACAAAAGAGGATTATGATCAAAACAAGCAGAATCTTGAGCATTATTCTTACGCTCATCATCGCAAGCGCTTCATGGACAGGTGCTAAGGCTCAGTATTGGGAAGCAAAGGAAGGAGACCACGCAATCGTCAATGGTATCCACTTCTTAATCAATGGATTTGGTACTGCAACTGTCACCAACACACAATATCTTGGTGAAGGTTACGGTTACTACACGAACACAGTACAGATTCCATCTACAATTACCGTAGAGGGTGAAACTTATACAGTTACTGGTATTCAGGAAAAAGCTTTCTATAGCTGTCCAGAACTTAAAAACGTACAAATCCCAAGCACAGTCAGCACTATTGGCGCACAGGCATTTGGCGAGAGTCCACTTCTTTCAAAGATCATCGTTGACCCAACAAACCAAAATTTCTATGCAGACAATAATGGCATATTGTTCAACAAGACTCAGACAGAGTTGATTTTCTGTCCTAAAACCTTTTCTGGAGCATATACCGTACCAGAAGACGTGCAGAAGATCCACGCATTTGCATTCAACAACTGTAAACAATTAACAAGCGTTGTTTTGCCTAACGGCCTTAAAAGAATCGAAGATGGAGCATTCTGGGGATGTTCCAACATGACAAGTGCCAATATCCCATCAGGCCTGACTTATCTCGGCAGCGACGCATTCAGAAATGCATCTTCACTCTCATCAAGCATAGTACTCCCTTCTACCCTTTCTGAAATTGGCTCAAGCGCATTCAAGCGTTGTACGAGTCTTTCAAATGTCACAATCGAGAATGGAGTTGAAATAATTGGCGGTTCTGCTTTCGTTGATTGTTCTAATCTGAAATCAATCGATATTCCAAATTCAGTTTATAGCCTTGGAACTTCTGCTTTCGAGAGCGCAGGTCTCACAAGCATAAACATCCCAGAAAGCATCACCGAGATTCAGGCTTCTGTTTTCTATGGATGTAAATTAACAAAGATTACACTCCCTGCAGGTTTGAAATCTATTGATGCAGAAGCATTCGCTGACAACGGAACAAATATCGAGAAAGTAGAAATTCCAGAATCTGTAATTTCTATTGGTAACAATGCATTCAACGGAACCAATGTCAAGAATTTCTACATTAACAACATCCCAAGCAAGATCAACCTTAATGCAAATAGTCCATTTAAGGCTACAGGCACTTCTATCCACGTCTTCACTCTGATGAAGAACATTTTCGAGAATGCCACAAACTGGTCAAACTATAAAGGCCACTTCGTTGCCGACATTGAAATTACCCATGTGGAATCTATCACTCTCGACAGCGAAAGCATGACAGTGCTCACAACTAAGACTGGCAAACTGAATGCGACAATCAACCCAGAGGATGCACGTGTAAAGGATGTCACATATACAAGTAGCAACAACGATATCATTGCAATCGTAGATGCAAAGGCAGGTACATTTATCGCTGGCGCAGAAGAGGGTGAAGCAACCATCACATGTACAGCAAATGATGGAACAGACGTATTTGCACAGTGTAAGATAACAGTAAAGAAGTCATTCGTTCCTGCAACAAGTGTCACACTCAATAAGACAAATGCGAGCATGGAAGTAGGCAATAGCCTCAAGCTTACAGCTACAATCACTCCAGCAAATGCGACCTATAAGAATATCATCTGGGTTTCTTCAGACGAGGATGTAGCTGAAGTATCAAATGGAACTGTTACGGCAGTCGGTCCTGGTAATGCTACAATCACAGCAATTTCTGGAGATGGCAATGCACGTGCAAAGTGCAGCATTTCTGTAACATACGGAACATACATGTTGACTGACGGTACAGAATATACAGGAGAAGAAGATTATTACGTAAAAGAACTTACATATTCAAGAGTGTTCAAAAACGACAACTGGCAATGCCTCTACGTTCCTTTTGACATGTCTTATAATGATTGGAAAGACAATTTCGAAGTTGCTATCATAAACAACATTCATCAGTATGATGATGAAGACGATGGTATTATTGACCGCACCGAAATTGAAATTCTATATCAAAAAGTTGGAAAGACAATCAAGGCTCACACTCCTTGTATGATTAGAGCAAAGAAGGCAGATAGTAATAATGCTCAAAAAATCATCGTAAACAATGCAACTTTAAAGAAAGCAGAGAGCAAGACCTTGGATTGTTCATCTGTGACAACAAAGTTCGTATTCCACGGCATCTACAGCAAACTCAGTGGAAGCGTTATGGTTGAAAACGGCTATTACAGTATGTCAAAAGGCAAATTCGCTAAGGCAACAGATCCAAATGGCAATCTAAACGGACTTCGCTGGTACTTGGAGGCTATTGACCGTACCACAGGTGAATCAAGTCTCGCTAAAACAGGTGAAATCAGCATCGTAGCCATAGACGAAGACGAGGTGACTGGTATCGCCAACATCGAGAATGGATCAGACAACAAGATTGTTTCTATCTTTGATGCTAACGGAAGAAAGATGAATGGTTTCCAGAAAGGTCTCAACATTGTGAAGTACTCTAATGGAACAACAAAGAAAATAATGAAATAATATACATGTTATGAAAAAATGTTATATTAATCCGCAAATTATCGTTGTACCGATTCGCCCACGGCCGATAATGCAACAAGCATCAGGAGTACCAGAAGGCGAATACGATGGCTGGGATGCAAAAGGCATCTATGGAAGCTGGGAAGCTGACGATGAAGATGAATAAACAATCTTAAAAATAGCATAAAAAGAGGAAAGCAAGTCTTTCCTCTTTTTTGCTTTACAGAACGTTCAAAACAAAGAATATCGAGAGTCTTAATAACTTTCTTTTCAAGATTTCAGTTTTTTTTGTTAATTTCTTCTTTTTTTTCGGTAAAAATTTGGTCATTTCGTAGGAATTTGCTAATTTTGTACCGATTTATATAGTTACCGAACTCAAAAGAGGGAGGAAAACGGAAACATTCATTATAAATGATATAAACAAAAAAACATATAACAATATGAAAAAAAGACTATTACTTTTTGCTGCAGTTCTTACTGCAAGTGCAAATTTCATGTTTGCACAAAACAACACTTCCGCAACTGTCACAGACAGAAACGGGAACACCTATTCTTATGACACCGTGAGAGATCTCGATGCAAACTCTGAAAAAGGTGACACTGTTTATGCAAATGGAGCTTCATTTGACATAAACCCAGAGCAGTACAAGATGACACTAAAAAGTGACTTGCGAGTAACAGTCAGCGACGCTAATCTCACTTACAACGTAAAATTGACAAATGCCTCTGAGAATCCAGGCACTATCGCTCCATTTACAGAGCGTATGAAATCACAATCTACAATATATGAGATTGGAACAAAGGAAGAGGACATCGTTTATACAGTATACGATGGCATATATGTGGAAGCATATACCCCAAAGACAAATACAGAGGAATTTGCAAAATACGTGGTAGCATGTAAAAGAGCAAAAGAGATTCAGCCAAGTGTCGTTTACTCTGGCATAGACCTTAAGGCTGCAAAATGGAATAACACTGTTATAAGGAGAGACGATGATGGTGTAGATATCGTTGATGATCTCTATTACATGGTATTCCGTAGAAACAAGTTCCTGCCAATTCTTAATATTGACGGTGACTATGCAAAGGGTATAACCTATAATGGATGTTATGTCACATACAAGCCAACAGAAATTGCCGATGGATATAATTCATACACCGTTTCTGGAGATGGAAAAGTTGGTTATGTAAGTGGTATTGTTGATGATGGTAAGGTAGAGGCAATCTTGTCTAACACAGCTTACCAATATGTAAACTTTGACTTCACCAATGCAAGCATTCTCGGTACTGTAGCCACAGACATCAATGACAACAGACTTGCATACTTTGCAAATAATGCAGATGTTTCTGGTCAGAACATTGTTGTAGGTAACACATGTAGTAACTATGTGATTTCTGACAACAATCAGGAGATTTACGTATACAAGCAATTTAGTGCTGGTGATGCTGAGTACAAGCGTACTTTCACACCTGATACATACGGAACAATCGTGCTTCCATTTACTGTTAATGGTACAAGCAACATCTTCGTAAAGCAGGCTAAGCTCACAAGCTATGTTGCAAGCGAAAATAAGTTGACATTCACAAGCACTGAGTCAATAGTTCCAAACACTCCATATATGTTCAAGGTTCTTCCTACTGTTACTGGTGAGTCAACATTATATGGTGATGCAAACGTTACTGTTAGAGCTACAGCAGAAGCTAAGAGTCCAAAATTTGAAGGTGCTCAGTTCGCTGGTACATTCGAGGGTCTCCGCGCAGAAATCGCTTCTCAAGTTTATGTTGTAGGTGCAGTTGGCAAGATCGGCAGAACTACGAAGGCATTGAAGCCAGGTCGTTGCTACCTCACACGTGAGGATCCAGACAACTTCGCTAAGATTGCAGATGCAACAATTGAAATCATGGACGAGGACGGTTCTGTTGAGATCGTAGAGGCTGACGAGGCTGTTACAGCTATCGACGGCGTTGTAAATGGCGAAGTTGTTTCTGTTCAGTACATCTCAGCTAATGGTCAGATTTCAAACGAGCCATTCAGTGGCATCAATCTCGTCAAGAAGACATTCGAAGACGGTTCAGTAGAAACATCTAAGGTTATATTTTAATTAAAAAGGAGGAATGAAAATTATGAAGAAAGAGTATAAAGCACCATACTTCCGTGCAAGATACATGACAGCTATTGAGCCTCTCATGACAAGTGCAGACATTAGAGACACCGATACAGGTTTCGAGGCAGGTTTCGGTGAGGATGATGTAGATGAGGGCAACTAAGCATTAGCTTTCATCTGAATACACAAAAAGATGAACGGGTACCATTACAACAAACAATGGTTCTCGTTCATCTTTTTTTTGTTTTATTTTGAAATCTCAGATTTATTGATTAATTTTGCATCTGGAATTGTTTTCCGAAAATTTATATTTAATCAATGGGAAAAGGTAAACTTGCAAAGTTCGCAGACATGGAACGCTATGAGAATGTGTTCCAATATCCATTCTCTGTAGTGGATAATGTTCCTTTCGAAATGAAAGGCCACTGGAGAGAGCAATACTTCCACAACGATAATCCTATCGTACTCGAACTGGGGTGCGGTAAGGGTGAATATACCGTAGAACTGGCTCAGTTATATCCAAATGTGAACTTCATAGGCGTTGATATAAAAGGAGCACGAATGTGGACAGGAGCGACTAAGGCTCTGGATGCAGGATTAAAAAATGTAGCTTTCCTTCGCACTAACATCGAGATTATTGATCGTTTCTTTTCAAAAGATGAGGTGCAAGAGATTTGGCTTACCTTCTCAGACCCTCAGATGAAGAACGTGCATAAACGCCTTACATCTACCTTCTTCCTTGAGCGTTATCGTCATTTCCTTGTAGATAATGGTATCATACACCTAAAGACGGACTCTAACTTCCTATTCACATACACAACCTATATGGTAGAGCATAATGATTTGCAAGTTTTATTCCGCACAACAGACCTATATCACACAGAAGGAATAGATGATGAGACAAAGAAAATCCTATCCATACAGACTTATTACGAGTCAATGTGGATTGAGCGTGGACTTAACATAAAATACATGAAGTTCCTTCTTCCTCACGAGAAGCAGCTCACAGAGTCGGAAAAGGAAATAGAACTGGATGACTACCGTTCATATCATAGAGACAAGCGCAGTAGTTTAGACACAGCTAAATAATGATTGTTTGCATAGCCGAGAAACCGAGCGTAGCTCGTGATATTGCCAATGTACTTGGAGCCACGACTTCAAAACAAGGTTACATTGAGGGCAATGGATATCAGGTGACATGGACTTTTGGTCACCTGTGCGAGCTAAAGGAACCCGATGACTATACCCCTATGTGGAAAAGATGGTCATTGGGGGCATTGCCTATGATACCACAACGCTTTGGTATAAAACTGAAAGACGACCAAGGAATCAAAGCACAGTTTGCCACTATCGAGAAACTGATGCAAGAGGCAGACTCCATAATAAACTGTGGTGATGCTGGACAAGAGGGAGAGCTTATTCAACGTTGGGTGATGCAAAAGGCTGGGGCTAAATGTCCTGTGAAAAGACTCTGGATTTCATCTCTTACAGAAGAGGCTATACGTGAAGGATTTCAGACACTTAAAGATCAGCAGGAGTACGAACCACTATATCTTGCTGGACTTTCACGTGCAATTGGCGACTGGCTTCTTGGCATGAATGCCACAAGATTATATACGTTGAAATACCGTCCGCAAGGGCGCACGAATCAGGTTCTTTCGATTGGAAGGGTACAAACCCCTACCCTTGCGATGATTGTAAATCGCCAGAAGGAAATTGAAAACTTTGAACCTCGTCAGTCTTGGGTTCTCACGACCATATACAAGGATTCAAAGTTTACTGCCATCGCTCACGATGAGGAGGCAGAGGCTGAGGATGCAGCAGAAGTTGCCGAGGCTGCAAAGAACGGCAAGACACAAAAATCGAAGGGACCTATCTTCCGTCAGATAGAATATACTACCGAGGAAGAAGGAAACAAGGTTCTTGATGCAATCAAGAATAATGATTTCCATATCGTTGACATAACAAAGCGAAAGGGCACAGAAGCACCTCCACGCCTTTACGATCTTACATCTCTTCAGGTGGATTGTAATAAGAAGTTCGGATATTCAGCCGACCAGACGCTTCAGCTCATACAAGCTCTCTACGAGAAAAAATTCACCACATATCCACGTGTAGATACCACGTTCCTTTCTGATGACATCTATTCAAAATGCCCGCAGACCATGAACGGATTGTATAAGACACAGTTTAGCGGTGTAGCTCCTTATGCAGAACTCGTGAAAGCTATTGGTGGCAAACCTTTGAAGAAGAGCAAAAAAGTGTTCGACTCTTCAAAAGTTACGGATCACCATGCCATAATCCCGACAGGAGTACCCCCACAGGGATTATCGGATATGGAGCGTAACGTGTTCGACCTTGTGGCAAGGGCTTTTATTGCTGCATTCTATCCAGATTTAAAGTTTGAGACAACAACTATTCTCGGAAGAGTGGCACTTACACAAGAGGGGCAAGTCTCAGAAACAGACGCAGAAAAGCTTAATAACGAGAATAGCGTGCTTTTCAGGACCTCTGTCCGTATTGTAACGGATGAAGGCTGGAAAGTTGTTTTCAAGAAGGACAACGCAATTGCGGATTCTGACAACGACAACGAGGAAGAGAACAACACATCTTCAAACGTGACCTTTACAAAGGGCGAGAAAGGTCCACATATTCCTTCTCTTTCTGAGAAATGGACCCAGCCGCCAAAGCCTTACACAGAGGCTACGTTGCTTCGTGCTATGGAAACAGCAGGTAAGTTCGTGGATAACGACGAATTGCGAGATGCGATGAAGGAAAATGGTATAGGTCGCCCTTCTACCCGCGCAGCTATCATAGAAACGCTCTTCAAGCGTCATTATATAAGGAAAGAGCGTAAGACCCTCATAGCAACTCCCACTGGTATAGAATTGATAGATCTGATACACGAGGATGTGTTGAAAAGTCCGGAACTTACTGGTATCTGGGAGAAGAAACTACGCGATATTGAGCATAGACAATATGATGCCAGTATGTTCATTTCCGAACTCAAGGAGCAGATTACAAGTATTGTAAATCAGGTACTTGCCGACAATACCAACCGAAGGGTTACTGTCGTTGATCTTGAAGAAGAGAAAAAGAAGAAGACCAGAAAGCCTTCAGTTAAAAAAGATGCAAAGAAAGCGTCTCCAGAGACTTCCAACGCTCCTGCATCTTCCCTACGCTCAAATGCCGAGAATGTTCCCACAATATGCCCTCTCTGTGGAAAAGGAACTATCATAAAAGGCAAGACAGCATACGGCTGCTCAGAATGGAAGAATGGCTGCACATACAGAAAGCCGTTTGCATAACGTATCCTGTTCCGAAGCAAGAACGCTATTCCTTCGCTATAACTCCGTAGCAAACTCGGTGAAGCTCCTATTCAAAATAGTCCTTTCACCGACTTTGCACCGACTTTGGTACGGAGGAACGAGGGAGGATAAGCGGAAGAAGAACAAAGGTACGAACAAGGCTTTGTTGTGAAATAATTCAGAACCAACTGCTTTTAATGCAAGTTTCAAGAAAAAGTATCACAAAATAAGACAAAATCTGAATTTTCATAGACTTTTTGGAAAACTTATGGTTACACATTGTTTTTCTTGACGCTTGTCAAAGAAACATTGTTAAGCTACATAAATTAACTATAATTTTTTGCCTATTATGGATTCTCGGCATAATTTTGTATCCAAATTCGAAAAAACATAAAACAAAAATGAGGGTAATCCGAAAACCTCAATATTCAGGATAGAGTAGGAATAATACAAAATTAAGCAACTAAAAATTATGAAGAAATTTTTTGCAATCGCTATTCTCGCAGTAGCATCTCTTACAGCTAACGCACAGGCTTGGCTCGGTGGTAACATCGGTTACACATCAACAACAAACAAGATTGAGACAAACCACTATTCAACAGATGCGACTTCAAGCAATTTCTCTTTCGCACCAGAAGTAGGTTATGACCTTGATGAGACTTGGTCTGTAGCTCTCAGACTCAGCTATGCACACACAGACTCTTACAGTGTAAAGCTAAATAACACAACATTCAGTGGTAAAGCAAACTCATTTGCAATCAACCCATACGTTCGCTACAAGTTCTTCAACGAGGGTAACTTCACAGTTTTTGTTGATGGTGGCATCACCTACGGCACAACTCACATCAATGGTTATTCTGATGTAATCGAGAATCCAAACTTCTTTAACATTGCAATCAACCCAGGAATTGCTTATGCAATCAGCGACAATGTTACACTCGTTGCACATTTCGGCGATCTCTCTTACAACATAGCAACAGTAAAGGCTAAGAAGTATGACGCTAAGTCAACAACCAACGCTTTCAACATTGGTCTTGACAACAGCATCAGCTTTGGTGTTTACGTGGCTCTCTAAATCTGAAATCTGAAATTTAAACATAACAAATACAAGGCTTGTAACTTCGGTTGCAAGCCTTTTTTCGTGCTTTAATCTCTTTTCACTAATAAGATTTGGAAATCTCCATTTTTATCATTATCTTTGCATTCTAAAAAGAAAACATTTTTGAACAAAATATAGCAATGAATTTATACCCAAAACTTATAACAGACGCACTTGCAACCGTCATCTATGCCGGCACGAAGAAGAACCTTATAGAGTCGGAAATGCTTGCCGACACTCCAAGCATCAACGGCAATAGCGTGACGATTGTCCTTATATTCCCACGCGAGACAGATCCTTTCCTCAAATCAACCGTAAAGGCAGCAGAAGCAGCCATACACTATCACGTTGGCAAGGATGTAGAGGTAAATATAAAATTAGAATATAAGTCTGCCCCACGTCCTGAGGTAGAGGATTTACTTCCTGGTGTTAAGAATATCATCGCAGTAAGTTCAGGCAAGGGTGGCGTTGGCAAGAGCACAGTTTCTGCAAATCTCGCCATAGCGCTTGCACGACTCGGCTATAAAGTAGGACTTCTCGATACCGACATCTTTGGTCCAAGTATGCCAAAAATGTTCAACGTGGAAAGTGAACGTCCATACGCCATAGAGAAAGACGGTCGTCAGCTTATTGTTCCTGTTGAGAAATATGGAGTTAAACTTCTCTCTATCGGTTTCTTCGTAGGAAAAGACACGGCTACTCTCTGGAGAGGTGGTATGGCTTGCTCTGCTTTGAAGCAGTTGATAGCGGATGCCGACTGGGGAGAACTCGATTATTTCATTCTTGACACCCCTCCAGGCACAAGCGACATTCACCTTTCTCTGCTACAGACAGTAGCAATCACAGGTGCCGTGATTGTAAGTACACCACAGCAAGTAGCACTTGCCGATGCCCGTAAGGGAATTGACATGTACACCAACGACAAGGTGAATGTTCCTATCCTTGGTCTTGTAGAAAATATGGCATGGTTTACTCCGGCTGAACTTCCAGAAAACAAATACTATATATTCGGAAAGGAAGGCTGCAAGAATCTCGCACAGGAAATGAACGTACCACTCCTTGCACAGATTCCTCTTGTTCAAGGTATCTGCGAAAAGGGCGATGCAGGTACTCCTTCTGCCCTTGACGAAAATACCGTTACAGGTCAGGCATTCCTTGCACTTGCCCAGAGCGTTGTTACTGTTGTAAACAGAAGGAACAAGGAGCAGGAGAAGACCAAGATTGTAAAAACAAAGTAATGAAAAGGATCTTGACCATATTGCTACTCTCTGTACTGGCATTAGGAATGTCAGCACAGGGAGACTATGCATCTCTCTGGAAACAATGCGAAAATGCCCAGGAGAAGGATCAGCCCAAGACTGCCTTATCAGCAGCAAAGAAGATTGAGGCAAAGGCAGAAAAGGAAAAGCATTATGGTCATCTGTTCGCTGCACTCTTTACAGAGAGAAACCTTCTTGGAGAGATATCAATAGACTCTATTGCCCCTATGGAAAAGCGTATGGAGGCAAAGTGTCAGGAACTCTCAAAAACTGCTCCTATAGCAGCATGCCTCTATCGTGTAGCTTCCACAAGAAGCAAGAAAGGAGTGGTTGACAGTCTTTTGTATCACACAAGTCCTGAAATTGTAAATGAACTGACAAAAGAGAACGGTACTCTGAAATATATACCTTTCATTGAGAAAGGAGCTGACAGCAAATATTTCAACCACGACCTTATAAGCCTCATCGCATATACGCTTAATGACTATGAGCCACTTGTGCGTTTCTATACAGAGAAAGGCAACAGGAAGGCTGCTTGTATTGCTGCGGCTTTAATGCTTGAAAATCTGAATATAAGTTCATTTGACAATGAGGCAAATATTAAGAAAGCAGATTCTTTGATTGCTATTTACGGTGATCTCAATGAATGTGGTGCCATAGCATTAAGGAAACTGAGATTCTTCTCTGGCAGAAACGAAGAAGTTGCGAAAAAGAAAATTGAATGGATAGACGAGGCTATAAAGCGTTGGCCTAAATGGCTAGAAGTTGGTCGATTAAAAGACGAAAGGGTAAACCTTACAAACCCTACACTCAATTTCAACATTCCTTATAACGTCATAAACACAAGCCAAGAGCCTAAGGCCTTTTTCGAGGGGGTAAGAAACATATCTAATGTAGAAGTTACCCTTACTCCACTTACAGGATTTTCTTCCGAGAAAATCTCTATTATGAATCTTAATCTAAGCGATAAAGCCGATGTTAAGAAACTGAATAAATATCTTCAAAAAGACAAAGCCATAACATTTCACAAGGAGTTTGGCAAACACAAAGAATACGAAGTCTTTAAAGATAGTCTTTCATTAGGCAGTCTTCCACTCGGAGCATATCTCATTGGCATAAAATGCGATAACGAAACAAACCCTCAAGAAGGCAGCTCTCACAATCAGATACTGATAGTCAGCGACCTTAATGTCATCACGCTACAACAAAGCAAACAACAGACAAGATTTGTTGTAGTTAATGCTATCTCCGGCAACCCCATTGCCGGGGCAAAGCTACATATATGCGACAGCGGCGAGAAGCAAAATGAATATAAAGTAGTAAATACCAATGAAAGCGGAGAATACATTTACGAATACCCAGAATATTCACTCAAATTCTATACCCCACATTACAACGTCTTTGCCACAACAGACAAAGATTATGCCATGCAGGCAAAATTCCTTTACACAGGGTTTAACTCCTACATAAAAAATAAAGACAAACATTCTGAACCCAAATACGAGACATTCACTGACCGTACAATATATCGCCCAGGGCAAACCGTTCATGTCTCTCTGCTGGCATACAATCTGACAAATAGAGAGATAACAAAGATAGCACAAAATGAAGAGTTGAACGTCACACTAATAGATGCCAACTACAAAGAACTAGCATCTGCAAAAGTAACAACTGACGATTTCGGAGTTGCTACCACAGATTTCGTTCTTCCAGAGAAAACAAAAAACGGAACATTCAAAATAAGGGTAAACAATATTTCCACAGCAAGTTTCAGAGTTGAGGAATATGTCCGTCCTACATTTGAGGTGACAATCAACAAACCTGAGATTGAATACAAAGATGGTGATACAATCACTATCACAGGAACAGCTAAGACTTATAGTGGTGTTCCTGTAAGTAATGCCAAGGTTGCATATACAATCCGCAGAAACAACGCATGGTGGTGGAGGGCAACCGATTATCAGAACTCCGTTCTCCTTGAAGACACAATACGAACAGATGCTTCCGGCAAGTTCACCATGAATATGCCGATGCTTCTTCCCGAAGAATATAGAGACAAAAGCATAAATCCACTACGCTACTATTGTCCTGTCTTCTATAGCATCAAGGCAACTGCCGTTGTTACGGATATTGCAGGAGAATCACATGAAGCTCAGCTATCATTGCCACTCAGCAACCGCTCAACAGTACTCACAAGTGACATTAAGGACAAATATCTCAAAAGCGACAAGCCTATCGAGATTACATTTACCCGCAGGAATAATGCTGGCACAGAGATTGACGGTGAAGTCTCCATTGAAATTGACGATAAAGAACAGAAAAAGGCAGTAAGTGGTAAGTCCTATGTAATTCCTATGTACCTCCCTTCTGGTTCCCATTCCATAAGGGCGATATGCGGGACTGACACTATAGAAAAAAAGTTCGTGCTATTTAGCCTTGAAGATAAGGTTCCTGCAACAGAAACAAAAGACTGGTTTTATGCTACAGGAGATAATTTTCCAGCGACAATACAGTTTGGCACTTGCGAAAGAGATGTTTACGCAGTATATACCCTTTTCTGCGGCTCAAAGGTTATAGAGTCAGGTTCTTTGAAACTTGATTCTTCACTTGTTACGCGCAAATTCGAATACAAGGAAGAATATGATGAATATGGTGACGGCATATGCTATACCGTTGCCTGGGTTCGCAATGGAAAGTTCTATTCACATAGCCACACAATTATCCGTTCACTTCCAGATAAGACCCTCCATCTCAACTGGACGACATTCCGCAACAAGCTTGAGCCTGGACAGAAGGAAGAATGGAAACTTTCAGTAACAAACAAGGAAGGAAAGCCAGCCCAAGCAAATGTAATGGCGGTATTATTCGACAAATCACTTGATGCAATAAAATCTCACTCTTGGAATTTTAGAGATTTTAGATACATCCATACCCCGACATATAACTGGAATTTCCACAAAGAACATTCTTGGATTGATATAGAATACAACAAAAGAATACGCTTGTCTGGTATCCCACCTCTCAACTTCTCAGAATTCGCATATCCTAGATACGCTTCCCATCATTTCGACGAAATAATAGCAGTTGGTTATGGCGTACAAAAGAAAAATGCGAAAAATAGTGTTATTAGAATAAGAGGTGCAGCTCCTATGGCTATGGCAGCAGAAAGCGGAGAAGTACTTAGAGCGAAGGCCGAATTCATAGGTACAGCCGATATGAGTGTTTCTGACGATGTTGCTTCAACAGAGGAAAAAGACAAGGATACAGAAAGCCTCCGCACCAACCTCAACGAGACGGCTTTCTTCATGCCACAATTGAGAACCGACGATAAAGGAATTGCCACCTTGTCGTTTACCCTTCCTGAGAGTGTTACGACGTGGAAGTTCATGGCATTTGCCCATGACAAGGACGTAAAATTTGGCTCTATGACCGATGAGGTTATTGCTCAAAAGAAACTCATGATTCAACCTCGTCTGCCTCGTTTCTTGCGCGAAGGTGATGTTACCGATATTCCGGCATCTGTATCCAATCTGACAGAAAAGGCCATTACGGCAACTGTGAAGTTCACTATTCTTGATGCCAAGACAGAAAAGGTTCTCGCAACTCAAAGCAAGAAGATAACAGTCAAGGCTGGCGAGAGTGAGGCCGTATCCTTCCCTTACGATTCAAAGAATCAAGAAGACAAGTCAATAATCGTGCGCTACACCGTTTCAGGCAAGAGTGAGGAAGGCACTTTCACAGATGGCGAGCAAAAAGACCTGCCTATTCTTTCACAGAAGGAATTGATGGTGAACACCCAGACGTTCATCCTCACAGAGGCTGGCGAAAAGCAGTTTGACCTCAAGAAGATCATGCCGTCTGTCAATGACAAGCATCTCACAGTAGAATATACAGATTCTCCAGAATGGCTGATGATAAAGGCTCTTCCTTACGTCTCAAAATACAATGACGAGTGCGCAATCTGCCTTTCCTCTGCATACTATGCAAACAGCATAGCAGCGGGCATAGCACGAACTAATCCTGAGATAAGGAAAACCATAGACGAATGGAAGTCAGAGGAATTAAGCCAGCTCTTCGACTCTACCTCTATCGACTATCGTAATACCGATATCCTCAGCCGTCTTTCAAATCTTCAGAACAGCGATGGCTCTTGGAGTTGGTGGAAAGGCATGAACGGCAGTACGTATATGACCGTTCAGGTTCTTAAGACTCTTCTCCGTCTTAATCTCATGACAAATGATGAGAAGGTCAAGAAACAGAATGAGCAGTTGATTAGGCGTTCTTTCAACTTCCTTGACAAGGAAACTGCCAAGAAAGTTGCAGAGATGAAGAAGGACAAATTCAAGTACCTTCCTTACTATGCCCTCGACTATCTCTATTGTAGGGCTATTGCCAAAGCATCTGGCACAAAGATCAGCAGCAATAGCAATGCAGAGTATCTTCTAAAGCTTGTTCCAGAAGAGACACGCTATGACGATATGAGGACAAAGGCGCAGGCAGCTATCATTCTCGCCTTTGCAGGAAACAAGAGCAAGGCTTCCGAGTTCATCAAGAGCATAGTAGAACATACAGTATATCGTGATGATCTTGGCAGATACTTTGATTCTGACCGTGCACTCTACTCTTGGTGCGACTATAAGATTCCAACCCAGGTATCTGTTATCGAGGCTCTGAAACTGATAGATGGAAAGAACTCCGCAAAAGAAATAGCAGACATGAAACGCTGGCTATTGCAGAGCAAGAGAACCCAGTCTTGGGATACTCCTATCAACGCTGTAGATGCTATCTACGCCTTCCTCTGTCCATCACAAGGCACTACATCCTCACTAAGAAAAGGTGTTCCTGCTGATATCGCATTGGGCAAGACAAGAATGCCGGCTCAGGAATACACCTCTTCCCTTGGTTATGTGAAGACTTCAAAAGACATCACATCAAAGGATAATACCATTACCGTAACCAAGCATACAGATGGCGAGTCTTGGACTAACGTATTCATAGAATACAAACAGACAGCCACAGAAAGCAAGGAGTCTTCAACTGGTCTTTCAATTACAAGAAAGGTCGAGACTCCGAACAAGCAGCTAAAGATTGGCGACAAGGTTGAAGTAACAATCACTATCACGGCAGACCGTGACTATGACTTCGTTACCGTAACCGATAACCGTCCTGCTTGTCTTGAACCTGTTGAGCAGCTATCTGGCTACAACCACGGAACATACAAGATTATCCGTGACACCAAGACCGAATATTGCTACAATATGTTGAGAAAAGGCACACACGTCATCAAGACATCATACTTCGTGGCAAGAAGCGGTAACTACACTTCTGGTACGGCTACAGCCACTTGTACCTATTCTCCTGTGTTCACAGGAAGAACCCCAGGTTCTAACTATGTGGTTAAGGAGTAAGGATTTTAGATTAAGGATTAAAGAATAAGGAACAAATAAATGAAGAAACTCTCTCTATCACTTCTACTTGCATTTCCGCTCTTTGCCTCGGCACAGACATTGCAAGTGAGAAATAACGTCATCGACTTAGGACAGGTGCAGTTCATGCAACCCATCACGGCGACATTCGACGTAAAGAACATATCCAATGCACCTATCGAGATATCAAGCATGTATTCCGGATGCAACTGCACTCAGGTCGGCTTTCCCGTAGGAGTAATACCAGCAGGTACTGATTTCAAGGTTAGTGCAACGTATGACTCCAAACAGCTCGGGCATTTCCAGCGCGATGTAGCAATCTATGTCAAGAATCAGAAAGAACCTACATACGTCACAGTCAAAGGCATTGTCGTACCAAAGGTCGAGAACTTCGTAGGCAACTACCCCTACTCTATCGGAGGTCTGCTTACTGACGTGAACATCATCGAGTTCGATGATGTAAACCGTGGGGAGCGCCCAGTTCAGGACATCCACATCTTCAACCCAAACAACCAGTTTGTCGAGCCAGTATTGATGCACCTCCCGAACTATCTCCGTGCAGAGATCTCGCCAAAACGTCTTGGTCCTAAGAAAGAGGGCGTTATCCATATCATGCTCAACTCAAGCAAGATGAAATCGCTAGGTCTTTCCCAGGCAAGCATATACTTGTCAAAAAGTATGGGCGACAAGGTTTCCGAGGATAAGGAAATCATGGTCTCCACCGTTCTCCTTCCTCCAGAACCGAGACTCGACGAGGCAAGCTTGTATCGTAGTCCACGCATACAGCTATCTTCAACTACCGTTGACCTATCAAACATAGCAAAAGGCGGTAAGAAGAAGACCGAGATCCTGATAACCAACAAGGGTAAAAACCCGCTTGAGATTCGTTCCATGCAGTTGTTCACCCCAGGCATCGAAATCACTCTTGCCAAGCAGAAACTTAATGCAGGCGAGAGCACGAAGATGAAGATTACAGGATATGAGAAAGACCTTTCAAGGGTTAAGACTCGTCCTCGTATCCTCATGATCACGAACGATCCAAGGCAGCAGAAGGTGGTAATTGAGATAAAGAAATAAACCGGCCCCTAACCCGTCCTACGGACACCCTCTCCCCAAGTGGCGAAGGAATAATTACACTTAATTGCGTTGAAGGGCTTATTACTAACATCCCCCTCGCCCCTTGGGTAGAGGATGCCCGAAGGGCTGGTGAGGGACTTTTCCTTTTTTATATGGAACATCCAGAAAATAGCAGCGAATATAAAGGACTGACCGTAAACAGCGGTGTGGCGCAGCCTTCCATCGTCAACCCTTATCTAAAACGCGGACGCTTCCGTCATAGGGAGTATAGCGTGAATGAAATGGTTGAAGGACTATTGCGTGGCGATGTGACAATACTCTCACAAGCTGTCACGCTCGTGGAATCTGTCAATCCTGAGCATCAGACTAAGGCGCAGGAGGTGATAGAGAAGTGCCTTCCCTATAGTGGAAAGTCTGTAAGAATCGGCATAAGCGGTGTTCCTGGCGCAGGAAAGAGTACCTCCATAGATGTCTTCGGCACACACGTTCTTGACACCTACGGAGGCAAGCTCGCAGTTCTTGCCATCGACCCTTCTTCAGAAAGGAGCAAAGGCAGTATCCTTGGCGACAAGACAAGAATGGAGAAGCTATCTACCAGAAAAGAAACGTTCATTCGCCCTTCACCATCTGCTGGTTCTCTTGGAGGTGTGGCAAGAAAGACCCGCGAGACAATAATCCTTTGCGAGGCTGCCGGTTATGACAAGATTTTCATTGAGACGGTAGGCGTAGGACAAAGTGAGACTGCATGCCACTCCATGGTGGATTTCTTCCTGCTCATTCAAGTTGCCGGCACAGGCGATGAGCTTCAGGGCATCAAGCGCGGAATAATGGAGATTGCAGATGGCATTGTTGTGAACAAATGTGATGGCGACAACGTGGATAAATGCCAGATGGCAGCAACCCATTTCCGCAACGCGCTCCATTTCTTCCCTGTGTCCGAAAGCGGTTGGTTGCCCAAGGTGCTCTGCTATTCCGGTTTCTACGGATATGGCGTCAAAGAAGTCTGGGATATGATCTTTGAATACGTCGATTTCGTAAAGAAAAACGGTTATTTCGAGGCTCGCCGTCATCGTCAGAACAAATACTGGATGTACGAAACCATAGACGCAAGCCTCAGAAACAGATTCTACAACGATCCTGTCATCGCCCAAAGGCTGAAAGAAGCGGAGATGAGCGTGCAAAATGGCGAGAAGACAAGCTTCACCGCTGCCTACAGCCTTCTGGATGATTTTTACAAACAACTGAAGTAAATTGAAAACAAATAGAACGCAGAGGCACAGAGGAAATAAAAAGTAAAAAGTGAGAAGTAAAAATTCTTTGCGCCTTAGCGTCTTTGCGTTCAAAAAAAGTATTTATCTGAACTGAAATGCAGATAGCGGCGAGCGCCGAAGGTGCGGCATCTAACAGGGCAGTCCGTTAGTGCCGTTGATACGGAAAGATGTAATCCAAGGAGCGCCGAAGGTGCGGCATCTAATAGGGCAGTCCGCAAGGGCTGTTATACAGATTGGTCATAGTATATTGAGGTCTGAAGGACCGACACCTATTGTATTTGTTATTCATAGGTATCGCACTTACAGCGCTCTAATCACCAACCACCACCACACAACGGCGCTTACGCACCGCCCTATCAGGTGGCGGGCTTACAGCCCTCGCAGCAAATAAATAGAAACTTGCTGGGTCAAAGGCCATGCGCACTCCATGTTAATTATTCGCAAGCTCATCAAGCTACGCAAGTGTTAATTGTTAATTATTAATTGTTAATTGCAATGTTAATAGAAATTGACTCTTCATCAGGATTCTGCTTCGGTGTGACAACCGCAATCAATAAGGCAGAAGAGGAACTTGCAAAAGGCTCCACACTCTATTGCCTTGGAGATATTGTGCACAACGGAATGGAGTGTGAAAGACTTCGCGAGATGGGACTTATAACCATCGACCACACGCAGTTTGCAGAGCTCCACAATGCCAAGGTTCTGCTAAGGGCACACGGCGAACCACCTGAGACATATAAGATAGCAGAACAGAACAACATCGAGATCATAGATGCTACCTGTCCTGTGGTATTACAGTTGCAGAAGCGAATCAAGAAACAGTTCACCGCCAATCCTGATGCGCAGATTGTCATCTTCGGTAAGAACGGTCATGCGGAGGTGTTAGGTCTCGTTGGTCAGACACGGCAGCGTGCCATCGTGATAGAGCATGCCGACGAAGTCACACGACTTGATTTCACGCACGACATCTACCTCTATTCACAAACCACCAAGTCACTTGATGAATTTCACGCCATCATCGACTATATCCAGGCACACATGGCAGAAGGTGCCAACTTCCAATGGTTTGACACTATTTGCCGACAGGTTGCCAACAGAATGCCGAATATCTGCTCATTCGCCACAAAACACGATCTGATACTCTTTGTCTCTGGCAGAAAGAGCAGCAATGGTAAGGTACTCTACAACGCCTGTAAAGAACAGAACCCTCATACATATCTTGTAGAAGGTCCTGACGAGATAGATCCAAAGTGGATTACTAATGTAAATAGTATTGGAATCTGTGGAGCAACATCCACCCCGAAATGGCTTATGGAGCAAGTAGCAGACAGAATCAAGAATAATTACAACATAGAAAAGAAATGAAAAAGATAACAATCGCAATTGACGGCCACTCTTCTTGCGGAAAGAGCACTATGGCAAAGGAACTTGCCCGCAAATTAGGATATATATATGTCGATACAGGTGCTATGTACCGCACCGTCACCCTATATGCGATGCGCAATAACCTGTTCGATTCTGAAGGGGAAGTCCTGACAGACGAGCTTCAGAAACAAATGAACAATATCAAGGTCTCATTCTGCATCAATAAGGAGACAGGGCGACCTGATGCCTGCCTCAATGACGAATGCGTAGAGAATATCATCCGCTCCATCGAGGTCAGCAATCACGTATCAAAGATAGCTGCTATCCCATTTGTCCGCGAGGCAATGGTTGACCAGCAGAGAAGGATGGGCGCAGAAAAGGGAATTGTCATGGACGGAAGAGACATAGGAACAACCGTCTTCCCTGATGCCGAACTCAAAATCTTCGTAACGGCAAGTGCAAGGGTACGTGCCCAGAGGCGCTATGACGAACTACAACAAAAAGGAATGCCGGCAGACTTTGACGAGATACTCAAGAACGTTGAGGAGCGCGACTATATCGACTCCCACAGAGAAGTATCCCCATTACGTCAGGCAGAAGATGCCATACTGCTCGACAACAGCGATATGACCATTCCGCAGCAGAACGAATGGTTGATGCAACAAGTAGAGAAGGCTTTACAATAAAGTAAAGCCTTACTACCGCAACCGAAGTACCTCCGTTACAAGTCCGTTATAGGTCCGCTATAAATCCGTTCTTCATCAGAACCAAGCTCGGTGAAGGTCCGTTCTAATAGCGGACATAGAACGGAGGTTCACCGAGTTTGGTTCGGAGAAAGAACGAAGGCAAAGCAAGATAAGACAGGAGACAAGAGAATTATCAAGAATCTTTGTTCCTGTTCAAAACCATTGAATTCACATTATTATTCTAATACACGTGCGCGCATACATTATTATATTAATAGCAACACTATTTCCAAATCTTTCCATGGCACAGGAAAAAGTATGGGAAGACTATTTCCATGAGATATACGCCATGGAAGAGTTTGACGAGACTGCTATGGAAAATGACTACGAGCACCTGTGCGAACTGGAATCCTCTCCCCTGAACATAAACACGCTGAATCCAGAAGACCTGTATCTTATCCCAGGAATAAACAGAGACCAGATTGACGACATAATAAAATACCGTGACAGATACGGGGAATTTAGAACCATCGAAGAACTTGCACTTATAGAATCAGTAGACAGACCTCTCCGACTCTTCCTCAGCAACTTCATCGTTGCAGAGCCTATAGTAAAAGGGAAATGGTACTCAAGACCGTCACTTGATTCCATAATGAAAAATGGACATGGAGAAATACTTACATACGCCAATATACCTTTATATAATAGAGAAGGAGACAAGAACGGGTATCTTGGTTATAAATACAAATACAACATCAAACTGACTGGGAAATTCTCAGATAACATCAGATATGGCTTTTGCGGAGCTCAAGATGCCGGTGAGCCCCTGTTTGCCAACAAGAACAAATGGGGAATGGATTATTACTCCTTCTATGTAAAGGTAAACAATATCGGAAGGCTCAAGACTATTGTGCTTGGACAATACAAAATAAAATTCGGAATGGGACTTATACAGAACAACTGTTTCGGATATGGCAAGCAGATAATGCTATCAGCCATGAACAACTACGATGCAACAATAACAGGACATTCGACAAGATCAGACGGAGAGCATTTCCAAGGAGTTGCAAACACATTCGACCTAGGCAAGAAAGGCTCCATCAATAAATGGACCCTAACCTCATTCTGGTCTTACAGGAAAATTGATGCCACGCTGAACAAGGACGGAAGCATCTCCACTATATCAACAGCAGGCTATCACCGAACACCATCCGAGATGGAGAAGAAGAACAATTCCTCATCATTGAACGCTGGTACACATATCAACTACAAGAGGAATGGCCTTTACATTGGAGCTTCGATGGCATATAATTGGTTTGACAGGCCTTTGAATCCAAATCCAAGCAACAATCCAAATTCATACAGAACATACTATGCAAAAGGCTATGACTTCTGGAATGCGAGCATAAACTACGGATACATCTCGGGAAAGTTCACCTTTGCAGGAGAGACGGCCACAGGCTCATGCAATTCTATTGCAACAATAAATAGTCTTGAAGCAAAGCCGCATAAGGACATTACTGTTAATGCCGTTCAGCGTTTTTACTCATATAAATATAATGCAATAAATGCAAAAGCATTTAATGATGGAGGCTATACCCAGAATGAAAGCGGAATATATGCAGGAATGATATGGAATGCAACAAAGAATGTAACAATAAATGCATATTCCGACCTTTCATATTTCCCGTGGATCAAATATTACACAAGTGCGTCGTCATATTCATTCGACAACAATATATCATTAAAATATAGCAAGGACAAATGGAATGTTCAAGCTAGATATAAATACAGAATCAGACAGAGAAACAACGCAGAAAAAACAAAAATCATCAACAGATACAGCAACAAGCTCAGATTTACAATTCAAAGGACATCAGAGCACATATCAACATCAACAATCATAGACCTATCAAAACTCACTTACACAGGATTTAAATCTCAAGGTTATTCCATAACTCAAAACTTGAGTATTCAAACACGCAAAAAAAATATTTTTTATGCATTTCTTTCATATTTTAATACGGACGATAGTAACTCAAGTGTATATCTTTCCGAAAGAACGATTCCCGGATCATATTACCCTTCGAATTTTTACGGAGAGGGAATAAGGTTTTCCGCAATTATCAAACAACCGCTAACTTCCATTGTTATAACCAATTTCAAAGTTGGTTTCACGAAATACTTTAACAAAAATTCCATTTCGACAGGATTAAGAATGATTGAACATTCGTATCAAACAGACATAGATTTGAGTATAAAATGCAAATTTTAACATAAAAAAAGGGCATTTTTGAGGAAAAATATGATAAAAGTCACTTTTTTTGCGCTTTTTTGACGAAAAAATGCAAGAATATTTTGTTGTTTAGCAAAAATATATTACTTTTGCAACAAATATCTAGATGATAGAAACAACAGTCTAGAACTAATTGCATGATATAAACATTAAAATCATAAACGAAATGAAAAAGCTTTTCTTAATGCTTGCTGTTGCAGCATCAGCTATGACTGCATCAGCGCAGGAGCCAAAGAGCGGATTTGCAGACGCTAAGTTCTGGGACAACTGGTATCTTGGTGCAAACCTTGGTGCTGTGTCCAAGGCTAAACACCAGGCAGTTTTAAAGAACCTGAACCCACAGTTTGGTATCCGCTTTGGTAAATGGTTTACGCCAAGTGTCGGTATTGCAGGTGAGGGTCGTTTCCTCTTCGGCAATAAGCTTTATGGCCGCCAACTAACAGATCCATCTCTTTTCCATGCAATGGAAGGAAATCTCCTCGGTACTATTAACTTCTCAAATGCATTCGGTGGTTACCAAGGTTCACCTCGCCCATTTGAAGTAATCGGTCTTGCAGGTATCGGTTTCCTACACAACTTCGGAACAACCTCCAAGGGTCAATTCCCTAGCAATTATCAGAAAAACATGCTGACATCAAAGTTCGGTCTTGACCTTGCTTGGAATTTCGGTAGCGAAAAGGAATGGCAGTTCTATGTAGAGCCAGCTCTCATATATGCGATTGGTGGCGCAAAGAAATTTGACAAGATTCAGTACAACTCTAACAGAGCAGCAGTTGAACTTAACGTAGGTATCAACTACTACTTCAAGACAAGTAATGGTACTCATCACTTCCTCAACATCACAGAGTGTGACCAGCGCGAGATTGATGCTCTGAACAACACAATCAACGACCTCCGCAACAAGAACGCTGCAGATCAGGCTAAGATTGCACAGCTTCAGGCAGAGATTGCACGTCTCACAAAGGCTCTCAGAGATTGCGAGAACAAGCCAGCTCCAGAACCTCCATTCGAGGCTCCAACAATCCCATCTGTATTCTACAATGTTAACAAGTCTCTCATCACAAAGCAGCAGGCTGAGAACGTTGCAGTTGCAGCACAGATTCTTAAGAACCACCCAGAGCTCAAGCTCAACATCAAGGGTTATGCTTCACCAGAGGGTAGAGCAAAGAAGAATCAGGAACTCTCTGTTCGTCGTGCTAACGCAGTTAAGGACCTCCTCGTTAAGAAGTATGGTATTGACGAGAGCCGTATCACTGCTGAGGGTTGCGGTACAACTAAGGACAAGTATGAGACTTACGAGAACAACCGCGTAGCTATGCTGTTCTTCGAGAAGTAATTAAAACTCAACTAAATAAGAAAAGCTCCATCCTAATACAGGGTGGAGCTTTTTTTATGTGCATTTGTAATAAAAAAGAAGATTCCTCGTTATATAAAAGTGAAAGCAAACAGAATAGTGATAATTATCCTCATAGCCGTGGCGCTGGTCCCAACAAAAGTCAGAGCCCAGTATGACGTATATTTCTCTCACTATTTCGACATGCAGACCGCATACAATCCTGCTGCATCAGGATTGTTTGACAAACTGAACATCACAGCATCCTACGCAATGAGCATGGTAGGATTCGAAAATAGTCCAAAGACAGCATACGTGTCTGCAGATATGCCATTCAATGCATTAAACACGAGAAATGGCGCAGGTGTCAGTTTCATGAGCGACAAGAAAGGTCTGTTTTCAAGACAGCAGATAAACGCCCAATACAGCTACCAGAGGAAGTTTTGGGACGGCCGTTTGGCAATAGGCGTTCAGGCAGGACTGCTAAGTGAGTCTTTCGACGGATCGAAAGTTGACATAGAGGACACCACCGATCCTGCCTTCAGCAAGAGTAACATCAAAGGCAACTCCATAGACTTCGGTTTCGGACTTCATTACAAAAGCGAGTCCTGGTATGCAGGAATATCAGCCCAGCACCTGACATCACCAACGATAGAACTTGGTGAGACAAATGAAATAACCGTAGATCCCACGCTGTATGCTACTGGCGGATATAACTTCAAAATGAACAATCCGCTTTTCTCTGTAGCGACATCCGCTTTCGTTGCAACAGACCTCGTAGGATATAGAGGAGAACTTTCGGCTCGCCTGATCTACACTTATGAAGGAAGGACAATGAGTGCAGGTCTGGGATATAGTCCGAAGAACTCCACCACAATATATCTTGCAGGAAGCTTCCATGGTATAATGTTAGGCTACAGTTACGACATCTACACTAGCGGAATCAATTTCGAGAACGGTTCACATGAACTTTTCATCGGATATCAGACAGATATAAACTTCATGCCAAAAGGAAAGAACAGGCATCAAAGTGTAAGACATCTCTAATAAATGAATATGAAGATAAAAAACATTATATTCACTCTTGCGATAACCAATGCGGTTTTCCTTCTTTCGTCTTGCTTCGGAGGTAAGATGACTTCCTCTATGTCAGGAGGAGAGGTAACAGGCGTTGGTAACGGACGAGGATTCACCGAGCCTACTCCTTACGGAATGACAATGGTAAATCGCGGTTCCTTGAGGATGGGTATCGACAGCAACGATTCTCTTTGGGGTAATGTAGCTCCTGTAAAAGATATAAGTGTTGACGGATTCTGGATGGACGAAACCGAGGTCACCAATTCAAAATATCGTCAGTTTGTGATGTGGGTGCGCGACAGTATCCTCCGCACACGTCTTGCAGACCCAGCATACGGTGGTGATGAGACATACCTTATTACAGAAGACCAGAACCACGATCCTATTCCTCCAAGAATCAATTGGAAGAAGCCATTGCCTCGCAAGCCAAATGAGGATCAGCAACGTGCATACGAGAGTCTGTATATCACGAATCCTGTTACAGGAGAAAAGCTCATTGATGCATCACAACTCATATACCGCTATGAGATATACGACTATACAACAGCAGCACTTCGCCGTAATCGTATCAAGCCAGAGGAAAGGAACCTCAACACAGATATAACAGTGAATCCTGACGAAGTCGTAATGATAACAAAGGACACGGCATATATCAATGATGAGGGCAAGATAATAAGAGAGTCTATCAATCGTCCTCTCTCCGGACCTTGGGACTTCCTTAACACGTACATCGTCAATATCTATCCGGATACAACATGTTGGGTGAATGATTTCCCGAACTCAGACAACGAGATGTATCTACGCAACTATTTCAGCAACCCCACATACAATGACTACCCAGTTGTAGGCGTGACATGGGAACAGGCAAACGCATTCTGTGCATGGCGCACCGATTTCCTTCTCAAAGGACTATCAGGACAGGCCAAATACATCCAGCGCTATCGTCTTCCTTCTGAAGCTGAATGGGAATATGCAGCACGTGGAAAAGACGGTACAGAGTTTCCTTGGGAAAACCCAGACGTAAAAAACGGTGACGGATGTTTCTATGCGAACTTCAAGCCAGACAGAGGAAACTACACCAAGGATGGAAACCTGATTACATCCAA
Organism: uncultured Prevotellaceae bacterium; assembly: GCA_902801155.1. GTDB lineage: Bacteria > Bacteroidota > Bacteroidia > Bacteroidales > Bacteroidaceae > Prevotella. The sequence continues at coordinate 7,209 of CADCHG010000007.1, read as the reverse complement.
AACTGGTATATATTCTCCAAACAGCCATGGTCTTTATGACATGGCAGGAAATGTGGCAGAATGGACTTCTACAATATATACAGAAGCAGGTGTAGAGGCAATGAATGACCTCAACCCTAAGTTGGAATATAATGCCGCAACAGAAGACCCATACAGACTGAAAAAGAAGAGTGTCAGAGGCGGTTCTTGGAAAGACCCGGAGAGCTTCATCCGCTCAGCATGGCGTTCATGGGAATATCAGAATCAGCCAAGGGCATACATAGGATTCCGTTGTGTACGCTCATTGGCAAGTCCTGCAAGTCAGAATGGCAAAGGCAAGAAGAAAAGATAATTACAATACATAAATTCTATCTTTAGTTATGACAAAATATAGTAGCTATAATATAATATATAGGCTTCAGAAATGGATGGATAGCGTTTCTGGTCAAACCTTTATGAACTACGCATATTCATGGGGTGCAGCCGTCGTTATCCTCGGAACCCTATTCAAGCTCACCCACCTTCCAGGTGCAAATGCCATGCTTTTCATTGGCATGGGAACTGAGGTGTTCGTATTCTTCATCTCTGCCTTCGACCGTCCTTTTGACAAGACTCAGGAAGGCCGAAACCTCGCAACAGATACAGAACTTGCTGCCGCACTTGCAGCTCAGGAGGCAGTAGAAAACGGTATTGAAGCAACCTCAGGAAATGCTGTTTCCGAGAATATTGCGGTTGCTGCCACATCAGGCAATGCTAGCAAATCTCCTGCCTCACAAATATCTGGTGGAACAATCATTATCGGAGGTGGTACAATCGGCGGAAGTACTGTTTCACCATATGCACCTAAGCAGACCTCTGTTGCTCAGCAAGTATCTGCCTCTCAGTCTTCTTCTGAGGCTATATCATTTGCTCCAGGCGGTTCTGAAAAACGACCTGAAACAGAAGCTTCTGCTCCAAAGATTGGAACACCAGCACCTGCTGTTACTCCAGAAACTGCTCAGGCCATGGAACAGGCTACATCCACATACGTTGATCGTCTTAACGAGCTTAACGAACTCCTTCTCAAGATTGCAGCTGTTAGCGAGCGTCTTTCTATCGACTCTCAGGAAATGGAGAACCTCAACCGTACCCTTACAGGTATTGCACGTGTCTATGAGATGCAGCTCAAGGCTGCTTCACAACAGATCACAACTCAGGACGAGATTAATGCTGAGACACGCAAGATGGCAGATGAAATCAAGGAGCTTAACGCTGTATATGCTCGTATGATCGACGCTATGACTGTAAATATCCCAAAGCAGCAATAAAAGAACAAAAATAGTCAAATACAAATTAGACTGTGGCAATAAAGAAGAAACCGGTTTCTCCACGCCAGAAGATGATCAACCTGATGTATGTGGTCCTTATGGCTATGCTGGCGATGAATATCTCCAGCGAGGTACTTGATGGCTTCAGCATCGTAGATGCAAGTCTGATGCAATCAACGGCAAATACGGAGAAACAGAACACCACAATATACGACGACTTTGAGGCACAACTCAAGGCTAACCCTCAGAAAGTACGTGAATGGTTTGATAAGGCAACCCTCGTCAAGCGCATGAGTGATTCCCTATATAACTACGCACAACAGCTGAAGGTTGCAATCGTCAAGGATGCTGACGGCTCTGATGGTGATGTCAACAATATTGAGCGAGTTGACGACCTCGAAGCTGCCAACCACATTATGCTTGCCCCAGGTACAGGACAGGGCGCAAAGCTACGCAAGGCAATAGACAACTATCGTGAGCAGATGCTAACTATGATAACCGACGAAGACAAGCGAAAAGTCATAGCAAGCAATCTCACAACAAAGATTACTGGACGCAGAAATCCTCTTAACAAGAACTGGGAAGAGTATATGTTCGAGGGTATGCCTGTAGCTGCAGCTATCACCATGCTCTCTAAGCTTCAAAGTGACATCCGCTATGCTGAGGGCGAGGTCCTCCACAATCTCGTAAGCAATATCGACGTTAAGGATATCCGCGTAAACAAACTTTCTGCATTCGTCATCCCTAATGCACAGACAGTTGTTAGAGGTGATAAGTTCTCTGCAAAGATTGTAATGGCTGCGGTAGATACAACCCAGCAGCCTCAGATTTATATCGGCGGTCATGAAGTGAATCTCACCAATAGCACATACGAATTCGTTGCAGGCAAGACCGGAGACTTCACCCTTTCCGGCTATATGACCGTACAGAATGGCGGAGGCGAGATTATCCGTCGTGACTTCGAACAGAAATATACTGTCGTAGATCCATCTGCAACCGTATCTGCCACAATGATGAACGTACTCTACGCAGGTTACTCTAACCCAGTAAGCGTATCCATCCCTGGCGTACCTCTGAATAAGGTGAGCGCAACTATGACTGGAGGAACATTCACCCCTGTAGGTCCAGGTAAGTATATCGCCCGTCCTAGTGCTGTAGGAAAGGATGTAACAATTTCGGTATCTAGCACCCAGACAGGAAAGCCTGTTCACATGGGCAACTTCACTTTCCGTGTCCGCAAGCTTCCAGATCCAACTCCATACATCCTCGTAGGCGATAATCGTTTCCGAGGCGGTGGCCTTGCCAAGGCATCACTCCTTGGAGCAACAGGCATCAAGGCAGCCATCGACGATGGACTTCTTGACATAGAATTCAAGGTGACAGGCTTTGAGGCTGTATTCTTCGACAATATGGGTAATGCCGTTCCTATCGTGAGCGAAGGAGCATCATTCTCAGGAAGACAGATGGACACATTCCGCAAGCTTTCACGCTCAAAGCGCTTCTACATCTCAAAGGTAAAAGCGATAGGTCCTGACGGAATTTTACGCACACTACCAACCTCTATGGAGGTAATAATCAAATAATGTGTATGAAAAAGAATATGACATATAGGAGATTATGGGCAGCAACACTTCTTGTTGTCCTCTCTCTCATTACTTCTACCGCCTTTGCCCAACCAGCAGCACGACGCGCTCAGCAGGCTCAGAAAGCACAGGCGAAGAGTAATGCCAACAATATGACAGAACGCGCGAAAATCGCATTTCCTACCCAGCAGAAGATGCCAGAGGATGTGGTTTGGCGTCGCGACCTATATCGTCTGCTCGACCTTACAAAAGACGAGAATGGAGGACTGTACTATCCTGTTGAGCCTGTAGGTTCGCAGATGAATCTCTTCACATACCTCTTCAAGCTCATGCTTTCCGGCCAGATAACTGCATATAAGTATAACCTGAACGGCAATGAGTCTTTCACACCTGATGCAAAGATTAAACCTCTGGAGTTTCTTGACAATTACAGCATCTATTACGAGAAGAAAGACGGCAGACTCAAGATTGACAACTCCGACATTCCAAGTCGTGAGGTAAAATCATACTACATCAAGGAGTCTTCATACTACGACCAATATACAGCAACCTACCACACAAAGGTAGTAGCCCTCTGCCCTATCATGACGCGCGAGGATGATTTCGGAGGTCAGGCAAACACCTACCCTCTCTTCTGGGTAAAGTATGATGACATCGCCCCATTCCTCTCAAAGCAGATGATTATGACGAGCAATATCAATAATGCTGCAATGATGAGTATTGACGACTTCTTTGTAAAAACCAAATACAAGGGCGAAATCTACAAGACAAACAACATGCTTGGTCAAACTCTCGCTCAAACCGTTGCTACCGCAGATTCCACGAATCAGGAAGCAGCAATAAAGAAGGAGCAGCAAAAGATAGAATCCCAGATGAAGACATTCGAGAAGAGCATTTGGGGCGATCAGGCTCGAAAAGACTCTCTCGACAGCATAGCAAAGGTAGATAAAAAAGGAAAGAAGAAGGCGAAGAAGACAACACGTCGCTCTACAACTTCCACTTCCGAGGTGAAGAACAGCAAGACTAAGTCGAAGTCTTCATCATCTTCATCCGGTTCTGCCCGAGTAAGTGTCCGTCGTCAGAGACACTAATTTTACTAAACGCAAAATCGCAGAGTCGCAAAGTTTAATCCTCTCTGCATCTTTACGTTTTTCATATACAAGATTACCAAACATATACAATTATGAAAAGAACAGTACTTGCAATATTAGCCACAATCCTGCTCGCGCTTCCTTCAAGTGCGCAAATAAAATTCGGAATTCAGGGCGGATTGAACATAAACAAGTTCTCTATGGATACTGATGTTATAAAGTCAGGCAATCAAGCAGGATTCTATGTCGGTCCTACATTTCTTATCGGATGCCCAATATTCGATGTTGAGGTAGCTGGCATCTATGATGTACGTAGGGGTGAAGTAGATGGAAAGAGCTTGACTGAGCAGAACGTCAACGTTCAGGCAAATATCCGTAAGGGATTTGACATCAACGACAATAGTCAGATTTTCGTCTTTGCCGGTCCACAATACTCTTTCAACATAGATGCTGATGGTATCGACGAAGTCTCAGATTGCGTAAAAGACTGGCGTTGGAAGAATAGCGACTTCAGCATTAATCTTGGTGGAGGTGTCAAAATCAACCACGTCGAAATAAGAGTAAACTACAACTCTGCCCTCGGAAAGACTGCCGATGCAGAATTTAACCCAACGATTGACTCCGATGGTATTCACCTTATCGAACCAAAGTCTAACGCTTGGCAGATAGGTTTGACATACTATTTCTAAAAACTTTCAAGCTTCACATAAAAAGCAGACCGCAAATATTGCGAGTCTGCTTTTTTTTATATAACTTTGCGGTCATGAAATACGTAAACGTAATCCTTCCCCTCGGAATAGATGGACTCTACACATACTCTGTGCCCAAAAGCATGGAAAAAGATGTCGTGCCATTCATCCGCGTAAAAGTGCCGTTGGGTATTTCAAAGACATACACAGGACTTGTCGTAAATGCTCCGACTGAAGAAATCTCAATAAAAGAGGGAGTACAGATACGTGATATAATTGCGATTATTGACACTAAGCCTGTTCTTCTCCCACAGCAATACAAACTCTGGACTTGGATATCCGAATACTACATGTCGCCCCTCGGCGATGTTTTCCGCGCTGCCCTACCCTCTGGCATGAAGGCAGAAGGAACTTATCGTCCAAAGACAGAGACCTACATCGGACTTACAGAGCAATATCAGAATGAGGATGCCCTTCACATAGCTCTCAATATGCTTGTCAGAGCTACCCGACAGCTTGAGGCATTCAACTCATTCCTTTCACTATCCCATTGGGATTCTATTGAGGGTAATAGCACTCGCGAAGAAGTCGTAGAGATTACACGAGAGGAACTGATGAACGATGCCCACGCCAATGCTGCTACAATAAAGGCATTGTGCGACAGAGGCCTGTTACGCATATACGACAAGGAAGTTAGCCGACTGATGCGCGATACATCCCTCTCAACACAAAGCACTAAACCCTCAACATTAAACGAAGCCCAGCAGAAAGCCTACGACAGCATCTACAAGGAATGGGAAGAGCATAACGTATGCCTTCTTCATGGAGTAACCTCAAGCGGAAAGACGGAGATCTATATCAAGATGATCCAACGTGCAATTGACGAAGGCAAGCAGGTTCTATACCTTCTTCCTGAGATTGCCCTAACCGTACAGATCACCGAGCGCCTAAATCGTGTCTTCGGCAACAGACTCGGCATATACCATTCCAAATACTCTGATGCCGAGCGCGTGGAGATATGGCAAAAACAACTCTCCGACCAGCCTTACGACGTTATTCTCGGAGCACGTTCAGCCGTATTCCTTCCTTTCAAGAACCTAGGGCTTGTAATTATCGATGAGGAGCACGAAAGCTCGTTCAAGCAACAAGACCCAGCCCCTCGCTATCACGGACGCTCTGCCGCCATCGTCCTTGCGCAGATGTATGGCGCCAAGACTCTCCTCGGAACAGCCACACCATGTGCCGAGACTTATTACAACGCTTTTCAGAAAAAGTATGGCTATGTCACTCTTACCAAGAGATTCAAGGATATCAAACTGCCACAGATAAACGTGGTGAACGTAAAGGATCTCCGCCATCGTAAGATTATGAGAGGAGTATTGTCTCCTGACCTTAGAATGGCTATCGGAGAGGCTCTGCATAATGGAGAGCAGGTTATTCTCTTCCAGAACAGGAGAGGTTTCTCGCCCGTAATAGAATGTCACCAATGTGGTTGGGTGCCTCGCTGTACCAACTGCGACGTGTCCCTAACCTACCACAAAAACCTCAACTCACTCACCTGCCACTATTGTGGCTACACCTATCGTATGCCTACCGAATGTCCCGACTGCCACAACACGGAACTTCAGGACAGAGGCTTCGGAACTGAGAAAATCGAGGACATAATACGCGATGATTTTCCCGAGGCTCGTATCGCACGAATGGATCTCGACACCACAAGGACACGCAATGCCTACGAGCGTATCATAAGCGATTTCTCTTCCCAGAAGACCAATCTCCTTATCGGTACACAGATGGTCACAAAAGGTCTCGACTTCGACCATGTTAGCGTGGTGGGTATTCTCTCAGCCGACTCTATGCTCAACTTTCCCGATTTCCGAGCATGGGAAACAGCCTATATGATGATAACACAGGTGGCCGGACGTGCAGGTAGAAAAGGCAAGCAAGGCAAGGTTATTCTTCAGACCAACAATCCCGAATTGCCCATCATCAAGCAGATTGTAAACAACGATTTCTCAGGTTACTTCCGTGATCTGGTACAGGAACGTCGTGCCTTCTGCTATCCTCCTTTCACTCGTCTCATCTATATCTACTTAAAACATAGGGATAACCAGATTGTAAACAACGCAGGCATAGAACTTGCTAATCGTCTTCGTCAGGCTCCTGCCTTGAAGGGCAAGCAAGGCACTATGATTCTTGGTCCTGACAAGCCAGCCGTTGCGCGTATCAAGACTCTCTGCATCAGGAAAATAGTTTTGAAACTTGACCTCTCTCTTCCTCTCGCAGCAGTAAGAGACAACATCAAGTTCTGCGTTCAGCAAATGATGACTGATGCCAACTACAAATCCTTGCTCGTGCATTATGATGTAGATCCGGGATAAACAATACGAAATCGTGTTGGTAACAAGTAACAGGTAACAATAAGAAAAATAGTGTAAACAGATAGCCTATTTTATATTTATATATATAATAAGGTATATAAACTCCTTAGAAATATTCTGTAAAATTTTTGGCCATGCACTAAAATCCTTATTGTTACCTGTTACTTGTTACTGGCCGG
>CADCHG010000006.1:5486-77030 GCA_902801155.1 uncultured Prevotellaceae bacterium | reverse complement strand
AAGTCTTCAGGTGTCGCACTTACAGCGCTCCTTTAATCACGCATCTATAGAATAACAGCCCTTACGGACTGCCCTATTAGGTGTCGGGCTTTCAGCCCTTTACTCGCTTACATACGTTTATTTGCAATCTTCGATAGTCTATAATTTTTCGCGAGAGATTTTAAATAGGGGGGTGCACTTTTGCCTGTTTTTACCCTTTTGCCTACTGATTACCAGTGATTTACGTTGCGTGCACCCCCCCCTTAATATGTTTCTTTTCATAGGTGCACTATAGGGGAGGGGTGCACGCTTTGTTATCTCTTGACTGTCAGAGTGTTATGTCTAAAAATGGACGAAAGTGCACCCCCCTCTCGCAAAACTCTCAAGAAAAATCATTCTGAACGCGGAAATCTAAAAATTATCACCTCCCTCTCAGGTCCGTTGTAAGTCCGTTATAGGTCCGTTGTAAGTCCGTTCCCTATAATGGGAGAAAAATGGGACTTACATAGGATTTGCAAGGGACTTGCTTGGGAGGTATATAGAGGGCAATTATAGAGAAGAAAAAAGTGATAAAACTGAGAACTCAATTTTATCACTTAATGCCTAATTCCTGTTCTAATGCTTGTATCTCGCAACAGAAATCCTTGTCTTGTTGCATCTTTTCCGTTATGAGACGTATGCTGTGGATGACCGTGGAATGGTCTCTGCCGCCTACGCATCTGCCTATGCGGGATGCCGGCATACGGATGTGCTTGTCGGCAAGATACATTATCACCTGACGAGGGAGAACAATCTCACGCTTGCGCAGACGTCCTTTTACCTGCTGTTCTGTGACATCATAGTGGGTACTCACGATGCGGATGATATCATCAATCGTCAAAGCCTGATTGTCGGTCTTCATGGCTCTCGTGACCATTCGCTCCACAAAATTCATGTCAATGTTGCAGTTGTAGGTGATGCTGTAAGCCATGAGCGAGTTGATGATGCCTTGTATCTCGCGTATGCTGCCGTTGACATTCTCGGCTATGTATTTGATGACAGGTTCCGATATGTGGAGTCCGTCACGCTGAATCTTTCGTTTCAGGATATCCACGCAAAGCTGCACGTTTGGCTTCTCCATTTCAGCCAATACACCGCATGAGAAACGTGTGATGAGGCGATCCATCATTCCGCTTAGCTGAACAGGCGGACGGTCGCTTACAAGTATGATGCGTTTGTCAGTACGGAAGAGGTGGTTGAAGATATGGAAGAACGTCTCCTGTGTCTTTGCTGAATTAAGCCATTCTTGCACATCGTCAACGATAAGCATGTCAATGGTCTGGTAGAAACCGATGAAATCGTTGATTTTGCCTTGCATGTTGGCATTGGTGTATTGCATCTGGAACTCTCGTGCGCTGACATACAGCACTCGCTTGTTCTTGTATATCTCCTTGCATCTCAAACCGATTGCGTTGACAAGGTGAGTCTTGCCACATCCAGAGGGACCATGAACAAACATTGGATTGAACTGTGTGCCTTGCGGGTGTTCGGCAATGGTAAGTCCGATAGAACGGCAGAACTTGTTGGATTCGCCTTCCACATAGTTGTCGAATGTCTGGTGCAGGTTTAGTTGTGAGTCTATTTCTTGGACGTGGGTAACTGAGCCCGGAGCAAGAATGAGTTCCTGAGTGTTGTTGGTGGCAAGAGCCGCTTTGGCAGGTCCGTCACCGCTTTTAGTATCAACAGCCCCTTCGTATGTATATCCAATATCCTTACCGCTACGCTTCGTCTGAGACGTAGAGGTATTTGTGGTCGTACTATCATCTTTCTTTACGATGATAGTATGCCATTTTAATTGAATCTTGCCGAATGTGTTACTTATTGCAATACGGAGGTGCTGTATGTAGTTCTCCTCAATGTATTGAGCCACATAGTTGCTGGGGATGCTTAGAATGAGAGTGCATGTAGCAGGACTATATGATTCAAATTCCACCTGTGTGAACCATTTCTCGTATTCGCTAGCCTCTATATTCTGCTGAAAGTAATTTTGGCAGCTTGCCCATAGGGCTCGTGGATTTTGCACGTTAGGATTTAATTAAAGGCCCCTCACCCGTCCTGCGGACACCCTCTCCCGTTGGGCGAGGGATATGTTAGTATAGCCGCTGGTTTGGGGCGTGATATTGAAAATTAAAAGCGAGAAAAGGTAATGTCAATTATTTATCTTTCTTGCCGAAGAGGGAAAAATGTACGTATCTCTTTGGATGAGCCTTGAGGTCAACAAGCAGGGAGTCTGCTGCTGCCATTGTGGCTGTCATGTTGTTGTAGAGTCCTTGGTCGTGAAGCAGGAGACCGACTGTACCTTCGCGTGAGTTGAGTGTCTTTGTGAGGTTCTCAACATTTGCGAGTGTCTTGTCAACCTTAGCCATTGTGCCAGCAAGGTCAAGGGCTGCGAGATTGCCTGTGAGCTTTTCTGTGTTGGCAAGAGTAGCGTCAGCTTTTTCTGCAATACCCGGAACGCGCTGGTTGAGATCAGCAAGTATCTTGTTCAATTCCCTTGATGATACCGTGAGATTGTCGGTTATCTTCTGCGCGTTATGGAGCGTGTTTGCTAGGGCCGGATCAGCCAATAGCATATTGATTGATGCGAGGATGCTATCGAGCTTTGGTAGCATCTTCTCAATAGCAGGAACCATAGCCTTTACCTGTCCTAAGGCGCCTTCAGAAACTGCTCCCTTGATAATGTCTCCCGGTTTGAGCAGATTGTCGGGTGATCCTGCAAGAAGAAGGTTTACTCTCGAGTTGCCCATAAGGTCGGTGCTGATCTCTGCTGTTGTTCCTACTGGAAGATGCAGGGCCTTGTCAACATCGGCTCTTGCCACGATGACATGACGCTGATAATCGTATCTTGTGTCCAGTACCGTACCTATGCGATAGCCGTCGGCATAGATAGGAGCAGCTCCGGAAAGACCTTCTGCATTATCAAATTCTACTATGTAGATGTTATCTGATGCGAAGAGCGATTGGCCCTTGAGGAAGTTCATTCCAAAGTACAGAAGAACCAAACCGACGATTGCTACAAGCGCAATCCTTACTTCTTTTGTAAAATATTTCACTGTTGTATTTCTTTTTCTTTTTTATCTTCTCTTGTTCAACTTATACTCAATGATTGCGTCATTGATGTTTGGCACTTTCTCGCCATTCTTGAATGCCACGATGAAGCATCCCGGGAACTTACCAGCAATGTCCTTGCGCAACTGAACTATTTCTTCATAGTCGGTTGAGGCTCCCAATGTGTATTTGAATACCCTGCCTTCCTTGTAGTAGTTAGGCTCTTCACCTTTGAGACGTGAGTCGCTTGGGTCAAGAACTTTCTCAGATATGAATATCTGTATCTTGAATACAGGTGCACCGACAGGAGCATTATTGGTAGTCGGCTTTGTTGCTGTCCTTGGCTTGGTAGCAGGAAACTGTTGTGCCGGTTCTGCCTTGGCTATTGGCTTTGGCTCTGCCTTTGGCGCAGGAGTAAGCTCTACCTTAGGCTTCTGAACAGAAACTTGTGGCTGTTCCTGTGGAAGAGGCTTCACCTGAGGCTGCTGTGCAGGTCTTGGCTGTATTTGCTGTGGCAAAGTCTGAGCCTTAGGCTGTTCTGCAGGCTTTGGCTGTATTTGCTGAGGTAAAGTCTGAGCCTTAGGAAGTTCTGGCTCTTTTCTTGCCTGAGGATTTTGATTTTGATTTTGAGCCTGACTTTGACTTGGCCTTAGAGCCTGATTTTGACTTTGAGCCTGTCCTTGACTTGGCTTTAGAGCCTGATTTTGACTTTGAGCCTGACTTTGACTTGGTCTTAGAGGCTGATTTTGACTTTGAGCCTGACCTTGACTTGGCTTTAGAGCCTGATTTTGACTTTGAGCCTGTCCTTGACTTGGCCTTATTGGCTGATTTTGATTTTGAGCCTGACCTTGACTTTGTCTTATTGGCTGATTTTGACTTTGAGCCTGACCTTGACTTGGCTTTAGAGCCTGATTTTGACTTTGAGCCTGACCTCGACTTGGCCTTGGATTTTGTCTTTGAGGTTCGTTTAGTGTTGGAAGAGTTGTTTGCACTTGAGCGATTTCCAGTTCGCTTGGAACTGGTTGAGCTTTCATGTTTACTACCTCCCTTATCTCTAACTCGGGCTCCTGTTGCCAAGGCTCTTCCACTTGACTTGGAGCCTTTGTCGAGGAAGACGATCCACTACCGTAATGGCTCTTGTACTTTATGAAAGCCTGGTAGATGCCTCGTGCCATTTCGTCAACGTGGGTTTCATTGTTGAGAAATCTCTCCTCATCGCTTGTGGAGATGTATCCAAGCTCTATCAGACAGCTTGGCATGGAAGTCTTACGCAGTACAAGGAATCCTGCCTGTTTAACGCCCTTGTTTGGACGATTGGCAGTTGAGCATACGTTTGACTGTACGAGTTTTGCGAGCTCTACGCTCTTTGCCATATTGTTATCTTGCAGGAACTCGAAGATGATATAGCTCTCGGAAGAGTTAGGGTCAAAGCCTTCATAGTGTTTCTTGTAGTCCTTCTCCATGAGAATAACCGAGTTCTCTCGCTTAGCCACTTCAAGGTTGTCGGCTGCACGGTGCATACCGAGTGTGTATGTCTCAAGACCTCGTGAGATCTTCTTGCCAGGGAGTGAGTTGGTATGGATGGAGATAAAAAGGTCGGCCTTTGCCCTGTTGGCTATCTCTGCACGCTCATCAAGTTTTACGAAGACGTCATTCTTACGCGTGTAAATCACTTTCACATCGCTACAATTGCGCTCTACATATTTGCCGAAAGCAAGAGCCGTGCGCAGGTTGATATCCTTCTCTTTTGAGAATTTCCCAATTGCACCAGCATCATGTCCTCCGTGTCCGGGGTCAATCACAAGCGTGAACTTGCGCTTGCCGGCAGCCATAGCGACTGCGGCACAAAGTATTAATATGAATGAGATTAAAGACCTGCGTGTCATCTTCCCAACTCTAAACACTAAGCTCTAAACACTAAACTTTTTTAATTGTCAATATTCTCCCCTGGAATATATTTCTTCAGGGCACGCGCGACACCATTTTTCCACATATTGAGCATCTCTTCCTTGAAAGTGAGCGACTCTATGAGCTTGACAACCAACGGGATAGGCATGTGGTAGCGAAGAACTCCTGAGAACAGCTTCGCATAGTTCCAACAATCAGGGTTGAATTTCTCTGAGAGTCCCTCAACAGTTGTCTTGTAGCCTTTGCGGTTCTCAAACTGGAAGTCATAGCGGTGTGAGCCATCAGGATTTGTCTGGCGGATAATCTTGCCGTTGACAACATTCTTAGGCAACACTATGCCTTCCTCGTCATCCTGAATACCAGTGAAAATCTCGTAGGGACGTCCGTCGAGAAGGCCGACAAATGCCACCCATTTCTCCTTGTTGTTCTGGAAACGCACTACGTCACATTCCAGAACGTCAGGACGCTCCACTACTATGTTGATATCGCTATCGTATGTCATAAAAAAGTTGTATTTTGCAAAATATGCTGCAAAATTACAAATAAGTTTTCAATCATCCAAATTATTTCACGAAAATTAGTACCTTGGTCTTGACACTCTTGTTAAGTGTAAAGAAAAAACAGCCAAAGTTTTTTTCGTTTTTGGGTGTTGTATTGATTTTTTTGTTTACTTTTGCCCTAGAAAAATGAAATTTCTGTTGTGAAATAACAATCAAATATGAAAAAAATATCAATATTCTTAGTATTTATTGTATCGGTAATCAGTTGTTCACACAATTCTGCCGTTACTTTACGCAACGACAATGATACTTTAGCCGTCAAAGAGGATTCCATTGAATCCTTTCAGACTTTTATTAAAGTTTTTCATCATGATTCCATTTTTGCTCATGCACGTATTGAAAAAGAGACCGTTGGTAGTAATACGGATGATTACGAGTATGATACACTCGGGAATCCTCATAACACAGAACGGATATGGACAAAAGAACAGATGATGACGGAATTAAGAATGATAAATGAATTACTTACAGACAAAAAATATAAAGTAAAGTATGAAGCTAATAAAGATGAGATGGTAGAAACTATATTTCTACCAGAATCTGGTTTCATTCTGCATTTATATTTTAGAATGAAAGAAAAAAAATGGTTCCTTACAGAATACTATTATAATAATTTATAACGAATTACGATCCTTTTGATGCCCATATGCTGATGCTATAGAGTTAAAGAATGCCAATCTTCATTACAAATAAGTTTTCAGTTTACACTACCTTTACTGAGATATTCTAATAAATTCATTTCCCACACCTTCATGAATTCCTTGGCGGTGTGGGATTTTTCTTTTCTCTCTTTCTTGATTTTTCTCCCTAAGAACAAGGGCTTTCCCTTGCAAGAAACTCCGCTCTTCCTTCGTTGATCCTCCGTAGATACTCCATCGTTACTCCATATCAACTCCATATCAAGTCCATCGTTTCGATGGAGTAACGATGGAGATGCGATGGAGTAACGATGGAGAAACCTCGGAGTTTCAAGGAACGATTTTCCTTTTTATTTGTTATTGATTAACAAGAATCCGATGATCTTGAAGCTAATTCCATTGCTCTTGCTCGTGCTGGCTTTCCTGTTTCCGTAAGAGGGAGTTTGTCTATATGGATGATGAGTTTGGGCTTGCTGAATTTATTATTCATTTCGTTAAGTTCTGCTTTTGCTTGTTCTGTGTCTCCTTCGGTAAGTAAAACCACGATTTCACCGAACTTTGGGTCTTTCTTTTTCGTTATCATAAACGGAGAAGAAAGTAAAGGCTGAAATTCGCGTTCTATCTCTTCAATCTGTAGTTTTACCCCACCAGAGCATATCACGTTATCGCGTCTGCCTATTATGCGGAAAGTACCGTCTGACCGTAGCTCGGCTATATCGTTGGTTATCAGCGTTTCTGGATTCAAGGCAGGTGCGTTGATTGTCAAACTGCCATCTGCATCCTGAGAGAGAGTAACGCCCGGCATAGGCGTGTACCATTCGGATGCGTCCTTGCCTGAAAGTCTTCGCATAGCGATATGAGAGAGGGTCTCGGTCATTCCGTAAGTGCTCCATATCGCGTTTGGGAATGTGCGGATTTGCTTCTCCACTTCCTCGCTTATGGCTCCTCCTCCCACTATTACGTGTTTTGTGTTGGCGAGAGCCTCTCTTTCTTTCTCTACAAGTAGCGTGTTATAGAGTTGTAATGGCACGATAGCAGCAAAGGTAGGGGGATTTTGCTGAAGGGAGATATCGGCAAAAGGATGTCCGCTTGGTGGAATATCTATCAGTTTCAATCCTCTTTCCAAAGTCCTTACCACCATCATCTTACCTGCGATATAGTCGAGTGGCATACAGAGAAGGGCAGTATCACCTTCTTTCAGATTTAGGAAGTCGCATGTCATTCTTGCTGAGGCACGCATACGCGATTTCTCTACGAGCATACGCTTTGGTGTGCCCGTACTGCCACTTGTCTTTACCTCTATGAGTGGGGAAGACGACAGGAAATCGGATGTGAATTCCTCTAATGTCATGTTTTTGTTTGGGTGATGGGTGTTAGGTGTTGGGTGTTAGTGGTTAGCAGAAATACAAACCGCCAACACCCAACACCTATCACCTAACAACCAGGTTCGCTCCTTCTATTTGGATATTGTTCTCAATGTTATCTGTGAATAGTTGTCCTGTACCTAAACCTTGCGGGAATGTGATGTTAGGACCGTAAACGGATTCTGCGAGAATAGCGATGGAACGAAGTCCGATATTGCTCTCAAGAGCAGAGGTGATCCAAGAGTTAATGCCACGTTTATCGGCAAGTTCTATCCATTCACGAGTGCCTGAAATTCCTCCGTGCATAGTTGGTTTCAATACTATGTATTGAGGATGGATGGTATCAAGAAGTTTTGCCTTCTCCTTTGAATCATTTACGCCTATCATTTCCTCATCAAGGGCAATGGCAAGTGGGGATTCTTTACAAAGTCGTGCCATCTCGTCCCATTGTCCCTGTCGGATAGGCTGCTCTATGGAATGAATATCATATTTTGCCAATTCTTCTAGTCTGCTCATAGCCCATTCTGGAAAGAAAGCTCCATTGGCATCAACACGCAGTTGCAGGTCTCCTTTTGGAAAACAAGAGCGGACATAGCGTATCAATTCTATCTCTTTTTGCCAGTCGATAGCACCAATCTTGAGTTTGATACAGCGAAAACCGATTGCCATCTTGACCTTTACCTGCTCAAGCATATCCTCGAAAGAGGACATCCAGACAAGTCCGTTGATAGGTATTGATACTTTGTCCTTGACAAATGGAAATTCTCCTCTTGCCTCTGCAACAGCTGATTCAAGGGCAAAACGAAGGGCGGGGTAGGAGAGCATATCGTCAGGCCAAGTGCCATTGAGAACCGATGGAATGGCTTTTTCTGCTAGTCGTCTTACCTCAGAGATATCGGGATAGGCATTTCTGTCGCATGAGAGGTCGGGTAGTGGAGCAAGTTCTCCTGTACCTTTCTTCCCTGTCACTTTGTCTGTGAGCGTAATTAAGTACATCTCGTGAAGAGAATATTCTCCACGAGATGTACGTGCCGGTTTCTTGAAATGAAGTGTTTCTTTTGTAATGCTTAACTCCATAGGTAATTATCAATTCTCAATTGTCAATTTTCAATTGCCTATGGCAATGGTTTTCCCCAGTTAGGCTTGCGCTTCTCAAGGAATGCACGACCGCCTTCCTGAGCCTCGTCCATGAAGTAATAGAGCAAGGTAGCATCACCTGCAAGTTGCTGAATACCAGCCTGTCCGTCAAGTTCGGCATTGAGACCAGCCTTTATCATACGGAGAGCCATAGGAGAGCGTTCCATCATGGTTTTTGCCCATGAGATACATTCTTCCTCAAGCTGATCGTAAGGCACAACCTTGTTCACCATACCCATCTCCTCTGCCTCCTTGGCAGTATATAGACGGCACATGAACCATATCTCGCGTGCTTTCTTCTGACCAACGATACGTGCGAGGTATGAGCTTCCGAAACCTGCATCGAAGCTTCCTACCTTCGGACCTGTCTGCCCGAACTTCGCATTCTCGGCAGCTATTGTCAGATCGCATACGAGATGAAGTACATGACCGCCGCCAACCGCGAATCCGTTAACCATAGCTATTACAGGCTTTGGCAGACGGCGTATCTGCATCTGCACGTCAAGTACGCTGAGACGTGGCACGCCCTCATCATCCACATAGCCGCCACGACCTTTCACGTTCATATCTCCTCCTGCACAGAAAGCCTGCTGACGAAGATATTCCTCGTCTGTCTGTCCTTCCTTACGAGGTGTCTCGGCACCTGTGAGGAGAACAACTCTAATATCTTGGTTCTCGCGACATATTGCGAAAGCCTCTGACAACTCCTTCGTTGTGAGGGGGGTGAAAGCATTACGATAGCGAGGGCGATTGATAGAAATCTTTGCTATGCCCTCTGCATATTCAAGGATAATCTCCTTGAAAGAATGTAGGATTGTCCAGTTCATATTTGTTTCTTGTTTTTTCTAAAGAAACCAGAAAGTCTAGATTTACTAGGAACTCTAGAGATTCTAGCTAATTATTTTGTTACTATAATTTCCATCAACCTTGGCGCATTTCCTCCTTCTTCCGTCAGCCAATCTATTGCTGCTTTTATATCTTCTGCCTTGCTTATCGCCTTTCTTGAAATGCCATATTGATGGCAGGCGCCAACGGCTGTCGTGTGGTGTGATGCCATTACGTATTCATCGCGTGCAGGTGATTTCTCAAGTCCGGGTAGTTGTTTGAAAATCTCGCCACCTCCATTGTTAAGGAGAAGTATGCGGAGATTTGGTTTCAGGTGCATATTCCAGAGTGCGTTTTGGTCATAGAAGAAACTGAGATCTCCTATAACGCAATACACATTTTCTTCGCTTACGAGAGATGCACCTACGGCTGTGGATAGAGAGCCTTCTATTCCGTTGAGACCTCGGTTGCAGAATACGAAATGATTGGCATGACGTGCTGCAAGACGTATGGCGG
This sequence comes from uncultured Prevotellaceae bacterium, assembly GCA_902801155.1. Taxonomy (GTDB): domain Bacteria; phylum Bacteroidota; class Bacteroidia; order Bacteroidales; family Bacteroidaceae; genus Prevotella. The sequence continues at coordinate 67,016 of CADCHG010000006.1, read as the reverse complement.
TTGAGTTTGCGTAATACACATCCGACTCTTTCGTCATGTGTTTCTCCAGTTCCTGTACGGCTTGCTCCGTAATCTTGACAGGCAGTTTCTTCGCATCTTCCCTAACGGAAGAGAGGAGTCTGTCCCAGTTCATGCCGAATGCGTTCTTCTCTAATTGTAATATTGAGGATAAATCCTCAAGAACGGTTGTGGCTGTACCTTGAAGTATATAGCTTGCGTGTTGTGTGATATCCTCAATCTGCATTTGCTCGTTAAGCATCACTATTGTGCAGTCGTCAAGAGTTCGCATGAACTGTCGCAGACGCTTGCTGATGGTCGTACTGCCTATGTATAACAGGAAGTCAGGCTTATATTCTTCCGTATCAGAGCCGATTTTTGCAAAGGTGTCATCGAGACTTGGCGAAGGATCGTCAGAAGATAGAGGTTCAGCAAGTATTGTTATACCTTGACGGAGCTTTGTTATAGCCTTGCTTGGTATCTCGAAACGTTGGCTCTGTCCTATGACAAACATAGGGCGTTGTGAGCGTGAAATCATATCGAGGAAGTAGTTTTTCTCGGTTTCATCGAACCAGCGAAGAGGAAATATGCCCTGAAGTTCTGGAAGATTTTCTGTTGAGAAATCAAAGAGAGGTTCGGATATCGGTACGTTGATATGTACAGATCTCCTTGTTGTCATCAACGTGAGAATAGCCTCGCAAACAAGTCTGCGACAATACCATTTCTCTATATTGTCTTTGCATTCCGGTAAGTTCACGCTTTTCTCAACGAAAGAACCTAATGCGTTTGGCTGTGGCATGGTCTGACCATCAAGCTGACCTATCCAAGCCTGAGGTCTGTCGGCTGAAATGACGATGATTCCGCGGTTCTGATAAGAAGCCTCGGCAACACCTGGGAGGGTGTTGAGAAGGGCAGAACCGGAAGTTACGCAGACAGCAACCATCTCACCTGTCTGATTTGCTATGCCTAAAGCAACAAAAACTGCAGAGCGTTCATCTGTAACGGGATGGCAGATGAATTTCGGTGATTCGTTGAAATTATGTACGATAGGAGCATTTCGACTGCCAGGGCACACAACAATGTGCTCTACACCGTAGTCGATAAGCAATGAGGTTAGTATGTTGATATTTTCCTTGGATGAGAACATTGAAAGTAACAATTAATAATTAACAATCAAAAATTAACACGGTGGGCTATGGGGAATTGTCAATTGTCAATTTTCAATTATTAAAAAAAGTGGTCGCATCGATGATGTGATGAAAACTCCGTTTAAAAAGGATTTGAGGACTCCCCGTCTTTGTAATCCATCGGCTTTTCAGCTTTCCTGATGTGATGTCACCCGAAGTGTTTATGTCATCAAGAATAATGGCCCGCCATTGACAAAAGAAGCTATCTCGGTTTTCAGAATTATTTGATGAGTATCCCTATCGAACCGATGCGACCTAATATTTCTGTTTGGATGCAAAGGTAATATTTTTTTTCGATAAACCATCGAAATAACCGAAAAAATTACTCTTCGGCCAAAGATTGCATCACCCTTTGCATGTTTTCGAGCATAGTGTTCATATTCTCTGGTGTCTTGCAAACAGCAAGAAAGAGGTCGTTGAGGGCAATGTCATCAGGCGTATTGACTGGTGAGTTATGAAGCAAAGTCTGCATATTATCTGCAAGAAGTCGGTATATGCAAACCACGTTGGCTGGTTTTGTATGTGCCTTTACAGCCTTCCTTCCAGACTGGTATCCTCTTATTACAGCTATCACCATAGCCTGTATTGCTATATCTGGTGATACCTTACCAGCTTCAAGTGGAGCCATTTCCTCATTGATGATCTCGAAATATTCTTCAATACTCATCACATGGCCTTGCAGTACTGCGTAGAAGTTTCTGCGGTATTCATCTGCCATGAGGTTGAAGAGCTTGTCTGTACGACAGGCATGCTGCATCATAGTCATGGCATTAAGAGATGAAGGGTCGGCTTCGCGAAGACGTTGTTCCAACTGTTCGTGAGACGGATAGTTCACTATTGCGATAGCATCAAAGATACTCTCGTAAAGGTATTGAGCTATCTCTTCGTAGTGGTCAAGCAAAAGCTGCTTCATCTGCTTGGGCTCTACGCTCTGCGGACCATTGGCTTCAGGCAGACTTCCTTCTACAATACCTTCAACGAATGAAGAAAAGAAACCACGTACTATTGCCGGTATTATTCTTGGAGAGTTCATTTGAAAGTCTTGAATTGATAGCCTTGTGATATTAGCCATTCCAGAGACTCTGGAAGAGCAGTCTGCAATTTCTCGATGCTCTTCAGAGAATCATGGAAGGTTATTATTGAACCATTACGTGTATATGTCTTGATATTGTTGACCACATCCTCGGCTGTAAGAAGCCTTGAATAGTCACGCGTCACGACATCCCACATCACAACTTTGTATTTGCGTTTGAGCCAGATATAAGCTGCTGGTCTCATCCACCCGTGTGGCGGACGGAAATACTTTGAGTGAATAAGCTCGTTCGCCTTGTTGGTATTCTTCACATACGTTCTAAGGGTATGCCTTATGCTGCCCATGTGATTGTATGTGTGATTTCCCACCTGATGCCCCTCAGCCTTTATTCGTTCAAAGAGATGTGGGTACTTGCGAACATTGTCACCTACCATAAAGAAGGTTGCCTTTATTCCATACTTTGCCAAAGTGTCAAGGATAAAGGGAGTTGCTTCCGGAATCGGTCCATCGTCAAAGGTAAGATAAACCGAATGCTCCCTTGGATCCATTCGCCAAAATGCTTTGGGATAGATCCAACGGAGCCATATAGTAGGTTGTTCAATAATCATTATTCACCGTTGAAGTTGCCTCCACGGCCAAAGTATTTGGACGAGAGCTTGTCAAGTTCCTTGTTCTTTTTCTGAGCCAATGCTGCATCATACTTTGATGCTATCTCAAGTATGCGTTGCATTGTGTAGAAGTGGAGCATACATTCACGCTGAGACTGTCTGAATCGGTTATCGCTCAATGAAAGATACCAAGTGAGATACTGCTGGCTGTTCTTCCACATATCGTTGAATACCTCTTCTGCCTTCTTCTTGTTTCCAACGGCATAGTAACCCTGAAGGAAGTCCAAACCACCGCTCAGGTATGACATTGGTACATTGTATGTAGGCAGAACCTTCTCTGCCTTTTCAAGAACCTTCTTTGCCTTCTCATCCTTGCCCTCCTGAAGGAGATGCGTGATGAGCATACCGAACAGACGGCGATGTGTAAGGCACATACGCATTACAGTCTCGTCAAGGTAGAGTCCCTTCTTCTCAAGACCGCCGAACTTGAACTTGTTCATGACATTATTGTATGTCTTCTCTGTATCGAAGTTTGTCTGCTCGTTTGTCGCAAATGGAGTGATGCGGTTCACAAGACCTTCCTGAATGAAGTTATCGCCGAGGTTCATGAAGTTCTCAGCACCTACGGTGAGGGCAACATACAGTGGACGTGTCCAGTTGGCGTTGCTTATCATCTCAAGCATCATGAGGTCGTTCTTGTAGAGTGCGCGCTTGCCCTTGAGTGAGATTGCCATCTTCTCAGGAATCTGAATCTCATTGCCGGCAGAGTCGCGTGGAATCATCATACCGCTCTTCCTTACTGCGTTAGCATCGATAGTGAGATATAGGGTATCTGTTGGAATGACGTGCATCTCACCCTTACCACCACGAACCCAGTACTTCATCACATTGTGGATGTCGAAAGGATCATCACCATACTGCTGGCGGGCAGCCTCCGGATTCTGTACATAGAACTCCTTTATCTGCTCCTTCAGTTCTGGTGCAACCTCGATATACTCATTTGTTCCTGAGCAGTAATCAAGGCGTGTCCAAGTGATAGGGAGTGCTGGAGAGTCGTATGCCGGACGCATCATCTGGTCGATGTACCAGTCTGTCTGGAGATATGAAAGGTTGCAGACACGTGCATCTGTACCTACACCCTCAACATCCTGATTATACCAGAGAGGGAAGGTGTCATTATCACCATTTGTATAGATGACAGGATGTGTGCCTTCTTGCATAGAGTTCAGATAGTTCTGACCGAAGTCACGACAGCAATAACGACCTGAACGATCGTGGTCATCCCATGTCTGTGAAGCCATCTGGATAGGAACAAGCAGACCTGCACCTCCGATGATTCCGGCAAGAACAACGTTTTCCTTCTTTGTCTTGCGGGCAATAAGGTCGATGATAGCAGCAATACCCATACCGCACCAGATAGAGAATGCATAGAATGATCCTGCGTATGCGTAATCACGCTCACGAGGCTGTAAAGGTGTCTGGTTAAGATAGAGAACGATAGCAAGACCTGTCATGAAGAACAGGAAGAATACTACCCAGAACTGCTGTATGCCCTTCTTTCCGCGATATGCCTGCCAGAACAATCCGATAAGACCGAGGAGGAGAGGCAGACAATAGAACACGTTGTGTCCCTTGTTGTTCTTCAGCTCGTCAGGAAGCAGACTCTGGTCACCAAGCATAGCGTTATCTACAAATGGAATACCTGTGAGCCAGTTTCCATGCTCAAGTTCTCCATGTCCCTGAATGTCATTCTGACGACCAACGAAGTTCCACATGAAATAGCGCCAGTACATGAAGTTACATTGGTATGAGAGGAAGAAGCGGATGTTCTCCATCATAGTTGGCATATTTACGGTCATCATCTGACCGCAACGGTCATAATCTACAGGGTATGTATCAACGCCACCCATCCAGTCCTCGTAGGCTTTTGCATGGTCAGAACTATGCATACGTGGGAAGAGCATGTTCTGTGCATATACGTATGAATCCTTTGTACGGACTGTGAAGTATGCATCCTTTTCGTCAGCCGACTTCTTCTCAACACGCTGAATGATAGGAGCTCCCTTTTTCATCTCAGGACGGCACATATCGCCATCAACCTTGAGAGCCACTTGTGAAGCGTATGACTGACCATAAAGCAAAGGACGATCACCATACTGGTCACGGCTAAGATAGCTACCGAGCGTGAAGATGTCCTCTGGTGAGTTCTGGTCCATTGGTGGGTTAGCACTTGAACGAACCACGATAAGGGCGTATGTAGAATAGCCGATCATCAGCATCAGCATGCAGCAGAGAGCCGTATTCTTGATGCGTGAAGTTACGTAGTATGCCTTTGTCTTCTTGTTCTTGAGCTGGAGAGCCACATAGAGCAAGGCAAGGATTATAATGCCGATAAAGAATGCTGACCATCCAAATCCGTAGAATGGAATACCGAGCATAGCAACGGCTAGAAGGAATGAGATGTTTGTCTTCTTGATATTCCTATCGACATAGCTCTCGTAGATAGCCCATACTACAACGCCTACAAGCAAAGCGATATAGATAATCTCACCTGTGTTGAATGGCATTCCGAGGGTGTTCACGAAGAATAGCTCGAACCAACCGCCAACGGTAATGATACCTGGTACAACGCCATAGAGTACTGCTGCTACGATAACAGCGCTTATTGCAAGTGCTATTAGTGAGCCCTTGAGGTCTGCATCTGGATAACGCTTGTAGTAATATACAAGTACGATAGCAGGAATACAAAGCAGGTTAAGCAAGTGAACGCCTATTGACAGACCTGTCATATAGGTGATAAGCACCAGCCAACGGTCAGAGTGAGGCGCGTCCGCATTATCCTCCCATTTCAGAATCATCCAGAATACAACTGCTGTAAAGGCACTTGAATAGGCATAAACCTCGCCCTCAACGGCAGAGAACCAGAATGTATCAGAGAATGTATAGATTAATGCACCAACAAGGCCTGAAGCCTCTATGGCGATTGTCTTTGCTGTGGTCAGTTCATCCCAATTATCTATGAGCAGACGGCGTACAAGGTGTGTTATTGTCCAGAAAAGGAACAAGATACACGTAGCCGACAATAGAGCACTCATGGTATTTACCATACGTGCCACGTCTGATGGGTCGCTAACAAATTGGGTGAATAGGTTGGCTGTGAGCATAAAGAATGGTGCGCCAGGTGGGTGACCAACTTCGAGCTTGTAGCCGGTAGTTATAAATTCAGGACAGTCCCAGAATGAGGCTGTAGGTTCAATGGTAGAGCAATATACAAAGGCTGCAATAAGGAATGTTACCCAGCCGAGTACGTTGTCTATCAGTCTGTACTGTTTCATTTATTGATTGATTTTTTTTATATTTGTAATTTTAAGTTCCCCTGTGATGGGGTTAGTAGGGTTTGTTAATTCCTGATTACCCAATTCCGTGCAAAATTACTAAATATCGTGTAGAAAAAAGAATGAAAAATCAAAAAAATGCGAAATGTGGCTTGATTTTGTTTTCTTTAACTTTTTGAGGGTTGAAAAGTGACTTTTCAGAAAATCCTACCATAATCCGTTGTGCCTCCTATGTAATTACCATTAATTTACCATTAAAATACCATTAAATTACCATTAAGATACCATTCACTATGGTATTATTATGGTATTATTATGGTAATATTATGGTATTATAATGGTATTATCAACGGAGGAAGAAGGGCGTTGGAACGAAGTCGTCACGGAATTGCATAATGATATTATCGAAAAAAAATAGCCAAAGGGATTGTCCTCTGGCTATTTTTATTTACTTTTTTCTTAAAGGTGATTTTTGCTACAATTATATCAAGTAATAACTTCGTCTCTGTTTTGAAGGTGTTCTTTAGATAAACGGCCAAGCAATAATCATATACCTCATCACCTTGCCTATGCTTATGCTGATGAGGGTAATGAAAACATTTGCTCTCATTAGGCCGAGTAATATTGAAATTGCACTTCCGAGAAGAGGAAGGAAGGCAAAGAATCCCATCCATGCACCTCGCCCTCCCATGAACCGTTGGGCTTTGTCGAGACTTTCTTTCTTTACATGGAGGTATTTCTCAATCCAGTCAATTCTTCCCATTCTTCCAACACCATAGTTGAACATAGAGCCGGCGGTATTGCCTATAGAGGCGTATATCACCATTTCCCAAGGATCAACGCCGGCAGCAAGCATAGCCAGCATTACAGCCTCTGAAGAGAATGGGAACACGCTTCCCGCAATGAATGCTGCAATCAACATTCCTATAGGACCGTATTGTATAAGGAAATCAAGCATGATGCTATAGGATTGGAGTTTCTAAATATGGGGTGTAGATAGCCATGATTGATACTATTGCTATTATTATCAGAGTTATGATGAATACGATGTTTGTCAGCTTTGTATTTGTCAATGAGAAGTAATGGGCAGCCAATGGGCTAACCACAACAGCAAGCATCGTAAGAGTGTAGTTGGCGTATGCCGGTACTATCGGTATGATTAGCGCAAAGAATATTGACAATGTTATGATAACGTCGTATAGGTTTCTTGTCTTTATCTTGTCCTTGTATGCCGTGCGCACGAAATGAATCCATCCGATAAGCATTAGGATTATCAGAATGGCATAGCATACAAGATGCCCGACTGTTACGCTTGAGTAATCAAACAGGACGGAAACATCGTGCAGAGGCGCGAAATGGAACTTTATCCAATCGGTGTTTTCCTTATATACAAAATATGGAATTAAGGTCCAGTAGGGTAGTACGATACCCATAATTATAGCACTCACAGCCTTGAAAGATATGGCGTAGAGTGGTATGCACAACAAGAAAATGACTATTGGAAGGAAATACAGGAACGGAGTCCAGATTATGCTTCCTATGCTTATAATGAGTGCTATGCAGAATATGCTTGGCACCTCTTTCTTGTCCTTATAGCAGAAAAGAAGGAGGTAGATGCACAATCCTGTAAGTGTCTGAATAACTGTTGTCTGCCAGCGTACAGCTATGGTCGCCTGCATAGTGGCAAGCCATAGGAAGACGCATGACATCATTCTCGAACGTATTCTCAGAAGAGTGTTGCGAGTGTTCATCTCGGCTATGAGATATGTAGAAAAGCCTGTCTGCAAGAGTGGAATCCAAAGCTTTCTGGAAACCAATCCTGCTGCAAACCATATCAGTATGCTGATGATAGCCGATACTGGTAGGGATAATGAACTTTCTGCTACTCTATTCTGAAAACGTTTCATGTTGAAAATTGAAAGTTGAAAATTGAAAAATTGAAAATGGTTGTGTGGTATAATTTTCAATTATCAATTTTCAATTGTCAATTTTAAAGATCCTGTCCTATATCAGAACGGAAGTACTTGTCGGTGAACTGAATCTTCTGTGCCTCGGCAAAGCTCTTCTGGAGAGCCTCTTCCTTGTTCTTGCCGTAAGAGCTGACAGCAATCACACGACCGCCGGCTGTTACAACCTGACCGTCCTTGGTCGCTGTTCCTGCATGGAATACGATACTGCCCTCAACATCCTTGATGCCTGTGATTGGGTAGCCCTTTACATATTCCTGTGGATAGCCACCGCTTACGAGCATTACACATACAGCAGCACGCTCGTCAAATTCGATAGTACGCTTGTCGAGATCCTCGTTAGCAACACCCTCGAAGAGATCCACGATATCACTCTTCAGACGAAGCATAACGCTCTCAGTCTCAGGGTCTCCCATACGACAGTTGTACTCGATTACCATAGGCTCGCCGTTCACGTTGATAAGACCGAAGAAGATAAAGCCCTTATATACGATACCTTCCTCTGCAAGGCCTTCAACTGTTGGACGGATGATGCGCTCGTCAACCTTCTTCATCCATTCCTTTGTAGCAAATGGAACAGGTGTTACGCTACCCATACCGCCTGTGTTGAGACCTGTGTCGTGCTCGCCGATACGCTTGTAGTCCTTTGCCTCTGGAAGAATCTTGTAGTTCTTGCCGTCGGTAAGAACGAATACTGAGCACTCGATACCTGAAAGGAACTCCTCGATAACAACACGTGAAGAAGCGTTGCCGAACATACCGCCAAGCATCTCGCGGAGCTCTTTCTTTGCCTCCTCAAGATTGTCGATGATAAGAACGCCCTTACCTGCGCAAAGACCGTCAGCCTTCAGAACGTAAGGAGCCTTCAAGGTCTCAAGGAACTTGCAGCCTTCCTCTACGTGATTGCCGTCGAATGTCTCGTAAGCAGCAGTAGGGATGTTGTGACGCTTCATGAATGCCTTAGCGAAATCCTTTGAGCCTTCGAGAACAGCACCAGCCTTTGAAGGACCGATGACTGGAATGTTCTTTGTGCGCTCATCGTTCAGGAGGTTGTCGTAGATACCCTTTACCAATGGATCCTCAGGACCTACAACTACCATATTTACGCCGTTCTCAACAACGAAAGCCTTGATAGCCTCGAAGTCATCAGCCTTGATAGCTACGTTTTCACCAACCTCACCAGTTCCTGCGTTACCAGGAGCGATGAAAAGTTTCTCACATTTTGCGCTTTGCGCAATCTTCCATGCCAAGGCATGCTCACGGCCGCCTGAACCTAATAGTAATATTTTCATATAAGATTTTCTTTGTTTTTTTTTCTCTGTTTTCTCTTGCTTTTCTGGAATTTCCAGGTTCTCTAGATATTCTGGTTCCTACTTTAAGTAATCCTCAAAATACCTTGTTATCCTCTCATGCAGATGCACGCTCTTATGCCCTCTCATGTTATGCCCCTCGCCAGGGTAGGCGAAGAAATCGGGTTGTGTGCCTGCTTCGCTGCAGGCGTTAAGGAACATAAGGCAATGCTGCGGAACAACCGTTGGGTCGTTCATTCCTGTTATTATCTGGAGTCTGCCTTTGAGATTCTTTGCTTTTTCGAGGAGTGATGTCTTCTTGTAGCCCTCTGGATTTGTTTCCGGAGTATCCATATAGCGCTCGCCATACATTATCTCGTACCATTTCCAGTCAATCACAGGACCACCAGCCACTCCTACCTTGAACACGTCAGGATAGTTTGTCATGAGTGATATCGTCATGAAACCTCCGAAGCTCCAACCATGAACACCGAGTCTGTCGGCATCTACGTATGGAAGTGATTTCAGATAGTTCACTCCACACATCTGATCCTTCATTTCCTCTTGCCCAAGCTGACGGAATGTGACCTGTTCAAACTCCTTTCCGCGATTCTCTGAGCCTCGGTTGTCAAGGATGAAAACTATATATCCTTTCTGGGCCATATAGGTTTCCCATGGACGTGAAGCCCAATGCCATGAGGCATCTACGTTATGTGCATGAGGACCACCATATACATATACCACAGTAGGGTATTTCTTGTTTGCATCGAAATCCGCTGGGCGAACCATTCTCCAATACAAATCCGTTACTCCGTCCGCAGCCTTTATCGTACCGTTGATATACTCCGGAACCTGATAGCCTTCCCACGGATTCTTTGCCGTGAGATAACGTACGGGTTTCTTGTTTGTGGTAAAGAGAATGTCTATGTTATGCGGAACCTTAGGCTCTGAGTATGAATCGGATATATACAATCCAGATTCGCTCAATTTGCCTTTGTGCACACCCTTGCCTTTGTCAACCATAGTGCGTTTCCCTGTCTCTATGTTCACGCTCCACAGGTTCATCTGAAGAGGATCTGCCTCGTTACTTCTTATGATAACGCTCTTTGTCTTTGCGCAGAAACCGAGAATCTCATCAACTACAAAATTGCCCTTTGTAAGTTGCTTTAGGCTGATGTCTCCATTCACATTCCCGACATAGAGATGCATATATCCATCCTTCTGACTCCACAAAAGGAACTTCTGTTTGTTCCATGGAATGAAAGAGATAGGGTGCTGAGGCTCTACATATTTCTCGTCCTTCTCTGTGTAGAGAGTGCGTATCTTATCTCCGCTTTCAGCAGAATATTCATCAAGTGAACAGTCATTCTGGTCGCGATTCAGTTCAAAGAGATATATCTTCTTGCTGTCAGGTGACCACGCGATATTTGTAAAATACCTGTCCGTAGGATCTCCTACATTAAGGTATATAGTCTTCTGAGTGTCAATATCATACACACCGATTGTTGCCTTGTGGCTCGTCATTCCGGCCATAGGATATTTGTCAGGATCATGCTTTGCCTCTCTCTGGAAAAGGTCAACCTGTGGATAGTCCTCCACCATACTCTGGTCCATACGGTAGAATGCCAGTTTCTTGCCATCCTCCGACCAGAAAGTGCCCTTTTCTATTCCGAATTCATTTCTATGAACGCTCTGACCATATACTATCTCCCTGCTTCCGTCTGTTGAAAGCTGGGTAGTCTTACCATCAGCAGTACGCACATATAGATTATTGTTGTCGAGGTATGCGTCTGCCTTGCTCTTGGCATTCCATTCCAGCGAGCCTTTCCTGTCCTGACTCCATACAAGTTTCTTTGCCTTGAAGTCGATAAGCATACGCTTTGTCTTGTTGCTTACAAGTACAAGTGATTTGCCTGAATACGGGAATTTTGCAGAGAGAAGTGTCCTGACCACATCCTCGCCTTCAAGACCTGCCCATGTGTTGAGGTCGCTGAGGGTAAAGAGAGATGTTTCGGTAACTCTTGCTTTATCAACAACAGAAACATTCTCCACGTCAAGGTGTATGAATTCATCGCCCCACCATGTGGTGAAGCGATTCTCCGGTCGCATCTTATTATAGTTCGTGCCACCGAAGTTCAGATCCTCCAACGTGAATAGTTTCTTGTCCTGTGCCAGCATCATAGTTGCGGTTAGGAGAGTGAGGAGTAATAGGAAAAGACGATTAATCCTCATCGTCGTCAAGGAAGTCGTTTCCGAATTTTCCATTGCGCTTGCCACCTTTGCCTCCCTTGAAATCGTCACGCTTGCCGAATGGCTTTCTGCTCTTGCGCTCATCGCGATCAGACTTCTTGCCTCCCTTCTTGCGGTCGCCGTTGTCACGATCCTCACGCTTGAAGTTCTTGCGCTCCCTGTGTTCGCGTTCCTGCTTCTCAGCCTCACGACGACGCTCCAGAGACAGGAACTTGAATGAGCGAATATCCTGCTCTTCGTTCTCTTCCTGCTCGTCAAGGCGTTGCTTGAACTCACGATTCTTCTTGAATCTGTGCTTCTCTGCCATCTTCTTCTTCTCTTCTTCGGTCTTCACAATGCCACCCTCGGCACGGAAATCGCTGAAACGGCCGTTGAACAGACAGTATTTCCTCAACTCGCATTCAAGTGAGCCGTTGTAGAGAGGAATCTTGATGCTTGGCTTCAGACGAATCTGCTCAAAGCACTCTTGACGATAGCTCAGAACCCATGCCTCATTATCCTTGAAGCAGTTCTTCAGTTTGTCGCCAATCATCTTGTATGTTGCCAAGAGGTTAGGTGTTGAGATACGCTCTCCGTATGGTGGATTTGTAACCATGATAGCCTTCTCCTTTGGCTGCTTGAAGTCGGCAAAGTCTGCCTGCTCTATAATAACATCCTTGCTAAGACCCGCAGCACGAACATTGAGAGCCGCTGTATTAACAGCCTTCATGTCAATATCATAGCCGTAGATCTTATGCTCGAACTCACGCTCTCTTGAGTCGTCGTTGTATATCTCGTCGAAGAGGTCGGCGTCAAAGTCCGGCCATTTCTCGAAGGCGAACTCCTTGCGGAACACACCTGGGGAAATATTGCGGGCGATAAGTGCTGCCTCCACCACAAGTGTTCCTGAGCCGCACATAGGGTCGATGAAATCGGTCTCACCCCTCCATCCTGTCATAAGGATTATTCCGGCAGCAAGAACCTCGTTCAGAGGTGCCTCTACGCTCTCCTGACGATAGCCACGACGATGCAATGACTCGCCACTTGAGTCGAGGGCAACGGTAGCCTCGTTTTCCGAGATGTGAATGTTTATGCGGATGTCAGGATTTGCAACTGAAATGTTCGGACGCTCGCCTGTCTTCTCGCGGAACTGATCTACGATGGCATCCTTCACCTTGTATGTCACAAAGCGTGAGTTGCGGAAATTCTCAGAATATACCACCGAATCAACGGAGAATGTCTTTCCCTTTCCGATATACTCGCTCCAGTCAATCTCCTGAACCTTATCGTACATCTCCTCGGCTGATGAAGCCTTGAATGTTGCGATTGGCTTGAGTATGCGGATGGCTGTATGCAGTTGGAAGTTCGCACGGTACATCATCTCCTTGTCGCCAGTGAAGCTTACCATGCGGTTCCCCTTTTCTATGTTCTTGGCACCGAGTTCTGTCAACTCCTGAGCCAGCACTTCTTCAAGACCCATGAAGGTCTTTGCTATCATTTTAAATTCCATATCCATTAAGGTTTGTTCCCGCATTGTCGCGGAAACTCTTGTAAATCTTTGTATTTGGTGCTACATTCTCGGTAATCCAGATATTTGCGCCTATCACGCATCCCTTTCCTATCGTTATTCTTCCGAGTATTGTAGCATTACTGTAAACTATCACATCATCCTCAAGAATCGGGTGGCGTGGTATTCCCTTGATCGGGTTGCCGTTCTCGTCAAGAGGGAAGCTCAATGCACCAAGCGTTACGCCTTGGTACAGCTTTACGTTGTCTCCGATGATACACGTCGCACCTATCACTACGCCTGTTCCGTGGTCAATAGTGAAGTGATGACCTATTGTTGCTGCCGGATGTATGTCGATACCTGTCTCTGAATGGGCAAGCTCTGAAATCATACGGGGGATGAGAGGCACGCCAAGAACGTGGAGCTCATGGGCAATACGGTAGTTCACCAGAGCCTTTATTACAGGGTAGCAAGATATTATCTCGCCAAAGTTCACAGCTGCCGGGTCTCCGTTATATGCAGCCTCGATATCTGTAGCGAGTGTCTTGCGAATCTCTGGAAGTCGTTCTATAAGCTGGTTAGTTATCTCTCTCGCTTTCTTTTGCAAGCAGTTATCATCAGTACAGTCTTTGTCGTCATCGCAATCTTCATCTGCAAAGCACAGTCCTGCCATTATCTGTTGGCAGAGCAGTTTGTGCATTCTCTCAAGGTCAATGCCGATATGATATGGGAGGGTGTGCCTGTTGACCGATGACTGGCCATAATAGCCGGGGAATAATATACCACGGGCAAGCTGTATGATTTCTGATAATGCATCTCCTGAAGGCAGAGGGTTGCCTTCCTGATGCTGGTGGAACAGACCTTTCAGCGACTCGCTGTCTGAAAGTCGGCTCACGGTCTCGATGAGCGTCTTATTTGTACTTGATGGTGCCATCCTTTTTGTTGTGTCAATAAATTTGAGTGCTTTATTCGCACTAAGGCAAAAGCGCATGTTACCCCATGAGGTTTGCGCGCGTTATTTCTATTTGTCTGCAAAATTAATAAAATAACTGAAAAATAAAGAACTTTCATAGAAAAAAATAATAAAAAGTAGTACCTTTGCATTCGTAATGAGCAAAAAAGCACAGAATTTTTTTCTACTCTTCGGACTTTCTGTCCTTGGAGTCATGGTATATCAGCTTGACTATCAGGAGGCATGGCAGGGTATGTGTCATGCTGGATATTGGTTCGTCGCCGTTGTCGTTCTATGGGCATTTCTCTATATCTTCAATGCCTCTGCATGGTATATAATAATCCGTTCCGACGGTAGTCCTGAGACTCGCACTCTCTCATTCTCCTACATCTATCGCCTCACGGTTTCTGGTTTTGCGCTTAACTATGCCACCCCGGGAGGCCTTATGGGCGGAGAGCCTTACCGCATCATGTCTATCTCTCCATTCATAGGAAAGGCAAAGGCTTCCTCATCGGTCATCCTTTATGCTATGACCCACATGTTCAGCCATTTCTGGTTCTGGGCAATAAGTATCATTCTCTTTCTTGTCACCCAGACCTTGACAACCAATCTCGCCATACTCCTTGCCCTTTGCACAGGCTTCTGTATCCTCGGACTCTGGTTCTTTATGGCTGGCTATCGTAAGGGCTTGGCAAATAGAATGTTGTCTGTCGCCCGACATATCCCTGTTCTAAAGAAATGGGCGCGTCCTTTTGTGGAATCTCACAAGGAACAGCTTGACACAATTGATAGCCAAATCTCAGCCCTCCATGCTCAGAATCCAAAGACCTTCGTAACGGCTGTTCTCCTTGAGCTTGTCTGCCGAATTGTATCGTCCTTGGAGATTTATTTCATCCTCCTTGTCCTTATGCCCGAGGTGAGTTTCATACAATGTATTCTTATTCTTGCCTTCACCTCCCTCTTTGCCAATCTCCTCTTCTTCATTCCCCTTCAGTTAGGGGGTAGGGAAGGAGGCTTCCTTATGTCGATAACCGCTTTCGGCATATCATCGGGAAGTGCCGCTTTCGTTGCCCTCATGGTGCGTCTTCGAGAGCTCATCTGGACGGCAATAGGCCTCGCGCTTATCAAGTTCAGCGGTAAGTAAGTTATAAAAGCAAATATAAGTCCCATATGACTCCCATGTAAGTCCCATTTTTCGCCTATTATGAATGGGACTTACACCGACTTTGGTAGGGACTTACATAGGAGTTAAGAAGAACTACGAAAGAATTATTTATCGCGTGGTTTAATATTCCGTTTAAAATTCCAAACCTATGCCTCCATAAAAATTGTGGGCTGTACAGGCAGCAAACAAATCTACCTTTTTGATATTGACACAAAATACAGCTCCGAAGTCAAAGCCTTTATCTTCTGCAGCTGCGTATTGACTATTGCTGATTCCAGAAGATGTGACACTCCAATTATGTCCGTCTGTATATGTAATATCTGCGACAGCATAACCAATAACAGGAATTATTCTGAAATTTCTATTTATGGGTATTTGATAGCCTGCATGAAAGGTTTTGCAAGTTTCTTCTTTCCATTTTTCTACCTTGACATCACTTCCATGTGAGGATGTCCATCCCATATAATCTACATATATACCATGATACATAAAGTTGAACCCAACACCTCCTCTCGTGATATCATTTTTGAAGTGCATATAAGTTCCGAGAATTCCCAACTCCCATCTTTTATTTGCGCTTTTTTCTGATATTTGAGAGAAGGCATGTATTGTAAACAAAGAAAGAAATAGTATAATAAGAATCTTTTTCATAATTACAGATAAAATTTGTGGGGATTATGCTTGTGAATGTTTAAAATTATTCAGGTCACGCTTTTAACCAAAAGCTGTCCTTCATGATATTATTCTCTGTGTTTTTTGCATAGGCATATAATTTTTCTATGCGCCTCATATCTACTCTCAAAAACGAACAAGACCAAGCACCTAAAACGAAAAGTGGACGTGCTGATTACATCCACTTCCCGGGTGTTTGGCCTAACCCACACTAACAGATGAACCAGACGCCCACATATCGTGGACATCTGCTCTTTATTCTGGTAGTGTCTTCCTTCTGTGGCCAAACTTTGGGAAGTTCCGAATAAATAGCAAACGCTAATTTAACAATATGTTATGTGACATAGCGCTCACGAAGAACGGTATCACGCTTGCAAAAGTAAGCATTATTTCCGAAAACTCCAAATTAATTCGCTAATTTCTTCTTTTGAATCTTTTTCTCTCTTGAATTTTCCTTGCGAAAAAGTCTGCTTTTCTTTTGTTCTTCCTCCATAGATACTCCATCGTTACTCCATCGCATCTCCATCGTTAGTCCATCGAAACGATGGAGTATCGATGGATTATCGATGGACAATCGATGGATAATCAGCGAAGAATCGAGAGTGGTAATAGTGGTCGGAAAAAGCCAAATGTCTAAAGTATATCATCCAATCCGCTACTTAAAAAATGTTTCGTTAATACTGATAAATGTTATTATTTATAATAAAATCATAATAAATACATCGTTTATGTTCATTTTCTTCTGTAATTTTATTAATTTTGCATCTCGAAATGAAATATGCAATCATCGCAGCCGGTGAAGGATCCAGATTGGCTGAGGAAGGAATCTCTGTACCAAAGCCGTTGGTCAAGGTTGCGGGACAATGTCTCGTTGACCGACTCATTCGCGTCTTTCTTGCTAATGATGCAGAAGAGATTGTAGTGGTATGCAACGACCTCACGCCTTTTGTTGATGAACATCTCAGGATGATAGAGCGTGACGGATTTGAAGGTAAGAAGATCCCCCTTCGACATATAGTCAGGACAACACCGAGTTCCATGCACAGCTTCTACGAGATGAGTCACTTCTTAAAGGACTCACCCTTCGTTCTCACCACGGTTGATACTATCTTCCGTGAGGAGGAGTTCTCGGCATACGTCAAGGCTTTCAAGGCTTCGCTTGCCAATGGCTCGGCTGATGGAATGATGGGCGTAACGGACTATGTGGATGATGAGAAGCCGTTGTATGTGGCCCCCCTTCCCGTCCCCCCGAGGGGGGAGGCTGGAGAATGCCAATTACCGCTTATCGGGAATTTCCTTGATGCTGATCCTGATGGGATATGCCCATATATCTCAGCTGGCATCTATGGCTTGACGCCAAAGGCTATTGATACGCTTAACCGTTGTATGGCTGAGGGCAAGAGTCGAATGCGAAACTTCCAACGCGGTCTAATAGAGGATGGTCTTCGTCTCAAGGCATTCCCTTTCTCCAAGGTGCTCGATATAGACCATGCAAGGGATGTCGAGGAAGCAGAGAAGTTCCTGAAAGAATAGGCGGCCTCTCCCCCCGCCCTACAACCCCTTTCCCGCCCTTCGGGCACCCTTTGACTTTCCTCTTCGAGCCGTCTATCTCTTCGACATTCCCCGTAAAGGGGCAAGGGGGATGTTAGTATTTCTAATCATGGGCGCTTAATAATACAGTTTATGTGTCGAATGGCTAATAGCGATAAAAATGTAACTTCTCCCTTGCCCCTTACGGGGAAAGGGTGCCCGAAGGGCAGGAAAGGGGCTGTAGGGCGGGGGGAGAGACCGTGTTCTATTCTCTTTCTCTTCCGCGCTCGCCGTTTCTCTCCCAACTCTGTGGAGAATGACAGGCTGATTCTTGAGAGTGTTGCTCGCGAGATGGAGGCTATGGGTAATGAGGTGAGGATGATGACTGAGGAGGAAGTCCTTACGCTAAAAACCTTGCCAGAGGCAGATGAGATATTCTGTATGGCTCGAAGCAATGAGGCTCTGGAGATAATAGAACGCTCGAAGGCACGTATCATTAATGAGCCAGAGGGAATAAGGATATGCGGTAACAGACAGGCTCTTACTGATATAATGAGGAGGCTGGAGATTCCTCTGCCTCCAGAAAATGGAGATAATGGTATCTGGCTAAAGAGAGGCATAGGAACGGCAGAGGTTGCGGAAGATACGGTATTCTGCAATTCAGAAGAGGAGGTAGAGGACGCTATGCGGAGATTTGCCGATCGTGGCATAACGGAGGTTTGCCGACAGGCACACGTGGTGGGTGATCTGGTGAAGTTCTATGGTGTAGCCAATACAGATTTCTTCTATCATTTCTATCCAACAGACTCAGGCCGCAGCAAGTTCGGTAGCGAGGAGCATAACGGAAAGGCTCATCATTATCCGTTCTCTGCAGAGGAGATGAAGAAGACGGTTGACCGCCTTGCCACTACAATAGGCGTTATTGTCTATGGTGGTGATGCTATAGTAAAGGCTGACGGCTCGTTTGTGATAATAGATTTCAACGACTGGCCAACGTTCTCGCCTTGTAGGGAGGAGGCGGCAAGAAAAATAGCGACCCTCCCCATCTGACACATACTCCGATATTATCAACATCGGACTTCCCCAAGGGAGGGGTAAATATGTTAGTGAATAAAATATGATAAGTCAAGAAGAAAATAAGATAAGCAATCAAGAGAATATCGAACCATTCTTGGAGGAAAGTAAATCTTCAAGCAAAGGTGACTCTTCTTCTCCCTCCCTCGGGAGGGCTGTGGTGGGGTCTTTCTTGGATTTGCTTCACAGCACGTATAAGTCATACGACACGGAAGAGAATATAGACATATATTTCACTCGTCCGATAGGCTTGTTCTTCGCGCTTATCTGGAAAAGACTGGGTGTGCATCCAAATGCCATAACCGTTCTGTCGTTCTTTCTCGGAGCGGCTGCGGGATGGTGTTTCTATCATACATCCTTGGTATGGAATATCTATGGTGTCCTGTTCCTGATGTTCGCTAATTTCTGCGATTCTACCGACGGACAGTTGGCTCGTATGACAGGCAAGAAGACCATTACAGGCAGAATGCTCGACGGTTTTGCATCGGATGTGTGGTTCTTCTGCGTGTATGTGGCAATCTGTTTCCGTCTCATGCCAGAGAATATTCCGGGGACAGAAGTGAAGTGGGGCTTATGGATATGGGCTTTGTGCGCCCTTGCAGGTCTTTGGGCACATACCATACAATGTCGCTATTCCGACTATTACCGCAATATCCACCTATTCTTCCTTCTTGGCAAGGAGGGTTCGGAACTCGACTCATACGCTTCACAGAAAGCAATAGCCGACAGATATCGTGCGGAAAAGAACTGGGTAGGAGTACTCTTCTTTGCCAACTATGCGAAGTATTGTCGTGCTCAGGAGAAGGGAACGCCGGAGTTTCAGAAACTCAAGGCTGTGCTTACTGAGCGATATGGAGGAATAGACAAGGTGCCGCAGGAGTTTAGGGATGAGTTCAGAAGAAGGAGCTTCCCTCTGATGAAATACACCAATTTCCTCACCCACAACTGGCGCGCAATAATGCTCTTCATAGGATGCCTGACAAATCATCCGTGGATATATCCGCTCTTCGAGGTAACGGTAATGGCTGCTGCCTGTGCCTATATGAGAAGGACTCACGAGAATATGTGTAAGGAGTTGGCAAGATGATAAAAGCGATACTTTTCGACTATGGTGCCACGCTCGACACATTCGGGCAGCATTGGGGTATGGTTATATGGCATGCCTATGAGCATCTTGCCATTCCCGTGACAGAGGCACAATATCGTGAGGCATACGTCTATGGCGAGCGCACGCTTGGAAGTAAGGAGATAATCCGACAGACAGATACCTTTCTCACGACTCTCAATGTGAAGATAGACTTGCAGTTTGATTATCTTCGAGATTCCGGGGCTTGGTTGCCTGAGTCTGCTGAACGTGCAGAAAAGCATGATGCCCTTGTGGAATATCTGTATTCGGGACTTCAAAGGAATATGGAACATACACGTTCGGTTCTTTCACAGTTGCAAGAAAGGGGAATCCAAATGGCACTCGTGAGCAATTTCTACGGAAATGTGGAGACTGTGCTTGGGGAGATGCAACTTCGGGATTTCTTCTGTGATGTGATTGAATCTGCACAGGTCGGAATACGTAAGCCCGATCCTCGTCTCTATGCCCTTGGGGTGGAGGCTTTAAGAAAGAAACAACTTCCAGGGCATCTGGATGAATCGGACATACTCGTTGTAGGAGACAGTATTCAGAAAGATATCATTCCTGCCAAGAGCCTCGGCTGCAAGACTGCCTGGTTCAAGGGCGAGGGATGGAAGATAGAACCCGTTGATGAGACGATTCCTGATTTCGTGATTACGGATCTGGGGAATATAATTCAATTGGCATAAAAAATAAAACGCGAAGACGCAAAGTCGCAAAGGATTCAAGATAACTCTGTGTCTCCGTGTCTTTGCGTTGAATAAATAAAGAACGATTATCAAACATATAATAAACATATTACTGCTATTCCTCTTCTGTCTGTCGGCTAATGCGCAGATGGAAGGAACCGTTAAGAAGCGCACAGGCGACTCTCTGTTTGCCGATGTGAATCTTAAGGGGGTGGAAGTGAAGGCTAAGAAGAAAAGGTACTCTCGCAAGAACAATCCTGCCGTTGAGCTGATGAAGCGCGTTATTGCGGCAAAGAAACAGAATAAGCTCACCAACAAGCCATACTACCAGTATCAGAACTATGAGAAGATGACAATATCGCTCAATGGTGTTACTGGTGAGATGCTTGACTCTGGTCTTATAGGCCGTACTCCTTGGCTGAGGAATCAGGTGGAATATAGTCCGTTGAGCGGTCAGCTTATCCTCCCGTTCATGCTCGACGAGAAGGTGACGAAGGTGATGTATCGCAAGGATCCTGAGAAACAGCGAACCCTTGTGATAGGTGAGCGTTCGGAAGGTATCAATCAGATATTCGAGACGGGTAATATCTTCAACGCCTTGTCTGCCGATGCGTTCTGCGAGGTGGATATCTACGATAACAGCATCCGACTTCTTCGCCGTACTATGACATCGCCTATTGCTGATGATGCCATAGGTTTCTATCGCTATTACATATTGGACACCGTGAAGGTGGAACGTGATTCTTGCTATCATGTGTTCTTTACTCCGAACAACCCGCAGGACTTCGGTTTCAACGGTGATATGTATATCCTCAAGGATTCTTCACTTCATGTAAGGAAGGTGTCGCTATCTATTCCTAAATCATCTGGAATCAACTTCGTGGAGGGATTGCAGATAAATCAGGAATTCGAGCTTCTGTCAACGGGCGACTGGGTACTAACCGTCAACGACCTCATAGTGGCGTTGCGCGTGAATCAGTCTATGGCTCACGGACTTATGGTGAAGACCTCGACACGAAGTAACTATTCTTTTGAGCCGATAGACGATAAACTTCTCTCTGGTGTCGGAGAACTACGTAAGGATGCTAATGCCGAGATACAGGATGAGCAGTTCTGGAGGGAAAACCGTAAGGTTGACCTCACCACTTCGGAGAGGAATATGGGTAAGTTCGTAAAGGATGCCCAGAGTATGAAGGGCTTCAACTGGATAATGTTCTTCATACGTCCGGTTGTGGAGAACTTCGTCGAGACAGGCTTTAATGGCCGTCCTTCAAAGTTTGATATCGGACCAGTCAATACCATTATCTCGCATAATTTCATTGATGGCTATCGTGTGCGTCTGTCGGGACTCACCACAGCCAATCTCAACCGGCACCTCTTCCTTTCTGGATATGTGGCTCACGGTTTCAACACAAAGCGAAACTACTATAAGGGCGAACTGACATATTCGTTCAATCCGAAGAAATACATCCCGATGGAGTTCCCTCGCAGAACCATCATGTTCCATTCCTCATACGATGTAATGTCGCCTTCGGATAAGTTCCTCGTAAACGATAAGGATAACGTGTTCACGGCATTCAAATGGGCAAAGGTTGATAAGATGATGTTCTACCATCGTCATAAACTGGAGTTCGAATACGAGGAAGAATGGGGACTGCGCCTTCTTGCCAATATCAAGGTAGAGAGGAATGAGGGGGCTGGCAACCTGCATTTCCGTACTCTCGCAGAGCCTGACAAAGAAATATCCTTGCGAACCACGGAGATGCGCTTTGAGGTGGAATATGCCCCTGGCCGTACTTTCATAAATACGAAGCAGAACCGTATTCCGAACAATAACGATGCTCCTGTTTTCAAGTTGTCGCATACGCTCGGAGTGAAGGGATTCCTCGGTGGCGACTATAACTATAATGTGACGGAGGCAAGCATCTACAAGCGTTTCTGGCTGAACTCATGGGGAAAGTTGAACTGTAATCTCAAGGGTGGCGTGCAATGGTCTCAGGCACCTTATCCTCTGTTGATGATGCCGGCTGCCAATCTCTCCTATATCGTTCAGAAAGGCTGTTTCAACCTTGTGAATAACATGGAGTTTCTTAACGACCGCTATGCTTCGGCTGATATAGAGTGGGATTTGGCAGGAAAGATATTCAACCGTGTGCCATTGCTCAAGAAATTGAAGTGGCGTGAGGTTGTCGGCTTCAAGACTCTCTGGGGTGGTATATCCGACAAGAACAATCCATTTCTTGAGAAGAATCAGAATTCTGCTTTGCTGATGGAATTCCCTGAAGGTTGTACGGTTATGGACCCTAACCGTCCTTATGCCGAATTCTCTGTCGGTATATATAATATCTTCAAGTTCTTCCGCGTTCAGTATGTTCGCAGACTCAACTATCTCGACCTCCCCACAGCCAATAGGGATGGTGTAAGACTGATGTTTGAAATGACATTCTAAAGCAGAGCTGTCTCTCCTCTCATCCTCTCAAGGGCGAGTAGGTTCATTCTTCAAATCAAGAAAAAAAATTTAATAATTAAATATTCCCTTCCTTAAAGGGATTTATACTATAAAACATCCTTCCCTTGGGGAAGGCTTGGTTAGGCTTATGATAATCTTAGCAGATCGCCAAGACATAACCCGTGCCGGACTTCAGTATGTCATAAATGATATGTTTCCCGGCGTGGAGATGCACTATTCAGAAGACAAGGTATCGCTCATAGAGCGCCTTAAGCAGTCGAATTTCCGCCCTTCTAATGAGGCGATAGTGATACTCGACTATACCCATTTCGACTTTGTTGGAGAGGCAGAGCTGTATATCCTTGCCTCACGATTCCCATATTCCCGTTGGATATTGTTCTCCGAAGAGCTGAGTGCAGACTTCGTGGGTAGGATTGTTACAACCAGTCAGCAGTATAGCATCCTGTTTAAGGAGTCACCAATGAGTGAGATACGTGAATGTATAAGATATGCTTCGAGCAACAAGCGATATATTTGCCAACAGGCTGCTTCTCTCTTGGTGACATCTCATCAGCAACTTGATCCTACTGCTGGCTTGCTTACTAAAACAGAGACCGAGATTCTGAGGGATATTGCCCTTGGACTCACCACAAAGGATATTGCTGAGAAGCGTGTGTCTTCCTTCCATACGGTTAATACTCACCGAAAGAATATCTTCCGTAAACTCTCTGTAAATAATGTTCATGAGGCCACCCGCTATGCCCTTCGTGCCGGTATAGTTGATGAGGCGGAGTATTATATTTAAAGACCCCTCCCCAGCCCTCCCCATAAAGGGGAGGGAGTAGATAGTATTATTTGTTATAGGGAAGAATAAGCCAAAAGGATGAAAGATAGCGAGAAAAAGGTAACTAATTCCTTGCCCCTTACGGGGAAAGGATGCCCGAAGGGCAGGAAAGGGGCTGTAGGGCGGGGGGAGAGGCCACTTTTGCGCTCTTTCAACCGTGCCTGCGTTTCTTACCATCTCCTTTCAGATGGTGACCGCATCCTTATTGCCCTTTCTGGGGGAAAGGATTCGCTAATGCTTGCCCGACTGATGGCTCAGCGTTCTCGTATCTATAAACCGAAGATAACGGTTGAGGCTGCACATGTCATTATGGATAATATCCCATACGAGACCGACCGCACGTATCTTCAGGATTTCTGTGAAGAGCTTGGTATCAGATTGCATATTCTCCATTCCCGTTTTGATGAGAGTACCGATCCGCGAAAGACACGCTGTTTCCTTTGTGCCTGGAACCGCAGAAAGACTTTGTTTGAATTTGCTGTGGCTAATGGTTTTAATAAGATAGCTCTTGGGCATCATAATGACGATATCATCATAACCTATCTGATGAACATCACTTTCGAAGGCTCTGCCCATACCATGCCCCCGATACTTCAACTTGAGCATTATCCCCTGCAAATCATCCGTCCGCTATGTCTCGTTCATGAAGATGATATTCGTGAGGTGGCAGAAGAACTTGGTTTCCAAAAACAGAAAACCGTCTGTCCATACGAGGAGGTAACCAACCGGAAAACGATGGCTGAGGTATTCCATCATCTTCAGGAAATCAATCCTGAAGCACGCTATTCGCTTTCCCGAGTAGCCTTGCCAAAGATTGGTGATAAGTGAAGGGGAAATATCGTTCTTACAAAGAAAATCCTTTGTTCTTGTGGTGAAAAATCAATGAGGAATGCCTTTTCCTTGCTCTTATGTTACTCTTATGCTGCTCTTTTGTAACTCTTATTTGAAATGGGAGTTACATGGAATTTGCATAGGATTTGCTACTAAGGTACTATAGGCATAGAATTGTGTTATAACTAAGAAAGAGAGTAAACAAAATCCCCACCACCAAGAATTCACGAGGCAGTGGGGAAATAAGAGAATTATTGAGTTGGGAATATCCTTACTCTAATTGCCAAAAAGATTAGCAAAGAAAGGATACCATATACCAGTAAGTCCACAAGGGTCAACGATATATTTTGATACAAGAATGGCTCCCGTCACTCCTACTACCACAGATATAGGCAATACTAAGAAAAAACACCAGGTCGGAATAATCCTATTCAAACTACAGTTTGAAAATTTCCCTATCAACTCCCTTGTTTTGCCTTTTCTCATATATCTTATATATACAGGAACAAAGATCACAAGACAATATATGGCCACAACACCTTTAAAATAAAGTGCATTATCACCACGCATCATGTCTGCAATGATTGAACTAAGCGGTATGAAAAAGAAGAAAAGGCAAAGTCCTAAATATAATGGACTTATTAATTGGCCTGATTCATTTGCCTTAAGGTATGCAATATAAGTCCTGTAAAAAATGTAATCAAAAATTCTAATCATAAATTATTACCAACTTACAATTACGCCACCATTTCCGTACCAACCATCAATACGGTTTCCTAATGACTGACCATTAAAGATTGCTTTATGACCCATATCTATAAGAACAAAAGGATTGTGTTTCATTGTTAATAATGATTTTAAGTTTATAAATCTATGGTTTGAAAAATGTTGGATCAGTCAGGTCTCTCCCTGAACAGGAATCCGATTGCAAAAGTACAAATAATTCTTGAAATCTCCAAGAGTTGTCCCAAAGTTTGTGCAGATTTTTTTATGTTTTTCCGAAAAATAAAACACCCATCATTCTGGTGCGATTTTGTGCCTCCCCTTCAGGTCCGTTGTAAGTCCGTTACAGGTCCGTTGTAAGTCCGTTCTCTGAAACGGACTCAGAACGAAGGCACAACGGATTCACAACGGAAGGAGAACGAAGGCACTATAACCCTTTGACAATTGAAAATTTCTCCTCAGAAAAAACTTTTTCGCACTAATCCTACATTCCTACATTGCCACCCCATATAACACGCACGAACATAGAGCGTTACAAGGATTTTAAATATGCGCCAAACCTACACTAACCCTACACTACCCCTACACTAATCATGCCTGTCAAGGCATGAAATTAATAATGAGTAATGAATAATGAATAATTTGAATAGTATCGTAAGCGTTCAAGTCAAATAAATTATACATTATCAATTATTAATTATCAATTAACCTTAATTTCTGAAAAATTCAGGTTTTAGTGTAGGTTCTGTGTAGGATTAGTGTAGGGTTAGACAATATTTGAAATCGCTGCAAGCTTTTGTGCATCAATGGTTTGTGATACTTGTCAATGTAGGAGTGTAGGATTGTTGCGAAAAAGTTTTTTCGGATGATTATCCTATCATACTACTTGCGAGAGTATGTGATTTGTTTACGTATGGATCATCAGTAATACTCATGAGCGATTCAGAAGCTTGATTGATAGTCGTAAAGCATTTCTTCCAAGATAGGCTGGTGTCGCATGGAAGTCCTGCGATGCGCTTCCGATAATCCAACATTGCGATGGTGATGGAATAGAGTTCGGCACTTGGAAGATTACGTTGTTGTTCGGCTGTCCTGATTGTAGAGTCAATAGACTGCAGAATCTGGGTTGTTGAGTTACCCGTCATAGCTACCTTCATGTGGGAATTGACCTCGTTGAACTCATTGCGAAGACGGCACATAAGCTCACGATAGCTGTGATACGTTTTGTCGTACCTGTTCATAGAATAATAGATTTTGTGTGTCCGTAGTCCCGCAGACATCAGTTTGACATAAATAACAGGCAGGTCTTCTGACTCGTCCTCATGCAGGCTCGTCTTCCCAAACAATGAAACGCATTTCTGTTCAGTGACTTTGATTGCCTGTATGTTTTGTATAGGCTTACAGCATCGGGTAATGTCTCAGATTTACACTGTGTTCCCGTCTTAGTCCTGATAATCCGTTTATCAGGAAACCTGTTATTGTGAAATTACTCCGATGCAAAGATAATATAAATAATCTGTATTTACAAACATTTCGACGATTTTTCTTGTGAAATAGTCATTTAATATGTAGAATTGTAAAGTCCGGTATTCAAGTTGAAAGTAATTTATACTCAAAAAACAGCCTGTAATCTCACGATTACAAGCTGCTATAGAATTACTTAAGATAACAAAAAACTGATTTGTTAGTTGAGCTATAACTGTTAAACCAAAATCTATATCGTAAATAAAAAGGGCTTTCTGTTAATTTTCTATTCCGTTGAGGTTGAAGCTCTTGCCGTCAACGTGGATATTGATACGGCCGTTGTCGATAACCTTCTTTACGGAACTCTTAGCCACCATGCTGTTGATGTTGTTCATGCAAGTGGCGGTTTCTGCATAGTCGTAACGCTCCACGCTATCGAGAACCCATTGTCCATTGTTCCAAACGTATGACTCGATGCTCGTATTCCTGCCGTTTTCATCGTAGGAATACTCTGTTTTGAAGTTGTTCTCGATCCTTTCCTGAGCATCATAGATGTAGGTGGTTTCTGACATCAGATTACCTTTATCTTCATATTCATAGCTTGTCCTTGGACCATATACAGAACTATCCTCATTACCATTCAGTACGGTCCATGTCTGGCGAAGCTTGTCTTTCCCCAAATCGTTGTAGCCAACCAACGACTTGGAAATAAGCACGAAGTTGCCACTCTTGTATATGTAGAAAGTGGAGAAGTCGCCGTTGCTTGAAATACAATGCACATCCTTAAACTTCATTTCCCACTTAGCGCCCGTCCAATCATAACTATATTCAGTATATCCTAACTCTGTATATTCAAGTTCGCTTTTTGAATTGGGAATCCATGTGCCGTTGCTCCATTGATAGGAACATTCGCCAGCTAACGAGCCGTCAGAATTATATGAATACAGGTTCTTGCTGTAAACGTTCCATTTACCATTCTCCATCTTGTGGGCAACAACGGACTGTATCTTGCCCTCAGAGGTATAGGTGTAGTATCTCTTCGTGGTGCCAGCAAATTCATCGCTTGAGAAATCGGTCTCCTCAATCTGATTTCCGTTGGCATCATACTTGAACTCATACGAGTCTGTCAAGTTTCCTTCGCTGTCGTATATGGTCATATTGGATGGCTGCGCATTGTCCTGTGCAGTTGCGGTATTAGTTATTGCTACCAAAATGGCTATTAGATTCAAGATCTTTTTCATGTCGGTTAGTGTTAAAGGATTAGAGGTTAGAGGTTTTGCTTGCAAATATAAATATAATTTTTTAAAAAACCAAGAAAAATCTAAAAAAATGCAAAAAAATATTATCAAAACGCTACATATTCGCAAAATAATTCCATTGCATTTCTCTTTTCTATTCTTTCCTTTTGGCATTACGGATAATTAATATTACTTTTGCATATAGAAAGCCAAAATACTAAAATGAAACATTCTATTGTCTCATTACCCTATTGCTCAGCTTCATTAGTTCATGGGCACAGACTATTTTTACATGGAATAATCCTGTACCGCCCTATAGCTATGTTATGAAATTTAAAAAGGTAGAGTTTACCGATACGGCTACTATTGTGTCAATACATGTCATGTATTCTCCTAGTAATCAGTTTGGCATTCCTAGCAATATAAACTCATAGTTGACGACAAGGATTATGCGATAAAGGCATGTAGTTATGCCTCAATTGATAGTGACGTGTCTATGCCTAAGTCTGGCGAACTTGATTTTACCGCCAGTTTTGCCCCTCTGCCTTCCACTATAAAGAGCTTCGCTTTCTCAGTTCAAGGGCAGGTACTTTTGATGAAGTCCACGATCGCATACTCTTGAGGAGCTTATCAAGAGAATGTTGGGTAAGGAATAGGATACAACTCCTATGTAAGTCCGTTGTGAATCCTATATGAAAAGGAAGAACGAAGGTAAAGCGAATAATCAGGGTCTTTGTTTCAAACTTGAATAATTGAATTCACGTTAAAAACCAAAACAATTATGGATAGTCTTACAGCACAAAAGCGTCATGATAATATGGCGGCAATACGGTCAAAAGACACGAAGCCTGAGTTGATTGTGCGACGAGGGCTGTGGAAACGTGGATTCAGATACCGACTGAATCACAAAAGATTGCCTGGACATCCAGACCTTGTGCTGAGAATGTACAGGACGTGCATCTTTGTGAATGGATGCTTTTGGCATGGGCATTACGTTGAACTGGGTAAAATGGAAAACTCGGCTTGTTGTAAGATTCCAAAGACAAACCGAGATTTCTGGGTATCTAAAATCAAGCGTAATAAGGAGCGGGACAAGGAAGAGCAAAAACGTTTGGCTGAGATGGGTTGGCATTGTATTACCGTGTGGGAGTGTGAACTGAAGCCCCAACGGCATGAAGAAACACTTAATTCCATAGCTTTCACTCTAAACCATATCTGGATGCAAGACCACGGGGTAAAGCCAAAGGACTACAACCCCTATACCCGTGAAAGGGCAGGGGAGTTGCAGGCAATGGTGGCAGAAGATGAGGTGGATTAGAATTTTACCGTCAACTTGCCGAGAATCTGGCGACCTTTCCTTGGCACACCATCAGCAAGGAGAGAGCCGATTTTATAGTCGTTGTCCGTGATGTTGTGGATTGTGATGTCGATATCGAGATATTGCCATTCATAGCCTAAGCCGAGGTTGATGATAGCTTGAGGTTTTACTTCCTCTATGCTGCCTATAGTCTGCTTCATGGCATATGACAGAATTACATCGGCTTTTTGATAGTAGGTTGTGGTCTGGGCGTTTATGGTGCTGCGAAGCCATACTTTTCCGCCTGTTATGAAGCCTTTTCCCTTACCATGATAAGGTGATCCTGCAACGGTGATATTGCCCATAAACTGTGGTACACCGAAAGGATTGCTCTTGTGTACGTTATATCCCTTTGACTTGATGAATTTCTGCCATGTGAAATTCACGTTTGCAAAGAAGTTGTCGGAATTATATTGTGCCGCTCCCTCTATGCCGGCTTGTGTTACCATAGCGGAGTTGCGGAAGAGATAATCACCACCTAACTCGATGTTGACAAGGTCCTCAAGCTTGTTGCGGTAGAAACTGAGTTCTGCCGAGAGAGGTGTGCCCTGACGGTGGTATGTGGCTCCTATCAGGTAAGAGTGCATAGTCTCCGGACGCATGTTCGCTCCTCCGCTGAACATCTTCACGTTGCATGCACGATAGATATATGGTGCATCAACGAAACTGTAGTTGTAGGAAGCACGTGCAGAAAGAGTTTTTGTAATTTTGTAGATCAAAGAGAAACGTGGAGAGAACCTGTTGAGAGTGGCATCATCGAATCTGATTTTGTGGTCATAGCGTAGTCCGGCGTTTAAGATAAACTTTCTGGAGAAGAAATGCTTCAATTGTAGATATGAGGAATAGATTTCTTCACTTGCGTCGTTGAACACCTCTCCGCTTGATATCATTTGCTGTGTGGTATAGTTTCCGCCTATGTAGAGAACTCCGTCGGTGAGGGCGAAGTGCTCGTACTGACATCCTATTACAGCATTACCATGACCAAGGTATCTGTATTTTGCAAGTATCTGCGCTTGTCCACCAAAGGTTAAATTCTCCCATTCCAGCATCTGGAAAACACCTGCCGTCTTCACGTAATACTTCATCAGCATCTGTGCTATCTCAGGACTGATATCGGATGATTTGCCTTCTGACTGTAGTCTTTGCAAGAGGTCTGCCCCGACACCGAAATTGACGGAGTCACCCATTACATTGTAGAAACTGGTATGCTCCATAGAGACATATCCAGAGGCATGAATGTTGAAAGCTCCCAATGAGTGGGAGTAGTCCACGTTAAGGTGGTGATTGGTGCGGGTAATACCAGGACCATTGCTCTTGATGTTGCTGTAGCGGTCGTAGTTGAAGTTCTGTACCGCTTCATACGAAGGCGTTTCAGGACTAAGGTATCTATTCCCCTTATCGTCGCTTAGGAAAGCCTTAGTAGCAGGCATCTGTAGGATATTGATATACGGTGTCTGCTTTGAACGCTGTGAGTTGAAGGTTAGGGAGAAGTCGCGCCAGCGTCCCTTTATACCAATGTCGTATGACGGGCGGCGGTTGTAGGCATGGGCATATACCGTGCTCTGTGGTGTTAGAGAAGCCTGATTGTCAGAACTATAGGCAACATTGTCGTGTGTGTATTTGAAACCGTCGGTAGCCTGTATGCTACCCCATCCAAGGAGATCCACTACGTTGTTACCACCACCCACGGCATAGGTAGTGCCATAGGTGTTTTGTGTGCCTGTCATAAAGCTTATACGGCCACCATTTAATACGGCGCCCTTGCGAGTTATGACGTTCACCACAGCGGTGAGTGCTACGTTACCATAAAGTGATGATGCAGGGCCTCGTAGCACCTCTATCTGCTGAATCTTGTCAAGGGAGTTACGGTAGTCGGGCGCTTCGGCATTGGTAGAGTAGCCGTTGAGACGGTGTCCGTCCTGAAGGAAGAGAATCTTTTCCTGAGAGATACCTGTGATGCCGTGCATAGCTATGTTAGCCTCAAGACCTTCTGCTATCGACATGCCGGGGACGAAGAGACAGAGGAGTTCCTGAAGGGTTTGGGCTCCGGAGTGTCGTATCATAGCCTCGGTGATGAGGGTGACAGGAACAGGTGATTCCTCGATAGACTCCGCCTGTCGTGATGCTGTGGTGATGCCAGCCTCCAGTTGCTTGCGCTCATTAATCATATCAATGAAACGCTGCGGGTCGGTTATGGCAGGTGTGAAATATGGGTTATAGGCAAGTAGTCTGTCGACGATGATTCCTGCATTGACGAGGTCGCCTTTCTCCAAAAAAGAGAGAGCCATGAGGCGGTAGGCACTTGTCTTGAGCATACCGCTACCCGTGCTGATTACCTTGCGTGAGTAGGCCTCGCAACTGTCAAGGCGTCCTATTTGGTAATACCGAAATGCCGTAGAGTAGTCTTGCACAGTCTCTGGTGACTGGGCAAAAGACGAAAGGGGTAGAAGAGTTAAAAATAGAAATACCCATCCCCTTACCCCTCCCATAAAAGGAGGGGAGCAGTTGCCCTTTTCTCGCTGTGGAGATTTAGAACAACTCGTTTTTATGTATTGTTTTTTATCTTTCATTATTAATGAGTATTACTATCTACTCCCCCTCCTTTTATGGGAGAGGTAAGGGGGCGGGTATTTTATTATCCTTTTACAGGAATAGTGAACGTGAATGTTGTCCCTTCATTTAGCTTTGTGTCGATATCGATACTGCCATGATGTTCATTTACTATGATGTCGTGGGTGATAATCATTCCGAGACCGGTTCCTTTGCCTATTGGCTTGGTTGTGATTGTTTCGTGGAAGAGTTTTCCGCGCACCTCGTCTGTCATGCCACAGCCGTTATCACCTATGCTGATGATAAGGTTTCCGTCTTCGACTTTTGCCACTATGTTGATGGTAGGCTTGTAGTCCTCACCTTCGCTTGCAGTTTTTTCTGTCACGGCATAGCATGCATTATTGACAACGTTAAGTACGGCACGGCTAAGGTCTTGAGGTACAACCATGACATGTGGCATATCCTCTTGATAGCTCTCAGTAATGGATATGTTGAATGATTTGTCACTCGCTCTTTGAGCATGATATGCCAGCCATACGTATTCATGCAGCAAGTGGGCAATGTCAGTCGGAATGCATTCTCCTTCCTTACCACGCGATATGAGTAATATGCCTTGAATGATGCTTACTGCACGCTCGCCATGTTCACGTATCTTCTGTAGGTTGACGTTGAGATTGGAGGTGATATCATCAATTTCATTAGCATCGTCCTCAGGAATATGTTCTCGCACGTCATTCACTATCTCCTTCAGGTCATCAAGAAGTTTCTCTGACATCTTCGAGAAGTTGATGACAAAGTTAAGCGGATTCTGTATCTCATGCGCTATACCTGCGCTGAGCATTCCTAAGGAAGCAAGTTTCTGCTGTTGGAGAAGAAGTTTGTCAAATTCTTCCTTGGTTGGATACTTAGCAGAAGATTGTTGCTGAGTGTTGGGTGTTGATTTCTCGGTCATAGTGTTATAGTGAATTGGCAGTATTCATCCTGTTGGGATTCAACTGAGATTTTACCATGATGATCGTTAATGATATTGCGTACAAGATAGAGGCCTACGCCGGCTGCCTCACCTGTGGGCTTAGTCGTGAAGAATGGGTCGAACACTTTGTTGATGATATTCTCTCCAATGCCCATGCCGTTGTCGCGAATGATAATACCCGTACCTTCTTCCGGGAGACTTAACACGATTTCCGGTATATAGTCAGGTGGACCGATTCTTACTTTTTTTGCAACTGAGTATATGCTGTTGTTGAACAGAGCTATGAGTGCGTTCTTGATAGAACCTGCATCTATATTGACTATCATCTGCTGGTTAGGCATATCGCATTTTAGTTTTATACCATATTCTGCAATAGCATCCTTGTGATATTCGGATACGACAGCTACTGTCTGTCGGCAGAGGGATATGAGGTCGTGCTGTGTCATAGTGCCTATATGGCTGTTGAGCATAGCCTCCATAGCGCGCAGAGTGCGAGTGGTACTGATACCGTGGTCCTCAATCTTCTTCAGGTTGGTCTTCATCATTTGTATGATGTCGGAACAGTCCTCATAGCAGTCCTCCGATATACGTTCTTTCTCATCCTCAATGTCGGCCATGAGATCCTGAGCAAGACCGGAAGTGAGCTTGGAGAAGTTGTTTATGTAGTTGATAGGATTAAGGATACGGTCGATAAGGCCTTGGGTGAGTTTACCCACAGCAGCGGTACGTTCCATTCGCACGAGGTCATCTTGCGTTCTCTTCAGGTCGGAGGTTCGTTCTGCTACTAACGACTCCAGCTTGGCTTTTTCTGCTTTCAGTCGTCTTGTACGATGTAGCATTAGCCTATGGATTATAGCTATGAGGATGAGCAGGTAGATGATGTAAGCCCACCATTGCAAATAGAATGGTTTTGCTACAGACCAATTCAGGGTGCTGACTTCCGATACGCGTCCGAATAAGTCACGTGCCTGAATTTCAATACTGCTGCTGCCATAGTCGAGGTTGTTGATTTCTACTTCGTTATGGTTGCTCCACAGACTCCATCTGCCACCGTTTATTCGATATCGGTACTCGGTAGGGCAGATTATGGAAGAGTTAATGGTGGAGAATGTCACGTTGATTTGATTGCAGGATGACGGAAGTGTTATGCCTTCAACTTCGAAACGTGGTTTCATGTCCTTTGGTGAATAGCCACCCCACATCACAGAGTCGCCCATTGCTATTACCTGACGGATATATGGTCTTAAAATAGGCTGCTGCTTTAGCTCTTTCACCATACGAGTGTCGAGTATTATTACACCGAAATCACCACCTGCCCACATCTTTCCGTCTTCGGATGCATAGAGGCAGTTGAGCGCACGCTTTGTGAAAGGATACATCCACGGTGAAAGTGTTGCGGATTGCTTATTGGTAGAGGAAGCTTTCAGGTTACGCCCTTCAGGATCGGTAATCCATAGTGTGCCCGATGGATCTGTGTATTTCAGCTTCGGATCCTTTACATCGGCACTTTGACGTATGCATCTGTCAGAAACCTTTATTCCGTCATTGCTGTTGGAAAATGAAAGTTCCCATAGCTCGCCATAGATGCTCTCCACGGTGAACTTCCCTTTGGCATGCTGTATCTTCGTCACCTTTTCCAAAGGTAGAACCATCGTCTTTTGTCCATATTTGGAAACGTAATATACTCCATCGACTTCACCTGTGACATAGCCGCCTTGTTTTTTGTCGTGGCATACAGAGAAGGTGTTGTAACCGGTTATATGTCGTATGGTACCTGGGGTGATGAGGTACAGACCTTGTGATGTGGCTGCAAGCATCTCCGCATCTGAGATGCGTGTAAGTTGCCAACAGGCAAGATCAATGTCTTCCACCAACTGTATTCTGTTACCATTTAGGCGGTACAGTCCCTTCATTGTACCTATGTAGTATGTTCCGGCAAGTTGACAGATGCAGTTCACCTCACCTTTCAGCCCTTCCCTTTCTCCAATCTGTCCGTATGGAGAGAGCGCATCAACGGCAAAGATACCGTTATCAGTAGCGCCCCATAACATATTTGTGCGGTTGGGGACAATACGGTTGATAGCATTGGATATAAGACCGTCGGTCTCGGAAAGAGGAGCAAAGGCATAGCGACTGTTACCGAAGTCAATGCCGTATGTGTAGCTGTAGCGTAGCTTTATGTCGAGCGGCATCTCCAACAGGCTCACAGAGTCGGGGGATGAGAGATTAGTGTTTTGAGTTGATGAATTAGAACTTTCGTTTTTGTCTTCTTTTATAACCCGAAGACTCTCATTCACAACCTCATACGCCTTGCCTGCGGTGGTATGCACATACACCTTGTCTTTCTCAACCTTGATGTCATCGACTTCTGAGATAGAGCCTCTGTCTGCGTCAGATACTATGGTGTGAATCTGTATGCGTCCCAGTTTGTCTGATTTGAGGTAGCCGAATACGTTGTAACCGCCTACCCATATACGTCCATTGTCGCCTCGTGTCAGTCGTGTCACTCTACTGATGCCTGGGGTATGGATCTTTCTCCATGTGGCCCCATCATAGTAGAGTAGTCCCTCAAAATTGGCAACAAATACAGTACCGTAGTCATCGCATGCAATATCGTAATTGCGGTTGTGCGCCATGTATTCCTTGGATGGGTAATTGCGGAAGAAAGGCACACCTCTTCCATCTGCCATTATCTCAGAAAGAGGTAAAAGACAAAAGACAAGAGGCAAAAGACCTTTGACTTTAGACTTTTGACTTTTGACTTTTATCATTTGCCACCTCCTTTCATGAATGTGCGGTAAGGCACGGATTTTCCGATATAGTAGTTCCACTCATCCTGTGTGAACTCACGACGCAGTAATGACTGTGTGGCATTTGCGTTCTTGGTTACGGAGGTACAGAAACGATTCATGCCTCCAGCCTCATTGCCAATCCATATCATCTGTGATTCTTCGTCCACGACAAACGACAGAGGCCATGAGTCGAAGCGGAACTCTATTGACTCGGCAATAGATGCCATGCTGGCAAACGACCAGAAACGCATGGTGTGGTCATAGCTGGTGGAGACAATAGAATTGTTGACTGCCTTTATAGAGGTAATAGCTCCTGTATGACCGGTCATGGTGCTTATGATATGTCCGTTTTTGTCCGTGACATATATTACGCCTGTCTCAGTTCCAAGTATGTTAGTACCGTTATGCTTGTCATGGAAGAATGCTGTCACCAGTTCCTTTACTCCTTTGATGTCTGAGCGTTTGCATTTGTTTGAGTTAGAAGCAGATACTACGTAATGCAGACCGTTTGTCCCGAATATGTGTAGCATACCGGTTTCTTCTTCAAATCCAAGAGCATGAAGTCCTGACTCAAGTGAGACGATATCCTTGATTGCCATCAACCTGGAATTAATCCAGGTAAGCGATTTGTTACTCGTAGCAACAAGTATATCCTTACCAATTGAGCAGATATCTTTCCAGACACCGGTTCCAAGTCTTATCATGCCCGTTACCTTCATTTGCGGAATGCGTGCGCCGCTGAACTCCAGAACAGCTACCATACCATCAGATGTCATAGCTGCCATTCTGTTGTTGGATAGCATAGCCATACTTCGGAATGGAACATTATCAACCGTGAAGTATCTGAGTTCTCCCGCATCGTTGCACAGAATTATTTCTCCGTAGTCTGTCAAACCAAGTACCCAGCGTGCGCCGTCAATCTTCATGAGGTCCACGCATCTCACATTACCCTTGAGCGCTGTGTTCAGTTTCTCTGTGGAATTTGAGGAATAGAGAAGAGCCTTATATACGTTATCTGAGTTCTCTTGACCGCCATACTGTTTGGTATAGTGCCATGAGGCATAAGAAAGAAGTCGTGAAATATCCGTAGCCACACTTCCCTTGGCGAGGGCTGACTGTGCAAGAGAGTTGCCCATTGACAGATAGAATAGCGTATCAGCCTTTGCACGAGCCTTTTCCGCTTCCATCATATTCTTTGTGGCTATTTCCTTTTGTCCCACAGCCATGATACGCATTTGGTCGGCCTGTTCTGCTGCCAGTACGGCTTTCTTCTGGGCCTGCTGCGCAAATCCTCTCTCTATCTCTGCCTTTCCGCGCTCCATATCGGCTATACGCGACTGCCTCACAGCCTCTTCACGTTGCTTGTCTGAGATATTCTTCTGTTGAAAGGCTATGTCCTCCATCTGCTCGCTTACACGCTGTGTCACCTTTGCCTGAAGCTCTTTCTTCTGGAGGTCGGATATCTGTTCCTGAAGTTCGGCTGTCTTTGCCTCGTATGCCTGATTACACACAAAGTAAGTGACACCGCAACTGATTGCTGCGACGCCAACTAATGCTCCGTACTTTCGCCAGAGCAATAGCATTCTCTTTCGTGTGTTAGCAGAATTATTCATAAATTATCCCTATGGGGGCGGGTGGGGGGAGAGGCCGCTATTTTCTCTTTATCGCCATTATCGTGATGTCGTCACTCTGTTCAGCACCGTTGGCATGAGCGTTAACGGCGTTGTCGATAGCTGATGTGACCTCTTGAGTGGTATTGTCTCTCAGCGTTGCAAGCAAGGATTCAAGTCGCCCTTCTCCATATAAATTATTGCTCGGGTCACAAGCCTCCGTCACACCGTCGGTGAAGGCTACAAGCATATCGCCTTTCTCCAGTTTCAGAATGCTCTCTTGATATGGGAATCCCTCTGTTACTCCCATGCATATATTATTGGAGTTGGGCAGTACATCCACATTGCCATTGACTTTGATGATGTATGGTGGATTGTGTCCTGCATTTACATATCGCATCTCGCCTGTGCTGATGCAATACACACCATAGAATACGGTTACGAACATTGAGTCAAAACTCTCCCTTGACAGCATATCATTTGATGCTGATACTGTGGTGACGGGTGTCAGACTCCTTGTTCCCGTGAAGCGGAGCAACGTATAGCTCATAGTCATAAACAAGGCGGCAGGTACACCCTTGCCCGATACGTCGGCTATCACGAAACCTAAATGGTCATCGTCTATGCGGAAGAAATCGTAGAAGTCACCTCCCACATCCTTTGCCGGTTTTATCGTGGCATGGATATCTACTTCGGAAGCCACATCGGGGAAAGGTGGGAATTTGTTAGGCAGGATAGCCGACTGTACCTCGGCAGCAAGACTGAGGTCTGCCTTTAGATCCACCAGCTGTCCATGCTCTTTCTGCGACTGCTTTACAAATTCGATCTCTTCACGTGCCTTCTCTATGGTGCGCTCCAAGTCCTCAAGGTCGATAGGCTTTGTGGCAAAGTCGAAGGCACCATTGTTCATGGCCTGACGTATATTGCTCATTTCGCCGTAGGCACTTACCATAACCACCTTCAGGGCAGGGTTGTTGCGATCCTTGATTTTCTTGAGAAGCGTGAGACCGTCCATCTCCGGCATGTTGATGTCGGAGAGCACTATATCTATATCTGGATGTTGCAGAAGCATCTGCATGGCTTC
Source organism: uncultured Prevotellaceae bacterium (assembly GCA_902801155.1). GTDB lineage: Bacteria > Bacteroidota > Bacteroidia > Bacteroidales > Bacteroidaceae > Prevotella. The sequence goes on along the minus strand of CADCHG010000006.1, from coordinate 28,741 downwards.
TACACCATTGTGCGCAAAGTAAAACTCATATTCACCCTTGCGAATCTTTCTGCGGAAATACTGGGTTAGCAGGAGCTCAAGGTCAAGCTCATCATCCACACTTAGAATCTTAATCATAGAATAAAGTATAAGATAAATTTACGGTTTTATGCTGGCAAAGATAGCAAAAGTATGTGAATAAACCAAATAAATGACGGGAAAAAAGAAATTTTTATTAATTTTGCACTAATGATTGACCGTTGTTATATAGAGATAACCAATGTATGCAACCTAAGTTGCGATTTCTGCCCGAAGCACAATAGGGCTGAAAGACGTATGACTGCACAGGAATTTGACCTTGTCACAGACAGACTTCGTGGTAGGGCAATCTTCCTGTATTTCCATCTCATGGGTGAGCCTATGCTTCATCCTCTATTACCTGATTTCATTCGTATGGCGCGCGAAAAAGGTTTCAACACCGTTCTTACTTCCAACGGTACTTTACCTGTAAAGGCGATGCGTCTCCTTTCTTCTCTTCCACACAAGGTGCAGCTATCATTACATTCTCACGAAAGTAATGGCAAAGGCATACTTGCAGACTATATAGATAAGGTAATGCAATTTGCAATTCCTGCGGCTGAGCAAGGTACATGTGTTGTGCTGAGGCTTTGGAATCAAGGTGGTCGTGAGAGTGAGAACGAGCAGGTTATGCAACTTCTGGAGAAATACGTACAAAAACCTTGGCGTGAGCGTCCAGACGGCTATCGTCTATGTGATAATCTCTATCTCGAGTTTGATAGGAAGTTTGAGTGGCCAGTAGTTCAACAGCCACCCTCCAGCTCCCCCGAGGGGGAGAGGAACGAAGTATTCTGCAAGGCTCTCCACAAGCAGATTGGTGTTCTTTCTGATGGAAGTCTGGTGCCTTGTTGTATGGATCATAATGGCGATATAAGGCTTGGAAATCTCTTTACACAGTCGCTTGATGAGATTCTCAATTCGCCGCGTGCAAAGGCTATGGTAGAAGGTTTCCGTCATCATAAGGCCACAGAACTGCTTTGTCGGAATTGTGAGTCGGGCAACGTCCGTAATAGTTTCCGAGGAAAACCGAAGAGTTGAGACAAGTAAAAAATTATTAGTAAGGCTAATATACATCTCGTTTGTATATTAGCCTTTTTTCGCGTGTTGCATTCATTTTTATAGGGTTGATTGTGGTTTGAAGTGTTGCAAATGAGGTGTTGGCGATGTAAATTGTTGTGGTTTTCAAGTATTTGAAAGATAATAAGTTACAAATAAATATGGTGAAAAATTACGTTGCAACATCCTCCGAAAATAATCGGAAAAATGCTTGCAAGAGAAAAAACTACTTTTTAATTTTGTTCTCAGAAAACGGAATTATTAACCCTTAAAAACTATAGAATTATGACACAGATTGATCTTATTTCAAATGAATGGTCAGACCTTTTGTTTGAGAACCGCAACAAAGAGTATGGAGCTTATGTTCTCCGTCACCAGACAGGCACACGTAATATAATGTCAATCATCGCTGTGCTGATTCTTTTCGCTATTGCTATGGCTTTCATGGTTGCAAAGAATGCCATTGATGACTATAGGGCAAAGAATATGCCACACACGCAAGTGGTTGAGGTTACGACATTCCATGATAGAACGGAAAAAGCCACGGTGAAGCGTACTGAGCCTATCAGGCGTGAGAATATAGAGGAAGTAGTGGAGAATGTTAAGAAATCTATAAAGTTTACTGCTCCTGTTATTAAGAAGGATGATGAGGTAAATCCTGAAGAAGAAATGAGAACTCAGGATGAAATCATGAAATCAAAGCTCTCTATTGCTGTTTTTGATGTTTTTAATGGTTCAGAAGAGGGTGAGGTGCTAAAGGCAAAGCAAATGCTTGTAACTGAGCCTGTAAAGCCAAAGGAAGAAGAGAATACGGTGTTTGAATATGTTGAGCAGATGCCTTCTTTCCCCGGCGGAGATGCTGCTTTGATGCGATATTTGAGCAAAAATATCAAGTATCCTCCATTAGCAGAGGAGAATGGCATTCAAGGACGTGTTATATGCTCTTTCGTAGTAGAGCGTGACGGAAGTGTTAGCGATATTCGTATAAAGAGAGGTGTTGATCCTTCTCTTGACAAGGAAGCTATGCGTGTGGTTTCTGCTATGCCTAAGTGGATTCCAGGCAGACAGAATGGTCAGATGGTACGCGTGAAATATACTCTTCCTGTTACTTTCAGACTACAATGATTTGCCCAAGTGAGGTTGTTGCTTGTTCGCTCTTCCTCCGAAGATACTCCATCGCATCTCCATCGTTAGTCCATCGATTCGATGGAGTATCGATGGAGCAGCGATGGACCAGTGATGGAGCAACCTATGAAAAGAAGCTAAGGATGAAGGGCATTTCGGAAGAAGTGTTTCCTTGTGATTTTTTGCTCACGCAAGAAAAACTTTTAGCGTTTTTCTTTGGGGAAATGGGAATTTTTGTTTACTTTTGCCCTCACGATATAATCAATGAGAAAATTCATAGGCATATTCGTCACAATGTTTGTCATCGCCTTCCTGACTTGCTGTAAGGATCGGGAGGGTGGTGATTCTGCCGTTTATGAACAGAGAAGGTTTCTTCAGACAAATATTTTTAAGGATACCCTGAAGAGATATGTCGTTTTGACTCCGCAGTTTGCCGATAGTCTTCTTGATGCAGCCGTAGGGACAAAGAACAGGGATGCTATATGTGTGGCTATCAATGCCGTTATTGATTCCCGTGATTCCGCTTCTACCGAAAAGGCAATTCTTGCGGCTATGAAGAAGTATTACAAGGTGACGGATGCGAAGGACAAGCGTCCGTCGCTGAAGACTATTCTGGCGAGTATGGCGGCAAAATATGCCTCTAAGGGAGATACTGCGAGGGCAAGGAAATTCCTCTCAGCAGCAATGAAAGACACAATTCCAGGCAAGGAAAAGGTAATGTCGCATCTCGATGACAGATGCAAGAAACTTACGATTTCCTTGTTGAAAGAGGGACAGATAGCTTCTGCCACAAAGATCTATCATCATAACCTTGTGGCGTGTGACTCAATGAGATATACAATCGGAAAGGGGCATTTGGAAGAGGTCAAGAAGATGAGGTCAAGTCTTGCGAATGTCCTGATTATCGTCATACTCGTTGTTGCTATCATCTGTCTGACTGTTTATCTTGTAAGGGCAAAACAACAGGACAAAGAGTATGTGTATGAGAGTGTTACGTCAAGGTTACAGGATTCAATAGACCAGTATCAGCAAATGCTCGATGACCTTCAGACGACTAATTCTGATAACAAACGCGAGACGGATATGCTTCGTAGGCAGATAGACAGCATTCAGGAGCGCTTGATGGAGAGAATGCAGAGGGGTAGGGCATTGTATTTGTCCTTGACAGAAGGAAATCCTATGCCTTATGATCTCAAGGATGCAGATTCTTATCTTATTGATTATGTAATGCTTTTCTATCCGGCAAAGTACAGGCAATGGACGGAGCAATACGATAAACTTACTCCAAGAGCCTTTACATACCTTATATTATGTGATATGGGGCATAGCGATACGAAGATTCAGGAGATACTGAGTATTAGCGCTTCGAGTGTACGTTCTATTAAATCCCGCCTAAACGCAAAGAAAAAGTAATTAAAAATGAAAGTTTTCGCTGTCTATTGTCATCCGTCAGAGGATTCCTTTACCCGACATGTTCGTGATTCCTTCTTGAAAGGAATTACGGATTCCGGTCATGAGTATGAGTTGTCGGATTTGTATCGTATGGGTTTCCGCACGGATATGTCTGAGGATGAGTATCTTCGTGATTCCAACTATAACACGATACCCCAGTTGGCTGATGATGTTTTGGCCGAACAGGCGAAGATAAATTCTGCAGATGCGATTGCTTTCATATATCCTGTCTTTTGGACGGAGGCTCCAGCGAAGTTGGTGGGATGGTTCGATCGTGTATGGTCGTATGGTTTTGCTTACGGAAACAAAACGATGAAGATGCTTGACAAGGCGTTGTTTATGTGTACTACGGGGCATGATTTCATTACCTTAGAGCAATTCGGGTTCTTGGAAAGTATGAAGAACGTGATGCTTGGGGATAGGCTTGCCAAACGGGTATGCGAAAGTGATTTTGTGGTCTTTGATGGTATGTCTAAAGAAAAGAAATCGCGTCAGGACAATTGGGAAAAGCATCTTGAAACGGCCTATAATAAAGGCTTTGCTCTATTTGAGAAACCAGAGGACGGTTTCTCTCTGGATGGCAGGAATTTTGTTGCTGTACAGAATTCTGACTCTGGTGAGGTGTCGGAACAGACAGTTTTTTGCTATCATCAGAAGGATAATGCCATTTGGGCTGAATATTCTGGCGGTAGTATCGTGAAGGGCTTTCTGATAGGTACAATGGATGGTAATCATTGTTTGAGTTTCTCATATCAGCATTTGAATATTAATGGAGAGTTAAAGTCGGGTTCATGTCATTCTCAGCCACGTGTAGAGAATGGTAAACTGCGTTTTTATGAGGAATGGCAATGGGCTTCTGGTGAAGCTGGTACATCTATCATAGAGGAATTATAGAGGAGTTTGTATATGAGACGGTTGTATTATCTTGATACTTTGAAAGTGATGTTGACCATATTGGTGGTTTTTCATCATGCGGCAGAGGCATATTCTCCATATTCGGCTTGGGTATATAAGCCGAGTAATAAGGATGAGATGATGCCTTTGATATGGCATTTCAACTCTGTTAATGCTGCTTTCTTCATGGGATTGTTCTTCTTTATAGCCGGATATTTCGTGCCACGCAGTTATGATAAACAAGGAATATGGTTGTATGTGAAGAAGAAGCTTCTTCGACTTGGCATACCCGTTGTGCTCGTCACGGCATTTCTTACCAATGCCACAGGACATTTGGAAGTAGGGCATTTGTGGTATGTGGAGAGTCTCTTGCTATTTTGCCTTGTCTATGCGCTTGTAAGGAAATTTGTTTCACCTATGCAGGTGAAGAGCAACGTTTCGCTTTGGGGATTGTTGGCTGTGTCTCTCATAATGGGAGTTGGCGGGCATCTAATCAGACAGGTAAGTCCACAGGATAACTGGATATGGGTATTAGGTTTCGTTCATATTGAACCTGCACATTATCTACAATACGTTATTATGTTTGTGTTGGGTGTCCTTGCCTATCGTGGTCAATGGCTAACAAAAATGAAGAACAGTACAGGCGCAGTATCACTATTGATAGGCTCTGCCTTGGCTATCGGCGACTATGTGCGTAATGATGGTGAGTGGAATAACTTTGTTTATCAATGGTTTGGAATTTATGAATCCTTGCTTTGTGTTTTCTTCAGTTTTGGTTTACTGTGGCTATTTCGTGAGTTTGTAAATGGTACTAATGCCTTTCAGAGTTGGTGCTCACAACAGGCTTATGGTGCTTATATCGTCCATTTGTTTATTCTTCTTGCCGTTCAGAATGCCACCGATGGTCTTATGCTTCCCGGTATTGCCAAATTCCTTATTATCGGTAGTGTGGCAAGTATAATCTCGTTTGTCGTCACATATCTGTTTCGGTTGATACCGGGAGTAAAGAAGGTATTGTAGACCCTCCCCCAACCCCTCCCATAAAGGGAGGGGAGTAAATCACAGATATCTCAAGAGAGTGGTTAATAGCGATAAATACAAAACACCCCCTCCTTTTGGGGGAGGGGGTGGGTCTTTTATTTCTTCTTTTTAGTTGTCGTAGTCTTCTTCTTGGTGGTTGTGGTTTTCTTCTTTGTCGTTGTTGTCGTGGTAGTTGCAGGCTTGTAGTATTTCAGAGCCTCTGGAATTACCTGCTGAAGAGCTGCAATACGTTTGGCATCGCTTGGGTGATCGCTGAATATCTCACTCTGGTTAGAGGTTGAGAGAGAAGCCATACGTTGCCAGAATTCAATAGCCTTGTTTGGGTCATATCCTGCCATTGCTGCAAAGACGAGTCCGATACGGTCAGCCTCAGTCTCGTTGTCACGACTGTATTTCAAGTTGGCGAAGTTGAATCCTATCTGCGATGCCATATTGGCTATTGATGTCGTTTGCTCGGATGCACCAGCCATTCCGAGGAGAGCACCTCCTATTTGTACGGCTTGTTGTTGGCGTGCCTGCTTTGACATCTGTTCGGCAGAATGCTTTGCTACTGCATGGGCAATTTCATGGCCAAGTACGATGGCAAGTCCTGCTTCATCTTGTGTTACAGGCAGAATACCCTCATACACCACTATCTTACCTCCAGGCATACAGAAAGCATTCACCTCATCACTCTTTACGAGATTAAACTCCCATTCATAATATTGCAGATCATTGGCTGCACCATTTTCTCTGAGGTATGCCTCAACAGCCTTTGCGAGTTTCTCGCCGACACGCTTCACCAATGCTGTCTTTGTGGCATCTTTTGAAAGGGTTGATTTCTGGATAACCTCGCTATACTGTTGCTTACTGAGACTGAGGATTTGTCCGTCATCATACAGGAGAGTGTGTTTTCTTCCTGTAATAGGAACAGTAGATGTGGTGCCGCATGACGCGAGCATGAGTGCTGCAACTGCACCGAGTAATGCTTTCTTGATATTCATAACTAATATGTTTTATTTGGACATTTTGTGGCAAAATTACTAAAAAATATTTTATATATAATGTACTAATACGAAAAAACAGATATTTTTAACAATGATTATAGGTTGCTGCTTTGTTCAGCAAATAGTCGAAGATATTGCTAATGGAAGGATGAGACAAGTAAAGTAAATGCCCATGTGTTGCTTTTAAAAAGTGTTTAACCCTTTCTATTTGTCTAAAGAAATTGTATGATAAGTCGGTTTAAGTGTAAAATTTACCATTTTATTGTTTTTGAGCATAGGTTTTTCTTTAAAAATACGATTTGACGATATCTAGACGTGTTTTATGAAACAAAATAACCACGCAAATGTAATGCCTTAAATTTAAAAAAGAAACAAATCTGTAAAAAAATGTTACACTCGTTTTTTATAATATTATTAAAAATGTTTACCTTTGCCGTCATAATCAGTGAAGCGTGTTCATTTGTCGAAATTGAAGTGCGCTTTGAGTGATAAAATTTACGCGGATAAATTTATATCTATTCCTAAATTTCCTAAATTGTGCTAAAACTTAAATAATTTATAAACCTAAATCCTACAAATGACAAAAAAACTGAAAGAGATGATGGGTCTTGCCATGCGCAAGATATCGTCAAAGACATCGGTTCTTGCTTTGCTAATGATGGTTTTTGTAATGCCGACATTAGCTCAGGACTTGGTCAAGGGTATCGTCATTGACGCTAACGGAGATGCGATTATCGGTGCAACGGTTCAGCAGAAAGACAATCAGAAGAATGCGACAATTACCGACCTTGACGGAAATTTCGTCCTAAAATTGCCGGGGGGTAAGGGCACGATCCATGTTTCTTACGTTGGCATGAAAGAGAAGGATGTTAAAGTCTCTGCTGACAAGCTGAACAAGGTAACCATGGAAGATGATGATTCCCAACTTGAAGAGCTTGTTGTTGTTGGTTACGGCCAACAGAAAAAAGCATCTGTTGTCGGTGCGATCACGCAGACGACAGGTGAGGTTCTTGAACGAGCAGCAGGTATCGGTAGTGTTGGTGCAGCCCTCACTGGTAATCTTCCGGGTGTTGCTACAATCGCTTCGTCTGGTCAGCCTGGTGAAGAGGATCCACGTATCTACATTCGTGGTGCTGCTGCTTGGAATCAGGATGCTCAGCCGCTTGTTCTCGTGGATGGTGTAAAGCGTGAGATTAAGGCTGTTGATATTACATCTGTTGCAACAATCTCAGTACTTAAGGATGCATCTGCTACTGCCGTTTATGGTGTGGAGGGTGCTAATGGTGTTATCCTTATCACTACAAAGCGAGGTGTTGAGGGTAAGGCTCGTATTGATATTGGTTTCAATGCTACATTGAAGGCTGTTTCAAAACTTCCGCGTAAGTATGATTCTTATGATGGTTATATGCTTCGTAATCAGGTTCTTGAGAACGAGCTCGCTTTGCCTACAGGTAGTGCTTCTTGGACATTCTATCGTCCTCAGACATTCATAAATAATTTCCGTAATCAGGATTATAATGTAAAGCCACAGTACAATGCTAGTGGTTCTTACTTGGGTGACTATAGCCAGGCTGAGCGTTATCCAAATACTGATTGGCAGAAGGAGATGTTCAATAACTTTGCATTGTCATATAATACAAACCTTAATATATCTGGTGGTACAAGGTACGTTAAGTACTTTGTTTCGTTTGACTTCCAGAACGAGGGCGATATGACAAAGATATGGAATAACAACCTTGGATTTGAAGGTGGTTATTCTTACAACCGTCTGAACGTCCGCTCGAATCTAGACTTCGAGATTACCAAGACGACACAATTCAAGGTAAGTCTCGCAGGTTCAAATGCTCAGCAGAAGAAACCTCGCTTGGGTTATAATTCAGGCTCATGGGCTGAGCAACAAATGTGGGCAGGAGCTTATGGTATGGCTCCAAACCTCTTCCCTGTACGTTATTCTGATGGTTCATGGGGATATTATCCATTGGTTTCTAATATTGCAAATTCACCAATGAACGTAACTACTGGTGGTTATGAGCTTACTGCAATTACACGTATTTTTACAGACTTCTCTCTTGAACAGAAACTTGATTTCGTTACAAAGGGACTTGTTGCTCGTGCTACTATTTCATGGGATAACCAGTTCAATGAAACAGGTCGTGGTATTCAAACCAATGCTAAGCCTGATGGTTCTTCATTTACACCTAAGAGATTGTACATTCTTCCTGAAGATGGTATCGTCAATAGAGAGAATCAGATTAATCAGACTACAGGTTTTGATTTCTATGAGAGCCGAAGTTGGATTACACAGGCCGGTAATGTAGGTTCTACCTCTCGTGCAACAGAAATGTCTGCTCAGATTTACTGGGGACGTCAGTTGGGTGTTCACAACGTATCTGTCATGGGTAACTGGAAACGCCGTATCAATGCTTTTGGTGCAGAACTTGAAAATCGTCGTGAGGACTGGGTGTTCCGTACCACATACGACTTGAAGAGCAAGTATTTCGCTGAGTTCAATGGTGCTTATAACGGATCACAGAAATTCTCTCCAGACAATCGTTTTGCATTCTTCTGCTCTGGAGCTGCTGGATGGATGATGTCAGAGGAGAATTTCATGAAGCCTCTTAGGGACAAGAGGATTATTGATATGTTCAAGATTCGTGGTTCTGTAGGTCAGATTGGTGATGATAATGCTGGTGAACGTTGGGCATACTTGTCACGATGGGAGGTTAATGGTCCTTTCCAGATGGGTATTGATAATACATCCAGTCCTTTCAGTGGTTACTCTGAGGCAGCAGTTGCTGCTCCTGATTTGCGTTGGGCAACTGTGGTAAAGTATAACCTCGGTTTTGACTATGCTATTCTCGGTGGTATGTTCGCTGGTAGCTTTGACTACTTCCGTGATGATCGTGAAGATATTTTCATCAGTGGCGGTGATCGTCTGTCTATACCTTCTTACTATGGTGCGGTAAAGGTTCCAGATGTCAATCAGGGTAAAATTAGAAACCATGGTTTCGAGTTGGAAGTACGTTTCAACAAGGTGCTTCGGAATGGTATGCGTTTTTGGGCTAATACAAACTATACCTTTGCGCGGAACGTTATAAAGTTAAAGGATGACCCGAAGCTTTATCCTGATTACCGCAAGTTCCAGGGGTATGCACAGGGACAATATAAGTCATATATAGACCAGGGTTTCATCACTTCGTATGACCAACTCTATAGTTCACCAGAGCGTGACTCTAATGATGAGAGCGTTCTTATCGGTGATCATTATATTGTTGACTTTAATGGCGATGGTAAGGTTGATGCAATCAACGATTATGTACCATATGGCTTCACGGAGAATCCAGAGCATACTTACAACGCTACAATAGGTTGGGAGTGGAAGGGGTTCAGTTGCTTCGCTCAGCTTTATGGTGTTACTGGCGTAACCCGTGACGTTGGTCTTACTTGTTTCAATGACCAGCTCCTCACTGTTTATGATAATGGTAGATGGTGGAATCCGGCACAAGGAAGTGGTGAGGTAGTTATGCCACGATTCAGTTCTCAGGTTTCTTTCAATGATGGTACACAGTATCTCTTTGATGGTTCATACCTCCGTTTGAAGAATGTTGAGGTTGCTTATACATGGACTAAAGGCTGGATTAAGAAACTTGGTTTCACTAGCTTTAAGCTTTATTTGAATGGTAACAACCTTTTCCTGCTCACAAAGATGCCTGATGACCGTGAGAGTAACAACGGATGGAGTGGTTCCGGTGGTGCCTACCCAACTGTTAGGCGTTTCAACTTCGGATTTAAGCTTTATATTTAAATTAGGTATATACATTATGAAATATAATAATATCAAATCCTTCTTAGGTGGTTCAATGCTTGTTTTGGCGAGTACTCTGAGCTTCACATCTTGCACTGAATGGCTGGATAAGGATCCGGAAGCAATCATTGCGGAGGACGAGGCTTTCAAGAACTACCATAACTTCCAGGGATATATAGAGGAAATCTATAATATGATTCCCAATATTACCAATGCAAACTATTGTTCTGGTTGGAATATGGGTGATGATGCAGTTCATAACACTGATGGCTTTGCACATATTGATCATCAGGTTGATCTCGGTAACTATCGTGAGATTTGGACTGGTAGCCAGCAGTGTTGGATTAATGGTAACAGATGTTCTCTCTGGAATAGTGCATGGAAGAGTATTCGTAAGTGTAATCTTGGTATTGCTAACATAAAGTCACTCGTAGGTACTGATGAGCAGCGTGACATTCTTCTCGGTCAGATGTATTTCTTCCGTGCATGGTGGCATTTTGAACTTATGAGTTTCTTTGGTGGTATGCCTTATATTGATGAGCCTTTTGAGGCTGCTTCTATTCCTGAATTACCACGACTCTCTTTTCAGAAGTGTGCAGATCGTTGTGTTGAAGACTTCCAGAAGGCGTATGAACTCCTTCCTGCAGATTGGGACAAGACACTTACAGGTATGGAAACGTCTGGCAAAAACGATGTTCGTGTCAATAAATTCATGGCTCTCTGCTATATTGGTAAGACATATCTTTGGGCTGGTTCTCCACTCATGAAGGAGTTTGAGAAGTATAACAGAGGAGAGGTTTACGATCTTCTTAATGCAAGCAAGAACGGTAAGACATACGATTATGATGTAGAATACTGTAAGAAGGCTGCAGAAGCATTTGGTAAGGCTCTTGATATGGTTAATAAGGGTACGGTTCCTTATAAACTTGCTAAGTTTGAATATACTAACCTTTATGATCACCTTAATAGTGAGGATGGCATGACAGATGAAAACGTTGAATATTCTTTCATCTGGTACACTCATAAGAAGAACTGGTTGATGCCTGGAGGTAGCGAGGCTATTTTCCGTGGTGTTTACCCAGGCATTAATGTTGCCCCTTGGAATCACGCTAAGCTTTTCGGTCCTAAGGTTGCCGGTTTGGTTGAGCACGATAATATAATACACCATCCTACTGCAAACCTTATTGATCAGTATGGTATGGCTAATGGTCAGCCTATATATCTTGTTCAGAATGGTCAGTTGGTGCTAAACCCTGAGTCTGGATGGGATCCAGAGCATCCATATAAGGATCGCGATCCACGTTTCTATCATGATATCATTTTTGATGGTTTCCATTATGTGCTTCAGACTGAGGGACTTAATGATGAGCAGAAGAAACTTGAATATTGCCAGCTTTATACAGGCGCTGTAGAGCGCGATTTGAAGAATGGTAGTAGTACTGGATACTTTATCCAGAAGCTTGTACCTCACCAGTGTAATAAGGGAGACAAATGGTACGAGTGGGATGGCGCTTTGGCGTGCTATATCCCATATATGCGTCTTGCAGATGTGTATTTGATGTATGCTGAGGCACGTGCTGCTATTGCTAATACGGCAACAGATCTCAAGACCAAGCCTAGCTATTGTCTTAATTTGTCAGCTATTGATGCTGTCAACAAGCTTCGTGACCGTGTTAATACTGGTGACTATCCAATGGAACGAGTTGCTGCTCAGTTCCTTGATACAAGAGAACACTTCATAGATGAGATTCGTCGTGAGCGTGCTGTTGAACTTGCTTTCGAGGGATTCCGTTGGAATGACCTTCAGCGTTGGCTCCTCCTTACAGAGCCTCCTTACACAGTTAAATACTCTCATGAGTTTGAGCGTCTGGAGAAGGACGATTGGTTTAAGTCTCACGATCCAAAGGATGCAAAGGTTGGCAATTTCACAAGGAAGGAACTTATCACGCGTAATCTGGATGCTCGCCACTATTGGTTCCCACTTCCTGATAAGGATACATATCTCTATGAAGGCTTCCCACAGAATCCAGGATGGTAATGGCAAATGCAATTGACAATTGCTAATTGATAATTGATAATTAACAATTTAATTATGAATAATAAAAAAACAAATATATTACTCCTTGCCATGCTTGCTGCATCTCCACTGATGGTCAATGCTCAGGATGCTGTCGGTGCTGATACTATCTCGGCAAAAAAGAAGGTTCACGTTGCATTCAGCGATAAGGATGCAGACCAACTTCTCGGAGGTGTTTCCTACGTTGACATGGAGGAGCTGCAAAAGAAGGACTATACAATAGGTAGTCTTGACGATTTGTATGGTCTTGTCGGTGGATGGAATGGCAATAATCTTTGGGGCATGGACAATGATCGTCTTGACAACAATGATAATGGCAACTTGCCACTCGTTATCATCGATGGTATCAAGCGTCCTTCTAACAACGTACTGCCTTCTGAAATCGAGCAGGTTACCTTTCTTAAAGGTGCACAGGCTGTGGTGCTTTATGGTCCTAAGGCTGTAAAGGGTGCTATACTTATTACAACAAAGCGTAGTAAGGTTGATGGTCTGAAAATTGTAGCTAATGCTAATACTGGTTGGCATGTCGCTAAGGCTTTACCCGAATATGTCGGTTCTGCAGAATATATGAGTCTTTACAATGAAGCTTGTCGTAACGATCAGCTTGCAACAGGTGAAAAATATTCTCAGCAGGATATTTATAACTATGCTTCTGGGATTAATCCTTACCGTTATCCAAATGTGAACCTTTATTCTGATGAATATATCCGCAAGGCATATAATCGTTCAGAAGGTACATTGGAGATTCAAGGTGGTGGTACTCGTGCACACTTCTATACCAACATCAACTACTATCGCATTGAGGATCTTCTTGACTTCGGTCCTGCTAAGGATAATTATACAGACCGTTTCAGCGTGCGTGGTAATGTGGATCTCGTTGTAAACAAATATGTAAAGGGATTTGCTAATGCAACAGCAACATTCTACAATGCCAACAAGAATAAGGGTGATTTCTGGGCTCAAGCTGCTACCATGCGTCCAAACCGCCCTGGTAGTTATGCACCATTGATTCCAATTGATATGGTTGACCCTAATGCAACTATGGCTATTGCTACTCTTAATAAATCCCTCAATCTTCTTGATGGTAAATACTTCCCTGGCGGAAACAAAGCTGGTGATACCGCTGAGACCAATGCAATTGCAGACTGCTATTTTGGAGGAACAACAACGGATGTTAGTCGTCAGTTCCAGTTCGATGCAGGTATCATCTATGATATGAACAAATTTGTGAAGGGTCTTACTTTCCAGACACAGTTTGCGATTGACTATGCTGCAAAATATAGTATGGCATATGATAATAAATATGCTGTATTTGCACCAACATGGAGTAACTATAATTCTGTAGATGCTATTACTTCTGTTACTCAGTATGGTGACGAAATCGTTACTGGCCATATGGGTATGTCTAATAGTTCTTATCGTCAGACTATCAGTTGGAATGGTCATTTCAACTATGATAATACATTTGATAAGAAACATCATGTAACAGGAATACTCGTAGGTAATATGTACACAACCACAGCAAGTGGTGAGTATCATCGCTATACAAATGCTAACCTTGGACTTCAGGCAGGTTACGACTACATGAGGCGTTACTTTGCTAATATTGCAGTTGCTGGTGTTCACTCTTCACGTCTTCCAGAAGGAAATCGTGATGCACTATCTCCTTCTTTCACTTTAGGATGGAATATTGCAAAAGAAGACTTTATGAATGATACTTTTGTGGACGATCTCTTGATTAGTGCATCTTATAGCGACCTCAATGAGGATATGGATGTTTATTTAGGTGATAGACAGTACTATGCCTATAATGCAGATTGGGCTATGGGAGACAGTAACTTTAGTTGGGGGGAAGGTAAATCTGTGGGGCTTACATACTCAAAGTCAGGTAATAACCCAGTCCTTGACTACATCCATCGTAAGGAATTTTCTGTAAATCTCCGTGGCTCGTTCTTGAATAAGCTTATTAGTGCAGATATTACATTCTTCAATACAGATATGTCTGGCTATATTATCCAGAACCCAACTACTTTCCCTTCATATTTGTCTGGTGGTCTCTCTGGGAGTTCGTTCAAGCCTGCGCTTAACCACAATATCACTAATCGTAAGGGTATTGACCTCAGTATTAAGGGACAGAAGCAGTTTGGTGAGGTATATGCAGAACTTGGTCTTACTGGTGCATTCCTTTGGACAAGAAACTCAAAGTATGATGAGATTAACCAGTACCCTTACCAGAACCGTGAAGGAAAGTCACTTGATGCTATTTGGGGATATCAGTGTCTTGGATTCTATACATACGATGATTTCAAAAGAGATGCAGAGGGTAATCTCACTTCTCAATTGAGAGAAGGATTGCCAACTCCAAGGATTGGTGGTAGTATCCAGCCAGGTGACTTGAAGTACGTAGATTTTAATAAGGATGGTTATATTGACTCAAAGGATCAGGTCGAACTTGGTAAGAGTGGTACATTCGGCACTCCATTCATGTTTGGTATGAACCTTACTCTCAAGTATAAGAACTTCACATTGTTCATGGTTGGTAGTGCTCAGTTCGGTGCTTATGGAATGAGAAATAACAGTTACTACTACATGCAGGGTGAGGATAAGTACTCTGTAAATGTTCGTGGTCGTTGGACTCCTGAGGCTGGGGATCGTGCAACTCATCCACGTCTTACAACATTGAACCATCAAAACAACGCAGCAGCATCTACTTTCTGGATGTATAGTACAGACCGCATCGACCTTCGTAAGGTACAAATCACTTATGATTTCCCTAAGGAGATGTTGACAAAGCTTAAGGTTGTTAATGGTCTCTCTGTTTATGTGAATGGAAACGATCTCCTCACAATTGCAAAATGGCGTCCGTTGATGGAGACAAGTGTTGGTTCTGCACCACAGACTCGTTTCTATAATCTCGGTGTTAAGGTAACCTTCTAAAAATTAAACAAAATGAAGATAAATAACATAATATTGTATCTCACTGGTCTGATTCTGCTCTCGTCTTGTCAGGACATGTTCACGCCTGCAGACGAAAACACTCGTCAGGAAGATGCCATGTATGTGGAGTCAGAGTATGCTAATGGTTTGTTGATGTACGGTTATAGTCGTCTTTTTCAGGGGGCAAGTGTTGCTCCTTATATGAATAGCACGACTACTGACATTGCTACCGATGATGCTGTTACAAATCAGGAGGTAAATAACTTTATGAGCATGGCAACAGGTGCTTGGACTGCGGATTCTGACCCAATGTCTCTGTGGAACACTTGTAAAGATGGTATTCAGTATGTCAATAAGTTCCTTACAATCGTTAAAAAGTCATCATGGGCACCAAGTGCAGCTTCTAAGCAGCAAATGTTTATTGACCGTTTGTCAGGTGAGGCTTATGCTATTCGTGCCATCTTATACTACAATTTGCTTATGGCTCATGGTGGTTATGCAGACGATGGTATTCTTTACGGTGTTCCTCTCCTTACACAACCAGAAGATGCAAGTTCAAACTTCAATCAGGAACGTGCAACTTTCGCTGAATGTGTTCAGCAGATTTTCTTAGATTGCGATAGTGCGATGACACTTCTTCCACTTGATTACAATGACATTACCAGCAATGATGAAATTCCTGAGAAGTATAAAGCACTTGGCGCTGTATTCTCTGGTTATAACAGTGTGTTCGGAATCACTTCAAGAAACCGTATCTCTGCAAGAGTTGCCGAGGCAGTAAAGGCTCAGGCTGCACTCCTTGCTGCAAGTCCTGCATTCCGCGAGCAGAGTGGTGTTACATCTGCTCAGGCAGCTACTCTTTGTGCAAATGTTCTTAAGCACAATAACGGTATGGCAGGTTTTGACAAGGCTGGTCACCTTGATTGGTATTCTTCTACTTATAAGACCTTTATTGATGGTACTGTGCCTGAGGTTCTTTGGCGTTCAGACCGTTCTAAAGATAACACTCAGGAAAGAGCAAACTTCCCTCCATCAATTTATGGTAATGGTCGCTTGAATCCATCTCAGAATCTTGTGGATGCATTCCCAATGAATAATGGTCTTCCTATCACAGACCCAAATTCTGGATATGATAAAGATAATCCATATGCAAACCGTGATATGCGTCTTTCAAACTCTATCATATATAACGGTATGAAATACAAGACTGCTAACATTCTCACAGGTGTTAATATGCCTTATGGTAAGGATAATGATACTGAAGACAACATCGACGATAGAAGAGGGTTCTCAACACGTACAGGCTATTATCTGAAGAAGCTTCTTCGTGATGATGTAAGTGCAAATCCTAGTTCTCAGTCTCTTCAGAATCATATCTATCCGCGTATCAGATATACAGAGATCTACCTTGCTTATGCAGAGGCTGCTAACGATGCTTGGGGACCTAATGAAGATCCAACAGGTGTAGGCTTTACAGCTTATGACGTCATCAAGGCTATTCGTGAGCGTGCAGGAATTGGTAAGGATGAGTTTGGTCGTGACCTTCCTGGTGGTGACAAGTACATTGAGACTGTTAAGAATGATCAGGCTAAGATGACAGAACTTATCCGCAACGAGCGTCGTCTTGAACTCTGCTTCGAGAACAAGCGTTTCTGGGATATGCGTCGTTGGTTGTTGCCTCTTAACGAACCTATCAAGGGAATGAAGATTGAAAAAGTTGATCCCAACGATCCTAACAGTCCACTCACGTACTCTGTTATAGTTGTTGAGGAACGTAAATTTGAAGACTATATGCACTATGGACCTATTCCAAGAGAAGAAATACTTAAATGGGATAAACTCAAGCAGAATAGAGGTTGGTAATAGTTCTAATTACAATTGAAACTTGAAAAAAAACAATTTCATGATGAAACTTAATAAATATATTTTCGGCGTAGCTTTGGGAACAGTCTCATTAATGACTGTATCTTGTTACAATGCAGATCATGAGTTTCCTGACTATGAAGATGGCACTACGGCCTATTTTGCATATCAAGACCCTGTGCGTACGCTCATTTTAGGTAATGATATCTACGACAACACTCTTGACAATGCTCATAAGTGTCAGATTTGGGCTACAATGGGTGGTGCTTATCACGGACGAACCGGAGTTGTCGATTTTGTTGTAGATAATTCGCTCTGCGACAATCTCTTCTTCACCGACGAGGGTGGTAATGCAGCAGATCCTGTAATTCCTATGCCATCAGAGTATTATCAGCTTGCATCTAATCAGATACATTATAATAGTTCCTCTAGAGGATATGTAGAGGTGCAGTTTACTGATGCTTTCTTCAATGATCCAAAGTCTGTTGAGAACACTTATGTTATTCCTCTGTTGATGAATAGTGCTAAAGGAATAGATCATATCCTTACTGGTAAGCCACGCGAAGGTATGACACCTTCTCGCACCAATACATTTGATTGGGATGTGCCAGCAAAGGACTATGTGCTTTATTGTGTAAAATATATGAACCCATGGCAGGCACGTTATATCCGTCGTGGTGTGGATCAGGTAACAGAAGGTACGGAAATCGGAACCGTAGTCCGTCAGGATTTCTCATTGTTTAATTCTGATCCAGGTCGTTACAAGGAGAATCCGGTTAATGCCAACGATGAAATCTGCAGTATTTATACAAAGGATATGAATACCTGTGTGTTCCCTGTATCTGTAAAGCGTATTTCAAAGGATAAGGATGGTAAACTCAATGCAGCAATTGTTTGTAATGTTATCCTTAAATTTGATGGTAATAAGTGTACTCTTACAACAGAGGATGAAGATGCAACAGTAGAAGGTTCTGGTGAATTTATCGTTAACGGTACTGAACTGGATGCATATAAGGATTATCGCTGGGGAAATATGAACCAGGAACAAGTTACTAAGCGTGATATTCTTCGTCTTTCTTACAATGTTACCTTCAAGCAGGGTAAATTCCTGTATACAGCAAAGGACGCAAAGGGAAATGATGTAAAGGTGTATCTGGATAAGGATATGGCTGTTTCGTCATCTGACACACTCGTTGTCCAGACTCGTGAGTCTAATAAGAAAGAATTCTTCTCACCTACATACGTCAAATAAAAATAGGAGGCAAAGAATATGAAAAAATTATGTAATACAGGACTTTGTTTGTTAATGGTTGGAGCACTTGTCGCTTCGTGTGCAGACTATAACGAAACTTATGATTTCCGAGCACAGCCTGATCCAAGTTATACAAAACCATATGCTGATTTGGCTCCTGTTAAGTCATATATCAACAAATCTGTAACTCCAAACCTTTCAATTGGTGCAACTCTTGATATTAAGGAATTTAATAAGCAGGAACTTGCTCATGCTGCTGTGATTACAAACTTCGACAATGTGTCTTTTGGAAAAACACTTATGTCAGGTAATATTATCAGTAGCACCGGGGTGATGAACTTTATCCAGTTGAATGACCTTCTTGAGCATATGGATGAGATAGGTGGTGAGGTTTATGGTAGTCCTATCGTTGCAAATGCCAATCAGGCAGATTCATGGATTGCTATGCTCACAGCTCCTATCGAGATTTCTGTTGATTACGTTCCTGAAAAAACTGTTGATTACACCACAATTCCAGTTGGTGCATTCGATGGTACAAAAATTAAAGGAACAACCCAAAGCATTAAGAAACATGATGGTCAGAGCGCCCTTAATCTTCCATCAAGTACTACAACTTACATCATTGAAGGTCTTGATATTGAGCCTGGCGCTACATATACAACAACTTTCTATGCAAGAGCAGATAAGGATGCGTCATTCAATGTTAATTTCTCAGGAATGAAAGTTGATGGTACAGCCTCAAAAGATGGTAAATGGATGGTTAGTGCAGGTAAGTGGACCAAAATTGTTGTTGAAAGCCAGGCTGCTGAAGGTGTAACAAGCGGTTACCTCGAGATAAGCATGGTACGTGGTTCTGAAATGAACATTCAGAAAGTTGATGTTGGTTACCATCCTGACAACCATCGTCCACAGACTGATAAGGAGATTTCAGATACAATCTATTATGCCTTGAATTCATGGGTTGATGGTTTTATGAAGATTAATAAGGGACGTATCACCTCATTCGACCTTATTGATGAACCTATTGACAATGCTTCTGTTCTCGAAAATGGATTGTATGATCTGAAGCACTCTACCTCTAAAACTAATTATTATTGGCAGGATGTTATTGGTAATGAGAACTATGCTCCTGTAGTAGCTAAGGTGACTCGTGATGCATTTGCGAAGTATGAAGGCAACTTGGCTGATCTTAAGTTCTTCATCAGCGAGAGGGGACTGGAGGATGCCAAGAAAATGGAAAGTCTAAAATATTGGATTAATATTTGGGACAATAATGGTGCCAAGATTGATGGTATTAATGCAAAGGTAAACCTCGCTTACTATGAGAACGAGACAAAACTTGCAGATAATAAGGCTGCTTACGAGACACTCCTTGCAAATCTTGCTGCTACAGGTAAGCTCATTCGTATATCAAATTTTGATATAAAGTATTATGATGCTAATGGTTCAGCTGTTACTGCTGCAAAAATTACTGATGAGCAGCGTCAGAAGCTTGCTGATTACAATGCTTATGCACTGAAAGCATATATGAGTAAGATTCCAAGTGATAAGCAGGCTGGTATAAGTAAGGAAAACATTGTAGATACATCATCTGATCCTGTAGGTCTTTGGACTCAGGATGCTAAGCTTAATAAGGACTGGGCTCGTACTGCGACATACAAGGCTTTCTGTGAGGCGCTAAGCGGGAACTAAATCTGCAATGGAGGCATTTGCTATTTGCTGATTTACTATTTGTTTACAATTTAGTTAATGTACTATTTAATCGTATTACGACAAGTAGCAGAATAGTAAATATAATGAAAGGTGTTTATAAATCGTAAATAAGTAAATAGTAAATTGCCATTAGTATTGTTGAATTGGCGTTAATTGTTATCGAATTTTTGCCAAAAATGTCTCTTTTTGTGTTTTATAGAAAAAAAAGTTTGTGGTTTGTTGTGATTTTCAAAAATAAAAACTATATTTGCAGTTGAAATGCAGTTATATCGTCTCATAGTAAATGGCTTGGGATGAATAGCGGCTATAATTATTCGTATAAAATCTAAATTAATTATCTATTTTTATTTATTAATCTAAATTATTTCTATTATGAGGAAATTATTTACACTTATTGCACTTTTTGCTATTTGCTTTGGTGCAAAAGCTGAAACAATTGTGGACGCAGAAGTTGATTTCTCTAAGTACACAGACATCGCTGATGTTCCTCGTTTCAGTTGGGGCGGCGCTCAAGAAGCTTGGGATCGTCTCTCTATTGTTGATGGCTGTCTTCACTTCCACAGTACTGAAGTGCCTCTTAACGACAAAGGTGAGCCAACAGGTTGGATGGCTCAGTGGTTTCCAATTGGTGATGTGAATGCAGAGGTTGGTGTAACTTACACTCTCCACTACAAAATTAAGGGTGACCATGAAGAAAATATTTCTGCTCTAGGTTTTGGTCAGACTCCTTATGGTCAGTTGCCTGTTACAACAGAATGGGTAGAAGGTACATTTGATTTCGAGTGTACAGAAGCTAATGGAAACATTCTTATGCAGGCAGGTAATTATATTGGCGATTTTGACATTGCTTACCTCAGGATTACTCACGAAGGTAAGAAAGAACGTCCAGCGACTTGGAAGGAACTCCTTACCAACGGTGATGCAGAAAAGGCTTGGGATGATGCCAATATCAGATTCGACGATCAGGAAAAGAACTACACCGTTAGTGTATGGGGTAAGGAAAAGGGTACTAATGTAAATCCAGAAACTCAGGGTTCTGACCCACATCCTGCTGAGATTGTTGTTGATCCGGCTGATAGTAAGAACCACGTATTCATCATTCGTGGTAAAGATGCTACTACAGAGGGGGATGCTTCTTCTTGGGACAACCAACTCTGGTTTCAATCTCCACGTTATTGGAAGAATGGTGAAACTTTCAAACTTAAGTTCCGTTATAAGGCTTCTGAGGCTGTAACTGCACAGACTCAGGTACACAAGCAGAATCCATCTGACTACCTTTTCTATGTTGGTATCGGTGATATCAGCTTCACAACAGAATGGCAAACCTTCGAGAAAGAAATTACGGTTTCTGCTGATCAGGCAAATATGTGGTCTGTAGCTTTCAACCTTAATTCAAGCGTTAAGACAGCTGTTGATTTCTATATCGATGACGTTTCTTGGGGTGAGATGGTGCTTGATCATGGTCTCTATGTTGCTTCTGCAAATACTGTTACTGGTAATGTTGACTATGACTATGATAATGCTGTTGAGTTCAATTACGATGAGAATGAGAAACTTTATGATGCTACCGTTGGTACAAAGGGTAAGCAGGAGACTTGGGTTAACGAGATTATGATTTCTACCGTTCGCGGTAACGACCGTCAATACAAGGCTAACTGTATTAAGGTTAAGGGTAATCTTACTGCTGATCCAGAAGATTGGAAGAATGTCGAGGATGGTGCTAACGCAAAAATTAAGCTCCCAGCATCTGGTGTTTGGACTATCTATGTTGACCTCGAAGGTAATGTAATGGCTGTTAAGCAGATTGAGGGTGAGAAGCCAAAGGATCCAATCATAGTTACTGCAAATCCAACTAAGATTGTTATCAATGCTGTTGAGCGTGACTGGAAGCCAGCTAAGACTGGTGATGGTGAAGATGGTACAAATCCACAGGACGGCGAACAAGGAATTGGCGAAGGTCAGGTTTGGGACAATCAGTTCGTAATAATGGCTAACCGTGTGCTTGAGTCTGATGAAGAGACATACATTGAGTTCAAATACAAGGCTGCAGCAGAGGCTAAGGTTTCTACACAGGTCGGAGGTTCTCAGCCTGGTGCTTATGTATTCTGGAACTGTATTGGTGATGTGAACTTCAAAGCTGAGGAGCAGACTTTCACTAAGGAGTACACCATTCCTAAGGATGGTTCAAAGGCTATCCAGACCCAGTCTATCACATTCAACCTTTCAGAGTTGAAGGCTGCTAACACTTATGAGTTCTATGATATCATCTGGAGAACTGCTGACAGCACTGAGTCTCTCATTGACATGACAGGTTCAAAGAACTTCTTCGTTAAGATTGGTGCTGGTACAAATCCTTACCAGTTCGGTACAGATCCTACAGGTATCGAGAACGTAGTTTCTAAGAGCAAGGCTTCTAACGCTACATTCAACATCGCAGGTCAGCGTGTTGCTAAGGACTTCAAGGGTCTCGTTATCAAGAACGGTAGCAAGTATCTTGTTAAGTAAGAATTCTTTCCTCTCTTAAATTAGAGAGGTGTTTATAAAGACGTCGTGCGTCACTTCCCGGTATTTATCCGGAGATGTGACGCACGATTTTTGTTGCCTGATCTTTTATTACAAATTCCATGAAAAACACTAATTTCAAGGCTTATTAGCCTTGTGAGGCTTTGTTTTACTGAAAGACTTGGACTTCGCACCTCGTATATAAATCCGTTGTTCCTTCTACCTCCGTACCCAAGTCGGTGCAAACTCGGTGAATGTCCGTTTCTGGAACGAACAAAGAGCGAAGGAGCATCGAGTTTGGTACGAAGGCGAGGAATTAGCAAAATGATTAACGACTGACAAACAGATTATCGGTTGATTTCTGCCTAAGATGCATCCGTTTCTGTTTAATTCGTATATTAACGTGAGTTCGACGAATTCAAGACTGCGAGGGCTGAAAGCCCGACACCTAATAGGGCAGTCCGTAAGGGCTGTTATTCTATAGATGCGTGATTA
>CADCHG010000006.1:0-5388 GCA_902801155.1 uncultured Prevotellaceae bacterium | reverse complement strand
CTAACGGACTGCCCTATTAGGTATCGCTCCTTCAGAGCTCTTTCAACCACATGATAGTCAACAATATACAACTGAATAAATTCGTCGAACTCACGTTATATTAGACTTCTTCTCTTATAGGCACAAAAAAAAGAGCTAGACCCAGTTTCAAACAACTAAGTATAGCCCATTTTCCCCTTTTTGTTGTGACATTGTTATATATCTGTCACTTTCATAAATCTTACACTTATTTCCGAGTGCAAAGGTAATACATATTATTATGATGTGCAAATTTATTAATGATAAAAATATTGCGTTTCCGAAGATGCAACGATTTTTACAATACCGCAATAACAAAATTGACATATTGTGCTTAGCTTTTGCTATATTTACAAATATGCAATATTGTAAAATCCCCTTTTATGCATGTTTTTTCTGTTTTTTGTGCGATTTTCCTAATTTTTTGCTCTTACACTTGATTTATATCAAGAATGTAGGTTGTACACTAAATATCGTTGTATATTGTTTGCTTTTGTGAAATTAATTGCTTAACTTTGCAAAAAAGGATTTGTCATATGGCGATATGAATCAACTAAATTCCTGAATTTATTATTATACATTTATTTCCAACATCAAAATTATTTTATTATGAGAAAAGCATTCTATCTTAGAATGATTATTACTATGGTAATAACCATGGGTTTAGCGTCTGTAGGTATGGCTGAAGAGCCGAGTACATTTAACGTGGATGGCACCGCATATTTCGTATGGAATATCGATGGCAATGGAACGCTTCACGTAGTTCCACTGGAGGCTTCAACCTCTCATTTTGACAAATCTCCTTTCTACAAGTACAGAAAGCAGATTAAGAATGTGATAATAGAAGATGATTTTTATTGCGACGAAGGTTTTGCTGTCATAGGCGACAATCTGTTCAAAGGCCTTGACAAAGTGGAGAGCATTCGTTTTTCAGATAAAGTACGTGTGATTGGTGAGAGCGCATTTGAGGGGTGTACAGCCCTCAAGGAGATAATATTCCCTTCAACGGTTAAAAATATTGGCAGGAACGCTCTAAAAGGCTGTTCAAGCCTCGTATCCGTGTCTCTTCCTTTCATTGGCTTTGACGGTGCTATATGGGTTGATCAGACAGACAGGAATGACCTTTCATGGATATTCGGAACTAGCACTGGCAAGGAGTACTATAATGTGTCTCACATGATTGGTCGAAAGACCATGAAATTCTCGCTTCCAGTCAGCCTCAAGTCTTTGGCTGTAAATGGTGGAGTCCTGTGTAGCGACGCATTCGACGATTGTAGCAGCCTAGAGAACATCAGCCTTGGTATTTCAACCAAGTCAGTTCCTTCTGCTCTTGTTGCTGGTCATTATGGTGATGCCCAGTTATATTCAAATAAGTAATTTGTAAAACCCACTTTAGAAACAAGTTTTATCATATTCAGTAAAAGTTGATCCCCCCATTAGGCTCTGTTGCAGCGGCAGTAGAGTGGGGGGATTTTTCAGCTTATAATACAAATGATACCGCTTATTGCCATATAGGCGTAGATTATTTTCCTTAGGATCGGCAAAGACATTCTTTTGAAAGCATAGCTTCCGAGTATTGTGCCGGCTATGACTCCGAGAACTCCGAAACAATAGTCGGTGAGTACGGTTGTGGTCAGGAATCCGTAGTAGGCACGGTATATTGTCATCATGATATTTCCGATAAGAAAGTAGGTCTGAGCTAAAGCCATGTATTCTTCCTTGGTTTCTGTTGTCTCAACAAAGTATAGGACGGCAGGAGGACCTTGCATTCCGAACAATCCGCCCATAATTCCAGAGAGGGTGCCCAATATCGTTTGTGTAAACCTGTTAGGCTTGATATGCACCTTTCCTGCAAATAAGGAGAACCATAGGCTCGCTATGATAAGTATGATGCCGAGAAGAATCTTCAGCAAACCGTCTCCTGCCTGGCTGACGAAGTGGACGGCGAAGAATGATGTTATGAGAAAAACAATCAGAAGATACCAGAGTTTATTCCATCTTATATGTTTCCAATGACTAATGACTATGTAAAGACACATGCTCATGGCGCATAATCCAGAAAGAGTAGTGGCTTCACCATACGAAGGCATGAGATATGGGAGGACTGTCATGATGAAGATGCCGAATCCGAAACCGGAAACTCGTTGTACAAATGAAGCGCCTATACACATCAACATCAAGAATATCGTTGTTTCTTGCATTTTTTTCGAGTGAAAAGTGTTCTATTTCAAAAAATATTCTGCAAAGTTAAGTTTTTTTGCATAAAAACTTTTATTTTTTAAAGAAATTTATTATTTTTGCAAAAATAATTCATGAAAAGAAATAGAATGACTAATTTCCATCCACATATGAACAAGCCGTTATTAACTGCGATACTGATGCTCGTAGGAATCAATGTCTGGGCACAGCGCAGTATAATAAACCTAAAAAAATGGGAATTTACTCGTAGCCAAACCTACTGGTTTCCGATCACGGTTCCACATGACTGGGCTATATCAAGGCCGTTCGATAAGAAAAATGACCTTCAGGTGGTTATGATTGAGCAGAATGGAGAAAAGACTCCTACGGAGAAGAGTGGTCGTACAGGTGCCCTTCCTTGGATGGGAAAAGGATACTATCGCACGAAATTCAATATTGACAAGGATAAATTTGCAAAGATGGGACGTTGCGTCATCGAGTTTGATGGGGCAATGGCAGAGCCTACAGTGTATATAAACGGACAGAAGGCTGGTTACTGGCCATACGGCTATAATGCTTTCCGACTTGATATTACAAAGCTTGTGAAAGCAGGCGAAAATGATGTGAATGTAGAGTTGCAAAACCTTGAAGAGAGTAGCCGCTGGTATCCGGGTGCGGGAATCTACCGTCCTGTGAAAGTAGAGATATTACCTGATGTTGCATTAGATCCTTGGGGAACGAGTATTCGTACTGTCGGATTCGACAAAGGCGTGAACAACTATGGGGATACGAAGGTTCTGGCAAAGGTAGAATATGAGACTCTGCTTAAGGCTGCTTCCGAGGCTGCCCAGAAACAGTACGATGACATGGCATTCGTCGTGGAGGTTTTGAATGCTGAAGGCAATTTTGAGGCAGGCAGTCACTATGATGTTCCTGCTGACGGGCATATCAAGACTACTATTACCGTGTCTGATCCGCAGTTATGGTCGCCAGAGACACCGTATCTGTATAAGGTGCGTGCCCGTCTTTTCCGCAAGGGAAAGCTTGTGGATGAGACCTTTACAAATCTGGGTATCAGAACCATTGAAGTTGGCAAGGATGGCTTCAAACTTAATGGGAATGCACGCAAGATACAGGGCGTGTGCTTGCATCATGACCTTGGACCGCTTGGAACTGCCGTTAACAAAGCTGCATTGATACGACAGGTGAAACTGATGAAGGATATGGGTTGCGATGCTATTCGTACAGCCCATAATATGCCGTCGCAGATGCAGATGGATGTCTGCGACTCGCTTGGTATGATGGTGATGGCAGAGAGTTTCGATGAATGGATATATCCTAAGTGTAAGAACGGCTATTCACGCTTCTTCAAGGAATGGGCAGAGAAGGACTTGACAAATCTTCTGCTCGGGCATCGTAATCATCCTTGTATCGTTATGTGGAGTATCGGAAATGAGATTCCTGAACAGACCGACTCTAAGGTGGGTGTGGAATGGTCAAAGAGGCTTCAGGATCTATGCCATAAACTTGATCCGACTCGTCCAGTCACTCAGGGACTTGACCGTGTAGATGCGGCTATCAAGAGTAAAGTTGCGGAAACGATGGATGTCGTAGGACTCAACTATCGTACACATCGTTATCAGTATGCGTATGACAAGACTCCACAGAAGTTTGTGCTTGGCACAGAGACAGGCTCTACGGTTAGTTCACGCGGTGTGTATAGGTTTCCTTTCAAGACATCGAACTATGCTATATATGATGATGGACAATGCTCAAGTTACGATAATGAATGGTGCCCTTGGAGTAATCTTCCTGATGTTGATTTCGAGAATATGCAGGATCTTCCTTGGACGATAGGACAATTCGTATGGACTGGTATTGACTATCTCGGTGAACCTACACCTTACGATGAATATTGGCCAAGCCGTTCATCATACTTCGGAATCTGCGATCTTGCAGGTCTTCCAAAGGACAGATATTACCTTTATCGTTCTGTATGGAATAAAAAAGAGCATACATTCCACGTTCTTCCGCATTGGACATGGGATAAGGAAAGAATCGGAAAAGGCGTTCCTGTTATGGTCTATACGGATTATGAGGAAGCAGAACTTTTCGTAAATGGTAAGTCACAGGGCAGGAAAAAGAAGAATCATTTCGTCAACTGTGATGAGAGTGGTAATCAGATTACAGGTCAGAGTCAGACAAATCCTAACGGTGACAGATGGGATGCAAGGTATGATACCTCCAATGCACCGAACATGGACCGTTTCCGTCTCCGCTGGTATCCGAAGTATGAGCCTGGTGAACTGAAGGTGGTGGCATACGATGAATCGGGCGCTGTTGCTGCAGAGAAGGTTATTCGTACCGCTGGTTATACATCTCAGTTGTTGCTTGAGCCTGATGTGAAGACTATCAAGGCTGATGGAGAGGATTTAAGTTACATTACGGTGAGTATGCTTGACAAGGATGGAAATCTATGTCCGGATGCGGATGACGAGGTTCTTGTCGCTATTAAGGGTGAGGGACGTTTCCTTGCCATCTGTAACGGTGATGCCACTTCCACGGAAATGTTTGTTGAGCCTCACATGAAGCTCTTCCACGGAAAACTTGTTGTGACTGTACAGAGTACAGAGAAACCTGGTGATATAACCATTACAGTCACTCGTCCTTCTGGTACCTTCAAGAATGATAAGGGCAAGAAGTTTACAAAGAGTCTGATCGAGAACAGCATAACGATTAAGTCTGTGAATTAGTATCTTAGAAATTCTAGAACAGCGCTAATTATTCCGATTTGGAAATGATTAGCGCTGTTTCGCATTTTATTATTGGTGTCCGGTAAAAACAAAAACCAGCCCTCTCCTTATGTTCTAAAAGGTTGTGCCTCTGCTATGTCTTCGCTTCAGGTTCGCTTCCATCGATGGAGCATCAACGGACTTACAACGGACTTACAACGGACTTGCATCGGAGGGAGTTGAAAGTTCTTGCTGAATCTCATTGAAGCCTGTATTTATTATGGGGATGGCTTTCACGTTTACATCGTTTTAAGGCATACTGAATAAGGTGAATCAGTCAGGAATTAATGCTTGTTGCTACGTTAACGTGAGTTCGACGAATTTATTCAGTTGTATATTGTTGACTATCATGTGGTTGAAAGAGCTCTGAAGGAGCGATACCTAATAGGGCAGTCCGTTA
>CADCHG010000005.1 GCA_902801155.1 uncultured Prevotellaceae bacterium | reverse complement strand
TCGGCTCTACATCACGTATCCTTGATCCTCTCGTTGTAGGTAAGGAGCACTATGAGTGCGCTCAGCGTGTGAAGCAGATACTTCAGAAGTATAAGGAGCTTCAGGACATCATCGCCATCCTCGGTATGGATGAGCTCTCTGATGAGGATAAGTTGACTGTGAACCGCGCTCGTCGCGTACAGCGTTTCCTCTCTCAGCCATTCACGGTTGCAGAGCAGTTCACTGGCGTTAAGGGCGAGATGGTAAGCATTGAGGATACTATCAAGGGCTTCAACATGATTCTCAATGGTGAACTTGACGACCTGCCAGAGCAGGCATTCCTCAATGTAGGTACTATCGAACAGGCTATCGAGAAGGGTAAGAAGCTTCTTGCTCAGGCACAGGGATAAAAAAACACCTAGTAGCCCCTCACCCGTTCCATGGACACCCTCTCCCCAAGGGGCGAGGGGGATATTACTAATGAAACCTCAAAACCTTACTGCGAAAGAATGTAACTTTTTCCTCGCCCCTTGGGGAGAGGATGCCTGAAGGGCAGGTGAGGGGCCGTGGTTCGTTAATTTATATTCTTATGTTAAAATTAAAGATAGTTTCACCAGAGAAGATTGAGTTTGACGGCGAGGTGGTGAGTGTCCTTGTTCCAGGAACACTGGGAAGCTTTGAGATACTTCAGAACCATGCACCAATCATATCTTCACTAGAAAAGGGCGTTGTTACCTACGAAACGGCTGAAGGAAAGAAAAGTCTGGAGATCATCGGAGGCTTTGTTTCTGTGAATCAGAATCAGGTAAACCTCTGTGTGGAATTGTAATAGTAAGGAAATGCCAGAGACCGAAATAAAGAAACAAGCCAGTCAGCACATGCTGGTATGCCTTCTCGCTATCTGTGTGCTCAGAGGCATAACGATGGTGATTACGAAATACCAGTTGTTGGATGCGAGTCTGTTGCATGACAAAGCTTGTAGCATTGCGGCTATCTTTTCTGTGTTTGAGTTAGTGATAATGACAACGCTTTGGAAATGGGTAGCCATAAGGCATCTGAACTTTCTTGCCACGTTCCATACGGCAAGTTCCGGCTTTCGTATGTTCCTGGTGCTGGTTACTCTTGGAATAGTCTATGCCGTAGTAGGCAGGGATGCTATGATTCCATGGGTTATAGCCTTTATGGCCAACTATTTCGTGCTGTTGGTTCTTCACTCCATCTTCTTTGCCAAGATGGTCAACAAACTCTTCAAGTAAATAAGGTTAATAAGTAAAATAATGAAACACATAAAGTCGATACTCCTCTTGGTGGTTGTTGCTTTGCTTCCGCTGTCATCCTTCGCCTCAGAAGAGAAGAAGGAAGGTGGTGAGGGCATTAACATCCCTGAGATTGTACTTGAGCATCTTGCTGATGCTTACGAGTGGCATATCTGTTCATATGAGGGTAAGCACTTGAGTATTCCATTGCCTATTATCGTAAGGAGCAGCGCAACGGGTGAGTGGACGTTCTGCACGGAGCATTCACTTCCTCAGAACTTCTTCTTCAATCAGGAAAAGCATGGCAAGATATATGAGAATATGCCTGGCGGTACTGTGGAGCGTCCTTTGGATCTCTCAATCACAAAGAGCGTAGCGCAGATTTGGATTGTCGTGGCTATCCTCATCACTATCTTCCTTTCATGCGCACGCTGGTATAAGAAGCATGACTGCAAACAGGAGGCTCCGAGTGGCTTCGTCGGATGCATGGAAATGCTTGTGATGATGATTCACGACGATGTGGCAAAGGCACTTGTAGGTGAGGCTTACTATCGCCGCTATGCTCCATACCTTATGACGGTGTTCTTCTTCATCTTCACCACGAACCTTGTAGGACTTATTCCTATATTTCCTGGTGGTGGTAATGTGACGGGTAACATCAACATAACGTTCTTCCTTGCCATCTGTACGATGATAGCCGTGAACTTCAACGGCAACAAGGAGTACTGGAAGGAGATATTCTGGCCGGAGGTGCCATTGTTTCTGAAGGCATATCCTGCACCGCTTATCCCTGTGATTGAGCTTGTAGGAATCTTCACGAAGCCGTTTGCATTGATGGTCCGTCTCTTTGCCAACATGATGGCTGGTCATGCCGTTATCCTATCGTTTACATGTATCATCTTCCTCGGATGGTCAATGGGTACGGCATACGGTATAGGCTTGAACCTATTCAGCGGACTGATGCTTCTGTTCATGAATCTCGTTGAGGTGCTTGTGGCATTTGTTCAGGCTTACGTATTCACGCTCCTCTCTGCCGTGTTCATCGGACTTTCACGTCCGGCTCATCATCAAGCAGAGTAATACAAACAGAATAATAATTAATGTGCCATGCCGATGCTTGGCGTGGTCGAAAATAGAAATAACAAATAAAAAAACTAATAACTTTAAACATTTAAAATTATGATTTCATCACTTCTTTTAGACGGAATCGCAGCTATGGGTTGCGGTCTTGGTGCAGGTCTTGCTACTATTGGTGCAGGTTTGGGTATTGGTAAAATTGGCGGTAACGCTATGGATGCTATTGCTCGTCAGCCAGAGGCTTCAAGTACAATCATGACAAACATGATTCTTACTGCTGCTTTCGTTGAGGGTGTTGCCCTCTTCGCTGTTGTTGCCTGCGCATTCCTTATCAAGTAATTTTTTCAGGTTCAAAGGTGGTTTCGGCCAACCTTGCAACCTTTATAAAACCATTAGAAAATGGAGAATCTCCCATCAATATTAACTCCCGATCTTGGACTACTGTTCTGGATGCTTCTCGCATTCCTTGTAGTGTTCGGTGTGCTTGCTAAGTTCGGCTTCCCTGCCATCGTAGGCATGGTTGAAGAGCGTAAGAAGTTCATCGATGAGAGTCTGAAGAGTGCCCATGAGGCAGCCGAGAGACTCACGAACATACAGCAGGAAAGTGAAGCTATAGTACAGCAGGCGCGTGTGCAACAGGCGGACATCATAAAGGAAGCCGGTGCCAAGCGTGATGCCATTATCGCGGAAGCCCAGAATAAGGCGAAGGCAGAGGCTACTCGCATCATGGAGGAAGCAAACCTCCAGATAGAGCGTGAGAAGCAGGCTGCAATCCGCGATATTCGGGCTCAGGTTGCCCAGCTCTCTGTTCAGATTGCTGAGAAGGTGGTACGTACCAACCTCTCAAGCGATGCTCAGCAGATGCAGCTCATCGACCGTATGCTGGATGAGGTTCAAGTGGAGAATAAATAAAGTATAAGGGAAAATCGATTATGAATACTGGTGTAATTTCAGTTCGCTATGCTCGCGCTCTTCTGAAGAGTGCTGCTCAACAGGCTGTGAAGGACGCTGTTTATGCTGATATGCAAAGCATCGCCCAGAGCTACCTCGACGTGCGCCAGCTGAGAACAGCCATCGACAATCCCATGCTGCCAAAGGAGAAGAAGAAGGACATCCTTCTTGCTGCCTGCGGCGGTAATCCTTCGGAGCACACAAAGAGGTTCATAAGCCTTGTGCTTCAGGAGGGTAGGGAGAACCTTATGCAGTTTATGGCCAATTCCTTTGTCACACTCTACCGCCAGGAGAAGAATGTGGTTTCCGGTCGTCTCATCACAGCTGTCCCCGTAACGGAGGATGTGCGTAATAAGATGCAGAGGATGGTGGAGAAGCGTACTCAGGCAAACGTGGAGTTCGAGACAAAGGTGAACCCCGACATTATCGGTGGCTTCATACTTGAGTATGATACCTATCGCATGGATGTCAGCGTACAGTCGCAGTTGCGTACTATTCTCAAGCAGTTAGGCTAACCCCGACTGTAATTAGTAAACTTGTAACTTTGTAATTTCGAATAATGGACAAAATAAAACCAAGCGAAGTGTCTGAGGTGCTTCTTCAGCAGCTGCAGGGTATCAACCAAGGTCAGGATTTTGACGAGGTGGGTACCGTACTGACGGTGAGCGATGGTGTGGCTCGTATCTACGGTTTGCGCAATGCGCAGGCTAACGAACTTCTTGAGTTCGATAACGGCACCATGGCTATCGTGATGAACTTGGAGGAAGACAACGTTGGTTGTGTGCTTCTGGGTCCTACAAGCGGTATCAAAGAAGGTCAGACAGTGAAGCGTACCAATCGTATTGCTTCTATTCGCGTCAACGACAATATGCTCGGCCGTGTCATCAATCCTATCGGCCAGCCTATTGATGGTGGTGGTGCTATCGACCTTGCTGACGCATATGAGATGCCACTCGACCGTAAGGCTCCGGGCGTTATCTACCGTCAGCCGGTTAAGCAGCCATTGCAGACCGGTATCAAGGCTGTGGATTCAATGATTCCTATCGGTCGTGGTCAGCGTGAGCTTATCATCGGTGACCGTCAGACTGGTAAGACGGCTATCGCCATTGATACTATCATCAACCAGAAGTCTTTCTATGAGGCAGGACAGCCTGTATACTGTATCTATGTTGCCATCGGTCAGAAGGCATCTACAGTAGCTGCTCTCGTTCAGAACCTCAAGGAACGTGGTGCTCTTCCATATACTATCATTGTAGCTGCTACGGCAAGTGATCCTGCTGCTATGCAGTATTATGCACCATTTGCAGGTGCTGCTATCGGTGAGTATTTCCGTGACCGTGGTGAGCATGCCCTCGTTATCTACGACGACCTCTCAAAGCAGGCTGTTGCATATCGTGAGGTATCTCTTATCCTCCGTCGTCCTTCTGGACGTGAGGCTTACCCTGGTGACGTGTTCTATCTCCACTCTCGTCTTCTCGAGCGTGCTGCTAAGATTAACGAGCAGCAGGAGGTGGCAGAGCAGATGAACGACCTTCCAGAGTGCTTGAAAGGTAAGGTGAAGGGTGGTGGATCTCTCACTGCTCTTCCTATCATCGAGACACAGGCAGGTGACGTATCAGCATATATCCCAACAAACGTAATCTCTATTACTGACGGACAGATTTATCTTGAGTCTGACCTCTTCAACCAGGGTTTCCGCCCTGCTATCAACGTAGGTATCTCCGTATCTCGTGTGGGTGGTTCTGCTCAGATCAAGTCAATGAAGAAGGTTGCAGGTACCCTGAAGATTGACCAGGCTCAGTATCGTGAGCTTGAGAGCTTCTCTAAGTTCTCAAGTGATATGGATGCCGTTACTGCCATGACTCTTGACCGTGGCCGTAAGAACAATCAGTTGCTTATCCAGCCTCAGTATTCTCCAATGCCGGTAGGCGAGCAGATTGCCATTCTGTACTGCGGTACACATGGCTTGATGGCTTCTGTTCCAGTTGATAAGGTACGTGAGTGTCAGGACAGCTTCCTTGATGTCATGCGTTCAAGTTATTCTGATGTCATTGACTTCCTCGGTAGTGGTAAGATTGACGACAGCGCAACCGCAACCATTGAGAAGGTAATGGCTGATGTATCAGGTCAGTACGCTAAATAATTACGAATTACGAATTACTAATTACTTAATTGGTAATTTTGAATAAAGGATTTAGACTTACCAATTATTAATTATTAATTGTTAATTATTAATTAGAAATATGCCGTCATTAAAGGAAATTAAAAATCGTATAGCATCAGTTCAGAGCACACGTAAGATTACGAGTGCGATGAAGATGGTGGCATCGAGCAAACTTCATCATGCGCAGGTGATGATTGAGAATATGCTCCCTTATGAGAATATGCTGGAGACTATCCTCAAAACCTACCTTGCTGCTGATATGGATGCTCAGGGCGCACTTACGCAGAAGCGAGAGGTGAAGAAGGTGGCAATGCTCGTCTTCGCTTCAAACTCAAGCCTTTGCGGAGGTTTCAATGCCAATGTCATCAAGATGATGCAGCGTGCAGTGGACGGTTATAAAGAGAAGGAAATAGAGGTCGTTGTCTATCCTGTAGGCCGTAAGGTTGCAGAGAAGGTGAACAAACTCGGAATAAAGAGCGGTGGCAACTTTGCTGCTCTTGCCGACAAACCTAATTCCCATGAATGCGTACAGATAGGTCTTGAACTTGCCGACCTCTTCGTAAACGGAGAGATAGACAAGGTTGAGATGATCTACCATCATTTCAAGAGTGCGGGTTCGCAGATTCTCCAGACAAAGACGTTGATTCCTATCGACATTGAGGAGGCTATGGACTATGACCACACTCGTGATTTGAAAACCAACGTAGTGACTGGCAATGCACAGGAATATCTTGAGAAACAGGGCGGGCACAAGGCTCTTGACGGAACAAGTTCGGATGCAAAGGCTAAGACCTTGCACGACAACTACATCGTAGAGCCAGACCGTCAGACGGTTCTCAACCTGCTCATTCCTCGCTATGTGAATTTAATGATCTACACAGCACTCCTTGACAGTAACGCATCAGAACATGCTGCACGTATGGTTGCTATGCAGACAGCAACGGATAATGCCGACGAACTGCTTCGCTTACTGAACCTTCAGTATAACAAGTCTCGTCAGCAGGCAATCACCAGTGAGCTTCTCGATATTGTGGGAGGTTCGGTGAATAATTAGTGAGAATGGAATAAGGTTGATGGAATAAGGAATAGGGATTGTGTGAATAACAATTAAACCTTAATCCTTCATCCATAAACTTTAATCTATAACATTATAAGGGTGTGTCATAACTCAAGGCTATGGCACACCTTTTGCTGTCAATTTGAATGATATGAAGAAGATAAAAGTACTGGCAGGTATTCTGTTGCTCACAATGTCGGCTTATGCTCAGCAGCATGAGATACGGAGTGAAAACATAGCATCGCTTCAGGCGGTTTCTGGAAAGGACTGGCTGGGTGATGCCGTAATCCGTCTTGGCTCTTCCGACCGTCTCACCATTTCTTTTGACGACCTTACGCACCAGTATCATCGCTATGTCTATTCTCTTACTCATTGTGAGCCTGACTGGACTCCTACTGAAGGACTCTTCACAAGCGACTACATATCCGGCTTTCAGGATGGCATAACAATCGACAATTATCAGGAATCAATCAACACGAATCAGCTTTATAATCACTACACGCTGAGGATTCCTAACTCGTCGTGTGCGCCGAAGATAAGCGGTAACTATCAGCTTGACATCATCGACGATGATACGAAAGATGTGGTTGCCACGGCTCGTTTCATGGTGACAGAGAACATTGCCAATATATCAACCACCATACTTACCGATACCGACATCGACGTGCGTAGGTCGCATCAGCAGCTCAATCTGCGTCTTGACTACCCGCCGACGCTCAAGGCAACCAATCCGCGCGAGCAGTTCCGTGTGCTTGTGATGCAGAACCACCGTTCCGACAATCAGGTGTGGTGTCCTCCTGCGCCTGTCATGCGTCCCGGCACTCTTGAATGGACACATACGAAGGACCTTATCTTCCCTGCAGGAAACGAGTTTCATAAGTTCGAGATGCTCGACGTGCATCGCAACTCAATGGGCGTTGAGAGCCTGCAATGGGATGGGGAATGGTATCATGCGCATCTCTTCCATGACTATCCGCGTCGTGCGTACGTGTATGACGAGGATGCCGACGGTGCCTTCTATATCCGCAACTCCGACAACATAGAGAATGATATCACCTCGGAATATGTAAAGGTAAATTTCTATCTCGATACCCCTCGCCTTGACGGGGAAGTGTATGTTGACGGCAAATGGACATATAACGGACTTTCGGAGAAATACCTCATGGAATACGACGATGAGAATAAATGGTATCATGTGGAGATTCCCCTGAAATATGGATATTACTCATACCAGTATCTCAACATCCTGCCGGCATATTCACAGCGATTGACGCCTACGGGCGAGACGGAGGGCGACTTCTTCCAAACCGAGAACCGCTATCTTGTCATGGCGTATTACAAGGGTAATGGAGACCGTTTTTGGCGCCTTGTAGGGGTAAAATGAAAAAAAAGTGAAAAAATTTGGTGGTCTGATAAAATATTTGTACTTTTGCGCCGTTTTTTAATTATGTGGGGTTGTTATGTCCCTATATTTTGTTGAATAACAAACAATTAAATTTTTATTAAACATCAGAGATGAGACAGTTAAAGATTCAGAAGAGTATCACCAACCGTTCCAGCGAAGCTCTGGATAAGTATCTCGTAGAAATTGGTCGTGCACCGCTTATCAGTATTGATGAGGAAATTGAACTTGCACAAATGATCAAGAAAGGAGGTCCGGACGGTGAACGTGCAAAGGATAAGCTCGTAACGGCAAATCTCCGTTTCGTGGTATCTGTAGCAAAGCAGTACCAACATCAGGGACTTACTCTTACTGACCTTATTGATGAAGGTAATATCGGCCTTATCAAGGCTGCTCAGAAGTTCGATGAAACACGAGGCTTTAAGTTTATCTCATACGCCGTATGGTGGATTCGCCAGAGCATCCTTCAGGCTATCGCAGAGCAGAGCCGTATCGTGCGCCTTCCTCTCAATCAGGTAGGTTCTCTCAACAAGATCAACCACGAGATCAACAAGTTCGAGCAGGAGCACCAGCGTCGCCCATCTGTTCAGGAGCTTGCAGCAGCAACCAACATTGAGGAGGACAAAATTGGTCAGAGCCTCGGCGCTGACGGTCATCATGTAAGTATCGACGCT
The DNA here is from genome assembly GCA_902801155.1 of uncultured Prevotellaceae bacterium. Lineage (GTDB taxonomy): Bacteria > Bacteroidota > Bacteroidia > Bacteroidales > Bacteroidaceae > Prevotella. The sequence goes on along the minus strand of CADCHG010000005.1, from coordinate 66,282 downwards.
CCATTCACCGATGGTGAGGAGAACTGTATGCTCGACGTAATGGCTTCAGGCGAGGATTCACGCACCGACCGCCATGTTGACCACGAGTCAATGGCAATGGAGCTTAACAACGTGCTCTCAAAGGTGCTCAAGGACCGTGAGATAACAATCATCCGTGAGTGCTTCGGCATAGGCTGCCACGAGAAAGGACTTGAGGAAATCGGAGATCAGCTCGGTCTTACCCGTGAACGTGTACGTCAGATTCGTGAGAAGTCAATCACCAAACTCCGTGATTCTGGTAATGCAAAGATTCTTATGAAATATCTTGGATAAACCATAATCTTAGATGCCTGTCGGTTTCCGGCAGGCATTTTTTGTTTGCTTTCATGATTGTTTCCTGTTTGGTTTTAGCAGGCTTTGTCATCACTTGGCAACTTATTCATAGTCCTATACCCAACAGAGCATATCCAGACGAGGGGGACTATGTTTTGAATGAGATACGCTTACACTAAAATCCTTATTGTTACCTGTTACTTGTTACTACAAGGGGTAGACGCTGTTGTCTTTTGTCTTTTCCTGATTTTGGTTTACAGTTTTTAGTTGTTATTAAACTGCATTCGTTGACATCATACTTGAAAGGTTGTCGCTCTCCTGGAAAGGTTTACACAATCCTGATTTCGTTGACATCATACTGTGTCTTATATTTCCTTTCAACGAAAAGAAGAAAATAGCCATGATGATAATAATTTTAACGAAACAGAAAAATGCTTTCAAATCAGGAGAGTGGATTATGGTAGACGATGAGTTGCCCCTAATAGAATCAGTTGTGTGCCAAGATAATCCCAGGAAACGTGTCGGTAACGGGTAACGGGTAACAATAAGAAAATTAGTTTAGCAGCTGCCCTGATTTTATTATTTCTATATATAATAAGGTATATAAACTCCTTAGAAAGATTTAGTAAAATTGGCATGCACAAAAATCCTTATTGTTACCTGTTACTTGTTACTGGTCGTGATTCTGCTTGCTTGTTGTGGTTATGTAAGATAAAGATAATGAGACTGTTATGTGTAAATTAGAGGGAATGCGTAGGCGGCTGATAGTCTCAACAACATAACAACGAGCATTAATTTCGGGCAGATTCGCCTTATTCAGTATGCTTGAAAAACGATGTAAAGACGCGATAAATGCTCTGGTAATCTCCTCCGATGCAGTTCCGTTCTACCTCCGTTATAAGTCCGTTGTAAGTCCGTTGATGCTCCATCGATGGGAGCGAACCTGAAGCGAAGCCATAGCGAAGGCACGACGAAGGTATAGCGAAGGCACAGCGTTCACCCCCTGCGGTAACAAGTAACAGGTAACAATAAGGATTTTAGTGTAAGCGCATCTCATTTCAGACATACTACCCCTGTCTGGATATGCTCTGCTGGGCGTCAGACTTTGGCTTTGTTATTCGCTGAAGCTAAACAAGCTAAAGCAAGTCTGAAAATGAAGAGAGCCTGTCCTAATTTATTTTAGGGCAGGCTCTGATTTTTATATATTGGTTGTGATTATTGCTTAATGAATCTACGAACAGGGATTTCTACGTTTTCTGAGTTGTCAGAACTACGTGTAGCCTTTGAATTGCCCCAGTAGTCGTAGTAGCCATCACCATAGCCATATTCGTAGTCATAATGATATTCGTTTGAGGTTTTCTCAAGGTCGAATTCTGTATGTGTGTGGTAATCATCTTGGAACCAACCTGTAAAGTATTTCCTATTATTTCTACTAACAATATCATAGTTGTGAATATTGATAGTGGTGTGGGAATCTCTGAAAGTGATTGTAATATCTCTGTCCACTACATTCCAATGGATACGGCTATAATAATAATCGCCAGGGCGATTGCTGAAATGGTCAATCCAATATCCTTCTCCAGATGTATCTCCAGCATCCTTGAAGAACTGTATTTCTGTATATGTCGCTTTCTGCTTGCGTCCGTTAATGTCATAGTAAGTGTCCATATAACCTTCCCATGTACCTTTGAGTTGAGTACTGATCATGAGGTCCTCATCGCATGAAGTGAAAGTGCATAGGGCGATGATAACTACAGATAAAAGTGATAAAATCTTTTTCATAATTATTCTTGTTTTTTAATTGTTTGGGCTTTGTAATGGTCTAAAAGGCTAAAGTCTGAAGTCTAAAGGGATTAAGGCTTTTTACCTCTGGCTTTTGTCTTTTTGACCTTATTCGTTGGCAAAGGTAATAAAAAAACATGAAAACAAAAAAGGAATTTCCTCATTTATCGAGGAAATTCCCTATTTTGTTGCTTAATATTCGCATTATAGTGGTCAAACCACGGATTTGGATCCTTGTATCTGCTGTAATCAACGCTCAATCCTATTGAAAATGCAGGGGTTACCTTGTATTCCGCACCTATGCCGATGCGGTCCGCCACATCATCCATATAGTAAAGCGGGAGGGGGATATGATTGCTGTTGAGAAGCGATTTCTGTCCGTAGGCATACACATTCAATCGGTCGTTTGCCTGATAGTTCAAAATGGCAGATAATCCAGCGCTTCTGAACGAGTCGTGCGCCCAAGAAGTGTTCTTGATATAACCGCCTATGGCTGCGCTGAATTTCTTGCCCAAAGGCATGGCATACATCAGCGAGGCATTCTCAGAGAAACCGGCTCCGCTCCATGTGTGTCCGCTTCCGAATGTGGAGAATACCGACAAACCGAGCGATGCGTTCACGCCCTCGTGCAATCTCCATGTAGGCCAGTTATGCCATCCGATGTAAGGAAAGTGGAGGTTAGGCACCTGTCCATACTCGGTTAGGGTAGGGAGGTGTAGTGAGACGCTATCGCAAAACTGTGGTGTTATGGCTTGTGCTGGTGACTCTTGAGTCTGATACATGATATCGTCTACGGCAAACTCGGTCTTTGTCTCTTGCGCGTTTATTGCAAGAGGCAAAGCAAGAAGGGCTATATGTAATATGTGACGTATCATCGTGTCTCTGATTTTGAGTGCAAATATATTCGCACGAAACAAATAGTGTGTGTCAGTCTCAAAAGGCTGGCGCACGTCTCTGATTTTTGAGTGCAAATATAGTTATTTTATATGAGAACAGAAAAGGAATTTTCAAAATATTCACTTTTTTTTGATTTATTTGGTTGTTTCAAAAATTTGAAGTAATTTTGCAAAGAGAAAGCTGTGATTTAATAAATAGTACATAGCTAAATAGGAACTTGCGAAGCTTGATGAGCTTTTGCGGATAAATGTAGAATAGATGAATCTGAAACTTAGGCTCATAATAATGAACTATCTGGAGTTTGCTGTATGGGGAGCATACCTCACCAGCATGGGATCGTATCTTGCAGAAGCAGGATTCGGCTCTATAATCGGATGGTTCTATAGCATACAGGGAGTGGTAAGCTTGTTTATGCCCGGAATAATGGGCATAGTAGCTGACAAGTGGGTTCCGGCACAGAAATTGTTGTCCTTGTGTCATCTGGTGGCAGGTTTGTTCATGGGTGCTACAGGTTTCTATGGCATGACCTCCGGTTGCGAGATAGGGATGCTGTTCACTCTCTATGCGTTTAGCGTGGCATTCTTTATGCCTACTATCGCGCTTAGCTATTCTGTGGCGTTCAACGCCCTTGCATCGAATGGATATGATACGGTGAAGATATTCCCGTCGATAAGAATCTTTGGTACGATAGGCTTCATCTGTACTATGGTGGCTGTGGATTTGCTCGGTTTCCAAACCTCAAGCAAGCAATTCGTTGTGAGTGCGGCTTTGAGCCTTCTGCTTGCAGCTTACAGTCTTACGTTACCTGCATCTCCGGTAAAGGAACAGGAGGCAGACAAGTCTTCGCCATTACTCGTAAGGATATTCGGTCTTGACTCGTTCAAGTTGTTCAAAAAGAAGAAGATGGCGATATTCTTCGTCTTCTCGATGTTCATAGGCGTATGCCTTCAGATAACTAACGGATATGCAAATCCGTTCATCACATCGTTCAAGGACGTGGCTGAATATGCCGATACATTTTGTGCTCAGCATGCCAATATCCTTATATCATTATCGCAGATAAGCGAGACCTGTTGCATACTGCTTATTCCTTTCTGCCTGAAGAAGTTCGGAATAAAGAAGGTGATGATGATAGCCATATTGGCGTGGGTGTTGAGGTTCGGATTGTTCGGTTTGGGAGATACAGGCTCTGGATTGTGGATGTTAGTGCTTAGCTGTATAGTATATGGTGTGGCATTCGACTTCTTCAACATATCAGGAGCGTTGTTCGTTGACCAGAATACGGATGCAGATACCCGCTCGTCGGCACAAGGCTTGTTCATGATGATGACCAACGGATTTGGCGCAACGGTAGGAACACTTTCGGCTCAGGCAGTTGTGAACACATTCGTATATGATGAGGGTGTGACGGATGCCCTTGCAGGATGGAGAACCTCATGGTTCATATTCGCAGGATATGCACTCGTGCTGCTTGTGCTGTTTGGAATAATCTTTAGGCCGAAGCGGCCCCTCACCCGTCCTACGGACACCCTCTCCCCAAAGGGCGAGGGAAAAGTTAGTGTTTAACCCTAAAATGATCCCTCATAAGCAGTAAAATGTTACTTCTTCCTCGCCCCTTGGGGAGAGGATACCCAAAGGGCAGGTGAGGGGCTGATATTTATATTTATGAATAAAATAAAACTGAAATACATGGGCATACAACTGATGGTGAACAATACGGATATTGGCATCATCAGTCTTGTTGACGAGTCGGAAACCCGCCATCTGAGCATAGTGTGTGACAAGTTCACGAAGTTTCAGTTTGACCTGCGTTCCGGTCTTGCAAATACGGAGGAAGAACCTGTTCAGGCAATTGGTGAAAATGCGGGCAGGACGCTCCTTCCAGAGGCTCTGATGGGGATTATCAGCTATATGACGGACCTGAAACTCTGCGTGGTAGTGACTAATGTCGTTGATGGGGTATATCGGGCGGTTATAGAAGATGAGCGTACCGGCACAACCTTCCCTGTGAAAGCAACCGAGGGCGTTCTGCTGACGCTTGTCAATAAGCATGTGCCTCTCTATGCCGAGCAGAGGCTGTGGCAGTATCAGAGTGTGCCTTTGAAGAAAGGGCAGCCTGGTGTGGCTATTCCTATCAATTCGCTTACAAGGGAAATGCTTGAGGCATCACTTGAGAAGGCTATTGAGAATGAGGAATACGAAACGGCCAAGCATATCAAGGAGGAACTTGACAGGAGGGCAAAGGAATGAAGGAAGTGAGATATTTCTATGTGCCAAAGGCTGGGGAAATTGATGATCTTCCACAGGAAGAGTCGCAGCATGCCATCCGCGTGTTGAGGCTCGTTGAGGGTGATGAGATATTCCTCATGGATGGTGAGGGCGTATTCTTCAGGGCAGAGGTTACTCTTGCCCAGGGAAAGCATTGCCACTATCGCATCATAGAGACGCTTCCTCAAGAGAAAGGGTGGAAAGGGCGTATCCATATCGCTATGGCTCCTACGAAGATGATGGAGCGTGTGGAATGGATGGTGGAGAAAGCCACGGAGATAGGTGTGGATGAGTTCTCGTTTCCTCTTTGCAAGTTCTCTGAAAGGAAGCAGATGCGCAAGGACAGGGTAGAGAAGATTGTGGTTTCTGCTGTTAAGCAGAGCCGTAAGCCTTGGATGCCTGTCGTCAACGAGATGACTCCTTTCATGGATATAATAAAGAAGCATCCAAAGGGCTTTATCTGCCATTGCTATGATGAGGTGCCGAGAACTGATTTCTTCCGGGAATTGAAGACTCTGGATATTGCAGATAATGATGAGGTACTCGTTCTCGTAGGTCCCGAGGGTGATTTCTCAATAGAAGAGGTAAAAGCAGCCGTTGAGGCTGGATATAAGTCTGTGTCGCTTGGTTCTGCAAGGCTTAGGACGGAAACCGCAGCTTTGTCGGCTGTTATGATGATGCAGTTGGCAGTTAGGTCTTAAAATATCTTTAATTCTAAGTGCCAAATCATAAATTGCCGTTAATACGTGAGGATGATTATTTAAAAAAAAGCAAAAAACATGACAAAATGTCGGAATTACATTTTTTGCGTTTAATTTTGCACTCAGGAATCGGATGTTTGTTGTCAGGTGTGTCTGTCAGAAATGGCACGTATCACCTGTCACCTTCCACCAACAAAGAGGTTATCTGTAATTAAACAATAAAAATGAATAAAAAGACTATTTGTAATTTTGCTGTTGCAGCACTTTGTGTGACATCGCTCACATTTTCTGTTGCAGCCTTTACGGAGGCAAAGGCTGCTAAAGCTCCTAATGCTCCTGCCGCTGTTGCAGGTCAGCCAGTTGATTTGACTTATGCAGCCGACAAGGCTCTGCCATGTGTGGTACATATCAAATACCTTCAGAATTCAAAGGTTCAGGAGGTTGAGATGCAGAGCGATCCATTCGGCGATTTCTTCGACCCGTTCGGTATGTTCGGCCAGCGCGGTCAGGGACAGAATCAGCGCCGTAAGGTTCAGACTCCTAAGAAGGAGGGTGCCGGCTCTGGCGTTATCATCTCTGAGGATGGATATATCGTAACAAACAATCACGTTGTAGAGGGCGCTGACGAACTCACCATTACCCTTAACGACAACCGCGAGTATTCTGCTCGTATCATCGGTACTGATAAGAATACCGACCTCGCTCTTATCAAGGTCAATGCAAAGAACCTCCCAGCTATCACCATAGCTTCAAGTGAAGATATCAAGGTTGGTGAGTGGGTACTTGCAATCGGACACCCATTCAACCTCCGTGCTACAGTAACGGCTGGTATCGTTTCTGCAAAGGCACGTTCTCTTTATGCAAATAGTGTAGAGTCATTCATCCAGACTGATGCTGCTATCAATGCAGGTAACTCAGGTGGTGCTCTCGTAAACGTAAAGGGTGAGCTTGTTGGTATCAACGCAATGCTCTATTCTCAGACAGGTAACTTCACAGGTTATGGCTTCGCTATCCCTACAACTATCATGAACAAGGTTGTTGCAGATTTGAAGGAATACGGTCAGGTACAGCGTGGCTTGCTCGGTATTATGGGACGTGATGTACGCGGCTACCTTGACGAGCAGAAGTCACAGCAGAAGGAAGTTGACCTTGGTACAAACGATGGCGTTTATGTTGACAAGGTTACAGAAGGTGGCTCTGCCGAGGATGCTGGTATCGAGGACGGTGATGTTATCACAAACATCGAAGGCCAGAAGGTTACAAAGATGGCTGAGCTTCAGGAGATTCTTGCTACAAAGCGCCCTGGCGACAAGATAAAGGTTGTTGTTCTCCACAAGAAGAAGTCAAAGACCGTTGAGGTTACTCTCAAGAACGAGCAGGGCAATACTAAGGTTGTGAAGGATGCCGACATCGATGTTCTCGGTGCTCAGATTCGTGAGGTCAACGACCGCGAGAAGGAGGAACTCGATATCAAGTACGGCTTGAAGGTTACGAAGATCAACTCTGGTAAGTTCAAGGACCGTGGTATTCCTGTAGGCTTCATCATCCAGACAGTCAATGAGACACCGATGAAGGAGCTCTCAGACCTCAGCAACGCTGTCAAGGCAGCTAACAAGAGCAAGGATCCTGTTCTCTACATCAAGGGTATCTATCCTTCAGGCAAGAAGGAGTACTTCACAGTACCTTTGGGAGAGTAAACAGACTTCGCTTCTGCTTGCGCGGAGATTTTGAAAGTAAAATCGCTTGCGCGAGGGCTGGAAAGTAAATTATAAATCAGAAATTATTAAGGGAAACGGATTTATCCGATTTATCTGATAGTTGGTGCAGTATTGTTTTGTGCATTTGATATCAGATAAATCAGATAAATCCGCTTCCTTTTTTATTTTGGGTAATGCATAGCGAACAACCTGCCTCACTATACCTAGGGCGATGCCCTTAGGCTATGAGCTTGTTGGGCTTTCAGCCCGTCTTCAATCAAATGGCTATCTGCGTTAATTTCCTGATTCATATTTCCTGATTTTATTTACTCCTAATTTACTTTCAAAATCTTTGCGCAAGCAAATTTCCTTTCAAATTGTAAGAATTTATCCTTTTCAAGCGATTTTTTCGCTCTTTTTGTTTGGCATTCACGGAAAAAGTAGTAATTTTGCACACATGACATTGATAATTGTAGCAATACTATTAATTAGCTATCTACTCATAGCTACCGAGAGGCTCACCAACGTAAACAAAGCTGCTATCGCAGTCTTTGCCGGTACCGTTGGGTGGGTGTTGTATATCTGTTGGGGTAGTGACTTTATCATGTCAAACCATAGGGGGGAGTATATGAGCTTCCTGCATGGGGCTTCGGCTACCAGCGATGCGGTAAAGAACTATATCTGGTACAGCGTCTTCCTGCCATGCGTGGGAAAGGCTTCCGAGGTTGTTCTCTTCCTGCTGGCAACAATGACTATTGTCGAGATCCTGCATAACAACGGATGCTTCGACTTTCTCACCATCTGGCTGCGTACACGCAATAGCCGGTTGCTCCTGTGGAAACTTGCGGCATTCTCATTCATCCTGTCAGCCAACCTCGATAACATATCATCCACGGTGATGATGCTTACCGTAACAAATCAGATTCTCCCACGCACTCGCGACAGGATTATCTATGGTGCGGTGGTTGTCCTTGCCGTCAATTTCGGCGGAGCACTTACCGTTATCGGCGACCCTACATCGCTCGTTCTCTGGAATATGGGAGCGATAACCGCAACGTCATACACAATGTCGCTTGCCATTCCGTGCCTCATAGCGTGGATGCTGCCAACATATCTTATCGGCAGGACACTTAGCGAGACCGTGCAACTCGACCGCCCTACATTGCCTTATCGTGGCGATGACACCAATCTCAAGGTGTGGCAGCGTCTCGTAGTGCTCTTCGTGGGTATCGGAGGTCTGTGGTTCATCCCAACGTTCCACAATATCACTAAGCTCTCTCCATTTCTCGGAGCATTCTGCGTACTGTCCATCCTGTGGATAATAAACGAGATATTCAACCGAAACATAATGAGTTTCGACAGGAGAATGACACGCTCCATACCACGACAGCTTCAGTATTCCATCATACAGCTCATGCTCTATGTCATGGGTATCATGCTGGCTGTTGGCGTTGTGGCAGAGACTGGCGCGTTCCTGTGGCTTGCCGAGAAGATAATGGAGTATTGTCCAAGCATCTGGATTCTCGGTGTCATAGGTGGATTCATCAGTATCTTCCTCGACAACTTCGCAACGGCTATGACAATGATATCATTATTTGATATGAATGCCGTTATGCAACCTACAGGACCGTTACTTGTGGATATGGTGCAGAACGGAGCATACTGGAAGGTAATAGCCTATGTCACAGCCGTAGGTAGCAGCGTACTGACCATTGGCAGCGTTTCTGGCATTGTCTATATGCGTACGGAGCGCGTCGGAATGTCATGGTACTTCAAGCACGTTGGCTCAAAGGTGCTGCTTGCCGGCATCATCGGTCTTGTCGTGCTGTATTTCATGGTGTAAAGCCTGCCTATGCCCTCCCAAAGGGATGGATGTGGAAAGCGTCAGGAGATTCGCTAACGGCAGGCTCGTATTTCTTTCAGGTATAACAACTAAATGATTAATAATTACAATTAACAATTAAATAAAACGGATATAGCCATCTTTATAGGTATTTATACTATAAACATCCTTCCTTTCTGGAAGGCTTGGTTAGGCTTTTAATAAAACAGGAACACTATGGCAAAAATTGAGACAATCGGCATTCTTACATCCGGAGGCGATGCTCCCGGAATGAATGCGGCTATTCGCGCCGTAACCCGTGCCGCCATCTACAACGGGTTCAAGGTAAAGGGAATCTATCGCGGATATGACGGTCTTATCAATGGTGAGATGAAGGATTTCACCACAGAGAATGTGAGCGGTATCATTACCCTCGGCGGTACTATCCTCAAGACTGCTCGCTCAAAGGAATTTATGACAATGGAGGGAATGCAGAAGGCATACGACCAAATCAAGGCAAATGGCGTTGATGCGCTTATAGTATGCGGTGGTAACGGTTCTCTTACTGGTGCTATGAACTTTGCTAACGAGTTTGACGTGCCTTGCATCGGCCTCCCAGGCACTATCGACAATGACCTCTATGGAACAGACTCTACTATTGGATATGATACAACGATGAATACCATCATGGAGTGTGTTGACCGCATCCGCGACACCGCACAGAGCCATGAGCGTATCTTTTTCATCGAGGTAATGGGACGTGACGCTGGCTTCCTTGCTCAGAATTCAGCTATCGCCTGTGGTGCTGAGGCTGCCATCATACCAGAAGAGGCAACCGACGAAGACCAGTTAGCGGAATTCATGAAGCGTGGCATTCGTAAGTCTAAGAAGTCATGTATCGTTATCGTTTCAGAGTCTCCAAAGTGCGGTGCCCTCTACTATGCAGAGCGTGTAAAGAACGAGTTTCCAGGTTACGACGTGCGTGTATCAATCCTCGGACACCTGCAGCGTGGTGGTAGTCCTACTGCCCGTGACCGAATACTCGCAAGCCGCACAGGCGTAGGTGCAATAGAGGCACTCAAGCAGGGGCAGCGCAATGTAATGGTAGGCATCAAGAACAACGAGGTGGTATATGTGCCATTCTCTGAGGCCATTCGTTCTGACAAGCCATTCGATAAGAAACTCATCAAGGTACTCGAGGAACTGAGTATCTGACAAGAGAGAACAATAAATAATGAAGAGTGAAATCATTTCACTCTTCATTGTTTTTTTGCAAGACGGTGAACGATTCGTTCAGCGTCCATAAATCCCATTGCCCCCAGATACCCTCTCCCTTATCTAACCTAACAGTTATATGTTAGGTCACCCCAACAGAAGGCTCAGAATGGCACCTAACATATAACATGTTATGTTAGGTGGGGGGGAGGGAGTGGTATTTTTTTATGGCCAAAATAATATATAATATAAATTTATATTATATATTATTTTGAAGTTAGGAAAGAGATTACACCCTATCTGGTACCTAACATAACATGTTATATGTTAGGTCGCTAACATCTCAGAATTTATCTGAAAATATTTTTCTGTATATCAGCAAGTTACAGGCATATCTCAACTTTTTTTCGCACCTAACATGTTTTTTCCTGTATTTTCTTGCAGTTCCGAAAAATATTGTATTACCTTTGCACTCGTCAAACCAAAGGACGTGCGCCAGCCTTTGGGCTGACACGCACTTTTGACAGCGTGCGAGGTGCAGCGCACGTAGTCACTCGTCAAACCAAAGGACGTGCACCAGCCTTTGGGCTGACATGCACTTTTGACAGCGTGCGAGGTGCAAAGCACGTGGTCACTAGTAAATTCAGGTGTTGGGTGTTAGGTGATAGCGGTCACTAAAAAGCGCCCTACGCAGGTGAGATTCAAATGGTCGTAAGTCCGTTGTAATACCGTTCCAAATCCGTTGTAAGTCCGTTCTCTGAATTGGTGCAGTAAGGGAGCTACCCTTACTTAATCTTGGGCTTCAGTTCGTCAGGGGAATCATTGGTGAACATATTGACCTGACGAGCCTCGTTCTCATAGAGATGGCGTATCACACTCTCGTCAAGGGTGATAGATGGCTTGAAATCATTGCTCTTCATATAGTTTATGATACTCTTGCGAAGCTGACGGGCAACGAGTCGGGATCTGAGATTTGAGGTGATATCAATAGTGGTCATGAGCAATTTACCGCCAAGCACGTTTGCCTCGATTATCATACCGCACTTACGACTTACATGCCAAGTATCAATAGGCTGCATAGGCGGCTGATAATCAGCAGGAAACTCCGAGAGATTCATCACTTGAGCACGATTCACGAGCTCCCACCAAAGAAGGTTTGTCCAGTCGTCAGTAGGGAAATCACAATATACAGGGTGAGTGATATCGATATATGCGCCCGTGGTATGTGGAGGACGCATCTTGAACCATGAGGAGTTCCAGAACACAGGGAGATAGTTCTGCTTTATATCATTGCCATAACGCACCTTTCCGGCAGCCGTAAGAAGCACCTTATGCCCACGCTTCAATGTCTCTATCGCCAAATCGTCAAGGGTGTCAGAAATATACACGCCGTCAACAAAGCCCTTCCTAAGCTCCACCTTTGCCGTCACGCTCTCCGTTTCGCTGTCAAGAGACGGCATTACCCAGAAGTCCCAATGGTTCTTCCATTTCTTATCTCCAGACGATATGGTGACGGTGAGGGTTATCTTACTTGGATCAACAACATAGCCAAGAGGATATGTAACTGTTCCTAAGTACTGGTTCTTACCAAGTGGAATAGTTAATGGAGGAATGGCTAACGTTGAAGAATACTCTAATCCTTCCTGCCCATTTATCATTCCAGTCTTATCCTTTACACTCTCTGTTATGCTATACTCCACCTTAGCATCCTCAATTTCGCTTGCAGAGGCATTATATACCTCTATAGGGATTTTGAGGGTATCAGAAGCGGAATAGACAAACTTACGGAACTTAGCCAACGGCACTACATCATTGCAGAACTCGGTCCATTCTGTAGCATCCACATATCCCTTCTCCTTCCAATGCACGTTGAGAGGTCCGACAATGGCTGTTCCCTGACCGCTATAGTCATTCAAACCAAGGAGTACGAAGCCTGTATATCCCTTTGTACGTAGATTGCGCTCTATCTCATATTTATATGCAAGGGTCTGTAACCTACCGCTTGCCATAAGGAATTTCTCTGCTTGTGATGCCATTCCGTTATCACGAAGCAAGTCCTCAAAGATATCAAAATTCCTCGCCTTATATACTCCTGTGTATTGTGAGCGTTCCTTCAGGTCGGGAAAGGCGCACCATTGCCCCTGCTCATGACTGATAATAGGTGAATTATTCGGAACGCTATCCTTGTAATTACGCGGAAACAGGAGATCCTTGCTGTAGTCATCGTTAGAATTAGGCGCGTTACGGTTCCAGTCAAGCCCGCGTCCTCCTGCCTTCACATGGTACTGAGAGCCATTATCCCAAGCCCATCCGCCACCGACGTTTGCACCACAATATATACGGCGTGAGTCTGCGTTTTTCCAATAATCCACCCACGCATTGCACCATTTCACCCAGTCACCGGCAGGCTCATTTCCGGCACTCATCATAAGGAACGAAGGATGATTGCCGTAAGCCTCAACCATACGCTTTGTCTCGTCCATGAGATACTGGTCAATAGCCATTCCGCGACCAAGCCTTACGCCATGATTCGGCCATGAAGGTCCTTCTGGCTGAAGATAGAAACCGAGACGGTCAGCCACACGGAATGCTGCCTCTGGAGGACAATAGGAATGGAATCGCATGGTGTTCAAGCCATATTCCTTGCACTTACGGAAGATGCGTTCCCATGAAGCCTCATCGGTTGGGGGATAGCCCGTTTCGGGGAAACAACAGTTGCCCACGGTTCCGCGCACATATATCGGTTTTCCGTTGAGAACAATATCCATTCCGTTCACTTTCACCTCCCTCATTCCGAAGGTTGTACTGACAGAATATCCATTAATATCCTTGACCTCAAGGGTATAAAGGTTCGGGTGGAACTCATTCCATAGTCTGACATCATCACTAAGACGAATGACATACGAAGTATCAGATTGAGCCACAGCCTCACTCTCTTTTCCGTCAATGAAGAAAGAAAGCCCCTTGGCTTTGCCTCTGAGCACCAGACGGATAGAGTTATAACATACATCTGGATAAACATCAATATGCTCAATAGTATTCATCGGACGAGCAGAAAGTGATATATCTCCAGCAATACCGTTCCAGTTGCCTTGCGTATGGTCGGTAACGGAATGGGAATCCTTTCCGACACACACATTCTCTATACCATTATATACTTTGATTGCTATCGTGTTTTCCTTACCGATTTTGATATGGTTAGTAACTTCATATACATGGGGAGCAGAAAGTCCCATCTGATGCCCGATTTCCTTACCATTTATATATACAGTAGTCTCTATATGAGGTCGCTCAAGAGTCAAGATGATACGCTGCTTCCTCCATTCCTTCGGCACGAGCACCTTACGGCGATACCACGCATTACCAATATAATGGCGTTCAGGAGTGAGGAAAAACGGGAATTTCATCTGTCCCTCAACACGGTATTTTTCCATATAGGGATTGAAATAGAAAGAGGAATCATACAAAGAACCCGTCCATTGTGTTTTCACGGAAACGATATCGCCTTTGCCTCGCGTAATCATAGAGCCAGGCAGTTGGATAGTATCATCATAAATCGACATTGGCGTAACGGTATTCTCGTTACGCTGAATCTGAAACTCCCAAGTTCCCGAAAGATCTATCTTGTTTTGGGCAGAAGCAGAAAGAACTGATGCAAAAGTTATTAAGGCAAGGATTTTCTTCATGAGTGCAAAAATAATGATTTTTTCGCAGAAAAAGAAAGGAATAAGCTTTTTTGTTGAAATAAAATGCAATAAAAGTGCGTTTATTAAGGGTAAAGAAGAGAAAAACGTAAATAGTAAACAGGAAAATTGAAATTTCTTATCGACGATAATATGACTTCGATGACTGAGGAGCAGTTCAACGACTGCCTCTCAAAGGTCAGCGAGCAACGTCGTGAGAAGGTTCTAAAGTATAGGTTTCAGGCAGGAAGAGAGCAGAGCCTTAAAGCCTATATGCTTCTTCAGCGATTGCTAAAGGAAGAATACGGAATCACGGAGCCGCCTGTTTTCCGCGAGTTGGAGAACGGCAAGCCAGTCATTGTGGGGCATGAGGATATCCATTTCAACATGTCGCATTGCAAATATGCGGTGGCATGCGCGGTAAGCAACGAACCCGTGGGCATTGACGTAGAAGTTATTAAGGAGAATGTGAAAGACGACCTTGCGCGCTATGTGCTTAGTGATAGCGAACTTGAAAACCTCACCCCATTGAAATTCACTCGATTATGGACGATGAAGGAGGCCGTGGTAAAGCTCACAGGCAGAGGAATAACGGGCAAGGAACAACTCCGTCCGCTACTTGACGATTACTTTAAAGGAAAAAGTCCTTGGCAAATAATCACCAAGGACTTTCCAGAAAAGAATTATGTTGTTAGCATTTGCACTAAAGCCAAGTAACTATTTTTTTTTGCATCCGAAAGTGTTATGGTGGGTTCTATAAATTAGCTTTGTTAGATTTCAAGGCTGTTTTCGAGGTCAGTTTGTAAATGAACGAAGGAGTTATGCGGGCATAACGACTGAGTGAACTTACAAATTGAGCCGAAAAGAGACCGAAAGGTAACAAAACGTAACCCTTGTTCGATTCGTGAATTTTACGGTGGTAATTTATAGAGCCCACCTTATAATTCTGTCCACCTTACATTTTCCCATTTGAGTTTGTCCTCGTTCTGAGGCTTACGCTCATCAGCCTTATGGCCAATGCCGAGGATGCAGAGGCATGAGAGGTTCTCGGGAATGGAGAGGATTTTCTGGATGGAAACATCGGCAGGAGTACCGTCCTTAAGACCACGAGCACGCATCTGTGCCCAACAAGAGCCGAGACCGAGGTCCTCTGCCTGATACTGCATTGAGATAGCTGCAATACTGCCGTCTTCTACCCAGCAGTCGTTCTCAGAGGCATCGCCAAAGACAGCGATACATACAGGGGCGGTGGCAAGGAACTGTCCGCCGAGATCCTTTGCTGTGGAAAGGGCTGCAATCTTCTCCTTGTCCTTTACCACTACGAACTGCCAGTTACGCTGCCCTTTAGATGTTGGTGACATGAGAGCTGAGCGGAGAATGAGTTTGATATCATCCTTACTTACAGCCTCTTCTGTGAACTTGCGGTGGCTACGACGCATCTGCGCCAAATCTTTGAAATCCATAGTCTGTTTATTTTTTTTCTTGTTTTTAATTATCAATTTGCGTGTGCAAAGATAGGCAAAAAAAACAAGAAAAACGAAAGAAAAAGCATGAAAGGCACTTTGAGCAGCATAAAAGATTGGTAAAAATTATCGTTTTATAAAAAATAATTACTATATTTGCAGTCGATAACTAAAACAAGGAGTATGAAGTACGCAGACTATATTACAAAGATAGAAATCGATTCTCTTTGGAGCGGTAAGAAACACATCGTATGGTCGCTTGACCGTAGAGTGAATATACTAAGTGGCGTTAATGGTGTGGGTAAGAGTACCATATTAAATAAGGTCGTGACACCTCTGCATCAGAAACTTGCCCCAGGCGGGGTGCTTGCTGCACTTGAGGAGAACGGTGTGCATCTTGACTTCTATCCTGCTGATTCGGAGCTTATACGCTTTGATGTAATACGCTCTTTTGATCGTCCGCTTATCAATTCGGAGATGGCTACAAAGCTTGATTTCCAGATCGCCACAGAACTTGACCTTCAGCTCTTCAATCTCCAGCGCAGATACCTTGACTATCAGGTGAATCTCGGAAACAGGATGATTGCAGCCCTACAGGAAGGCAATGCCGATGAGGCTCAGAAACTGTCGAATGTGAAGGTGCATTTCCATAATGTACTCGATGAATTGTATGCCGAGACGGGCAAGAAAGTGATACGTTCTGCCAATGAGATTCGTTTCTCGCAGGTGGGTGAGGAACTGACGGCATATCAGCTTTCAAGTGGTGAGAAGCAGATGCTCGTGATTCTGCTTACTGTACTTGTGGAGGACTCACAGCCTTACGTACTATTTATGGATGAGCCGGAGGTCAGTCTGCACGTGGATTGGCAGGAACAGCTCATCGACCTTATAATGGATCTTAATCCGAATGTTCAGATTATCCTTACCACGCATTCTCCTGCCATGATATTGAATGGTTGGATAGACAGAGTTACGGAGGTGAGTGAGATAGAAATTGACAATAAAGAGGTTAAGAAACTAAGAAATTAAGGGTTGACGGATGGTAAAGTCATTGAGAATATCATCAAATTATCTGAGTGCTGCTAATGCCATTCATGGAAAGAGGGCAAGACGGCGTATCGTAGCTTATGTGGAGAGTTACGACGATGTGCTATTCTGGCGTACCGTGCTCAGCGAATATGAGAACGAGACGCGCTATTTTGAGGTCATGCTCCCAACGAGAAACACTTTGTCCAAGGGTAAGAAAAAGGCTATAATGTCTATGCTCAATGAAGGTGGTGGACGTGATATGATAGCCTGTGTGGATGCTGACTATGACTATCTGCTTCAAGGAATTACGGAGAACTCACGTGCGGTGATAGGATGCCCCTACGTGTTTCATACATACGTCTATGCCATTGAGAATTACCAGTGTTATGCTCCTTCCTTGCATAATGTATGTGTGATGGCTACTCTCAACGATCACCACATCTTTGATTTCGTGTGGTTCATGACCCGTTATTCGGAAATAATATATCCTCTATTTGTTTGGAACATACTGCTTTACCGTCGTCATCAGTTTCATGATTTCACTATGAGTGACATGAATGTGGTGATAGAGATGGGAAAATTCTCGCTGGCAGATCCGCAGGCTGCTCTTGACAAATTACAGCGTAAGGTGGATGTAAGGTTAGCGGAGGTGCGTAGGAATCATCAGGGACTCAGAAGAGAGTATGAGGCGCTTGAGAAAGAACTTGTGAGTCTTGGAGTTACTCCACAGACCACATACCTTTATGTTCAGGGGCATCATCTGTTTGATAACGTTGTTGCTCCGCTTGTAGGTCGTGTGTGTGAGAGACTTAGGGTTGAACGTGAAACGGAGATACGCCAGAAGGCGTGTCATGTCACTCAGCGTCAGAATGAGCTTTCTGCCTATCAGCATTCACAAACCGATTCTTCTCAGATGATGAAGAAGAGTACGGGATATTTCCGCTCTGCACCTTTCCGCAAGTTGCAGGATGATATAGAGGCATTTCTGTCAGGGGCAAGCTATCCTAATCTTGGATTTACAGGGTAGAGTGGGGTAGATAGAAAACTTGAATTTGTAAGAAAAAACGCTGAAAATCTAGTGATTTGTAATTTTTTCGAAAAAGTAGGTCATTTATATTGGCGATTTTTTGCTAATGTCGTTTTTTTTTATTAACTTTGTGGCGATTTTGGCTCATATCGGCAATGTCTTGGGGACATGGGCTGTGGAGCGAATCACCTAAATAGATATTAGCAATATTCACTATTCAGTAAACAATTTAGAATAAGTATGGAAAACCTCGGATTAGGTTTAACCCTGATGGCTATCGGTATGGTGACAGTTTTTGCCATATTGCTTATTGTCATCAACTTGAGCAACGTGCTCATTAAAATCGTAAACAAAGTGTGCCCTGAGGAGGAAGCTCCAAAGAAGAAGGCTGCGCCGGCTGCGGCTCCAGCCAAGATTGATGCTGCCGTAATGGACGTAATCAAGGCTACTGTAGCTCAGATTACAGGTGGAAAGGGTACAGTAACAAACGTAACAAAAGCCTAACTTTTTTTGTTATGCCAGACGTAGTTCTGGTGGAAGATGTAAGGTGGAAAGATAATAACAAATCACTATAAAACAATGGCAAAAGAGATAAAGTTCAGTTTGGTCTTTCGTGATATGTGGCAGAGTGCCGGAAAGTATCAGCCACGTGTTGACCAGCTTTTAAAGGTCGCTCCTGCTATCATCAAGATGGGATGTTTCGACCGTGTAGAAACCAATGGCGGTGGCTTCGAGCAGGTCAACCTCCTCTATGGCGAGAACCCAAATATCGCAGTACGCAAGTGGACAAAGCCTTTCCATGAGGCTGGCATCCAGACTCACATGCTTGACCGTGCGCTCAACGCACTTCGCATGAGTCCATGTCCAAAAGACTTGCGTCGCCTCTTCTATAAGGTAAAGCACGTTCAGGGTACGGATATCACACGTATCTTCTGCGGTCTTAATGACCCACGCAACGTGATTCCCTCAATCAAGTATGCAAAGGAAGGTGGCATGATTGCTCAGGCTTCGCTTTGTATCACTCACTCTCCAATCCACACAGTAGAATATTACGTAAACCTTGCTAAGCAGTTCATCGACGCTGGTGCTGACGAAATCTGTCTGAAGGATATGGCAGGTATCGGTCGTCCAGAGACTCTCGGTAAGATTACTGCCGGTATCAAGGCTTACAAGGAGGATATCATCATTCAGTATCACTCTCACGCTGGTCCTGGTTTCAACATGGCAAGCATCCTTGAGGTATGTCGCAATGGCTGTGACTATATCGATACTGCTGTAGCACCACTCTCTTGGGGTACAGGTCATGCTGATATCATCGCTGTTCAGGAGATGCTGAAGGATGCAGGCTTCAAGGTTAAGGAAATCAACATGGAGGCTTATATGGAGGTTCGCTCACAGATTCAGGAGATGATGGACGACTTCCTCGGCTATTACATCCCTGCACAGAACCACCTCAACAACTCATTGCTCATCAAGCCGGGTCTTCCAGGCGGTATGATGGGTTCGCTTATGACCGACCTTGAGGATAACCTCAAATCGCTCAATAAGTGGAAGGTGAAGAACAACCAGCCTGAGCTTACAACCGACCAGCTTCTTGTAAAGCTCTTTGATGAGGTGGCTTACGTATGGCCTAAGGTTGGATATCCATGTCTCGTTACTCCTTTCTCTCAGTATGTTAAGAACCTCGCTCTTATGAACGTGATGCAGATGGAGAAGGGTAAGGAGCGTTGGTCAATGATTGCCGACAATATCTGGGATATGATTCTTGGTAAGTCAGGTAAGCTTGCAGGCCCTGTTGATCCTATCTTCGTTGAGATGGCTAAGGCTGAGGGACGTGAGTTCATGACAACCGACCCACAGGAGAACTATCCTGACAATCTCGACGTATATCGTCAGAAGATGAAGGAGAACGGCTGGGATCTCGGTGAGGATGATGAGGAACTCTTCGAGTATGCTATGCACCCACAGCAGTATGAGGCATTCAAGAGCGGTAAGGCTAAGGCTGACTTCGAGGCTGACCTTGCAGAGCGTAAGGCTAAGAAGAATGCTCCTAAGGGTGACGCACAGCCTCAGACAATCACAGTTACCGTTAATGGTCAGAGCTATAAGGTTGACATCGCATACGGTGACAAGCCGGCAGCTGCTCCGGCAGCAAGTGCAGCTCCTGCAGCCGCAGCAGCACCAGTAGGCGAAGGCCTTGAGGTTCTTGCTCCACTGGAGGGTAAGGCTTATATGGTAAGCAACTCAAGTGAGACTCCAAAGAAGGTTGGCGACCATGTTGAGGAAGGTGATATCATCTGCTATATCGAGGCTATGAAGGTGTTCAACCGTATCAAGGCAGAAAAGGCAGGTACTATCACAAGTATCAATTTCACATCAGGTGACTCTGTTGAAGAGGATGATGTGCTGATGACTATTGCATAAGAGCCTACCCAAGATTCTCTAGAATAGCTAGATAAACTAGAACAACTAGAAAACTAGAAAAAAATGGAAATATTACAGAAAATATGGGAAATGACCGCGTTCTCGCAGACTGGCGGTGACTGGTCTTTCCTTCTGATGATTCTCATAGCATTCGTGCTTCTTTATCTGGGAATCGTAAAGAAATATGAGCCTTTGCTGCTTATCCCAATCGGATTCGGCGTACTTCTCGCCAACTTCCCTGGCGGTGGCATGGGTGTTACTACCGTTACTTCCGAGGGCTTCATTCCTGATGGCAATGGCGGTTTCCTGCTTGATGCTGCAGGCAATAAGGAAGTAATCTGGGATATGCCTCTCCATAAGATTGCGCATGATCTCGGACTCATGAACTTCATCTACTACATGTGCATCAAGACAGGTTTCATACCACCTATAATCTTCATGGGTGTGGGTGCGCTGACTGATTTCGGTCCTATGCTTCGTAACCTTCGTCTCTCTATCTTCGGTGCAGGTGCTCAGTTTGGTATCTTCGCAGTTCTTCTTGCTGCTCTCGCTATGGGCTTCACTCCACAGCAGGCTGCATCTCTTGGTATCATAGGTGGTGCCGATGGCCCTACAGCTATCTTCACAACTATCAAACTCGCTCCTGAACTTCTCGGTCCTATTGCCATTGCAGCTTATTCATACATGGCTCTCGTGCCTGTAATCATCCCTATCGTGGTTAAGGCTCTCTGTTCAAAGAAGGAACTTATGATCAACATGAAGGAACAGGATAAGAAGTACCCAAACAAGACTGAAATCAAGAATCTCCGTGTACTGAAGATTCTCTTCCCAATCACAGTTACTACAGTTGTGGCTCTGCTTGTTCCAACAGCTGTGAGCCTCGTAGGTATGCTGATGTTCGGTAACCTTATCAAGGAACTTGGTAGCATGACAAGTCGTCTGTTTGATACAGCTTCTAACGCTATCATGAACACCGCAACTATCTTCCTCGGTCTCTCTGTTGGTGCTACAATGACAGCAGAGGCATTCCTCAACCTCCAGACAATAGGTATTGTTGTTGGTGGATTCCTCGCATTCGCTCTCTCTATTGCGGCAGGTATCTGTATGGTGAAGATCTTCAACCTCTTCACAAAGAAGAAGGTTAATCCGCTGGTTGGCGCAACAGGTTTGAGTGCCGTTCCTATGGCTTCTCGTGTGGCTAATGACATCGCTACACAGTATGATCCAAAGAATCACGTTCTCAACTATTGTATGGCAAGTAACATCTCAGGTGTTATCGGTTCTGCCGTTGCTGCAGGTGTACTTATCTCATTCCTTCAGTAATCACATAGCTGAAATATAGACAAAAATAAACCAGTACCTCAAATCGGGGTACTGGTTTTATTTTGTACTTTACGCTTTTTACTATTCTCACTACTTAAGAAGTCCCGCCTCTTCGAGAATTGGAATAACATGTGAGGCATGTATTCGTTGCCACTTTTTCCCTTCGGAGAGATATTTGAGATATAGACCACCGTCTTTTATGATGTTTTTCTCCATCATTTCTTCTATCATCTCATCATCAACCATTCGAGTGTTTATATAGCCAATTCCATCTGCACCAGAGGAAATTATGTAGCACACCTGTCTTTTCTCGTAGTCGGATGCAGTGGACATAGAGCCAAGAGCTCCCGCAAAGTATCTTGCCCCCATAATTTCTTGCGCCGTTTTTTTGTTTGCAAATTGACTGACAAATAACAATCCATGATCACCAAAGCGTTTTGCTTTGGTATATCCTTTTCCCAAAAGTACGGTGTCATGTCTGACATTGCGACAGTTTAGATATGCAGTGTCTGATTGCATCACAATGAAGGCTTCATATTTTAGGACTTTGTCTAAATCCTTGTTTCCTGTGGTTAGAGTATAGTCTTTACCGCCCCACCAGAATTTCTGACTTTTGCTACGTTTTTTGCAATATACAGTGTCTAATTTTTCCCAGTGGTCATCTATAAAATCCTCGTAGGATTTACAGAATTTACATTGCCCTTTGGCGGAAATGGTCATAAATACCATTGTTGCCAAGACTAATATTCTTAGACAATTCATTGTTATTCCCTTAGTATATTATGCTATCCTTGTTTCAGGAACATTATTCTTTCCACCTACTGAGCTTTGAAATAGAAGTCGCTGCGTGCAACCTTCAATTTACTTAGGGTTGAGCCAGTAACATCGAATGTTATGGTGATGGAATCATTGCCAGGAATATTGAGGTTTGTTACGTCGAAAGAGTAATAAAATAGTCCCTCGTAGGAGCTGACGTTGGTTTTCTGTGTGTGACGGTTGTAAAGAAATTTAAGAGTGATGGCGTTCTCTTCTGTACTTGTTGCGCAGAGATTTACACCAGGCTTGATTTCTTTATTGTTTACTATAGAGTAGTCTGCTGTAAAGATAGATGAAAGATATCCTTTTGCCAGCCAACTGTTATGACCTTTAATATTGAAAATACTATCTTCTTCCAGAATACCAGCTTCGGTAGCTTCTGCAAATGTTATTGCTTTTTTCTCTTCAAAATATATACCGTCTTCAAGTTCTGCATAGCGAATGATGGTAGTACCATTCTCTATAGTCGTATCCTTTGGGGAGTAGTATGCGTATAACTGTGCGCGCTTATGATCTCCAAATCCTTTGCTGTCTGTACAGTCATTGACACTGGCAGTCGTAGGATATACAATCTCACCGCCATCTCCAATGAGTTTGTAGTTTGGATAAGTACCTGTGATAGTGAAGTAATCTGTCAATAACAGTTTGTTGTCATCATCTGAATCAGATAGACATGAAGCGAATCCGAATAGGGTTACGCATAAAAGTGCTACTAAATAGAGTTTCTGTTTCATCATATTCTTTTTTGTTTTTAAAATTTTCCTATATCATATAATATAATGCAGGAAAAGCAAAAAAATTGCATCAAGAAACAAAAAAAATGATACTATTGAGATGAAGTGATATGTAATGCATGTTTTAGGTGTCTTTCTGCTAGTAAATATTATGAAACAGAGGAATTTACATCGCTGAAATTTCTGCAAATAGAATGTCTGTGGAAGAATGTCTGAATAATGTGGAAAAATAGTTTTGCTTTTTTCTGCTTTACCAACTTTTGTTCTATTTGTTTTTGTTTTATCAGTAGTTTTTTTGTAACTTTGCCGATGTGAAAAAGAGATTTTTGTAGCAGAGGCTATGCGACCTCCTTCTTAACCCTATAATCGTTAATAATATGAAGCAGTTTATTTTCTTTATAATACTATTGACAGCACAGAGTGTATGTTATGCTCAGAGCCATCCTAAGGTGGATAGCCTATTTTGCTATCTGAAGGAAATAGGTATGGTAAAAGCTTGTGAATATAATAATTTCAGACAATACGGCTTGTTGAAAAGATTCAGTATCAGTCAGAATGTAGTGCCTGGTATTGAGAAACAGGAGTCTTATGTAATGCCTGATGGCAGCAATATGTCTGCTGAGCAGTTGCAGATGGAGAAGAAAAAGATTCATGCAATAGAATACATACGTAAGACTATCGCAGAACTGACAAAAGATGCCATTGAGAGTCATAATTTTGAGTTTCATGAGCCATGTAAGGATTCTATTGTCTCCAGCCTTACCCTTAAGAAAGTTTCTGAAAACGGAACTCCGATGGATATGCCTGAGGGCTTCGACTATAAAAGAAGCAATCAGTTTGGCAGAATCTTTTTCAAGTATGATATGAAACCTTGCAAGGAAGGCATATATACGGCGCAATGGTCATTGTCATATAGAGTTCTGTTGGATATGACATCTACGGCAAAATCGGCTCTTAATATCGAGTCTTTAATGCAAATATTAGAGCCTATGTTTAAGGATAAGAATATGACAAAACGCACTATCGTCGTGAGATATGAAAATGATTTCAAGGGGTACGATGATAAGGTGGCACTCAAGAAGGGATATGATTTCTTCAATATGCCAAAACCGGAATACGACGGTGAGAGCAACACACTCGTATGTAAGTTTGCTGATGAGACTTCTGCAAAATCTGTTCTCAAACATGTGATGGATGGTGTACGTCATTATATTGCAGCTAATCCGAATGAGGCATATACAATACTTTCTGAAGATTATTTCAGCGATGGCTATCTTACCAATCTGTTCTCCGGAGGTGGTATAATGCCGAGAAAAGGTAATAAACTGGATATATATTCCTGCAAAGATAGTGACGGATTCTATATCCTAGTCAATTTCTCAAGGAATTGCTTCAATGTACCAAAGGACTGGAGAACGTTGAAGAAACGTATCCATGGAGAGTCTGAGAATTATAAGGAAAATTGGTAAAGATTAAAAAATAGAATATAATCAGGTGATAGGCAAAACGGCTTGTCACCTGATTATATTTTTTGTGGATAGTAAAAATGCATTATATCATATAAAATATTCTACCAAAGTTTTGAAATAATAAAATAATTATGTACTTTTGTACCTGAAATTGCTATGATTACTCTTCGCAACATATGATTGCCTATGAGTGTTATAGATAGTAAAACCTAAAAATAAACTTATGAAGAAATCTCTACTTCTTGGAATGCTTCTTTGTGGAGCAACAGTATCATTTGCGCAGCAGCCAAAAGATAATTTAAATAATTCTGAAATTGTAAAGAAACAGGCCTCTTCCCTTTCGGAATTCAAACGTGACAGTATTGTAGTTGATGGTTTTGTTACCACTGTCTATGAATATGCAGAAGATGGCAGCTATACAAAAACTGAGTACTCACGTGATAATGAAGGCAAAATAACGTCAAAGCTAATTGCATCATATGATAATAAAGGACGTCAGGTTGGATCTATGAGTTATTTAGTTGAAGGGGATGAATATGTTCCGTTCATTGGGAACAAGTTAATTCTTGATTCAGAAGGCAATGTCGTTTCGGATGAGTTTTATTCTCGTGCTTTTCAAGGTAAATTTGGATTATCATCCACAAGTGACTATAGAATTGATGTAGAAACAAATAATACAATACAAATTCAGAAGAATTATAATATTGACGGAGATGTTACAAGCATTTATGAGTTTACGTTTGATACCCAGAAACGTCAGTTGGGTTATGTGAATATTAATGTTGTGAATGGCAAGGAAATACCTTCTAGCAAATATGAATGTAAATACTCAGAAAATGGTAATTTAACAGAAAATGCTTCCTATCAATGGGTAGATGGAGAATGGGTTGCAACCAATAAAAATGTATTTGCATTCAACGATAATGGTAATAAGGAGTCATATAAAGGATACGAATTCAAAAATGGAGAATATGTATTGAATCGTTATATACTATATGATGAAAAAGGAAATCCTACAGAGCAATTTGATGATAATGTTAAGACTATATTCAAAAACGTTTATGCGGAAGATGGACTTTTGAAAGAAAAAATAGGATCAAAGGTTGAGGGAAAGGTAGAAACCCCTGTTTGCAAATCTTTATATACATATTTCACGATGGAAGGAGGTAGTTACTATTATCGTAGTGATAATAGCAGTAGCGATGATGGTGGTAAGACATGGAAGGAAGCTGGTTTTGAATATTTTGTTCCTGGCAGCGAAGATGGTTATGCGGAACTTTCTGTTTTTGGTGTAAATGGCTATAGAAGCTGTTTCTCATATTCAATAAAAGAAAATGACATTCTTAAAAGTCGTGGTATTTATACCATTATTAATGATAAACTTGTATGTGTAGAATTAGTGAAATTTACATATAATGAGTATAATGATTTGGTACGTGAGGAGTATTACGAGAATCCCAAATATGCGGAAGGGGGCAGCCTTGAACTCGTAAAGACAACCAACTATGAATATGATCAGAATACACAGAGTCCTGTTTTTATGGCGAAGGAGACTCATTTCAATATTATTGACTTCTATACCACCGATGCAAATGGTAAGGAGTTGAGTCGTACAACATATTATTATTCAGAATATAAACCTTCAACCACCACAGGCATAACCTCGGTTGCAGTTTCTGCTGACAATGAACAGGCTATCTACAACATTAGCGGTCAGAGGGTGAATGCTACTCAGAAAGGACAGATTTATATCCAGAATGGAAAGAAGTTTATGGCGAAATAGAGGCCATAACATAAGTACAATAACCTGATTGTCGATTTGGCAATCAGGTTTTTTGTTTTTACTAACCTATGATATATTTTGAAAATCCTCCATCTTCATTTTTGTAAAGTGCAGATTTCTGAAAATAGGGAAAATCCATCAGGCAAGTAGGGAATCTCCCTTGCTTGACAAGGTGAAACCTGCTATCTTTGCAGGAAAATACTATTATACTAAAAAACTGTAATACTATGACTAAGAAATTCTTTTTGCTGATATCAGCACTACTAACCATCACATGGTCAGCATCAGCGCGTAAAGTGGGCGTTTTCTGCCAAATGGCAGCCACAGGTACACAGGTCTCTGAAGATGGCGTCATCAGGGCAAGTATTGTAATTGATTCAGAAGGGGAGGCTCTTCTGGAAATAGAGAACCTCACGGATAAAGTGGTGTTCATACATCGAAAACGGTCGTTCTCGTTGGTTAATGGTGTATCAGAACCGATGTTTATACGACAATCGAACACAGAGAGCCATACTACGCAGCATAGCGTCGTTACCGAAGAGGATAGGATATTCAAAACAAAAACGATTGATAGTGAGAGCTATACCCGTAGTCATACCATCTACGACCAGCGAGTGTTGGCCATTGCTCCTCATGGACGTTCAGTGGTATATGAGTGGGATGGGCTCCCTGAAAAACTTCGTACAGACATGATTGATATAGGGGGAGGATTTTTCTCTGTAAAAGGCAAAGGACGCTTTCTGGATACAGGAGAAAAGTTCCATAAAGGCGATAACCGTGACTATACTGCTGATACTACACCACTTATGCTTGCAGCCGATGTAGAATATAGTTTTAACGAGAAAGGGGAGGACTCGCACCGTACGGCTGTAAAAGAATATGTGTCAAGCATTCGTATTGTGCGTTCTAAAGATGTGAAGCGTGGCTATATGCTTAATACAACCCCATACTTCGTTTTTACTAGTGGGAAATCGAATACTGCTATATTTGCACAAGTCGGGCTTGGAGCGTTGGCTGCTGCCGTTATTTACCTTCCGTTCGCGGTGTATGAAGATCATGACTTTGGATTCTAAACAACTTGTGCTGTTTGATGTATCTTGAATGATTAAGAGTAAATAATTAAGGAGTAGATAGTGTAACGCATAATGCTTTGACTATCTACTTCTTGTTTTTCGTGTGTGTTTTTTTTATATGTGTACTATGTGGCCTTTCAGGCTACTTACTAAACATAAATAAAAAAATATTTGGAAGTGTGGGATTTTTATCTTAATTTTTGTGGATCTGTTACTTGTTATTTTGGCATTATCAGGAATTTTGTGTAACTTTGCACTTAAAACATTATTAATGCATAATCCCTCTTATGAATAATATAAAACATCTATTCGGATTATTGTTGATTTCCGTTTTTGTTTCGGGCTTCATGCCCTTAGAGGCGGTAGCCCAATCTACAATTGTCGGTGCAAAATATAATCAATACAAAAACCTAATAGAATACTTCGTTTTCCCATATGGTGAGGTTTCGCTTCCCGGTAAATGGTCAGAGACTGAGAAAATACAATTCATAAAGAGCATTTACCTGAAGTAATTATCCTTCGTGAATATGCGAATAGTTATCATAGGTGCAGGAGCGGCAGGATGCTTTGCTGCCATTGAGCTTAAGCGGAGATGCCCGGAGGCAGAGGTTACGGTGCTTGAGAAAGGCACGAAACCTTTGGCTAAGGTTGCCATAACCGGTGGCGGACGATGCAACCTTACCAACTCGTTTGCCGAGGTGAAGAGTTTGGAGCAGGTATATCCTCGTGGTTTCCGCCTGATGAAGAAACTATTCCATCATTTTTCACCAAAGGATGCCTACGAATGGTTTGAGCGCGAAGGGGTAGGGCTCGTAACTCAGGATGATGAGTGCGTGTTTCCGCAGTCGCAGGATGCTATGGAGATAGTCTTCACGCTCACATCGCTTATGAACAGACTTGGCGTGAATACCCTTTGTGGCTGTAAGGTAATGGATATCGCGCCACACTTGCCATATTATGCCGTGAGCTATACAAAGGCAGAAAATACCAATGTGATAGAGGCAGATAAGGTTATCGTCACAACTGGCGGACATCCTTCTCCTTCCGGATTTGATATGCTCATAAGTCTCGATTTGGAGATTGTCCCACCCGTTCCGAGCTTGTTCTCGCTGTGCATTGCCGATAAGAGCCTTACCTCATTGATGGGTACTGTTGTTGAACAGGCACAGGTGTCGCTTGCTGGAACAAAGATAAAGACTAGCGGCCCGTTGCTTATCACTCATTGGGGCATAAGCGGACCGGCTGTGCTAAAGCTTTCGTCGCTTGGCGCGAGGATTCTAGCCGAGAAGCAATATGAGGCTGATGTGATAGTGAACTGGCTCTATGAGATGAGCAACGATGATGTTCATAATATGCTCATATCGTATGTCGGTAAGCATTCTGCAAAGAAGATTACATCGGCATATCCTTCGGCTCTCAACGCAAGACTATGGGCGCATCTGGTGCAGAGGGCAAAGCTGTCGGCTGAAATGCGATGGAGCGAGCTTCAGGGCAAGGCGTTCAACAGACTCCTTAACGTGCTCACCTCCGATTGCTATCACGTCACAGGAAAGAACCGCTACAAGGATGAGTTCGTAACTTGTGGTGGTGTATCGCTTAACTGTCTGAAACACGACACCCTTGAGGCAAAGAACCACCCAGGGCTTTATTTCGCAGGCGAAGTAACCGATGTAGATGCCATCACAGGTGGTTTCAATCTTCAGGCAGCATGGACTATGGGGTGGGTAGTGGCATCGTCTTTAAATGAAAAATGAATAGTTTAAAATGAAAAAAATGATATTATTGGCATCTTTGGCTCTGCTTTTTGTATTGCCAATGGAGGCGCAGGATTTTAACAAGTATTTCGAGGATGCAACCCTGCGTCTTGACTATATCTTTGCAGGAAACGACCACGAACAGCATATCTATCTTGAGAATGTGAAGCGTCAGGAGAAATGGGCAGGCAGAAGGGCGCGTCTGGCAGAGAAATTCCTGAACGGAAACGGACAGATAACGGTCACTGATCATAACTCGCATGAGGTGATATACGTCTGGACCTTCTCTACTCTCTTCCAGGAATGGCAGCTTGAGGCAGAGGCAAAAACAACCGACAGGGCATTCGAGACAAGCTATAACATCCCGTTCCCGAAGAACAAGGTCGATGTCACCGTTACCCTGACGAATAACCATAACGTGGTGACTTCAAAGTTCACGCACACCATTGACCCAAAGGATATCCTAATACGTAAGATAGGTGCCACAGGCGTGCCTTTCCGCTATATCTGGAAGGGAAACAACGCTGCAAATGCTAACATTACCGACTGCATCGACATCGCCATCCTTGCAGAGGGATATACCGAGGCAGAGAGGAATAAGTTCTATGCCGATTGCGGACGTGCGGTAGAGGCTCTCTTCGCCTATGAGCCTTTCAAGAGCATGAAAAACCGCTTCAATGTGGTGGCTGTGGCAGCTCCATCCCTTCAATCTGGACCTTCCGTCCCACTCAAAGGCAAATGGACGAATACCGCCACCGACTCTCATTACAGCACGTTCTACAGCGACCGATACCTCACCACGCGCAATATGCACAAGGTCTATGACCTGCTTTCGGGGGTACCTTTCGAGCATGTTATCATACTTGCCAATTCTGATATATACGGCGGTGGCGGAATATATAATCAGGTAACTGTTGTGACATCCGACCATCCTACTTTCAAGGAAGTGCTTGTGCATGAGTTCGGGCATTCGTTTGGCGGACTTGGCGACGAGTATGAATATGGCAACTCGGCTGATGTGTATTACCCTGCCGATACAGAACCGTGGGAACCCAATCTCACCACGCTCGTGAATTTTAAAAGCAAGTGGGAGGATATGATGCCTGAGAATCAGCCTGTTCCTACACCAAAGAACCCTAAAGTGCCTGACTATAAGACTATTGACTTCAATGATGCGAAGGCTGTGGAGGCTCTTAATGCGGCTACCCAAGTGGTAGGAGTCTTCGAAGGCGGTGGCTATCAGGAGAAGGGCTGCTATCGTCCGGCACAAGAATGCAGGATGAAGATAAACGAGGTGCGCGATTTCTGTCCGGTATGCGCAAGGGCTATCAGAAGAATAACAGATTTCTATACGGGCAAGTCTGAAAAATAGTTAAAATACTTGCCATTTGACAGAAATACTGCTGTTATTTGTGTTGAAACTGCTGATATTTTAGTAATTTTGCATCCAATTTGTAAGAATAGCTTACTGTGGGTAATCAAAATATGAATAAAATAACAAAACTGGCAGTCCTGGTTAGTGGAGGCGGTACCAACTTGGAGAATATCATCAATTACTTCAAGAACAATCCTGATGTAGAAATTTCGGTTGTTATCAGCAACAAGGCTGATGCCTACGCAGTTACACGTGCCAAGAATCATGGAATACCATGCAGCATAATCACTCGCAAGCAGTTTGAGGAGGACAGCGAACTTGTCATGAACACTGTGAAAGGATGCGATTTCATCATCCTTGCAGGTTGCCTCGTCCGTATTCCTGACTATATGATAGATGCTTATCCAAAGCGTATCATTAACATTCACCCAGCCCTGTTGCCTAAGTACGGCGGTAAGGGTATGTACGGACATCATGTGCATGAGGCTGTGAAGGCTGCCGGCGAGAAGGAATCTGGCATCACAATCCACTACGTGAACAACGAACTCGATGCCGGTGAGCATATCGCCCAGTTCCGTGTTGCTCTCACAGAAGAAGATACTCCCGATACAATTGCCGACAAGGTTCACGAACTGGAAATGGTGTATTTCCCAAAAGTGATTGAGGAGTGTATTAAAAAAGGGTAGAAAAGCCTAACCCGTCCTTCCCAAAGGAAAGGCTCCGCCCCTCACCCCCTTTAGAGGGAGTATATACAGCTTGTACGTTTAGAGGATATGTTAATAAAATAGATAGTATAACCAGCAAGGTCATGCTATCTATTTTTTCTTAACGTGCCCCCATTTACTTTTCAAACACAGAAAGCACGAATGGAACGGAAGTTCCGTTTATTTTGTGTCTTCCGTGTTCAGTTTATATTAACCACAGATATCAAGGATTTCTCAAATGTCAATCACGAGCGCAAGCGAGCATATCCGTTAAATCCGTGCAATCTGTGTTCGTTTAATTAAATAATTTACTGGTTTAATAAAGAGAATTTTCTTTCCAACTCTCCGCGCAAGCGGAACCTTTTTCAGTACCTTAGGGGGTCTTCAAGTACTCAAGCAAGTCAATCGTGCCGCTCTCCTCCTCAATGTTAAGAGCAGGAACAAAGTCAACCATCCTCGTCTTGCCCGTTGCCTTGTCAACATAGAAATACACGAAAGAGCCGGTATAGCTGCGGAACACCACCTTATACCCCGTTTCCGTCTCCTCACCCATTTGTACATACATCATTGAAGGATTCTCTTTTGCCGCGCTCCAGTCATATTCCTTATGGCAATAGTTGTTCACGCCCTTGTAAGCCATTTCCGCAGTAATCCCACTTTTCTTGGCAACTATACTGTCAGAACCATCCGATTGTCCGTTTTGCAGAGAGTCCAGACTTTCCGTTTTCGCATTCGGTGTCATATTCGTACTATTCCTGCAACTCGTACAGAACAGCACGACCATTAATACAGATGCTATTGCAATATTTTTCATATACATTATCTATGATTTTGTTTCTTATTTTAACGTTAGTTCAACGATTTTATTTTTCCCTTAATCTTTTAATTTATTCGCCAAACTCACCAAGCTAAAGCAAGCCAATTATCAATTTCAATTCGTATAGAGGTGTTTTAAAAAATACTTAACTACTTCCTACCAATACATTATAGGCAAGCGCTTTTTGTGGGGTGTTCGAAATATAGTCGTTCATCTAAGGAATTAAGTATTTAGAGGGATTCATTGAAAAAATATAGGGGTAAACGTCGAAAGACATGGGGGTAAACGTCGAAAGGTATTTTGAGTATAGCCCATTTCTTCATACCTTTGCATCAGAAATCAGAAACAAAACAACGTATAACCATTTAAAAAGAAAAAGATATGAAAAAGATTGTTTTCGCCATCGTGGCAATGTTCGTAATGACAATGAGTGTAAATGCAAAGACTAATGACTCATCAGTGTTCTTCAAGAGAATAAGCTGCTATCTGGAGCTGGACAAAAACCAGATGGAAACTGTCAAGGTTTCAATGGCAGAGTTCAACGATGCAATGGAAAACCTTTCTCAACAGAGAGGCAGAGGCATGGGATTCAGATCTGCTCACAAAATAGTGAATCGTCACAAGAAGCAGATGAAGCAGATTCTCAGCGATAAGCAATACAAGAAGTTCGAAGAGATTTTCGACCTCACGGCCCGCAACAAAGTGATTTTTAATATGGACCGTATAGTTTCTGCAAGGAAGAATATGAATACAAAATCATAACACAACATCAATTCATGATAATAGTCGAGTCACGTTAAGTTAGCGTGCCTAAAATATGAATCCCGCATATTCGTTATGGGGGATTCGTTTTTTATACACCTAAACAAGATGTCAAGCCGAGAGTTGTAGCAATAACGGTCAGTATCGCCGCCAATGTTTGAAGAATGAATTTCCAAGTTTCCTTAATTATAAGCCTAACCATACCTTTTCCAAATGGGGCTTCCCTATATCTCTGATATATGGAACGGATTTACAACGGCTTTACAACGGTGTTAGAACGGATTTGCCGTTTGCCTGTGATTTTGAATCACAAGTGACAATGTGCGCTGCACCTGCACGAGTGCAGAATTACAACATTTTTCTGAAGCCTGCAATAGTTGTCGCGAATGTCGTGCATGGAGTAGGTTGAAAACAAACTTCAGATAACATGTAACATATAACGCTTTGGGTGAGATTGAGAAAAAGAAAATCGACCATGTTCCAACGGCACATGAAACAAAAATGACGCAAGTAGTGCACATAAACCGTCATAATATCATATTTACACACTACGAGAACTTATCCATTACTGGTTTGAGGAACGGGGTGATGGTTCTGTCGAAGGTTCTGCCGTAGCGGTTGATGAATAGTCTTGAGATGCCGATATATAGGCGCTTCTTGGCACGGGAGAGGGCTACATAGAGTTTGCGGGCATCCTCCTCCTTCTGGTTGATGGTGGTGGCGTTGAAGTTAGGGTAACGGCCGTCAACGGCATCATAGATGATGACATTGTCAAATTCAAGTCCCTTGGCCTTGTGTACCGTAGAGACATAGATACGTTCCTTGATCCTGCTTGCGCTGCACAGATCTGCCTCGCGCAGAGTGTTGATTTCCGCGCCATAGTGCTGGAGCTGTAGGATTAGTTCTGGGTATTTCTCGCTGTCGATAAGGTCATTGTCGATGTACGAGCAGATATAGTCGAGTTTGTCAACTGGTTGGATGAGTTTGTCGGCTGCAAGTGCATCGTGGATATAGCGGAGTTCGGTGATGAGGCCCCTTCCCCCGCCCTCCCGAGGGAGGGGACCGGAAGGCGATGGGACTTCCTTATATAATAGGTCGTGGGTGTGGTGATAGAGTGGGGCATAGTTCTTCTGGAGCTTGGCACCTACGTTTATCACGGCTTCACGGGCAAGGAGCGCATTCTGATGAGGAATGAGTGCCTTTGCCTTCTTGTAGCAGTAATCCACGAGACTCTTTGTGGCATATACATCATCGTCGGCAAGGTGAGAGTTCTGACCTTCGAGATGCAGGGTGTCGAGCAGGTGCTTGAGCTTGTGAACGCGCAGGTCGGGCTCAAGAAGTCGGATGAGACGGAGAGAGTCGAAGTATGGGACCCCTTCCTCCGCCCTCCCGAGGGAGGGAGCCGATTCGAGAACGACCTTACTGTATCTTTTGATATTGGAATGTAATATGTTGATATCAAAATCGGCATTGTGGGCAAGGAGGACGGCACCTTTTGCGAAGTCGGCGAAATGGGTGAGGGCTTCTTCGTGAGAGAGAATATCGGCGGTTTTGCGCTCCTCGATGATAGGGTTCACGATGTCACCGAGCATGGTTGGGATCTCGCGCTCTGTCTCTATGTGCACCATGAAAGCGCCAAGGACTTTCTCGCCACGGATGCGCATGGCGGCAATCTGGATGATGTCGTCGCGGAAAGTGTCGAGCCCTGTTGTCTCCGTATCAAAAATGACGATATCCTGCGTCTCGTATGCCTTTACGAACTGCTGTGTGAGAGGCGGTGTGCCTACGGTCATAAGCTCGGAAGGCGATATGCCTGTGGCTATGAGTTGATGCACGATGTCCCTTGCCTCGTATGCCGTATGGATACATTTCGCCCCCTGCATGATGCGCGACCATGCTATGAGGTTGGTGTCGGACATAACAGCAGAGAAATGCGCGAGGAGCAGTTTCATGTCGGGTGTGGAGAAGAGGTCGGTGCCCGAAATCTTGAAATGGGGTAGGGATAGCAAGGTAAGCTGATGGCTGATTTCCTCTGCATCGGCATTCGATAGGGTGACGATAGCCGTTGTCTCGTCAGGGTTCGTGTGAAGCCATTGCCCTGCCTGCTGAGCTATCTTCACTATCTCCTCATCGGTTGTGCCGGCATAGATGAAGCGTGTGGCATCCTCAGCCTGGTCGTTGTTGGTTGGTTGTGGAAGGAAGGCAGGGTCAATGCCAAGCACCTTTTCCGCGTACCTATTATATATATCGAGCAGATAGCGTGGCGAACGGTGGTTCTGGGCAAGGTGATGAATGGAATTTGCACAGCGTTTGCGCAGCATTTCGAGGGTTGACAGCTTTGCACCCATGAATGAGAAGATGGCCTGTTGCTCGTCGCCGAGGTAGAGGATGCACTCGTTCTTGCTTATGAGGTCTATGATTGCCATCTGTAGCGGATTGAGATCCTGCACCTCGTCAACCTGAATCCAAGGGCGCTGAACGGCTTCAAGAAATGCTCGCTTCTCAGGTTCGTTGCTTGCTTTCGCCTCGCTTATGGCATCATAGGCACGAAGCAGTACCTCGTTGAAATCCATTAGGTTATGCTCGCGCTTGTATGCCTCGTACTGATGTGCAAGTGATAGTTTCGTGAGAGTGTTCCTTACCTGCTGACGATATGCCGCATAGTTGGCGTAAGTGCCTGTCTGCATATCATTTATGTCACTCAGATAGAAGTCGGCATGTTCGTACATATCGTTCATCATCTCTGCCGTGAACTCCTTTCGGTATGCCGTACACACCATTCGCATAGCGTTTAGGTCGTCTTTGTTGAGGCATTCGGGATGCAGGCGTATATCCTTGGGATGCTTTTTGTTTATCTGGTGCATCATCTGCGAGAAATGGATGCAGTCGAAGAGGTCGTGCGTCTTCTTGAAGTCGGCAATGACCAGTTCCTCGTCCTGATTAGAGAGGCGTGAGAGAATGCTGAGGGCATCGTCATCGTCAATGATACTGGTGTTTGAGGGTACGAGTTCGTGGTTTGTAAGAATCCTTATGCAGTATCTGTGGATATTGCCGACGAAGAGGTCGGAGATGTCGGAATCGCTGATAGTCTGAGAGATACGTTCTGCCATACCTCGCGCTGCTCGGTTGGTGAACGTGAGGCAGAGCATATCGCCGTAGGGTACTCCGTGCTCGCTATGGGCAATGCGGATTCTTTCGGACAGAATCTGTGTCTTGCCGCATCCCGGAGGTGCGAGAACGAGATGATGACCTTGTGATATGTTGATTATTTCCTGTTGGCTTTGATCGGGGGTGAACATTTTTGTTTGGGTTTAAGTCCCCCAGTCCCCCAAGGGGGAGCGTTTTAGATAGTATTTTATCCTTATGGGGGTATGATTAATAGCGCAAAGTTATAAAAAAATCGCGTAAAATCCTTTGTTTTTGTGGAAAAATGAGTATCTTTGCTCTCGAAAATTGAAAACGTGCGCTAGCTTTGGGCGGACATGCACTATTTTATTCGCTGTGGCTCATCAAGCTATGCAAGTCTTCGAACGAAAAAACTCTCGATTTACCTAAAAACTAAAAAAAATGATACTTAGAGAACCATATATTGCAGATGCACAGCGATATCAGAATCAGGACAAGATGTATCGTCGCTGTGGGCGTTCAGGTGTGATGTTGCCAAAGGTGAGCCTCGGCTTCTGGCATAACTTCGGCGATGCCGATGCGTATCAGCGTAGCCGTGCCATAACGCATTATGCCTTTGATCATGGTGTGACGCATTTTGACCTTGCAAACAACTACGGACCTCCTTACGGAGCAGCCGAGGAAACGCTTGGAAGACTGATGGATGAGGATTTCCGTCCTTATCGTGATGAGCTGTTCATTGCTACAAAGGCTGGATATGATATGTGGCCTGGTCCTTATGGCGACTGGGGTTCAAGGAAGTATCTGTTTGCGAGTTTGGAGCAGAGCTTGAAGCGTATGAAACTGGATTACGTTGACCTTTTCTACAGTCATCGCTATGATCCTGTCACGCCTCTTGAAGAGACTCTCCAGGCACTTGTGGACATTGTGAAGCAGGGTAAGGCTCTCTATGTGGGCATATCCCGTTGGCCGCTTGAGGCTCTGAAAACGGCGAAGGAATATCTTGCTGCGCGTGATGTGCCATTGCTTATTTATCAGGATAAGCTGAACCTCATAGAGCATGAGCCTCTGGATAATGGAGTCTTGGATTATTGTGCAGAAAACGGCATTGGATTCATATCATTCTCTCCACTTGCACAGGGACTTCTCACCGATCGTTATCTCAATGGTATTCCCGATGATTCGAGGATGACGCATAGTCAGTTCCTTCGTCCAGAGAACCTAACGCCAGAGCTTCTTGCCAAGCTCCGCGCTATGTCGGATGAGGCTCAGAAGAAAGGAC
Source organism: uncultured Prevotellaceae bacterium (assembly GCA_902801155.1). Classification (GTDB taxonomy): domain Bacteria; phylum Bacteroidota; class Bacteroidia; order Bacteroidales; family Bacteroidaceae; genus Prevotella. The sequence goes on along the minus strand of CADCHG010000005.1, from coordinate 28,944 downwards.
AATCGCTATCAGATGCTGCCTTGCAATGGATTCTTAATCAGCGTGGTACTACCTCCGTCCTCGTTGGTGTGAGCAAGGTTGAGCAGATGGAGAAGAATATAAAGGCTGTGTTGAAGGCCTAACCATAGCCATAAACCCGCTCTTTGGGCCACTATTATGAACCTTCCACCTTACGATAAAATGAAAATACGGCAGGAGAATGGCAAGACGATGGTGCTTGACATTCTCCGCCGTAAATATGTGCGCCTTACTCCCGAGGAGATGGTGCGCCAATGCTTCGTGAATTTCCTTGTGGAATATAAGGGCTATCCCACGGCTCTTATGGGAAACGAGGTGCAACTGATGGTTGGTGAAAAGAAACTGCGCTGTGACTCAGTGCTTTACGATAGGGAGATGTTGCCTCGTATGATTATTGAGTATAAGGCTCCGGATATTGAGATTACGGAAAAAGTGCTTCATCAGATTCTTTCCTATAACACTCAGCTCAACGTGAAATATCTCATGATGAGCAACGGCACTCAGCATGTCTGCCTGAGATATAATGATGATTCGGGTAGGTGGGAGTTTATGCCGGAGATACCTAATTACGCAGATTTATAAGGACTGGGATTAAAGGCGAATGTGTTGTGAATAATTCGAAAAACGGTATATTTTAATTTTCTAACTAAAAACATTGATTTCTACTATGAGAAAATACCTCATTATGACCTTATTCGTGCTTCTTGGCATGAATCTAAATGCAAAAAATGTAAAAATCAAAGATATTATTGGCGACTGGATACTTGTGCCAAATAAAGGTATGGTGATGGCTGGTGATATTATAATGAATATTTCCGAAGTATCAATATCGCAGAAACTACATAACGATAAGAGTGGTGCGAATATGGAATTGTTCAAAGGTAGTTATTACCTCTCTGATGCTCCCGTCACATCTTGGAATGATGATCTTTGGGGCAAGTCGCAGTCAGGCTCATATTTAGTGAAGAATATTGACGGCAAGATGTCGCAGAGTGAGATTTCATTCGACGATGAAGGACTGCTCGTTCTTGTGCCATACGACTCACAGAATGGTTGGACGATGAGATTCCGTAAGATGACCTATGAGGAAAGTAAGTCTAAGAAGGATGAGAAGGATAAGGCTATGGATCTTATGTCGGGAATGATGTCACTTCTCAATAGGGAGTTGGATGATCCTATGCTGATAATAAACAGCCCATCAAGTCTCTTGTTTCAGATAGATGATTTCATATCAAATCATGATACCAAGAACATGACAACGCTCAGGGTTGGTGGACCTATAAATGGCTTAGACCTGATGCTGCTTAAACTTTCAGATGGTTATGACCAGTATTTTCCTAAGCTCAACACGTTGGATTTGTCTATGGCATGGTTTGTTACAGATACTATTGCGTACACTGATCATGAGTTTCAAAACTGTAATCATGACTATTTTAGTAAGGTGCAAGGAATGCACATGGTGAAGAATCTGAAAAAAGATACTATCGGTGTTATTTATTATATGAATGTGGATTCTTCTGTCAATGTATGCTATGACAAATACGGATGGCTGGTAGAAGAGATGAGGGATTCTGTCTATCATCATTTCTGCACGACCTTTGACGACTGTATAAGTGAACGTGCTTTTTTCAGAGTTCCATGGCTTGAGAAAATCATACTTCCTTTCAACACTAAGGAGATTCATTGGCAGGCTTTTGGGTGCTGTCCGAAGCTCAGGGAAATCACTATTCCTGCAAGTGTGAATAAAATATACGACTATGCTTTCATAGAAGATTCAGCCCTTGAAGTAATTAAGGTGGAAGAGGGTGCACATATCCTAAATCAGATTAGAAGTGATCTCGGTAGTGAGAATCCAAGGATCTTCTATAAAACTAACCCTAATCTGAGGATTGAGACATACAGTACAAAGAGGCCTGATGTTACCTTTACCATACGAGGCAGAAAGCAACATCCTAAATATCCGACAATGGTTTTTGACTGTTCCAACTACAAGGAATTGATGATGCTGAAGCCTTCAGAAACAAGTGAGTTCTCTATGCAGGTGACGGTTCCTCAATACTCTGTCATAAGTTTTGGTGATAGTCGCAGAAAAGCGATTATTGCAGAGGGGGGTGATGTGTATATCGACTTGGAAAAAGACTCTCTGTCAGGAACTCCGCTCAATGACAAACTGCATTGGTGTAATAAGTTGATTGCTCAGTGCGAAGAGAAGGTAAAAGATGCAAAATTATGGGTTGACGGATATGCGTGTGAGGATAGTGCAGCTGTGTTTAAGGCTCACTATGATGCAGCTCGTGAGCAATTTTATAAAGTTGTCAACGCATTTGTCGTTGGCAACTATGATAATTGTCTCTCAGCATATATTTTGACAAAATATTACAGGGAATTGCCGAATGAGATGAGTCGTGAGTTGTTGCTGATGTGTAATCCTGATATTGCGTCTGACCCTCTGCTGCGTAATGAATGGAGATGGGCAAGGGAGTCTTCCCGTAGAGTTCATTTGGATTTCAACGGTTATAGTGACACTCGATTTATGAAGTCTTTGACTAACTCAAAAGCAGGACAACTGAATACGTTGCTTACGGAAACAGAATGGAGAGATGTAAAGAGACTGAAGGTTATCGGACCTATAAATGCGCAGGACATTAATTGGCTGAAATGGCTTTGCAGGGATAGAATGGAGAACTTCAACTGGGGTTGCAGGTTGCGAGCTCTGGATCTCAGCGATGCCTATATTGTTGATCAGCAGGGGAAGCCATCTACATATATGCCAGACGAATCTTTTGCTTGGGTACCGTGGTTAAAGTACATAGCATTGCCTAAAAACATCACTGAGATAGGTAAACGTTGCTTCTATGATACTCATATTGAGGAGGTTAAAATGTATGACAATGTGCATACTATTGGAGAAAAGGCATTTGGCATCTCTACTGAACTTCATAACCTGAAACTTCCTGTAAATCTCAAAAAGATAGGCGAGATGGCTTTTTGGCAGTGTCATGGCATTCGTGAAATGATTCTTCCCGACAAGGTTAGTGAGATTGGCAGAGGTGCATTTAGCCTTTGTTTGAATCTTTCTCATATTCATATTCCTGCAAGCACGAAGTTGATTGGTGCAAAGCTTACAGATGAATCTCACAATGTGACTATCACCGTGGATAAGGCTAATAAGGAATACAAGGAAATATCGAATGTGATAGTTGCATGTACGGATGCGGCTCGTGAAGCTATAGGGCAGACAAATGCTAAGTATTTTACTCATGATCCTGTTATGCAATATACTACGATCAGATCAAAATACAAGATGGTGAATGGCAAGAAAGTGCTCGTTTCACGTAAGTGGACTAAGCAATAATTGTGTCCTATTTTCTTCCTTCGACACCAGCTCTTTTCATGATATTATCGTGAATGAAGTCTGAATAGAACAGCAGATCCCAATGGTGCAGACAATCGAGGTGCACGTTGGCACTCTGAAAGGCTGGGTTATTCGTCCATTTCCGATAGTATTCTGGGCGATTTGTCTTAACTATCAGCATATTAGTTCCTTTGTCGATGCTCACGCTATGCTCTTCGCCCTCATAGGTGAAGTTCGCAGGTGTGGCATCTGTTTTCCAGTTCACAGGATTGATACAGGTAACGGCACCTTCAGCAACGAGTGGCCATATACCTTCTGTGCTTAATGCCGAGTTGAACGAGATGGTCACGCCTATCTCCGTCTCGTCACTGGCAGGACGTATGTGATTATTCTTGCAGTCCTCTTCCGTAATTCTGTAGCCCAAGGCATAGGCTGCTACCATACGGTTATACTGCTCGTCGGTCATGTGTTTCAGTAGGTCGAGCACCAGCATTCCACCCTGTGAGAAGCCTACAAGCGCAAATCTGCGACCGTTGTTCTTATGCTCCATGTAATAGTCGAAGGCATTGCAGACGTCCTCTGATACAGAGGCATATACTTCTTGATACTTCTCAGGGGCAAGGTTGACGGCTTCAAATGTGAACTGGTGATAGTAGGGGGCGAAGTAGTTGAAATCCGACTGGCTGAAATGCTTTTCCACATATTTGAATTCTGCATCAAATGCCTTTCGGTCCTCTTCTGCCAACTGACTCTGGTACACCACGTTTCCTGCACTGTCCTTGGCAGAAAGCACATTTGTGGAAACTATATAGAACAGGTCGATTTTTTCATCACTCAGGGAGGTGTTGGATTGATACCAGGCATCTTCGCTTGCCCAAGGTGATTCCTCATCAGACGTGTAAGCTGCTCCATTGTTAAGTTCACACGATGATACGATGGCTATCAATGCCAATAGCAATATGTTATTCCTTATGTATTTCATTCTTAATTAATTTTTCTTGGTGCAAAGGTACATCTTTATAATGGAATAACCAAACAAATACAGCGTTATTCGGTTGTTTCAACAGACAAAGAATGTTCTTGTTTTCCATGATATTCTTCGTTTATCGCTCGCTGATACCTGAAAATGACATGATGATTTGGAGTTGCGGAAAATAATTGCTACCTTTGCACGAGAAATAGAAAATGAAATCGTTTTTATGAAGATATTAGCCGAAGTGAAGCAATGGTTGGGCAGATTCTCTTTCCGAACAGGAGTGATAGTTCTGCTTTGCTGCATTCCATGTTACATTCTTTCGTTTGCGCAGATGGCTCTGCCTATCTCGGTGGAGATGAAGGGCGTGTTGTGGTTCGTGTTGTTTGGTATGGCAAAGACATTCCAATATGGTGGACTTACAATTCTGGGTGTTGAGGGAGTGAAACGATTGAAGGAGAGGTTCAAGAGATAGTGAGTCTTGGATGCAAGTTGATGTGTAACAATTCTGCGAATCGGCAAACAAAAAACTTATGAGCGTGTTTTTGCAAAAATAACTTGGTACGATTTGTGATGTATTAGTGGTAGCGGCTCATGTTTCATCAATGCTTAACGTGAATCCGACGCCATTGGGGTATGTAAGTATGTCAAAGATCGCATGTGAGGCTATTGCTGTTCCATATCTTCCTCTGTGCCTCCCTTCATGCACCCTATCCAAAATGGGATTTGGTACGGATTTGGTAGGGATTTGCATGGGAACATCGCACCCCTCTACTTACTTATACTCCAAAACTCGAAAAAAACAAGGGGAAAAGCCTACTTTTTTTCAATTTTTCTTGAAATTTCAATTATTTCAATTATTTCAATAAAAAATATGTACGCACATCTCACCCGTTTCGCGAACCTGTACATGAATTTAATATTTATATATATAATTATTTATATATATAAATATTAGAGTTATAGTCACTCTCACAACGTGTGTCCAAATTCAATTGAAATAATTGAAATAATTGAAATACTGTAGCGTGAAACACTGCGTATCTTCTTGATTGTACGTATGTTGTGAAAATCTGCGATTATTTCAATTATTACATTAAAAATATGCACGCACATAGATATAAATGCAGTAACTCGGACTGTACGATAACGACGAAGAGTGTGATGCAAACAACGAATTTAACGAATTAAACGAAGGGTTGCCTTTGCAATCGGGATGAACCTTATAACAAGATGATTAATCATCTGTTCGTTTAAATTCGATAAATTCGTTGTTCGTAAAAACAGCAATTTGGGTGTATGCACAAACGACGAATTTAACGAAGAAAACGAATTATGTTGTCATTTTTTTGTGCTTTCGGCGAACATAAATGCCCGTGAATTATCCGTGAATTTAATCGTAAAAATTCTTTTATTCACATGTAAACAAACAATAATTTTCGGATAATTTGCGGTTAATTTATGGAAATTCGCGTAAAAAAAAACACCCTACGAGTGGGGGCAGAATAGTTACGCTAATGTGTGAGTCTGTTAATATTTCTTAACGTGTGCTATGAAAAATCAATTTCCGTTTTTCGTTTATCGTTTTTTTTCGTAACTTTGCACTCGAAAATTGTAAACGTGCGCCAGTTTTTGAGGACTGACATGCACTATTTTCTTCGTGCGAAGGTTGCCCTTTGCACCCCAAATATATCGCATAGCGTGAAAATTAAGGAAGTATATGATGCCCTTGAGCGTTTCGCGCCTCTGCCCTTGCAGGAAGACTGGGACAATGCCGGCTTGCAAGTTGGATTGACGGAGGCGGAAGTTTCAGGGGCTTTATTGTGCCTTGACGTGACCGAGGAAATCGTTCGCGAAGCAATGGCGAAGGGATGCAATCTGATTGTATCCCATCATCCTCTTATCTTCCGGAAACTTGCGCAAGTGACAGGTACTGATATGGTTCAGCGTGCGGTGATATTGGCGATAAAGAATGATATCACCATTGTCTCGATGCACACAAATCTTGATTCTGCTCTTGGCGGTGTGAATCATGAGATTGCAAAACGGCTCGGACTAAAGAACATTGGTTTCCTCAATCCGCAGCAGATGAACGGTGTGGAGTATGGCATGGGAACTATTGGTGAATTGCCTTCAGAGATTAGTGCAGAGCAGTTTGTTGAGCTTGTAAAGAAGACATTCAACTGCGGTTGTGTGATTACAAATCCGCTTATCAAGCGTCCTATACGTCATGTTGCCGTTATGGGCGGTGCCGGCGATTGTGCCATCGGTGCAGCAGAGAAGGCTGGTGCCGATGCTTTCATCACAGGTGAGATGCACTATCATCAGTATTTTGACCATGATAATATTCAGCTTGCTGTTATTGGGCACTATGAGAGTGAGCAGTTTACGCAGCATCTGCTGAAACGGATTATAGAACGTGATTGCGCTGGAGTGGAATGCTATATTGCTGAGACACAAACCAATCCGTTGAGGTATCATTAAGGATGTCCGGTTGTTCAGGAATGTCCGGAAAACCGCTAGTTAAAAAGACAAAGTTAGAATTTATAATATTATCGTTAAATTTATGGCAAGAAAAGATCCTACAGATTTGACAGTAGAGGATAAGCTCAAAGCTCTCTATCAGTTGCAGCTTACTCTTTCTCAGATTGATGAGAAGCGTGCTCTCCGTGGTGAACTCCCTCTTGAGGTTGAAGACCTTGAGAATGAGGTAGAAGGTCTTAATGTTCGTCTGGACAAGATTCAGCGTGACATCAACGACTACGAGCAGGCTATCATGCAGCGCCGTGCCGACATTGAGGAGGCTAAGGCAAGTGTTGAGCGTTACAACCGTCAGCTTGACGAGGTAAAGAACAACCGCGAGTATGATACTCTTACAAAGGAGATTGAGTTCCAGGAACTGGAGATTCAGCTCTGCGAGAAGAAGATCAAGGAGGCTGTGCAGAAGGTTGAGGAGCGTAAGCGCGATATGATGCGTGCTGAGGAGCAGCTCAACGACCGTGAGACTGCCCTTGAGGATAAGCGCGGTGAGCTTGACGAGATTATGCAGGAGACTCGTGAGGAGGAGGAAATCCTGAAGGCTAAGGCTAAGGATTACGAGACTCGTATCGAGAGCCGTCTGCTTCAGAGCTTCAAGCGTATCCGTAAGAACGCCCGTAACGGTCTTGGTATCGTTTACGTTCAGCGTGATGCTTGTGGCGGTTGTTTCAACAAGATTCCACCTCAGCGCCAGTTGGATATCAAGATGCACAAGAAAATCATCGTTTGCGAGTATTGTGGCCGTATCTTGGTTGATCCAGAGTTGGCTGGCGTTAAGATTGAGAAGCCAACAGAGAAGAAGACAAAGAAGCGTGCTATCCGTCGTATCAAGAAGGACGAGGAGTAAAAGCCTAACCATGCCTTCCCAAAGGGAAGGGTGTTATATAGTATTGCCGCTCATAGGAAACAAATCCTGTGAGCGGCATTTTTTATTTGTGTTTGAAATCTGGTGACCACAGATTTGGGGGATTCAGTAGATGTTAATCACGAGTGTAAGCGAGACTCACGCGGCTTGTTGAGCCTTGCGAAAAAATCCCCTAAATCCCTTCAATCTGTGTTCGGATAACATAACGAAATGAAAAATTTATGATGTGCCTGAGAATTGAGAATTTCGTGAGAGATTTTTCTTTGTGCCCATATATGCAATTCTCAGAGCGTTGCTTTTTTTTGCTTCTGCGCTTTCTTTTTCTATGAAAAATTTCAAGAACGGATTTCCTGGTCATCGTGAAGATTTTTCTTGACGATCTTTATGAAGAAATTTTGTTCCGTGAAAAAAGAAGCGAAAGTTCCAAACTATTTTTTCGGAACCTCATTTATTTCTTAGGGACAAAACTCTCCCAAGTCTGGTCATCATAGAAAACGCGGATCTCCGTGATGCGACGGAGTGGGGTGCTCTGAATCGCAAAAGTAGGTTGTTGTGTTTTGCGCGTATTTGCAATTTGTTGAGGGGCGGAAAGAACAGTTTGTTCATCGAAATTCAATAGCCCTTCTGACAAAATGTCAGTCTTTTGAGGTGCTTCGGAAACAGTTTGCGGAGTAGGATTATTAGCCTGGTCTGCTTCGTCGAAGAGAGTGGTTGGGGTAGGGTTGGCGGTTGGTACGAACATGCCGCCTTCGCCATACAACAGCCAGTTGAGGTTGATGTTAGGGAACTTATTTCTGATAGCCTCTACGTGCATTAGGGTAGGGTTGGTTCTGCCGTTGAAGATGCTCGACAGTGAGGCGGTGCTAATGCCCGTCATCTTGGAGAACGTCTGCTGATTCATGTGCTGCGCCTCCATCAGCTGTTTTATTCTTTCCTTCATAATGAAAAAGAGTAGAGAAGAGTGAGCTTTGTGAATTTTAAAATTTCCGTCCGGGTGATCGGTTCGTGAAAAATTTTCGATTCTCAGAGGGTAAACCCCATGAAAAACGCAATTTTTCTTATCATTTACAAAGGTAAACAAAATTTCTGAGACTTGCAACAAATCTAAAGAGTTTTTAGAAATGTTAAGTTTAGAAACGCGAATTTACAATTGAAAGCATAGAGGTCTGTTTAGTGTTTTAAATTTCTAAACTTTATATTTCTAAATTTTACGTTTCAAAACCGTCTCTATGTTCTAATTTAATCAAAAATTGAAACTAACTGGGTATGTAATAGATAATTATGTGAATTTACGCTTAAAAATCGAGAATATGCACCTATAAACCCAATCTTCTTTCTAAAAGATAAAAGAAATACTTTATTCTACGTGTATTAAAGTTTTCATTACTAAAAGAATATGTTATAAAATGAATATTTGCATATTTCTAAATGTGTATTCGTAATGCTAAAAGTTTAGATATATAAATACGAATTTTAATTCTTAAATTATTTAAATATTTAGAGTTGTAAATGTTGTATTTGTTTACACGAATTTGAAAATATTGATTTGTATATATAAACCATATACAAAACGAAATCTAAAAATATGTAAATCTAAACGCATAATCCACTCTAAAAGCCGAAAAAAACGTCACTCGTGAATTTCTGAACGAGGAGGCGAAAATCGTAGAATATTTGATTCTCAGAGCCTGAAAAACACGCTAAAAGCGTTGAAAATAAGCGTTTAACGCTCAAAATATTCCTCCACGAAAACGTGGATTTACGTATGGAAATAGAAGAAAATTCATGATTTTCGGCTAAAAATCAGCTCTAAATGAGAAAGAAAAATCCCATTTTCAGAGGATGATCCTGCTGAAAATGGGGTTAAAATCTGTTAAACGGTCTTATAGCCTCTCAATGCCAGAGAACTTAATGAAGTATGAAGAAGATTAGTTCCTTGGCGAGATCTTCCGGCGTTGTGTTTCCGGTAGCATCAAGGCCTTTGCTCTTTGCGTCAATCTCTCTGAACTTGTCAATAATCTGAATTGTCTTCATAGGAGAATAATGACTTATTCCCTCTATGTAGGCTTTGGCAGTAAACTCGCTTCTCAGTCCTAAGTATGACATTATGGCAGTCGCATTTCTTGGAGCTGGTGCGTAGTGAGCAAGCATCAGATTTTGGAAATATGAGAACAAAGTCGGTATCATGGCGAAGAGTCCTCCTGAGCGTGGATCACCCATGAGATGCTTCACTATAAGATTGGCTTTTTCTATGTTATGTGCAACTATTGCATCTCGAAGTTCGAAGCTGTTGAAGTCCTTGCTTATGCCTATGCAGCGCTCAACGAGGTCAGAGGTGATGTTCTTTGGCGCACCAGGAGGAAAGGCTACGAAAACCTTGTCAATTTCAGATTGTAGGCGTTTAAGGTCGCTTCCTACGTGCTCAGCCACCATAGCCGATGACTTGCGGTCAATGTTTCCGCCCTTGCTCTTTACGTATTCCTCGATGAAGGTATTAAGTTCCCATTCGCGCAGAGGGGCGAAAGCAGCCACCTCGCCTATTTTCTGAGCCTGTGAGACGTATTTCTTTCGTCCGTCGATACTTCCCTTGTAGCAGATGACAAGAAGGGTCTGCTGGTTAGGTTTCTCGATATATTTCTCTATGAGGTCGAATTCCTTTGCCAACTGAGCCTCACGAAGAATCACTACCTGATGCTCAGCCATCATGGGGAAACGCTTTGCCTGTTCTATGACCTGTCGCATAGAGGTATCTGCCCCATAGAATATGACTTGGTTGAAATCACGCTCCTCAGGCGCTAAAACATTGTCAGCTATGTATTGGGATATACTGTCTATGAAATAGCTCTCTGTGCCGTCTTTTGTGCCCATAAGGATGTATATGGGCTTATAGTTCTTATTGCGCAGGTTAGCCATGATGGCATCATGCTGTTGTTGCGCAACCGGTTTCTTGTCGTTTGCCATTTTTCTAGGAAAAATTATAAAATGAAAAGTGAAAGATGAAAAATACAAGTTGGGCTTAAATATGGTCAGAAAAACTGATCTGTATTTTTCATTTTTCACTTTTCATTCTTCATTTGATTTTAGTCTCTGAATCGCTTTGTAAGGTCTTGGAACTCGTCTATGCGACGATCGCGGAGGAAAGGCCACCATCGGCGCACGTTCTCGCTTCTCTCCATGTCTAAGGCTATGATAACGCTCTCCTCTTCGTCTGTAGAGGCCTGATAGAGCAGTTCTCCCTGCGGACCAGCCACGAATGAAGAGCCCCAGAACTGAATGCCGTTAGTCTGGCCGCTTGGATCAGGCTCGTAGCCTACACGGTTTACGGCAACTACAGGAAGTCCGTTAGCTACGGCATGACCACGCTGAACGGTAGTCCAGGCCGTGCGCTGGCGCTGTTGTTCCTCCGGGGTGTCTGTGCTCTCATAGCCTATGGCAGTAGGGTAAATGAGAATCTCTGCCCCTGCAAGAGCCATAAGACGCGCTCCTTCGGGATACCACTGATCCCAGCACACCTGAACGCCGAGACGGCCTACAGAGGTCTGTATTGGCTGAAAACCGAGGTCTCCGGGGGTGAAATAGAACTTCTCGTAGTAGGCTGGATCGTCAGGAATATGCATCTTACGGTATTTCCCTGCGATAGAGCCGTCTTTTTCTATTACTACGGCTGTATTGTGGTAAAGTCCCGGAGCACGGCGCTCAAAAAGCGATGTGACGATTACTACACCAAGTTGCTTGGCTATCTCACCGAAGAAATTGGTAGAAGGTCCGGGAATCGGTTCTGCAAGTTCGAAGTTATCCACAGACTCTGTTTGACAGAAGTACAGCGAGTTATGCAGCTCCTGAAGAACGATGAGCTGTGCACCACGTCGTGCAAGGTCAACAACGCCCTCTGCAAGGCGCGTCATATTGACTTTGCGACTTGCTACGTTGTGCTGTTGGAGTATTCCTATTTTAAGTTCACGCATAGTTTAAATGGATAAATGATAAATGAAAAATGATAAAATACATATTACCTTTCTACTATCATTTTTATTATTATTGTTTCATTTTTTATCTATTTCGACGGGAACTGCATCGTAAGGCAATGCAAAGAACCGTGCTGTCTTACGGCAACCTGAGCATCAATACCTATAATCTCGCGGTCAGGGAAAGCCTGTTGGATGATGTCCAAAGACTTCTTGTCGAGATCAGGCTGATTATATGTTGGAACAAGTACTGCGCCATTGATAATCAGGAAGTTAGCGTATGTGGCTGGCAATCTGTCGCCGTCGTCATACATAGCCTTGGGCATAGGCAGAGGCAAAAGGCGGTAAGGCTTGCCCTCTTTTGTGCGCAGACTTTGTAACTGTTTTTCGAGAGCATTGAAATCCTTAAACTGCTCATCATTCTTGTCATCGCACTTCACATAGAGGATAGTGTCATTTGGCGCAATTCTCACGATGGTGTCTATATGTCCGTCAGTATCATCGCCTATGAGATTACCATAATCCAGCCATACTATTTGTTCTGCGCAGAGTGTTTTCTTCAGATATTCCTCTATCTCTTTCTTTGTGAGCGGCTGGTTGCGGTTAGGAGCCATAAGGCATTGGGAAGTTGTAAATACCGTACCCTTGCCGTCGCTCTCAATGCTACCGCCTTCAAGCACGAAGTCAAGATGGTCTCTCATCACATACTCGTAATAATTCTCAAACACCCCACTGCAATTTAGATTCTGTGTGATGCGGTTATCATTATCGGCAGGAAATTTTTTTCCCCAACCATTGAAGCAAAAGTCGAGAAGTATGGCTTTTCTCGTTTTCTCCTTATTCTCCGGACGAGGCAGAAGCGTAATGGCACCATGATCGCGAGCCCATGTGTCATCGGTAGGCATCTCTACTATTTTTACCCTATTGAGTTGCAGTTCAGATAGTTGGGCTGCAAGAAGTTCTCTCACTGCATCTTTTTCAGGTGTGGCGATGATGAGATCCTCACGCTTTGTTATCTCGTCAGCCATACGCACTTCCATGCGCACGATATCCTCAAGATAGGGTGCCCAGTCGGTTTTGGCATGAGGCCAAGTCAGTTGAACGGCAACCTGCTGATGCCATTCAGAAGGAAGATAGTATGATGAATTGTTAATTTCCATATTCTGTAATTATTCTGCAAAATTATGAAAAAGAATTGAAATCACCAAAACTATCCTTGGAATATGCTTTGAATTAGGCGATTTTTATTCTTGACCATCAAGGAAACGCTCCAGAGCGTCCTTAACCTCAAACATATTGTGGAACACAATGTGCGCTCCGTTATCCTTCAGTTGACTGTCAGGCAGCGGACCTGTATTTACGCCAATGACAAAGCATCCGGCTGCTCTTCCTGCCTGAACACCGAGCGGAGCATTCTCCACCACTATTGTTTCCTCCGGCTTGCTGCCCATTCTTTCCATACCAAGAAGATATGGATCAGGAGCTGGTTTTCCCTGTTTTACATCCTTTGCTGATACGATTTTGTCGGCATCAATTAGGCCTTCGAAATCGCGTGCCAATCCTGCAAGCAATGGTGGCTGACCGCTTCCTGTAACGACCGTTATCTGCATTTCCCTTGAAAGCATGAATCGCTGTAATTCCTTGACACCAGGCATTATAGTCGCCTTTGTCATAGAATGGAAGATGCGTGATTTCTCAAGATACATCTCCATTGCCTCGTCCTCTGAAATCTCTCTTCCTAACTGCTCACGGCATTTAATGGCTATTGTCTCAACGCCACGCATACCTTCATACATATAGCCTTCTATCTCGGGCATGTCAATGCCGTACTTTGCCATTGCCTTGTTCCATGCTATGGCATGAAATTTCATGGAGTCATAGAGTACGCCATCCATATCGAAAAGAACGGTCTTGGGGCGATATGCCTCAAGACCGTGCTCTTTCATGTATTGTTTTATTTCTTCTAACATTTTTCTTGAAGGAGTTCAAGACGATGGTATTGTCTTGTACTCCTTATGCTCCTTTAGCTCCTTTAACTTCTTTTTTCGTATTTATTCCTGCTCCAGGCGAGCCTTGATTGCCTTTGTTGCCTCTTCGTAGCCCGGTTTCTCGAGAAGGGCAAACATATTCTTCTTGTAAGCCTCCACACCTGGCTGGTTGAATGCGTTCACGCCGAGCAACTGACCAGAGATACCACAAGCCTTCTCGAAGAAGTAGATGAGCTGACCGTAGTTGTAGGCATCAAGACGCTCAATAGAGATGAGGATGTTTGGTACACCACCGTCAACGTGAGCCAGACGAGTGCCAAGTTCTGCGTTTTTGTTTACCTCGTCTATGCGCTTGCCAGCCAAGAAGTTAAGTCCGTCAAGGTTCTCTGCGTCTGATGGGAAGAGAAGCTTCTTCTCAGGGTTCTCCACAGAGATACAGGTCTCGAAGATGGTACGCTCGCCTTCCTGAATCCACTGACCCATAGAGTGAAGGTCTGTAGTGAAGTCGCATGAAGCGGTGTAAATACCCTTGCCGTCCTTACCCTCGGACTCGCCGAACAACTGCTTCCACCACTCCATGTAGTAGTGCAGCTTTGGCTGATAGTTCATGAGAATCTCAATTTTCTTGCCGCTTGCATAGAGGGCGTTGCGCACTGCTGCATAAACGGCTGCAGGGTTCTCCTCAAAAGGAACATCAATACCGCATTGCTTCTCCATTGTCTGAGCACCAGCTACGAGTTGCTCAATGTCGATACCTGCACAAGCGATTGGCAGAAGTCCTACAGGAGTGAGGACTGAGAAACGGCCGCCTACGTTATCAGGAATAACGAATGTCTTGTAGCCTTCCTTGTCGGCGCACATACGAGCAGCACCTTTCTTTGCATCTGTTACAGCAACGATAAGGTCCTTTGCTGCCTCCTTACCTACCTGAGCCTCGAGCTGAGTCTTAAGCAGACGGAAAGTGAGGGCTGTCTCGGTTGTTGTACCTGACTTTGATATATTTATGATAGAGAACTTCTTTGTCTTGAGATATTCTGTAAGTTCAGAGAGATAGTCCTCGCCTATATTGTTTCCTGCGAAGATAACGACAGGATTCTTACGGTCCTTAATGAGCCAGTCAAAACTGTTGTTGATACCCTCGATAACTGCACGTGCACCAAGGTATGAGCCACCGATACCGGCAACGACCACAACCTCTGACTTTGAGCGAAGAATCTCCGCAACAGCCTTCACTTCCTTGATGAACTCAGGGGTGATGGATGATGGGAGGTGAAGCCAGCCAAGGAAATCACTACCAGGGACAGTTCCTTCTTCCAGTCCCTTCTGAGCCTCTGCTACCTTTGTTTTGTAAGCTGATATCGCACCAGCAGGAAGGAACTGCTGAGCTTTTGTAATGTCAAGTGAGATACTTTTCATTTGTGCGTTTTATAATTTAATAGTTAATATTGTAATTATTGCTTGCAAAAATACCAAAAATATTCTATATACCCAAAATAATTTATAAAAACTTGACTATTTTTCCATGCAATTGTTACATAGGTTTCATCACGGGTTAATTATTGTTAATTGAAATGGTGATTTATATTGATATAACTAAGAAAATACTAAATTTGCCTTTGAAAATAACTAAAATAAAAATACAACGACTATGAAAAAAATCTTTTTTGCAGTTTTCGCACTGGTAATGAGTATTAACGCTAACGCTTTTGAGTTTGACGGTATTGACCTGAACGGAAATATCGCTGATATAACAAAGCAGGTAAGTGCCAAGGGCTATGCCTATGACGATGTGAAGAACGGTCTTGTGGGCAACTGTCAGGGTACGGATATCGTCCTTCATTTCAACTATGAGAAAGTATCAAAGCAAGGTAAGCTTGGTCAGCTCATCGTTGAGATCCCGATGAAAGAATCTAACGCCCTCGATGTCATTGTTAAGACCTTCAATGTTGTCTATCACCTAAGGGATAAGGTAGAGAACAGCTACACCTACGTTGTTTCAAATGATGGCACCACCGTTACTGTAAGTAATAACAACGGTGTTGTTAATCTGACGTATAATACTCCTTATTATAAAGCCTAGCCCTTCACCCGTCACTACGTGACACCCTCTCCCCAAGGGGCGAGGGAAAGTATGTATTTCTAATTATGGAGGACGAGCTAAACTTTCTCGCAAACAAAAAATGCCACTTATGGTTAGTAAACGAACTGCCATAAGTGGTATTATTGTTTATTTTTTTACCCTTATTACCGAAAGATTGTAACTTTTCCCTCGCCCTTTGGGGAGAGGGTGTCACGTAGTGACGGGTGAGGGGCCAGGCCCTAGGTTGGCTTTTTACCTGAACGAATCCGTCAGCAGCTTGATTTCTATCTGCGGACTAATGCGCTCGTACAGAATATTATACATAGCATCGAGAATTGGCATATTGACGTGCATGTGGCGGTTGATCTCCTTCATACATTTTGTACCGAAATAGCCCTCGGCTATCATTTCCATCTCTATCTGTGCTGACTTCACAGAGTACCCCTTACCTATCATTGAACCGAATGTGCGGTTTCGTGAGAACTTGGAGTAGCACGTCACGAGCAAGTCACCCATATAGGCAGAGTCTGCTACGTTGCGTTCTGATGGATGCATACTCTCAAGGAAACGGTGCATCTCCTGCAAGGCATTGCTAACGAGCACAGCTTGGAAATTATCTCCGTATTTCAGACCTGAGCAGATACCTGCGGCAATGGCATATACGTTTTTTAGTACAGAGGCATACTCAATGCCGATGACATCATTCGAGGTTTTTGTCTTGATGAATCTGCCACTGATAGTCTCTGCGAAAGCATTTGCCTTGTCCTGATCCTCACATGCTATTGTGAGATATGACAAACGCTCAAGGGCTACCTCCTCTGCATGTGAAGGACCGCCGATACAGGCGATGTTGTCGTATGGCACGTCCATTACGTTGTGGAAGTATTCCGAGCACACAAGATTCTCTTCTGGTACGATGCCCTTGATGGCTGTGACGATGAACTTGTCCCTTATCCTCACCTTCAGTTTCTTGAGGTGATTCTTCAGATATGGGGAAGGTGTCACAAATACCAGTGTGTCATACGCCTGTACTATCTTATTGATATCGCTAGAGAAGAATATCTCGTCCATGTTGAAATGAACGCTTGTGAGATACGCAGGGTTATGCCCCATGCGCTTGAAGTCCTCTATGCGGTCATCAAGGCGTATGTACCAGCCTATGTGGTGGGTATTTTCAACAATAATCTTGGCAATAGCTGTTGCCCAGCTACCACCTCCGATAATTGCTATTTTTCCACAGTTGAACATTTGTCTTGTCTAGTAGTCTAGAAAATCTAGAAATTCTGGAGTCGCTAGAAAAAGTAGTATCTAGAGTTACTCCTGTACCTTGTCAATCCAGCTCTGAACCTCGTCGAGTGATGGCTTCTCATAGCCAAGCTTGTACTTCTTGTTGATCTCGCCAATCTTCTGTTGAAGACCCTGAGCTTTCTCTTCCTTGATGTCGCTGATCATATTGAAGCCAGCCTTGCGCATTACGTATGCCCACTCCTCAGAGACACCAATCTCAGCCCACTCAGCTATGCTTGAGCGTGGAGCTTTCTTCTCTGGCTTCATCTGAGGGAAGAGCATTACCTCGCCGATAGCGAACTTGCCTGTCATCAGCATTACCAATCGGTCAATACCGATACCGATACCGAATGTAGGAGGCATACCATACTGAAGAGCGCGGAGGAAGTCGTGGTCAATAATCATTGCCTCGTCGTCACCCTTGTCGGCAAGTTTCATCTGGTCAATGAAACGCTGCTCCTGATCAATAGGGTCGTTAAGCTCTGAATATGCATTTGCAAGCTCCTTACCATTAACCATAAGCTCGAAACGCTCTGTCAGACCTGGCTTTGAGCGGTGCATCTTTGTAAGAGGTGACATCTCAACAGGGTAGTCGGTAATGAATGTTGGCTGAATGAATGTGCCCTCACATGTCTCACCGAAGATTTCGTCGATGAGCTTACCCTTACCCATTGTCTCGTCAACCTCAATATCGAGCTTCTTGGCAACCTCACGAATCTCATCCTCGTTCATAGGATAGAGGTCGTAGCCGGTCTTCTCCTTGATAGCGTCGAGGATAGGGAGACGGCGGAATGGAGCCTTGAATGAGATAACCTTACCGTCGATCTCAACCTCTGGCTTGCCGTTAACAGCGGTACAGATAGTCTCGAGCATCTTCTCTGTGAAGCCCATACCCCAGTTGAGATCCTTGTATGATACGTAAAGCTCCATACATGTGAACTCTGGGTTGTGAGTCTTGTCCATACCCTCGTTACGGAAGTTCTTGCCCATCTCATAAACACCCTCGAAACCGCCTACGATAAGGCGCTTCAGATAGAGCTCTGTTGCGATACGCATATACATATCCTGATTCAGAGCGTTGAAATGAGTGATGAATGGACGAGCCGAAGCACCACCTGCGATATTCTGGAGAATAGGAGTATCTACCTCTGTATAGCCGGCACCATCAAGGATGTTGCGCATAGTACGGATGATAGTAGCACGCTTGAGGAAGGTCTCCTTAACGCCATCGTTCACTACAAGGTCAACATAACGCTGACGATAGCGAAGCTCTGGGTCGTCGAATTTGTCATATACATTGCCGTCTGCGTCTGTCTTTACGATTGGCAGAGGCTTGAGTGACTTAGAGAGAAGTGTAAGTTCCTGAGCATGAACAGAAATCTCACCTGTCTTTGTGCGGAATACATAACCCTTGACGCCGATGAAGTCACCAATGTCGAGGAGCTTCTTGAATACGGTATTATAGAGCTCCTTGTCCTCTCCAGGGCAGATCTCGTCGCGCTTAACATAGACCTGAATACGGCCTTTTGAGTCCTGAAGCTCTGCGAAACCAGCCTTACCCATGATACGGCGGCCCATCATACGGCCTGCGATGCTTACCATACGGCTGTTCTCTGGAGTTGGTGTGCCAGGCACCTCATTGCCCTCTGCATCCTTCTCTGTAGGGAGGTCAACGAAGTTCTCACGAATGTCATCGCTCCAAGCGTCAACCACGTATTCTGCTGCAGGATATGGCTCAATGCCCATGTCACGAAGCTGTTGCAGACTCTCGCGTCTGCCTATCTCCTGCTCACTAAGTTCAAGTATGTTCATTAGAATATTCTGTTTGTTAATTATCGATAATTCTTTTTGTCTTGTATGCGTTTTTTTATTGAACGCGAAGACACAAAGATGCAGAGTTCTATTTTCTTTGCGACTCAGCGTCTTTGCGTTTAATTTTTTTTCAGAGTTCTTCTGCGTACGAAGCAAATATGGTATCCATCTCTGATTTGTGAGTGCAAAGTTACTAAATTTTCGAGTGCAAACCAAACTTTCTACCGTTTATTTTCCTTGTTTTGCCCATTCTGGCTCACAATTTGCATAAAATCAAATGGTTATACTATGAAAACTTTGGTGTGTGTAAGGTTTTTATACGTTAGCAGAAAATAAACAGTTCTTCCCTTGATCCTCCTATGATCCTCCGTACCAAACTCGATGTAACTCCGCTCTCTCACCGACTTTGCACCGACTTTGGTACGGAGGAAGAGCGAAGGAAGAGCGAAGGATGAGCGAAGGATGAGCGGAGTTACAGTTTCCTTACCTTGCCCATGAAAAGGATCGTTCCTGATACCTTTTCACGGATGATATAGGCAAATGGGCGATTCATATTAAATTCAAGAGTCCTTGGCTCCATTATTGCAGAGAGAGTACAACATTTCTCTATTGTTACTGCTGATGCTTCAGTTCCCTCTTCGTCAATTTTTATAGTAGTAGCCTGTTTGACTTCCGAAATTTTCCCACCGTCATCGCTAATACCCGAGAAATCAGCCTTTTGCGAGAATGCTTCTGTCATACCCATTGCTTTGAGCGGTTCGTTGAAATTTGTCTCGCATTTTAGTTCCATACGAGGCATACTTACATTTACTTCGTCAAATTCGGTTGCCCATTTTTCCATTTTTTCTACATTCTCGGCAGTAAAATTGGCAAGGCAACTATCAAGGTTTTCTCCTTCATGTGGCAGGAAAACTTCCATGCAGAAAGTCCCATTACTATAAGGGAATATTGCCATATCCATCTTTTTGCCTGGGCAAGCAAGGCCTTCCAAACACATGTTCATCATCATGACCTTAGATTTAGATCCGTCATAATTCGTAAAATCGGCTTCTTTCGTTTTCTTTTTGCTAAATTCATCTTTCCATCTTGCTTTAAAGTGCAAAGTGTTAATAAGCACAATATCATCATTTTCGGAAAGAGGTTCTTTTAGAAACTCTTTGATATTGCCATTAGTTTTTTGTTCGCACCAGGAATTAATGTTGTTCTTTGTTTCATAGGATGCTAATTCCTGATTAATGGTTTCTGCACTTAGCAGTTCTTTGTTTTTATCTGTAAAGTCATCCTTTACCTTGATGCTTTCGTCAATCCAAATAGAATTTGCTAAAGTGACAGAAGAAGATTCATCGGCTGTGGCAAGGTATTTATTGAGTGTGCCAAACACCTCACTCACCTTTTCTATGCTTTCGTCAGGTGTGCCAACAACATTAGTTATCTGTCTCAGAGTATTGCCGTTAGCTCCATTAGCAATCATTGCCAATGCTTCCGATAAACTGATTGGTGAGATGCAGATATTCTCGTTTGGCTTGGCAAATGAATCGACTTTTGCCAAAAGAGGGAATGCCATTTGGGTTGATGCTTTGAACGATGTTGATGCAATCGGAGTGTTTGGGCAAGGAGTTGGTTCAAGTTTTTCGCTTACACAACTTGTTGATGTCAGCAGAATTGCCGTCATCATTAATATAGAGTAGATTTTTAATGTTTTCATAACTATGTTTTTTTCGACTCTGCAAAGGTAAGATATTTTTCTCATATCACCAAGAGAAAAGGCAAATTCCATTGTATGTCCTATTTGTAATGGGAGAAATGAGAGGCTAAATGGTTAAAAAATGTGATAATTTTTGCTATATTGAAAAAGATTATTACCTTTGTCGCTCATAAAAGCTAAATGGCGGTTTCCGCTAATATAAACTTAAACGTAAACAAGAAATTATTAAATCTAAGCAAAATGAAAAAGGTATTTCTTTTCGCTTGCGTAGCTTTCGCGCTCGCAAGCTGCGGCAACAAGGCTGCTTCAAATGATGAGGTTAAAGAAGATACAGTAGCTGTTGCTGTTGGCGAGAATGAGGCAACAGAAGTTACCACAGCTCTTGAAGAGGCTCTCGGTGCTGAGACTAAGGATGCTTCAAAGATTGAGGCTACTCTTACAAAGGTTAAGGAAGAATATGCCAAGCTCGTAGAGGAAGGCAAGGTTGAGGAGGCTAAGAAGTATGCCCTCAAGATTCAGGAGTTCATAAGCAATAACTCTGAGTCTCTCAAGTCTGCTGCAAGTAGCGCAACAGTCGTTTCTCTCATTGACGGTATCAAGAACCTTCCAACAAGTGCTGAGGCTACTGCTGAGGATGCTGTTGCTGCCGTAAAGGCTGATGCCAAGACTGTTGGTGATGCTGCAAAGAATACAGCTGAGGCTGCTGCTACAAATGCTGCAAACAATGCAAAGTCTGCTGCTGAGACTAAGGTGAATGAGACCAAGGCAAAGGCTGAGACAAAGGTAAATGATGCTGCTAACAAGGCTGCTGACAAGGTAAATGATGCTGCCAACAAGGCTAATACTGCTATTGGCAACGCAGCTAATAAGTTATTGGGAAAGTAAAGGCCCCCTCCATCCCCCCGAGGGGGGAGCTTGTTAGATAGTATTTCTAATCACAGGGGCAAATCATATTTTACAAAAAGGTTGCCGCTCATAGGAAATCCATATTGGAACCTATGAGCGGCATTACTATATTAAAGACTCCCCCCTCGGGGGGATGGAGGGGGCCTATTGCCTATTCTTTGTATTCTGTGGTCTCTGTCTTATGCCCATTCGAGCCTCTGCCACGTTAACCACATAGTCACCAAGTTTCTCGCACTCAGAGATGATATCCATGTAGATAGTGCCGATGGCATAGGTGTATTTCTGTTCGTCGATATCTGTGATATTCTGACTCTTGAGCTGGTTACGGAAGTTGTTGATCTCAGTCTCAATGTTGAATACCTTATTGATATCAAGTGTCTCGCGATAGCCGGTCATGAGGGTGTTCATCTCAGTAAGAGACTGATCTGCAAGTCCCATCATCTGTGTGATATGGCTGTACTGCTCCTCTGTGAAGTCTTCCTTGCCTGAAATCTTACGGTTGAGTGAGCGCGCAATGTTGTAACAAGAATCGCCGATAGACTCAATCTCAGATATCTCACGGAGCATAGCGCGAATCTTTGCCTTGGTAGCATCAGAAAGGCGTTCTGAAGAAACCTCGTTAAGATAGTGACCAATCTCAAGTTCGATGTTGTCGGTAATAGCCTCGTACTTCTCAATACGTGAGTATTTCTTCACGAAGTCGGTCTTGTTCTTCTCTGACAGAAGCTCCCATACGAGATGGAACATCTTCTGTGTGTGTGAAGAGAATGAGCGTATTTCCTTCTCTGCCTCAAGCACAGAGAGCTCAGGAGTCTGCATGAAGCCAGAACTGATGAAGCGAAGTCTGAACTCTTCCTCGTCGTCCTTGCCCTTGGTCTTTGTAATTACACGGCATACAATCTGCTCAATATAAGGTATGAACCATATGAGGATAGCTGTGTTGATTACGTTGAACGTGGTGTGGAACGTTGCCAGTACGGTAGGAAGAAGCTTTGCATCAGCTGCTGTGGCACCCTCGGTAGGGAAGCCTACAATGCCGCAGACGAAGTTGATGAATATACGGAAGATGCAGAGTGCCCAGAGAACGCCGAATATGTTGAAGAACATGTGGGCGAAGGCTGCTCTTCGAGCCTGTATGTTGGCTGTGAGTGCTGCTACGTTTGATGTAACGGTAGTTCCGATATTTTCACCCATAACGAGTGCTATGCCAAGGTAGATAGGCATAACACCTGTTGAACATAATGCCATTGTTATAGCCATTACTGCTGCAGATGACTGCACGCATACGGTCATTATGCCACCTATGATGAGGAAGATGATGTATGAGAAATAGTTGTCCTCAAATGACTCGAAGAAATGTATCACGGCAGGGATTTCCTCCAAGTGCATGTCTGTTCCCGTAGCCTTCAAAGTGCCAAGACCGAGCAGGAGAAAGCTGACGCCGAACAGGAAATCACCTACGGACTTGCGCCTCTTACTATATATAAGGATAATGGCAATGAAGAATGCCGGCCACACGAAGTCGGTGATGTTGAACGAGAAACCCGCAGACATGATCCATGCTGTGAATGTGGTACCGATATTGGCACCCATAATGATGGAGATAGCCTGTGCAAGCGTTAGCAGACCTGCATTAACGAAGCTCACGGTCATGACCGTTGTGGCTGTAGAGGATTGTACAGATGCCGTTACGAAAGCACCTGTCAGCATGCCCGTGAATCGGTTCTTGGTCATTGCCTGAAGTACGTGACGCAGCTGTGAACCAGCCATTTTCTGTAATGATTCACTCATTGACTTCATACCATACATCAGTAGGGCAAGTGAACCGACAAGTTTCAGAATTAATAAGGGTGACATATTTTTTATTTATATTACAATGTGAAAAATTGTCTTTGTAAAAATTGGTTACGCCTTTGCACCCTACCAGTTGGCAGGATGCAAAGGCGTATGTTTAATTATCCTTCACGGAAGAAATCAAGCGCTTCCTCTATCTCGTCTTTTGTGGCTGTCTGGTTGATACGGATATCACCGATGCCTCCGAGTAGGGTGAAGTTGATAACGCCTGCAATATTCTTCTTGTCGTGTGACATGAGTTCGAGAAGGGTAGGGTAGTCATCGCAGGTTATTGGCAGTACGCCGTAGTTCTCACGGATGAATTGTACCGTCTGACGCATTATCTGTGTAGGGAAGCCCACCTTCTTTACGGCAAGGTAAAGTTCCGGGATTATACCCCATGCAACGGCATAACCGTGCAGTACTGGCTTGTGCATCATTGCCCATGACTCAAAAGCATGGCCTGCGGTGTGGCCGAGGTTGAGAGCCTTGCGGATGCCATGCTCGTGCGGGTCTTCCTCCACTATGCGCTCCTTCACCTGAACGCTCTCAGCCACCATTCTCTGCAGTTGCTTGAGGTCTGGGTTCATGAGGTCGAAGTTGATAAGTTCAGCCCACATGGCAGTATAGTCGGCTTTCGTTGCCTCTGAAACAGGGAATGCCTTACGCAATATGAGGCCGTGTTTCAGCATCTCTGCATAGCCTGATGCTATATTCTCGTGGTCAAGAGTCTTGAGGAACTCTGTGCAGAGTATCACATATTTAGAATCATTGAACACACCAATCTCATTCTTCAGTCCTCCGAAGTTGATGCCGGTCTTTCCGCCTACCGAAGCATCTACCATAGATAACAGAGTGGTAGGTATGTTTATGAAGTTGATGCCGCGCTTGAATGTGCTTGCAGCGAAGCCGCCAAGGTCAGTTATCATACCACCGCCAAGGTTTATGAGCAATGAGTGGCGTGTAGCCCCGCCCTTCTGCAATCCCTCCCATACATGGGCTGTTGATTCCAGCGTCTTCTCCATATCTGTAGCACCGATTGTTATCATCTGTGCCCCGGAGAGACACTCGTAGCTGCTGATTACAGGCCAGCACTTCTCTACGGTGGTGGTGTCGGTAAGGACGAAGATGCGATCGTGCTCGCAGTCAGCTATGGCGGAAGCAAGTTCGGCTTCGAGATTCTGTGATATGATAACTCTTTGATTCATTTTTTAGAATTGTTATTATTTGCCAAAAGATTAAGGGCAAAAGTCGAAGGTCTTCTGGCATTCGTCTTTGTTCATTAGCCGTTTGTCTTTAGCATTTTTTAGAATTCTGGTGCAAAGTTACATATATTTTCGGTAAAACGCAAAAAAAAGTTCAAAATGCGTTAAACTTTTTATCAATATTCTCGTATATTAGTTGAATCGGTTCAAAAGTTGGGAAGTACGAAAAGTGCAGAAATAGAGATATGCATATTTGTCATACTCGAAAACTATGAACTACTATTATTGAAAAGGTAAAGTAGATAGTGTAAAGAGTAAAGAAGATAGACAATTCATATCTAGCACTTGGAAAACTTCGTTTAAAAAAGAAAGATCATAATAAAAATCATAATATGAAACAAAGACTTATCGCATTTGCTTCGTTGCTGTTCGTTTGCTATGGGGCAATGGCTCAAAACCGTGTCGTAAGCGGTACAATTTATGACAAAGAGACAAAGGAGCCTCTTATGCAGACGACTGTTCAGTTGCTGAAGACTGACTCTTCGTATGTTGCGGGAGCTGCATCGGCAGAGGATGGCTCTTTCAAGATCACGGTTCCAGAAGATGGAAAGTACATTCTGAGAATGACCAACATCGGTTATAGTAATGTGTATCGTAACATTACCATGGCTGAAGGCAAGGACGTTGCTCTCGGAAAGATCAATATGGCTACCGATGCCGTAATGTTGAAGGAAGTCGTAGCTAAGGGTATGGCTCAGAAACTTGTCGTGAAAGAGGATACCTTTATATATAATGCAGCTGCTTATCGTACTCCAGAGGGCTCTGTTGTTGAAGAGCTCGTGAAGCGTCTGCCTGGTGCTCAGGTTGGCGAAGACGGTAAGATTACCATCAATGGTAAGCAGGTGACGCGAATCAAGGTTGACGGTAAGGAGTTCATGAATGGTGATAGCCAGACGGCTCTGAAGAACCTCCCTACATCTATTATTGAAAAGGTAAGGGCGTATGACGAGAAATCGGATATGGCTCGTATGACTGGTGTAGATGACGGTGAGGAAAATATGATTCTTGACTTCGGTATCAAGCCTGGTATGAACAAGGGTTTCCTTGGCAATGCAGACCTTGCTGCAGGTACTCATGACCGTTATGCAGGACGTGTTATGGCTGGTATAATGAAGGACAACGACCGTCTCATGATAATGGGTAATGCAAATAACACTAACGACCGTGGCTTCGGTGGCCGTGGTGGTCGTGGCGGTGCAGGCAATGGCCTTCAGGCTAATAAGATGGTTGCCCTTAACTACAACTACGAGATAACGAATAAGATTATCTTCGACCTCAATGGCCGTTGGAATCATAGTGATGGTGATAATGTTTCAAAAACCTATTCTTGGAACACTTTGAACAAAACTCCATCATATAATATCAATATGTCAACTTCACAGAACCGTAACGACAACTTCAACTTCGGCGGTCGTTTGGAGTGGCATCCTGATACTATGACTACTATTCAGGTGCGTCCAAGTCTTTCCTTCTCTAATGGGGATTCACATTCAGAGAGTGATGGCGCGGAATTCTCAAAGGATCCTTACTCTTATGATGCGAATGCAGACCTCTTTGATCAGAAGATAATGGAAAGTTTGTATAAGTCGCATCCAGAAGACTTTGTTAACCAAAGTTCAAATAGGAACCTTGGCAACAATAATTCTTTGCAGTTTAATGTGAATGCTACTTTAAGCCGTAAACTTTCAAGCCGCGGCAATAGCATTACCATTCAGGGCAGATATGGTAAGAATGATCGTGATAATGAGTCACTTAGCGCACAAAACGATTTCCTTTATAAAGAGAAAGCTTACGATGGTTCTGACTCTTTGCGACTCACTAACCGCTATAAAACTAATCCGACAAACAGCCATAACTATCAGGTTTCTGCTTCTTATACAGAACGTTTGTCACACTACTCTTTCCTCGTGCTGAGGTATATGTACAGGTACACCTACAGCGACAATAATCAGAGTACATATGACTTTAGCGACAGTTCATTTGGATACGATCCATCTGGAAGGAAAATAGAACTGAGATATAATTGTTTTGATGATTTCCTGGATCCTTACACAAGTTTAAATCCTTTGTCTCATTATTATGACTCTATTCAGAGCCGTAGCTCAGAGCGTAAGAACTATTTACATGAAATTGAGTTGACATGGCGTCGCACTACAAACAATTACAACCTCAACCTTGGTGTGCTATTCCAACCACAGACTCAGCACCTTCTGTCATATAAGATGGGAAAGAACTTTGATGTTGAGCGTAGTGTGAGCAATTTCACTCCTACTCTTGATTTCAATTATAAGTTCAATAGAAGAAAGACTCTCCGTCTTAACTATCGTGCAAGAACCAGTCAGCCAGATATGGATGATATGTTACCAATAACTGATGATAGTAATCCTATGAGAATCAGGATTGGTAATCCTGAGTTGAAGCCTTCTTTCACACAGAGTGCGCAACTTCGTTACAATAACTATATACAGAGCCACTTCAGTAGTGTAATGGCATTTGTAAACTATAATAATACTCGCAACAGCGTATCAAATATGGTGACACGCGATGAGAAGACGGGTGTACAGACAACAAAGCCAATGAACATCAATGGTGACTGGAATATCATGAGTGCCATTATGTATAATGCTGCTATTGATACAATGGGTGTTTGGAACTTTAACAGCTTCACTAATATCCGCTATAACAACAGCGTGAACTACGTGAACCTTGCAAAGCCAGGTACTCCAGATGATATACAGAAGAACTATACTCGTAGTACATCACTTGGTGAGAATCTTGGTATCAGCTATCGTAACAGTTGGCTTGAGGTTGAACTTAACGGTAACGTGAACTATACAATCAACAAGAACAAGCTCCAGCCAAATCAGGACAGAAAGACATGGGATTACCAGTATGGTACTGATATTACAGCAACAGCACCTTGGGGTACAGCATTCTCTACAAGTGCTCACATGTCTTCACGTAGAGGATTTTCTGGTGATGCAAACACAAATGAGTTTATCTGGAACATGCAGTTCTCACAGAGTTTCCTCAAGGGTAAGCCTCTTACAGTTTCATTGCAGTTCTATGATGTACTGAACCAGAAGAGCAGCTTCACCAACTCTGTTTCTGCAAGTGGTTATACCGATTCTTGGTCTAACGGTATCAACAGCTATGCAATGCTCCACGTTATCTATCGCTTCAATGCCTTTGGTGGTAAGAATTCACGTGGTGGTCGTGGTGGCTTCGGTGGCCCTGGCGGTATGCCTGGTCCTCCTCCTGGTGGATTTGGTGGCGGTGGCCGTGGTGGTCGCGGTGGTGCTCCTGGTGGCGGCTTCGGTGGCGGTATGCCTCGTGGTGGCTTCGGTGGCGGCGGCTTCGGCGGCGGTGGCAGATTCTAAGTCGTGCCAATTCCAATAGAATTTATAATTTTTAGTTTGTTTTAATGATAAAGGAACTATTTGTTTCTATGTTTATGGTGGTATCCTCTGCTTGTGCGCATGCACAGGTGGAGGATTATCTGCAATATGTACCTACTGCGATGAATTTCGCTTTGGAACCTTGTGGAGCACAGCCGGCACATAGTTTGAAAGACAGGTTGTTTGTAACGGTTGCTGCATGGGGCATGACTTATGGCATAGCAGGAGGCTTGAAAATGACCGTACATGAATGGCGTCCTGATGACTCCGACGATAAGGCTTTCCCGTCCGGTCATAGTGCAAAGGCTTTCTGTGGCGCTAATTTGGTGATGCACGAGTATAAGGATGTTTCGCCTTGGATTGGTATCTCTGCCTATGCAGTTGCAGCTACTACAGCCACGCTCAGGGTAACGCATAGAAAACATTATGTGCATGATGTTCTTGCCGGTGCGGCTATAGGCATTCTGTCGAGTGAGGCTGCGTATCTCATGCTCCCTGTTTGGCAGAGGCTTACAACCAAGAAGGAAAAGGATGATAACGACAAAGGGAATACAGCCATAGCCATATTCCCTTCTGCAAGTACCGAGCATATTGCCCTCACAGGTGCCATCGTGTTTTAGTTATTCAAGTTATTCGTTCCCTTTCTTTTACACCGATAGGGTGTCTGTAAAAAATATGTGTACTATGTGTACCATGTGTACCAAAAAGCTCCAGCCTTAACAAGGCAAGTAGCAAGACGTATCCCCCGGTGAAGCATCCAAGATATCTCCGAACATAGCGAACGGATTTAGAACGGATTTACAACGGACTTGTAACGGAGGTGAAACGGACTTGTAACCTGGGCAAATCCCGAATGTTGTCTTGTACTGAAATAGGTTGACTCCCATAAAGGCTTAAATGTTAAAATTTTAATATCATTTAAGAATTATGAGTAGACAAAAATTCAGTCGCGCCTT